>CASGAB010000039.1 GCA_949299395.1 uncultured bacterium | reverse complement strand
ATTTTAAAACCACATCAATCTTGAATTCATACGAATATTTAGCCATTATAAAACCCCTTTCCCAGACTTGGAAAGTCTAGAGAAAGGGGTACAATTTTTAATGGAGCAAGTGACGGGACTATTTGACATTGCGTTTATTATTATTCTAATTATGTTTTTTATTATAAAAATACTAATTTTTATTCATTTCTTTTTAAAAAAGTTGATTTTTTTCCCACCGATTTTCCCACCCGTTATTTTAATTTTTTGTATTTAAAATTTTAATGTTTTAGAATTTTTATCTTAGTTAAGGTAATTAAATAAATAATAGTCAATTAAAAATAAAGATGAAAACTATTCTTTTTTATTTGCAAAACGATTTAGAAATTCTGCACCTTTTTCTAATGCTTTTTCATTGTCAATATAATGCTCTATATTTACTAAACTATCTTTTTGTCCTAATAACGTTTGTCTAACTTTATCATCCGCTCCTGCCAAATATAATTCGGTATTAATAGACTTTCTTCCTAAACCATGAAGTGTATTATGAGGAAGATTGGCTTCTTCAAATACTCTATCCACAATTCTTCTAAAGTTAGTTCTTGAATAAGGGAAAAGTCTTCCTTCCTCTCTTATTCTTTTTAGTTCAATTATTTCTCTAATTAAATCAGCGCATAAGCTATTAAGAGGAATCTTCTTATAAGAAGCGTTAGTCTTTAAATTCGAAGTTAATCTTCCTTTAAAATCAAGTTGCTTATTAATGTAAATAAAAGAAGTGGAATCTTTGTTATCTTCAAAATTATCTCTTGTAATACCTAAAAATTCACCGATTCTACATCCTAAAAAATAAAATACAATTAAACTATTTTTATCAATCTTTTTTATTTTTTGACTATTATTTACAGCATTTAAAAAATCATCCATTGGAGTGTATTTATTTCTCGGTTCTTTTAATACTACCTTGTTTCTAACAGGATCAAGAACTCCAAGGCAGTCATCCTTAACATCACTATTAATCGCTTTTACTTTTTTGGCAAACATAACAAATCTTCTAGCATATTGGATAACTTTATTTTTAAAAGTTCCTCCTAAATTAGGATTTTCAATAGCTGTTTTTCTTATTTTCATCATTTTGTTAATGGTAAAAGCATCTCTAGCTTTTGAATTAGCTCCTAAAATAGGAATGATATGATTCTTTAATATTTCTTTCACTCTGTCAGTAGATGATTCTGCATGATCAAGCCTATAATCTTCATGATCAAGCCTATAATCTTCAAGATAAAGAACCATTAAATTACTAATTTTCATATCATTTGAAGGAACTAGTAAAAGTTCCTCTTTTTTTTCATCAATTATCTTTTTTTCTAAAGCTTTTGCATAAGTTTTTGATTTTAAATTAGAATTTTTAGTGTCTTTATATGATGTATGAAACCAAGTTCCATCATCAAGTTTAATTTTTACATCTATATACCAACATTTATGTTTTTTATCCCATAAAATAGCCATTTTAATTATCTCTTTCGTTATTGTTATTTTGAACAATTATTGTTCCTGAATTATTATCCGCTTGGATATTGATGGACTTGTTTAAATTTTCATATCTGTTTTCAAGATTGTTTAATACTTTTTTTATTTTCATCAGTGTTTGATATTCTTCGATTGTTATTGTTATACCATTGTCTTCGCCTTTTATAAGATAATCTAATGAAACACCATAAAGGTCGGCGAGTTTTGTTAATGTTTCAATAGATGGTTCTTGCAAATTATTTTCATATCGAGATATAGAAGGGTGAGTTACATGCAGATAAGTAGCAACCTCTTTAATTGTTAAATTTTTCTGTTTTCTTAATTTTTGTAATAACTCACCATATTTCATATTATTACCTCATATTTACATTTATTATATCAAATGTGTATTTAAAGCAAAAAGAAACTTGATAATGTTCGTTAAAAATACTATATTATAATAGAAATGTGTGAATTATGAACATTAGAAATTAAAAAGGAGGTAAAATGGCAAAATTAACACCTAATGAGAAAATCAATTTATTAACAACGCCAATTTGGAAGAAAAAAGACGCTGTAGAATATTTTGGATTTTCACAAGCTAAAATGACTTTAATTTTTAAGAATTTAAAAGAACCACCTAATTTTAAAAAATGTATTTATAGAGATGATCTTTTTAAAGAAATAGGAACTTCAGTAGAAAAAGAGGCTTCGATATTAAAAAAATTTGAAGGAAATTAAGGAGTCTTTAATATGACAAATCAAGAAAGATTGGATCTTGTATCCGGAAGATCAATTTGGAAGAAAAAAGAAGCGAAAGAGTATTTTAATTGGACTAGTTCCTCGTCCCAAAAATATTTTAAACAGCTTCCTTCCCATGTTGACATTTTAAATCCAAACGAATTATTTGCAGATGATTTGTTTGAACTTGTAGGAAC
>CASGAB010000038.1 GCA_949299395.1 uncultured bacterium | reverse complement strand
AAATATGCTATAATTTTGATATCAAGAAAAGATATTTAATATAAATCAAGCCAAAAATAAATATCTTAATTTAGGAGGAACTATATGATTAATAATATTAATTTAATTGGCAGAATTACAAGAGATTTAGAAATTAAAAGAAATGAAAAAGGAACAGCAATTTGCTCTTTTACATTAGCTGTTAATTCAAGAAGAAAAGATGAAAATGGTGAATACTTAACTAATTTTATTCCTTGTGTAGCTTTTAATAAAACCGCTGAAACATTAGAAAAATATTGTAAAAAAGGAAGCTTAATTGGAGTAAATGGAAGTTTAGAAGTCAAAAGATATCAAAAGAAAGATGGAAGTAATGGAACTTCGATGTCAGTTGCAGTTAGAGAAATAGAATTCTGTAATACAAAAAAAGGCGATGAAGAGATTGAACTTCCAGATAATGACATTATTGATGATTCTGATATTAGTGAAGCTGAATTACCATTTTAATCAAAAAAGAGAGACTCAGTTAACGAGCCTCTTTTCTTTATTTATTGTTTTTCTCTAAGATATTAAATATTTCGTCTTCATCTGATAGATCGTTTTCAGCTAGGTAAGTTTCATCTTTAATATATTTAGATTTAACATCTTTCATAGTAGAAGGAGTGATTGAATTAAAATCTTTAAAGTTGCTGATTTCACCTTCAATAATAACGTTATTTGATTGTTCCTCTTTTTTTCTTTCAACTATCTTTTTAGCTTCTTCTTTTTGTTCTTCAGTTGGTTTTATAGCATCCACAATATTGTTTCTATTATTACGTCTCATTTCTTCTCTATTAATATAATCATTCACTTTACTCGAAGAAGAAGCAACAGAATTTGCTCTAGCATTTCTTCTTGTTTCAATTCTATTCATCTTAATGATTTTTTCAATATCGTAATAACGTTCACTTTCTCTAAAAATTCTTTCTGACATTTGGACATAAACAAATCCTTTTTTAAATAATCCTATTTTATTTGCTTTTTTATCAAAATAAGGAACGTAATGTGTTTTACAAGGATTAAGTCTAAAAATTTTAAAATAAGCTTCACCAGCCTTCATTTCTGTAAGTTGGTTAATAGGAACAATATCTTTGCCACTCATTGAATAATTTGCATTACTTTCCATAGATTCGAATGTTTTAGTAGAAGAAGAGGAAGACTTAGTAACAACCGTTTCTTTTCCTAATTCATCGTGGAAATATTTAACTGTTTCACTATCTGATGAACCTAAGAACAAATGAATTGCACAAGAATTCAAAATAGCGAAGCCTTCATCTTTACCATAGGAAGAATAAAGTTGGTTAACTGATTGAATGATAATATCAAAGTAAATCCATCTTGATCTACAAGCATTTACCCATTGTTTAAATTCAGTAATTTTAGGCATTTGCGCAAACTCATCAAGATAAAAATAAGCTTTTCTATCTAAATGATTGCCTTTATTTTTTGTAGCTTGATAGATCATGTAGTTATAAATTTGTTTAATTAATAAAGTTGCAATTGGATACTTAGTAGCATTTTCATCTGGAATTGTAATAAATAAAGCTACAGGTTGAGGTGAATTAACAAGTTCATCAAGACTAAAATCAGATGCACTTGTAATATAAGCAATACCACTTGTTAGATACTCTTTTAAGATTGTTTGAGTGTTTGAAACATAAGAGTCAACAGTTTTTTCAGAGTCATTATCAACAATCATTGCAGCTGCAGTTAATGCTCTAGACATTTTATTAATAATATTTCCTATATTAAATAAGGTGAACTTTTCTAATGTCATATTGTTTTTAGGATTCATTGAATCTTCAAGCATCCCCCAAATACAACCTTCAACAATACCACGAGAGCCACTGTTCCATGATTGATTTTCACCGACACCTTCAGGAATAACAGTAGAAGAGAAAGCTAAAATTTCGGTCGTAACCTTATCAATAAACTCACTATTTTTAATAAATTGTAAAGAATAAAGGAATTCTATCTTATCAACTTTTTGATTATTTTCATCAAGTTGAGGACGTACTTTACAAACATTTATTTCAAAAGTTTCATTATAAAAAGTTTTCTTTTTAAATAAATCAGTCTTATTTTCTAAAAGATTTATTTCCTCAAAGGTAATATCATCCTTTTTGATTTCTAAAACTATATCGGTATAAACATTTCCGAATTTAATTTAACAGATTTAACAATTTGACCTTGAGGATCAACCATTTTTACAGTAAAAGTATTAATATATTCTTGATAATATTTCCAAATAATTTCAAGTGGATTATAACGAGTAGAAGTTCGTTCACTTCTTAAATTTAAGTTTAAAATTTTATATCCAGAATCTGCTAATCTTTTGGAAATACTTTCAAATAATTCACCTTTAACATCGTTGATAATCATCGTAGGTTGCTCTAAAGAATTACATGCATTTAGAATAATATTGGGCATTAAAAAGTATTGTGTTTTACCGACGCCAGGAGAACCGATGGTAACCATATTTAAAGATTTTTCGAGGTTTTCCATATCCAAAATTAGCGATCATTTCATCATTTGTCATTAATCTAGCATTGCCATAAAGGTCGCTTTTTGTTTTTAAAAAAGTTTGGACATTTTTTGATGAATTGAAAAAACTGATTTTAAGAAGATAAATAACAGTTATAATAACAATTACTCCTACAAATAATAATGATATTAAAAGGACTCTTTTATCTTTAAATAAACTTATAATTAAATCAAAATCTAACTTCAAAGTAGCAAGAGATCCACCAGCATTTACTTCATCTAAAATAGAAACAAAAATAGCTACAACAACAAAAATAAGAAGTGATAGAAGTGCTAATCCAATAATTAAAGCAGCAAAAATTTTAAGTTTCTTTTTCATATTAATCCCTCATAGTACCAATTTGCATTGATAAATCTTGATAATTAAAGTCCCAATAATCAACGCTTGAAAGTATCTTAATTAGATTATTAACATCTTTTTCATGTTGACGTTCATTCTGTCTAATTTCAATTGCTTTAGCTCTAATTAATTTTGGATCATTAGGATAATAACGGTAATTAGAAGAACGATTTGTCTTATAATCTTTCTTTAATTTTTTAATTTTTCTACTTTGAATCATAACTTTTAAGATGCTATTTGCATTACGATTAAAGATATCTTCCATCCTTTTTTCTTTAAAATCTTCAACTCTTTTT
>CASGAB010000037.1 GCA_949299395.1 uncultured bacterium | reverse complement strand
AATGGAGCAAGTGACGGGAATCGAACCCGCATATTAACCTTGGCAAGGTTACGTTCTACCACTGAACTACACCTGCATATTTATGCCTTATCTGGACGTTGCTTGATTATTATAAGAGAAAGTTGTATAAATTACAAGGAGATTTTTATTTTATGATTACTAAAATTGATTTAGCAAATTTAATATTTCCAGAAATTACGGAAAATATCGAAGATTTAGAAAATAAATATCCTGTTAGAAATTTAAAAGAAGGAGCTTATGTAACACGTTTTGCACCTTCTCCAACAGGTTTTTTACATACTGGTTCACTTTTTACTGCAATGATTGCAAATAAAATTGCAAAAGATAGTGAAGGAATCTTTTATTTAAGATTAGAAGATACTGATACAAAAAGAGAAATTGAGGGTAGTGCAAATACTCTTGTAAAACAACTCCATGAATTTAATATCGATATTGATGAAGGTTTTATGGGCGATTCTTTTAAAGGAATTTATGGACCATACGTTCAATCTGAAAGAAAAAATCTTTATAGAACAGTTATTAAACAAATGATTATCGATGATTTAGCTTATCCTTGTTTTGCTAGTGAAGAAGAATTAAATAAATTAAGAGAAGAACAAACCGAAAGAAAAGAAATCACTGGTTATTATGGAAAATACGCAATTTATCGTAATTTATCTACTGAAGAAGCATATAATCGTGTTAAAAATGGCGATCCATATGTTATTAGATTTAAATCAAAAGGTAATCACGAAAATAAAATTAAAGCAAAAGATGAAATAAGAGGAGAACTCCTTTTAACTGAAAATGATCAAGATATCGTTATTTTAAAAAGTGATGGTTTACCTACCTATCATTTTGCTCACGTTTGTGATGATCATTTTATGAGAACAAATTTAGTTACAAGAGGAGAAGAATGGCTTCCTTCTTTACCATTACATTTAGATTTATTTAGAAGCTTAGGTTTTAAAGCTCCTAAATATGCTCATCTTCCAGTTATTATGAAGATGGATGAAGGTAAAAGAAGAAAATTATCAAAAAGAAAAGATGGTGAAGCAAGTGTCGATTATTTCTTAGAAAAAGGATATGAACCATATTCACTTTTAGTCTATTTAATGACTATTGCTAATTCAAATTATGAAGATTTCTTAGTTTCTCAAAAAGATTATGATTTAAATCATTTTAAATTCTCTTTAAAGAAAATGTCTTTAGATGGCGCACTTTTTGATAATGAAAAACTCAACTTTTATGCTAAAGAAATCTTATCAAAGATGAAAAAAGAAGAAATTGCTCAAAAATCCTATGAATGGGCTAAAAAATATGATCAAAATTTAAAGAATTTCATTGAAAAAGACTATTCTAGATATGAAACAATTCTTAATATTGAAAGAGAAAAGAAAAATCCTCGTAAAGATTATGCTAAATATAGCGATATTTATGAGATTATTAAATTCTTTGATAATGAAGAATATAATAAGTTATTAGCTAATGGTTTTATCTTTAATGAAACTATTTCTAAAGATGTAATTAAATCATTCTTAAATGAATATAAAAACTATCTTTATTTGGAAGAAGATGAAAATGCTTGGTATCAACATATTAAAGAATGTGCTTCTAAATTTAATTTCTGTACTGATATGAAAGCATATAAAGCTGATCCAACTCCTTATATTGGTTCAATTAATGATGCTTGCGAAATTATTAGAGTAGTAATGACCGCTAGAAAAGTTACACCAAACTTATTTGCAATTCTTTCTATTTTAGGAAAAGAAGAAGCATTACATAGAATTGATTTAGTTATTAATGCATTATAAAAATATATACTCCTTATCTTAACTATTTAGATAAGGAGTATTAATAGATAAGGTCCGTTGGAGAAGCGGCTTAACTCATTACCCTCTCAAGGTAACATTCATGGGTTCGAATCCCATACGGATCACCACTTAATAAATAAACACGATAATTATCGTGTTTTTATTTTGTACTTTTTAATATTTTAATTATTTTAATAAATAAAAAGTATAAGTAAAAGATTTACATCTTATTCTAAAAACAGCACCAGAATTTGATGCTGTTTTATTTTTGGCGGAAAAGTGCGCCAGGCGAACTTTTCGACT
>CASGAB010000036.1 GCA_949299395.1 uncultured bacterium | reverse complement strand
CTAAGGCTTAATAAATTTCTTTTTTTCATTTTTTAATATTCTCCTATATAAATGAAATTGATTTAAAACAACACATTGTTTTAAATCTAATAGTTATTAACTACCCCTCTTAGCTAGTGTCTAAATACTTATATATTTAGACAAAGAAAAAAGACGTAAATTAATACGTCTAAGAGGGGTAGTAATTTCATTTATATATAAACGGATACATTACTTATTCCCGCTATAATAAGAGTAGTAGTATATATAAATAGATATAGTAGTTATTCCACCAATAAGAATAATAATAATTATCTATTATTAAACTAAGGTTTAATAATAGATGTAATAGTAGTATGTTTAAATAAAAGAATAATTAATAAGATATTATTATCACTCTCTTTATTACTTATCCTTACTTCACTAATAAGAATTATAATCCTTTAAGAGGATATAAAGATTGTGATTTTATTGGATATGGTATAGGTTTATCTTTAAGTGATCCGTTTATTACTAAATATATAGAAATATTAAAAGGTATATCTTTAAATTATCAAGGAGTTAATTTAAAAGAATATCCTTATCATAATTAATAAATAAATATATATAAAATATACCTAGAAGTATTAAAATACTTCTAGGTATATTCTTTTATATAAATATGTATTAATTACATAAAGATAATTTCTAACTGCGATTTTTCGGTATCATATTGGTAAGAGGGATAAAAGGTATGATATTTAAGCGTAAAATTTATCAAAAACTTCTTGAATGGAAAAACAATGATAAAGGAAGAAGTGCTTTATTAATTGAGGGTGCTAGACGAGTTGGAAAATCAACAATAGCAGAAGAGTTTGCTAAAAACGAATATAGAAGTTACATCCTTATTGATTTTTCTAAGGCCGGTCAAAATATCATTGATTTATTTTTAGATATTTCAGATTTAGATTTTTTATTTTCTCAACTTCAACTTTATTTTCAAACTCGATTATATAGACGTGAATCTTTAATTATTTTTGATGAAGTACAGTTTTGTCCAAAAGCTCGTCAAGCAATTAAACATTTAGTTAAAGATAATCGTTTTGACTATATAGAAACAGGATCTTTAATCTCTATAAAAAAGAATGTTAAAGATATTTTAATTCCTTCCGAAGAAAGAAAAATTAAAATGCATCCAATGGATTATGAAGAATTTTTATGGGCACTAAATGAAAAAGAAGATGCTTTTAGTCTTTTAAAAGAACCATATTTAAAATTAAAAGGATTTGGGGATTCTTTAAATAGAACATCAATGAAAAGATTTAGATTATATATGTTAGTTGGAGGAATGCCTCAAGCAGTTAATAAATATATTGAAACTAATAACTTTTATGAAGTAGATAAAGCTAAAAGAGAGATTATTGATTTATATATTGATGATTTAAATAAAATAGATCCAACTAATAGATTATCTTTAATTTATCGTTCATTACCTTCTCAATTAATGAATAATGCTTCGTCTTTTCAAATTAATAAAATAATTGATAGCTATGATATAAGTGTTAATTCAATCTTAGAACATATTAGTAAACTTAATTCTTCATGTATTGTTAATATTTCTTATAAAGTTAATGATCCAAAAGTTCTTTTATCATTAACTTTAGATTTAACTAAATTTAAGATATTTAGTAATGATACTGGATTATTTATTACTTTAGTTTTTTATGATAAAGATTTTAATTCTAATGATTTATATGAAAAGTTATTAGCTGATAAATTAAGTGTAAATTTAGGTTATATCTTTGAAAATATGGTTGCTCAAATATTAACTTCTTTAAATGAAAAATTATTTTATTATGTTTATTTTGATGAAAAGGCTAAAAGAAATTATGAAATCGATTTTTTAATAAGTAAAAATAATAAAGTATGTCCAATTGAAGTAAAAAGTGGAGATTATAAGATACATAAATCTTTAGACTATTTTATTAAAAAATATAGTTCTAATATTGATAAAAAATATGTAATACACACTAAAGATATTAAAAAAGAAAATGATATTATTTATTTACCAATTTATTTAACTTATTTTATTAATGAATAGTAATAATAATTAACCTAGAAGAAAGATTCTTCTAAGTTTTATTTATATATTCAATTAATTTTCATTAAATAACTATTATTCGATATCTATCGATATTTTTTAATATTTTCTAAAAAAGTTAGTTGTGATCTATTGACAAAGTTTAAATTATTTAGAATATTTATGAAGTCATTTAAATGACTTCATAAATATTATTACATTTTATAATTAAATTAATACACCAACTAACTACTTATATATATCGATCAATATTTATATATTTTTATTTTTAAAATTTTTGTTTTGTCAAAGAAAAGACGTCAAAACTCAATGACTCAGCTATCTTGCCAACCCTACACTCATGAAAAGGTGAGAAAATGAAGGTTATAAAAAAAGCGATTATCATGATTATGATAATCGCTATAATCCTCTCTTTGCTTAGAAACTAACAATATGAAGTAAGGACGCAAGATGCTAAGTCTCTTGTTAGTAAAACTATAATATAAAGTTTAATTTATTCAAATATTTATTAAGAATTTACAATATGATGGTATTTAACATTATATATATAAATGTAATCGTATTTGCGATTGTATTTAAATACGATTGCAGATATAAAAATTAAACAATATAATTAAATTAACTTAAAAATAGGTAAGGGAGGCTAACTATTAAAAATCAAGAGAAAAATCAATGTATTTACAAAAGGAAAAATTTGTACACAAAAATTGTTGCATGATAGGAATCTGTAACAATTA
>CASGAB010000035.1 GCA_949299395.1 uncultured bacterium | reverse complement strand
GTCATAATTTCGCCATAAAGATTTTTAACATCATCAAGAGCATTAGGATTCTTAAAAATAAATGAATATTGACAGTTAGCAATAATACCTTTTGCTAATTTCTTAGTATTATCATCTCCACCTAAGAAGTCACCTATTTGTTGAGTTGTAACAATTAATGAACCATAATATTTTCTTATTTGTTTACTCATACGATATAAGAAATTAAGTGCGACTGGATAATCTTTAGAAATAAAGTTATGTGCCTCATCAACCATAATAATGAATTTATTATCAACATTAGAATTTTCATTTACATTTCTATTAACGATGATTTCTTGATTTAAGAATTTCATAATTAAAAGCATTTGCGAAGCGGCGATATCTTTGTTAGAAGAGGATAAAAGATTTTGGAAATTAAATACTACTATTTGATTATCAAGTTTTAATGTAGTGTGGTTATTCCATAATTTAGCTTTTAAACCGCTTCCTACGAAAGATCCTAACAAAATTAATAGTTCTTTATAGAAATGAGCTTCATATTCATTATTTTTCTCCATTTCATTGTCATAAAGTTCTTTAATAACATCATATAAATCTTGCATTATAGGATAAGAATTAGAATCTTCAGGAAGTTTAATTCCATCAAAGATATTCCATCTTGAATATAAAACATCAATGGCTCTATTTAGATATGAAGCTAAAAGGTCATCTTGATTTATTTTTCTAATTGAAGTTTTAAAAAATTCATCGAGGAATTGCTTATGAAGAGTAACGTCATTGTTATAGCTTTCATCATCTTCACTTAAAGAAGGGAAAACTTCAAGCGGATTTATAACTTCTTTTCCACCACTTACATCTATATTTTTACCATATAAATTTTCACAGAAAACTTTATATTCATTTTCCGGATCAAGAATACGAATTTTATCACATACGGTTGTAGCATTTAAAAGTAATACTTTAGATAAATAAGATTTTCCTACACCTGAAGTTCCGGTAATTGAAATGTTAGCATTTACTCTTAAATTAGATTTAGTATCGATATTTACGAAAGGATTAAAAAATACAGGATAGCCGAAAGATGTGCCGATATATGAACCATTTTTATCAAAGAAAATAGCTGAGGTAAATGGATATGATGAAGAAATAATTGAAGAAGGCAAATCTAAATCAGCATCTTTAAGAGGTTTCAAATTTAAAAATTTATATAAATCACTATTCATATAAGCTTCGGCTTGGCGGAAGAAAAATCTTGTAATACCTATGTTATTTTTCTTAGCAGTTGATAAGAATTCTTTTTCTTTTTCAATAGGAACAATAAAACTAATATAAACTTTTCGAATTGTTTCATCTCCATCATTAAGTTGATTTAATAAATATGTAATTCGATCCATTTGATCTTCAATTTCCATTTTTTGATATTCTTTCATAGGATTATTAAGTTGCATCCTTAATTCCATCAAAGAATTTGATAAAGAATTTCTTACTTTCGTTGAATCTAATGGATTATCTATTTTCATTGATAAACGAACTTCTTCTATATTTACTAATTCAGATAGCCAAATGTTAGGTATCTTTTTAGGAAGTCTAGTTATACCAAAAACTTTAAATTTGTGATAAATATTCTGTCCATTATTATCTTTACCAACATTCATATTAATATATGTTGCTTTTTCTTCCCATGAATTAAAGATAAAATCATTGTCTTTTTCGTTTAAAACGCCTTCATAGTAATATTTGTAAACTTTCTTAATTAAAGCCTCATCACATAAACGAGAAGATAGATTAGCATGTTGTAAAGTTCTAATAAAATCATAAGTTAAATCTAATAAATCTTCTTTTTTATTACCAAAAATAATGATGAAATAACGTGGATTATAATATTTCTTTGCAATAAAATTCTTTAAAAGTGTTTCTTCTTCTTTTAAAAATACTTTTTCAGCGAAGGCTTTCTTACCTAAATTTATATCATTTTGAACAAGAGTTAATAATTTTTGCTTTTCGATATTATTGTAATAATATTCACCTACATTAAGCGCAATTTCAGTTTTAATAATAGAATATTGGTCTAATTGATTTAATGCATATTCTAAACGATCAATATAAGCATCAGCTTCCTTTTCATTTTTTAAAGCAATTAACGAAGCATCTACTTCTACAATTGTAGAATATTTCTTTTTAACTGGATTATAACAGACATTGTCATCATCAATTTTCATCCCTAAATCTTTTTTTAAATAAAATTCACTATATTTCTTTTTTCTAAAAATATATTTAAAGAAATAAGCAATTTCTTTTCTTAATCTTAAAGGATTATCATCTCCTATAGGAACATTTAAAATAATTGATATTAAAATAATAATAACAGCAATAATAACTTTTAAAATTAAGAAATTTTGTAATCCTCCAATGAAAAGTATTACCAAGGCTAAAACAACGCCTATGAACATTAATAATATGTCATTAATTTCAAAATTTTTATAAATTCTAAATTTTTCTTTAATTTTTTTAGGACAATATCTAACCATTATTAACTCCTTTCAATGCTTATTTTTTAATTGGATTATTATGTTCGAATCTATGTGCTTTGTAGTCTTTTAAATCTCTTTTATACAAATTACTAGATTCTTTATTTAATAAATTTTTAGTACTTCTTGCTTCTTTAATTTTTAAGTTTCTTTCTTTTTTAGATAATGAGCTATCATTTTTAAGATTTAATTTACTTTCTTGGTAACTTCTATCATGTTCTCTTCTTTCATTCCATTTATTTTCTTTTAAATTATCTTTCATAGCATCATGATTAAAAGTATGTTTTCTATTATTCATTAAATCTTTTTTATATTGTAATTTTGCATCTTTATTTCCATCTTTCTTTATGGTTTTTAATTCATTAAGTCTTGCCTTTTTCTCTTGTTTAG
>CASGAB010000034.1 GCA_949299395.1 uncultured bacterium | reverse complement strand
TTCAAAAGATGCTTTACGTTTGACTGATAAATTTGAAGATTATGGGGAAACAATTTCATGGGATACTGATTTTCCGGAAAACGTACCTTTAACTGCTGGCGATGATTATTTTTTAATCCGTGATATGGATTATGAATCCTACAATTATTTTAAAATTGAACTTCAAGATATGACTGATATTCAACTCGATTATGTTGGAGGATTTATTTCTGTTTTTGATGATACTTATATGAAAGAAGATGATGGCGGTTATGCTAAATTTTATAAAAACTATACGAATCGAAGTGATGGATTAAAAATGCGCATCTATTTTTATCCTAAAACAGATGAAGAAGTAAAAATTAAGAATTATTATCATTATATAATTAATGATTTTTATGATTATATACTTGAAAATTTAACCACTTATTTAGGATATTATTACACAACTAGCGGTGGTTTTTATGGTGAAATTTTGCATAATGGTTCAACTCTTAATTCTCATCTAAACCAATTAAATAATTTAAAGAATGATTTAATTAATAATTTTGACGACGATTTAGCAGAGACTGTTAAATTAGAAGGCACAATGAGTACATCTGATCTTCGTAATAGAATAAGTAATGACGAAGATAAAATTATTGATAAATTCACCGAACTCATTTTTGAAGCATGGAATAATGCTGTTTTATATTGGAAGAATAAGTATTATCAAACAGTTGCTGAAATTAATGAAGCGAGACAAGATATAAGAGATAACGAAAATGAAATTTCTTCTTTAAATCGTGAATATGATAGAAATATAGAAGAAATTAATTCATTACGTGAAAGAAATGAGGAATTAGAAGACTTAATTGAAGACGCTTCAGATGACGAAACAAATTATAGGTTAATCGCTAATTCATATTATGCAACATATTCTTCTAACGCTTCTAAAGCTGAATCATTAGAAAGAGAAGTAAGTAGTTTAAAATTAGCAAATAGACTTATTAATACTCAAATTGAAGGTCTAGAAACTTTATTGGATAATCCTGATTTGACTCAAGAAGAGAGGGATGCAATTAATAAACAAATTATTGCTTTAAGTGGCGAATATAGCATTAATATAGGGAAAATTAACTCTTTAAATTCTGAAATAAGACAAGCTAATTCTTTAGCTAATTCTGCTTATAGTAATTATACTTATTATAATAATTTAGCAGATTCTGCTTCTGACCGTCATGATCAATACGTGGAAGAAAGAAGAGATAATAATTTAGAGATTTCTTCATTAACTTCTAGAAATAATTCTATCAAAAATTCATTAATTCCTGCCTGTGAAAGGAAAATAAATCGTCTTGAAAATTTAATTGAAAATACATTAATTCCTCGTAGAGATGATGAAAAAGATAGATGGGATTATTGGGAAGATGAGTTAGCTTCATATACGCTTTCTACTAACCCAGTAATCAATAAATTTGATACTAGTAGAAGGAATTATCACGAATCATTAATTGAAAAAGGCTATCTTTTAAAAGCCAAAGACCTTTATTATAACAATGATAATTATATTAAAAGTCATGGATTAGATCAGCCAGATATCTGGTGTTTTGGAGAAACAAGTTATTATTTTTCTTCTACAGTAATAAAACAAAATGATTATTCTTCTTCTAGACATAGTAGAGCGGATGTAAAATCAGCTTTCATATTACCGTTTTCTGTTGTAAACAATTCTTCGATGAATCAAGTAGATAAAGATTCTTTAAATACTGCATTTGAAAATTTTGGAACAAGTTTTACTTTTCCAGAAGAATTAGATAATTCATATTGTTTAATAAAAATGATTTATCCTGAGTATTTTGATGAAACTTGGAAATGGTTTGATGATTTAAAAATATCTTTAGGAAATATTCATTTTGTTCCATCTAATAAAACATTTGAAGAAGAAAAAAACAATGGAGTTTATGAATCTTGGGAGCTTGAAATGATGAGTAATAAAAAATCCGATTATAGTGAGGAATAAAAAAATGTATGACGATATAAAAATTAATTTAATCTACCATCTAATAAGAAAATATGTTGAGGAAAAACAATATATTAAGGTTGCTAAATTATATGTAAATAATTTTGATTTAATTTCAAAATACATCGGCTTGATGGAGCAAAAAGATGATTAAACAATATAGAAAAAAAGATAGCAAAACGAGAACAATTATCTATTTTGATGCAAAAATGTATAAAGCGTTAGTCAAATTAAAGGAAGAGACTGATTATTCTTTGTCATATATTATTAATCATATTGTTTATGAATATTTTAACAAATATCAGAACATAAATTTTGATTATAAAGATATTAAAAAGAGAGATAAATAATTGTTTAAAAAAATATATAAAGAATTATATAAAATATTAACTAATTTATTATTGATTTATTTATATAAAATATTATATAATATTATTAGTAAATAAATATAAAACCTATTGGCTCGAAATACGTATATTTAATTTGGAGGTTGAAAAATGGAAAGCATTATTTTTAATAAAACAAAAAAATTAATAATAGTTGTTTTTAAAGATGGATCATCTTTTGTTTTTGATTTTTCCTATAAATATTATGAAAAATTTGTTTTGCCATTTTTAAATAAAGAGAATGATCAAATCTTATATGCTGGTATTGCTTCTAACTATGCTAATGTTTTTAACCTCCCTTCAGACATTAAATACTTAATTCAGGAAAATGATGTTCTAAAATCGAAATAGTTTGAAAGACAAAAAAGTGATTTTTATAAAAAGAAAATTTCTGAGAAAGGAGTAGTAGTCTATGTGCGAAAGTAATTATTTTACTAATGCAAACGCAATTTATTTATGAGCCTCAGATTTTCTACATCTATTAGCGATGAAACCGTTACACATGAATTAATGCACATTCAGCTTATATATATTATACATTAAATTATATAAATAAATATATAAAGTATTATATAAATTAATATTGTTAATTTCACCTTTTTATGTTAAAATAAATAATAATGAATCGACT
>CASGAB010000033.1 GCA_949299395.1 uncultured bacterium | reverse complement strand
CTTGATAAAGCAATCCCTTCTGCTGTAGAAATTTCTAAAGCTTCTTCGTAAACATCTTTATCAATATAGAAATTAAATCTAGCTTTAGTTAAAACTGGTTTTTTCTTGCGTCCTGCCTTTTTTGTTGTTCTTCCATTAGTTTCAACAGAAGATTGCACCACAGATTGAATAGTTGAACTATTTGATATTTTTTTATTCATAAATCCTCCTAAAGTTAAACTCTATTTAAAAATTCATCACCAAAATTGATAATATCTTCATTTAAAACGTATTCAGAAATATCTTTATGAGCAATACGAGCTACCGAAGATAAATTTCTAATTCTATTTTTATAAAGATAAATGCCCTTATCTTTAGCAATCTCTTCTATTTCCTTATAGATGTCTTCATCCTTCGTTCTCTTAGATTCATATTTATTAATTAAGAATCCATTAATTCTTACATTAAGATCAGCTTCTTTAAGTGATTCGATTGTCATTAAAAGAGTTGATACTCCTTGCAAAGCAAAATCACATAAATTAAGAGGAATGATTACTTCATCACTTGCAAATAAAGCATTATATTGAGTGATATCAAGTGAAGGAAGAGTATCGATTAAAATAAAGTCATACTTTTTCCTTAAATCATTATTCTTAATTAAATTCTTAAGTTTGAAGTTTCCTGATGCACTACTTAGAGCTTTCTCCTTAAATTCCATGAGTTTATCATTGCAAGGAAGAAGATCTAAATTATCATTTACATGAATTAAAGCATCAGCAATATTTTTTTCTCCTTTTAACACATCTACTACTGTAATTAAATTGTCATTCTTATCATAATGCGAATTAGTTTCGTTAGATAAACATCCTGATAAAGAACCTTGTTGATCGAAATCAATGCATAATACATTTTTACCTTTACTCGCTAAAAATAAGGCTAAATTTGCACAACAGGTAGTTTTCCCGACTCCACCTTTTTGATTACAGAAACTGATAATTCTAGCCATCTTTTTTTACCTCCATAATATTTCGAGCTTTCTTGATATAATTATATAATAAGATATATATTTTTTTCAATATTTTTTTATATAAATAAATATATAATTCTAATAACTAATTATATTTATCATTTCATTAATTGCATCAATATGATTATTTTCAATAGTTAATAGGCTATAAAAACATATAAAGCCTATTGCAACAATCATTAAAGAGATACAAATCATAAAAATTCTTACTAAAATTTCTTTTCTAATCATGACTACTTCCTTCAAGTTTAATATCCATATTTCGGGCTAATGAAATATGTATTTATTATAAAACAAAAGACACGGTTTTGTCCGTGCCTTGAAGGAGGTAAATTTATATATTTAAATATATATTAAATTAATTAAAAAATTATCTCTCCAAATCGTAAGGAATTGAGATTAAATGAAAAAGTAGAACTTTGTAATATAAATCCTTCTTCTATATAGGAATTAATATATTCTTTCTTTTTTAGTTCATCGACATTTTTGGTATCTAATTTATTTTTTAAAATATTAATATTTGGATAAAACAAATCGTCATATTTCATGAATTAACTTTTTTCCTTTTTTATAAAATTCATCGTAAGCAATATCCCGTTCAATAAATTCGTTGATAAGGTTTTTAAAGTCTTTACTTACTTAATTATTAGTATTTGCATATCCTGTTACGGTTAAATTTAACAACATATCAGTATATTTTTTACGCCCTTCTTTTGTAGTTAAATCAAACTCCATAATTTATCTTCCTTTCTCATTGCTCTTTTTTATCTCACTAGAACAATTATATAAAATTTCTTCCAAAAGAGAATTGTCACCATTAAAAGATTTGATTGATGCCTCTAGATATGTTTTTGGATCAAGTTTTGAAAAATCTAATTGGATATTTAATTCTTTAGCAAATTGAATCATAAATAATCTTGTGCTTCTTCCATTCCCTTCTCTAAATGGATGTAAAGCATTTAAATCACTTAAAACATTTGCAATTGAAGTAATCTTATCGTTAAGATTTTTAGGTATATTTTTTAAAACTGAATTAGCACTATAAAATACAAATTCAGAATAAGAAGCAATATTTTCAACTAAACAAAAAATATTTCCTTTTCCTATGTTTACTGCTCTAATTTCTCCAGCCCAAGAATAAATCTCTTGAAAGAGTTTTTTATGAATTTGTTGTAAATAAGAAAGACTACATTTAAAAGAATTATTAGTTTTTAAAATATGAACTGCATTTTTATTTGATATTCTTCTTTCTAAATTCTCAAGCTCTTTTTTGTCTTGGATGTCAAACTTATTTTTTAAAATATTTGTTCCGGGATAAACATAAGGATCCATAATCATAAGATGCTTATCTCCTTGTCATATTCGTTTCCAAGCTCAATAACTTCTTCGATTGTTGGAAATAAATTTTCTAAAATTGAATTAGCTATTACTTGTCTAATAACATATTTTTTATTTTCTCCCCAATCTTTCATGACAACATCATATTTGCTTAAATCCATAATAAATTCCTCTTTTTTCTTATAATATTTTACCATTTTTAAGATTTAAAAACAATTTAAACTTATATATTTATTTATATAATGTTTTATATAATTTAATCAATAATAAAATGTCTATTAAAATCGTAATAATATTACATAAAAAAATAGGTATTAAAATATAGTTTTAAATCTATAAATTAATACCTACATTTAATGGAGGCTACCTAATCAATTTATTTAACTTATAAAGTTTTTTAATTATCTATCCCTTCCATTATCTTTATTAAAAGATTTAATTTGCTCATAATATTTTTCCCAAGTTTCAATCTTTTCTTCCAATTCTTCTTTTTTATTATATGATGCAAAATCATTAATATTTTCCTTGACTGATTCAATCACTCCCTTTACTTCATCTATGTTTGTATAATCATTCAAATAATTAATTAAATCATCTTCTGTATAAATAGCTTTAAAAGATGCTGATTCAGATTCTTTATCATAAGTTAGAATTGCAGTAATAGGTTTTCTTTCCTTGCCATCATGAACGTTAGAAAATGATGCAAAGGCAGTGTAATATATTCCCAATGCTTCAATATCAGTAATTTCATAATCTTCATAGTTATTGTCTTTTAAAATAGAATCTGCATGAATTAAATTACGATCTTCAATCCATGTGCCAGGAATAATACCTTTTCTTCCAATAGCTTCGTTTATTGCGAAACTACCTATTAATAATTGACATAAATTAGGAGAAACTTCTTTATCAACCATATAGCCAATTTCTGATACTCCCATAAATTCGTTTGTGCTTAAACGTGCTTTTTCATTATCATAATCAAAAACTAAACTTAAATAAGTTCCTGCTCCTGGATATAAAGTATAATCATACATATAACCAATAATAGATGCTAAATTAATTATTTCTTTATTATTCATATTTT
>CASGAB010000032.1 GCA_949299395.1 uncultured bacterium | reverse complement strand
TATAAAAATTTTTATATTAAGGAATCTTATTCAGTAGATAAAGATAAAATTACTGATTATTTAAACAAAAATGAATTTAAAAACGAAGATGATTTTTTAAAGTTTATTGAAAAAGAAAATAATAAAAATAAAATGGTTTCTAAAAATAATGATGTTTATTTTGGAAAGGATGTTATTTATTCTTCAGTATCGAATGAAGAAGCTGATTTTTCTGATTTTAAATTGCAAGATGAATTAAGTGAAACATTTGATACATTTGCTTCAAACAAGAAAGAAACATTAGCAGAATATGCTCGTTTAGTTAAAGAAAAAGAAGATACAAATAATCAATGGCTAAGATATGCTAATAAAGGAATTTTGATTAGTGAAGATTTATATGACCATTTCACAGGCGTGATAGATGTATGTAGTAAACACATTAAACAACTAGAAGAAAAATATCCAAATATTAAGGAAGAATATGAAAAATCCTTAACTCAGGAAAATGAAAGGGAAAGATAAAAAATATTAGATTTTGCTATTACAGGTACGGACAAATTCGTATTTTTTGTTTATAATTGTTGTATTATTCCTTTATTGAAAGTTGGTGTATTTATATGAAATTATATGAAAACTATGAAATTCAAAAAAAGCGGAACAAAACTGTTCAAGAATGTAATGATTTACTTCAAGAAATTACCGATGAGGAATGGTATTCATACATAAACGAATTCCTTATTTTGGATGCTCACTCATCAAACGCTATTGAAGGCAATACTTATACGCTCAAAGAAACTACTAATTTACTTAAATACGACGAAACTGCTAATAATAAGACTTTTAAAGAAGCATCTGATATTGTTTCCTATAGAGAAGCTTCGATTTATTGTTTGAATTATAATGGTGAAGTTAATAGTGATTTTTTAAAGGAATTACATTATTTAGTTTATGGAAAAGTAAGAGGAAGTGATGACTATAAGAAGAGAGATAATTGGATTGGTGGAAAATTTATTACTGGAAGGGAAATTACAACAGCTTTGCCTGAAGATGTTCCTCTTTTGATGGATAATTTATTATTATCTATCAATGATGGCATACAAAAATATAAAAATAATTTTTCAAATCCAAAAGATTTATTTTATTTTTTAGCACTTACACACGCTCGTTTCGAAGTTATTCATCCTTTTACTGATGGCAATGGTAGAACTGGTAGATTGTTGAATATAGCAATAACTCAAAGATTAAATTTTTTACCTTTTTATATTGATAATAAAGATAGAAAAGAGTACATTCAAGGACTGTCTTATTATCGTGAACATAAAAAGTACAGCCAACACGCAATAGATCCTTTGGCTTCTTTCTTTTTAAACACTTCTTTAAAACAAATGAATAATTTTATTAATATTTTCAGTAATTCAAAGAAAAAAATAAATGACGATGTTATGGAAAGGTAATAAATTAATAAAATTTATTTTTATAGGCACGGACAAAACCGTGTCTTTTTAATTAAGTATTATTATTTGATTTTACAACAAAAGAAGAATTAACGTTTTTAATAATTATATTTTCTTTCTCGTTATATAAATATAATTCTAAATAAAATTTTTCATCATCGCCTTCATAACAACCACCATATTCGCAAATCGAATATTCTTTGTTTTTGTAAATTACTTTAGATCCATAAGGAAATTGTTCTAATAAAATTTTTCTATAATAAAATGTCTTAATTTTAAATGATAAATCTTCAATCTTATTAGTATCTTCATACTTTTTATAAGTAAAAGAATTATCTTCATTAATAACTAAAATATTTATATTATAAGGTGAATCTAAGCAAATATTATTTTTTCCAAAATAAATATTAAACGGATCATCAATATTAAAATGCCATGTATTTAAATGACCGTGAATTACTTTTTCGTGGTTATTCTTATTAAAAGGAATGTCACTAGATTTAGGCTTATTAAAGATTGGTATAACTAAAGCCCATGTTTCCTCTTCGATTAAAGTTTGACTAGAATCGGTTTTAAAATCGTGTTTATTCCAATCATCTTGATAAATTTTATAATCATACTGAAAAGTTAATCCACTATGACAAAGTAAATATTTATCATTAATTACATAATAAGGTAATAAACGATTGAAATAATATCTAAATTCATCACTATGTCTTATAGCTAAAAAATAAGAAGTGATAGGTTCATTAGGAAAAACTATACCAGTTTGATAAAATCTTTCTAATAAAAACAAATCTTTATTATTAATAATTATCTTTTTATCTTTTTCTAAACCTTTGATAAAAGATTTAATTGTATTTGTTGTTTTATTTGCTTCAATAACATATTTATATCTTTCATAATTAGAATAAAACCACGAAGCTAGAATAGTTTCATGGTTTCCCCATAAAGCAATACAACGATTGTTTTTAATCATCATATTTATATATTTGAGTAAATTATATGAATCATTTCCTCGATCAAATAAATCTCCTAAAGATACTAAAATATGATTAGGATTGTTTTCATCAAACCCTACTTCAAATAATTTATCTTTTAACTCAGTTAAATTTCTACCATGAATATCGCTAAATAAGAAATATTTATACATACATAAATTATAATGTTTTATTAATCTTAAAATCTAACAACTTTTAATTTTAATATTTATTTAATTTTAAAATTTACTTCCTTCTAGGCACGGACAAAACAATGCTTTTTAGTTATAATTTAAGTGTTATCAATTAAGCCCGATAACTATGTTTAATTTGGAGGATTCACATGGATTATTTTCTTTTAACAGGAAAAATTACTAGTAAAGTTGAACTTAAATCTACAGATAAGAAAGGTAAAAAAATTGAATATGCTTATTTTACTGTTTTAACAGATAGCCGTTATAAAGACAAAAGAGGATATTATCAACGTATTTGGTCTTGGTATAACGATGCTAGAGATTTATGTCAAAAGCATTTAAAAGAAGGCGATCACGTTAGAATTGAGGGTTATCATTCTCAAAATAAGCAAAAAGAAACAGTTTTTAACGCAACCTCAGTTCATTTAGTTTCTCGTCCTGGAACAGCTCAGACTGAGAATTTAGAAGTTCAAACTAATGAAAAAAGCGAAAAAAATAGTGAAGATGAAAATCCTTTAGAAAGTGAAGAATTAACTTATTAATTTAAAGATGAAAAAATTTAAAAAAATTCTTCCTTTTTCACTTTTAGCTTTAATTAGCTTAACTTCTTGTGGACAAACTATTTTTGGTGATTCTTATCTTGAACCTGTTCATTTTACAATTGAATTAGCAAATTCACACATAGTTGATAATAAATTAACTGCATCTTATACAGATAGATGGTTTTTCGGGCAAATTGAGACTAATAAATTAAAAGATATAAGTTATTCAAAAGATGCTTTACGTTTGACTGATAAATTTGAAGATTATGGGGAAACAATTTCATGGGATACTGATTTTCCGGAAAACGTACCTTTAACTGCTGG
>CASGAB010000031.1 GCA_949299395.1 uncultured bacterium | reverse complement strand
CTTATCAATGCCTTTATTTTTAGCTGAATTTATGTTTCTTTGAGCTTCTACAGCGTTCAAAAAGAAGAGCTGAACAAGCGTTTGATAGACAATATTTGATTCTTTTTTATCAGTTAAAATTAACTCATCAAGACTTTTTTTTAGCTCTAAAATTGTATTTTTTAACTCTAAATTTTGCTTCGAAATGAGATCAAAATTGCTATTAAAAGTGCTTGTATCAAGAGAATTTTCTATGATTGAAACGGCTATCGAATTAAGTGAAACACCATTTTCTTTAGCTAATTCTTTGAGTTTTATGAGAGTATTTTCTTTTTTAAAACGTAGCGTAATTGTGTTATTCATATTACCTCCAAATTAAAATATTAAATCGGGCTTGATTTAATTTTATACACTGATTATAGCAATGAATGTTATTTTTGTGTGAAGGTAATTACTTTTTTTAAAGTGATGCACTTTTTTTCAATTATATTTTATTTAAAATAAAATATAAAAAATGATTCACGCCCTCTATAGGCAATGTGATTCACATACCTATTAATATATTTTATATATTAATAGAATCAAAAAAGTGATTACAAAAATTTTTAATGGTCAAATTAAAATGACACCGATTATTATCGTTTCTTTTGGAACAATGATAGCAAAAAATTTATTATAAGCAGGATAAGGGAAGTGATTCATTTTTGCAGTGCAAAAAAATATAATAATCGTTACTAAAATTTGTTTCCTCCAAGTTGTTGCGGACTTTAAAAATATGTTAGAAAATATGATTGCGATTTCGATTAAGCCCGAATATGCAATTTGATTTTTTAATTTAGAGGAGGATTCAATGCTAGGAAATATTTTTGGAAAATTTCTTCCAAGTTTTACTGTTTTAGCTGAAGCTGAAGATCCAACACAAGAACTCCAAGATACATTTATTCAAGGCTTACAAACTGTTTTGCCTTGGCTAGGTGGATGTTGTGCAGTTGTTTGCTTAGGAATTACCATTTGGAAAATCGTTCAATATGTTTTGTCTAAAAACACAGGAAACGACCAAGGTGCAGAAAAAGCTAAGTCAGGAATTATTTGGGGAATTGTTGGTATTGTCATTTGTACAATCATTGCCTTATTGGTTCCTATCATTCAAGCTATCGCTGGCGCTTTCACACCTGCAGGAGCTTAATTAAAAAAATAATTTGGGCTAATCAGAAAGAGTATTTGTTTTTTAACCTATAGGAGGAATTTAAAAATTTTTATGAAAAAAACAAAACTTGCAATTTTATCTGGACTCGCATGTTGTGCAGTCGTCGGCAGTGGCTTTGCTGCTTGGGTATTCTCTGGTGATGCTTCATCTCAATCACAATTAGGAGTTTCTATTGCTACATCATCAACAACTGGTAATGTTGAAATTACTGGTGACACAGTTTTAAATATTGATCAAACCGGAATGACATGGCAAGACTTCGATGTTGAAGCAACTTATACTGGAGGTGCTAACTCTTCAGAAGGAGCATCTGGTACCGTTACAAGAACCTATACTGTTTCTTTAGATGCAAATCTTTCTAAATATTTAGAAATTACATCAGGTGGATCAGGAAACTGGACTGATGGAACAGTTATTACAGCTCCAACAATTGCTTGGAAATCAGGTATGAATCCAGATAACAAAACTGAATATGACACAATGGTTTCTGAAATTGAAAATTCAAAAATTACATTCTCCTTCAGTGCTGATTGGACTGACACAGACTCAATTAATTAATTTATTAATTTAAAGGAATTATTTTATGAGTAAGGCAAAGATAGCAGTGGTGACTCTATCTTCGCTAGCAATAGTTGCTTACTTATTGTGCGGTATTGGATTCCTTACCGCACAGCAAGTAGCGCTTGATAACGCATCATCCCTTGGAGTCCATTATGATACTGATAGTGATAATGTCGTTATTGAAAATGGTTCTTCTGATGAAGGTGGAATTACAACTCCTAATCCTGATGAAGGCTATGAAGGTTATGAAGGTAAAGCAATACTATATCTTGATGACAACAAAGTCCAATTAGTTGGCGAACTAGTAGCAACTTATGTTGGTGAAGAGACGAGTGTTGATAGATATTACACAATCGAAATGTCGAGTGAACTCGATAAATACGTCAAAGTTTCAGAAAGTGAAACTTTTAAATGGGAAGATGGTAAGCCTATCAATCCACAATTCGAGTTTAAAGAAAATATGAATCCAGAAAATTATAAAGAGTATCAAGCTCTTGTAAATAATTTCTCAGAGGAGAAACCATATTTGACTATCAAATTTGGAATATCGGAAGGAGAATAAAATGAATAGTTTAGAAATTGTTAATTTAGTAATTTATATAATTTTGGCTGTAATTATATTTGCTTTCTTCTTTCTTGCTGTCAAAGTATGGTTAGAATCAGAAAGTGGATTAATTATTCTTGGTCGTTATGACAAAGAGATTAAACAAAAGAAGGCTAAAAAAGAACATAAAGTTTGGAAATTTATTAGAAATATTCTTTCAGGCATTATCTTAGGTGGATTTATTACAATTGCAATTGGTCTTTTTGTTACAACGACAATTAAAGAGTCGATTAATTATATTGGAATTGCACCTATCTCAATTCTTTCTGGCTCAATGTCAGAAAAAAATCATTTAAACGAATACCTTGAGGAAAATGATTTAAACAATCAATTTAATAAAGGTGATTTAATTTTCTTAGAAAAGCTTCCAGAACAAGATGATTTGGAACTTTATGATATTATTGGCTATTTCAATAGTGATGGTGAACTTGTAGTTCATAGAATAATCGGTGGCGGATATTATGATGAACAAAATGTTTTCCATTATGTAGATAACTTAGACGATGCTGAAAATTACATCATGAGAGGTGATGCTAATAATAACTCTGATAGCACCTACATTACTTATGATGAAATGTATGGAATTTATGAAGGTGGCAAGATTCCTTATTTAGGTTTCTTTAGCCAATACTTACAATCCGGCTTTGGTGTTGTTTCTTTATGTGGAGTTGCTGGTATTATCTTCTCTTATGAATATTTTGTCGATAAATATAACAAAACATATAACAAGAGAAAAGAAGAACTTGCAAATGAAGAATCCAATGATAATCCAATTTCTCCAAACACTCCAAGCGGAGAAGAAGTTGAATCTAGTGATGCAAAAGTCGAATTATTAACAGAACCAGATTATTTACAAATTGGTAATTCATCAAATGAAGATAACCAAGAAAATATAGAAAAAGAAAATTCACCTGAAGAAAGTGGTGAAGTTATTGAAAATTCTCAAGATGTTACTATTGAAGAAATTCAAGGTGAAGTAGAAGAAGAAAATAATGATGATTTAAATAACAAATCAGATGAAATTCCTTCTGATGAAGATTTAGATCTTAGTGATATTGAAATTGAAAATGTTGGTTTCGATGAAGAAGAAATTAAAACCAACAAAACAGAAGATAAAGATAAAAAAGAAAATATTAACAAAGACGAGTACTTAAATGGAGAACGTAACGAAAAAGACATTCGTTCTACCGTTAAAAGATTAAATAAGTAATTAGTCTAAATAAATAGGAGGCTAAAAAATGAATTTTAAAAAGAAAATAGCAGCCATCGTAGCTTCAGGTGTTGTTGCTATCGGTGGAACTGGTGTTGGGTTTGGTGCTTGGCAATTCTCTCAAGATGCTTCAAGTACTCATAAACACGATGTTAATGTTGGTGATTTTATCTTTAATACAATTCAAATTAGTGAAAGTTCCGAATCTATTTCCGGAACATTATCAAAAAGTTTAACTACAACTCATAATATTAGATGCGATGGTTTAGATCAAGGCTATCAAGGTCAATTAATTGATCTTAATGACTATATTACCGTTACTCCTCTTGAAGGAACAACAACTACTAATGATGTTATTTTTCAAGTTGATGATGGTGATGCTGAAATTAGCGGAAGTACATTAACTACAACAGGAGATTCTTCTTCAATAACTGTTAGAGCTTATGAAGATGGTTATCCTGATAATTACATCCTTTTAGCTTTTAAGAACACAACTTCAGAAAATAAAGCAGCTCACCAAGGAGTAAGAACCTACGGAAATATTGCTTGGAATAACTGGAGTTCCTATACTTCTACATCATCAACACATACCAGAACTAGAACAGGTACTTTATCCTATACTGAAAAATGTTCAGTTTGTGATTCTAATTTAGGAAGTGGTTCAATAACTATTAATAGTTCAAACTATGATGATTATGCGACTTATGATGCTACTGGTTTAGGTACAACTCAAACTGGATCTCATAGTATGGTAAGAAATTATGGAAATATTTCTTGGAACAGTTGGAGTTCATATTCCCAATATGGTTCATCACAACATAGAAGAACGAGAACTGGAACATTATCTTATACTCAATCTTGTTC
>CASGAB010000030.1 GCA_949299395.1 uncultured bacterium | reverse complement strand
TATTCACAGCGAAGATAATGGAACAATGATAGTAAGAACATGTCTTTTTAACACTCCGTTTATTAATGCATCTAGCTTTTACAGCTTTCTGTCTTGTTTGGAAAGCGCTTGATACTTTTGTGTCGTTTAATGTTAAAATATTTACCGTGGGTAGCCTCCTTGTTTTGTGGTAAAAACATTATATCAGCTACCCTTTTTATTTTTATCGATTTTGTTTCACATCATTTGTTAAAGAACAACTTTAGATATTATTTACTATTTATATGTAATCGGTTATGTCACTATTAATAGTAGGGTCATAACCCATATATATCTTATTATATATATATATAATTAATCTTTTAAACAACCAATAGGAACAACTTTTACTCCATCTAGAGTATAAGCATATTCTCCCGCATAAATAACCATTAATAAATCAGGTTCTCTAATTTGAACTTCATTTTTTTGATTAGCTTCTTCAATTAACTTTTTGACTTTTTTTAAATTTTTAATGCCATCATCAATTCCCTTACTTCCTAACTTAATTTCGATTAAAGCATATCTTCCATCTCTAAGATGTAAAACTCCATCTATTTCTAAATCAAAAGCATCATGATAATGAGACATTACTCCATCAATTGCACTACTATAAGCTTTAAGATCTCTAAAAACTAATGATTCAAAGACATGACCTAATAAATCATAATCTTTATCAAAATAAGAAGGATTTAAACCTAAAGCTGCACAAGCAATAGAAGGATCAATAAACATTCTTTTTGGACTAGATCTAAGAGATTTCTTACTTCTAATTTGTGGATACCATGCCGAGATATCTTCAATAACATATAACTCTTTTAATTTTTCAATATATTCATTAATTGTATCCGAAGAATAGTTCATAGTAGATTGCACATCTTGATAAATTGTGTTTTTCTTAACTAAAGTCCCAATGTTTCTAGCGTAAGAATGCAATATTTTAGCAGCTAACTCAGGATTTCTTTTTACTCCATCAATTTTAGAAATATCAACACTAACGATTTGTTTAAAATAAGATCTTGCTAAAGAAAGTTGTGCTTCTTTAGTTTTTGAATCTAAAGTTAAAGGCCAACCACCCCTACAAATAGCAAATTTTAAATCATCAATTGTTAAATCACTCTTTAAGCCATCAATATTGAGGTCTGGATTATCAAATAACTCTTTTAAAGATATTAAACCGTTGCTTTCACTTGATTCATATAAAGACATCGGGAGCATTTCAATTGTTGCAATTCTTGTTGTCCCGGTATGTGCTGTTTCAACATTTTTAGAAGATGAACCCGTTAAATAAAAACTACCAAAATGTCTATTGATATCGCATTCATATCTAACCATATCCCAAATAGCAGGAGCATCTTGCCATTCATCAAAAAGAATAGGCATTTCATTTTTAAGAAATGCTTTAGGATCAATAGAAGCAATCATTAATAAATTTCTTCTTTTGCTTGGATCTTCAAAAGCAATTTCTGTTTTTGAACGTTCTCTTGCTGTTCTAGATTTACCACAGCCCTTTGGACCTTTAATTTGAATCGCTCCAAAAGCATCAACATATATATCAATAGTTTTATCAATTAATCTTCTAATATATTCCATAATCATCACCTTTTTTTATATTATTAACATTATGATAAACTATTTATTCGGTAAAATCCAACCTTTTTATTCGGTAAAATCCAACCTTTTTATTCGGCAAAATCCAACCTTTATACGTTATTACCACTTATAATCTAAATTATAAGTGGCATTAAATAAGTCTTTAAAACCTTTATACTTCTTAGATAAAAGTATAAAGGTTGGATATCCCACTACTATAATAGAAATAGCCTCCCCTAAAAATACCCATCCAGCCATAATAAAGAAAATATTAGATTCTAAAATAAATTCTTCATTAGTGCCTAAAGATGCTAAATAAATAATAAAAGGAACTGCTATAGCATTAATTAAACATGGGATAAATCCACTAAATAATAAGTTTTTAGTAAATTTACTAAAAACTATAATTAATAAAGAGGACACTAATGTAGCTAAGGTTCCTAAAGTTATATCAAAGATTCCTGCACTAGACATTAAATTAGCAAGTAAACAACCAATAGTTAATCCTAAGGTATAAGAAGGATTAAAAAATACTAATAGATTTAATATTTCACTAATTCTTACTTGCATAAAACTATAAGATAGTGGATAAGAGATTATTGTAACTACCGCATATAAAGCAGCTACTAAAGCATTAAGTGTAATCATTTTTACACTAAAAAAATCTTTAAAAAAAGTTTTAGTATTACTACTACTATTACTATTACTATTAATCATATTAAATATATATCCCCCTGTTTTGTTTTAAGAGTGGTTAGTCATGGGAATTGTTTTAATAAAACTAAATTATTAAAACAATAGACACTCTAGCAAACCGTTTAAAATTATATATTTATTAATATGAAAAACCTAGATTTTTTTAATTAATCATTAGAGAAATTAATGAAAAATCTATAAAAAACCTATTTATTGGTTAAACCCTAGGAAAAAAGTAAGATTACATCGATATTATTTATATTTTTGGAAAAATTTTAAGTTGTACTTAAAAAATTCCTAAGTTGTAATGTTGTTGGTGATATAAATATGATAAAAAGAACAATTAAAGAAACAATAATTGATAGCATTAAACATTGGCCAGTAACTTTATTAACTGGTGCTTGAGAGGTAGGAAAATCAACAGTTTGCTATGAAATAGCTAAAGAGCTAGGTTTTAATTATGTTTCTTTAGATGAAATAAGATATCGTAAAGAAGCAAATGAAGATCCAGAAATGTTTTTAATTAAACATGAAGCGCCTCTTGTAATTGATGAAATACAATATGCTCCAATTTTATTTGAAGTTATAGAATCAATTGTTAATAAGAAAAAACTTGAAACCGGTCAAAATAACGGTATGTATATTTTGACCGGTTCTCAAACATTTGAATTAATGAAAAATGTTACTGAATCAATGGCTCTAAGAGTTTCAATTTTAAAGATGTCTCCTTTAAGTATTAGAGAAATTAAAAATGTTAAAGAAGAAAGAATATCTTTTAATAAAGAAGACATTTTTAAAAAGAAGCAAAGATTATAAACTTAATGTTAAAGATTTATATAAAACAATTATTAGAGGTGTGTATCCAAACATTATATAATGATTTAACTTTAGACACTGAAAGATTTTATGCTTCTTATGTTGCTACTTATATTGAAAAAGATGTCTCCCAACTAATTAATTTAAAAGATAAATATAAATTTGAAGAATTTATGGAAATTTTAGCTTCTTCAACTGGTATCGAACTAATTTATGATAATTTAGCTAAAATTATTGGAGTAAGTGTCTAAACCATTCAATCTTGGGTTAATTGAAAAACAAATTAGTTAAAATCAAATAAATTTGATTACAATTAAGAAAATCGGCTGTTTTAGGAAATTCAAAATGGTCGATTTTTTAATTTTAGATGTAAATTATATGTTTAAGTGTTATTATTTTTGTATAAGAAAACTGATATTGTTTAGTCCTGAAAACAATATTGTTAATTTCTTTATAGATGTACAATCAACATTCGTTTATCACAAAGTAGGTGTCGTGGCCTACTTTTCTTTTTTTAAAATCGTACTATTTAAGACTAAATCGTTACTATCAATCTCTTTTACTCTTAAGAGTGTTAGAATTTTTGTCCCAAACACATAAGTGAATAATTTAAAAGGTGTGAAATCATTTAAAGAACTTTTAGATATTGAATTGATTGCATTAGTAAATGATCTGGCGTCTTCGTCAGTAAAGTCCTTTAAAGATATTCCTTTTGGTACAATATAACGAATAAGTCGATGATTGTTTTCCGCTAACCCTTTGTCTCCGGATCTATAAGGTCTTGCATAAAATACCTTTCCTCTTCGATATCCGAACGTGTCGTATTCGAGTTCCCGAAGTCTTTCGAATTCTAAATCGTTATCACATATCATAACTTTGAAAATTTTATAGAATAATTCATCATCAATAATATCGCGAATTTCTAAAAATTTTTTATTTACAGCTTCAGCTGTAC
>CASGAB010000029.1 GCA_949299395.1 uncultured bacterium | reverse complement strand
TTTTAACTAAGTCATTTAAACTATTATTATTATTTTGCGGTTGAAAGTTATCTAGATTATTTAATATGTATTCTTTTACTTTATTTAATTTCATATTTTTCACCATTAAGCATCGAACTTTGATTGCATTACAAAAATGATAAATTAAAAAGACTAGGATTGTCCTAGCCTTAAACATTATAGATATCTATAAGAATTAATATTTATCAATTTATTTATATAATTTACGGTTGTAGATAGAAGGTAGATTTAATCGCCTACATTTTATTTAAAGGATATAAATTCGTTAAATAAATTGTATTTTATCTTTCCCTACCACCATCACTATTCATACTTTTCTTTTCTTTTTTACCAACGTTTTCTAAATCATCACAAATGTTATTATAAGAAATATCCAATTCCTCAAAAACTCTTTCAATTTTCTTATCAGAAACAAAGAAATCAGCACCATATCTAGAATTGCTTTGCCAAGTAGAAATAGTCGTCAAATTATCGTATATATAATTAGTAAAAGGAATAATAATATTATTATCATCTAATTGTTGAAGCAAAACATCTAAATTATGTGTATGTTCAGGTACAACATTATAAAAAGTTAAATAAAATTTCATCATAAATTCAATGCTTTGTTGAATCATATATGCTGCAGTATCTATAAAATTTCGATCTTTAAAATCTTTCCCAGCTTTATAATCAACTTTTGCAATATGAAAATAAGATAAAGCTTTACCATAAAAATCAACTTCGCTCATAAACCACTACTCCTTTTTCTAATATTTCTTTCTTATAAAAGTCACTTTCTTTATTTAATTTAAAATTATCAAAATAATCACAACTATGTGGAAATTTAATACAATGATAAAAATCTCTATAATTTATAGCATCTTCTTTATCTAATTCAACATAAAAATCTAAATCACTATATTCAGGATCAAAATCATGTGTTATAGAAGATCCAAAGACGATTATTTTAGAAACCTCTTTAATTTTAGATAAATAATCTACAATCTTTTTAACTAAAGGCTGCTGAAATGAATTAATTTTATCTGCGTTTAAAAATGGTGATTCTATAACTACTTTAAAAGGTATTTTTTCTAATAAAGTCAAACCTCTCAAACGTAACTCGTTTAAATCGGTTTCTTTTTCCTTCTTCATAATTTATCTTCCTTAATTGTTTAACTCCATAAACATCAGCCTTAAACACAAAAATATATAATATATTATATATTAAATTATACACTAAATTATATCATCTTTCTAGAACATCTTTATTATTTTTCATATTTTTCATATTTTCAAAAATTTCTTCTTTGTTAAAAGCTTCAATAAATTTTGGATAAATATTAATTGCCATTTCGTCATTTCCACAATCTTCAAAAGTTATTTCATCTACTTCAGGAACTTCTTTCCTAAGTTTAGATAGTTCATCAAACATTTCTTCAAAGTCTTGTTCACTATAGCCATCATCTGCATCCCATGTTTTGGTTGTAAAATCACTCTTTTCTAATAAAACACTTCTATTAGGTAAAATCTTCTTTTTATCTTCAAAATCTTCAATATTACCTTCTCTTACTTCAATAAAAGTAATCCCTTTGTTATTAGTGAAATCTAAATAGATTGTATTTTCATCTTCAATATCTTCGTAAGCATCACTGCATACAAATTCATTTTTGTTAATGTTAATCATAATTATCTATCTCTCCCATAATCTTTTTTACTCTTAAATTGTTCAAAAGAAGAATTAATTTTATATTTTTTTAAATTAGTATATAAATTCTTAAAATTTTCATATTCATAATCATCATAACCAGCTTCGACAAAATCGAAATTTTCAAAGAATCCATCTTTTAAAGCATATTTTGCTGCATCGCTATCTCCATCATAAACTCCCATTTCATCTATTCTTTCAATGTGTAAGCCTAATTTAACATCATTAAAAAGAGCATAGCCCATTTCAGCGCCTTGTCCCCATTCATCAATTAATATTTTTTTATCAGCGTCATTTAAAGAGGAAAGATATTCTCTTTTTTCTTTTGTTGTGTCTAAATTATCAAGACGATGAATAATTAAATCATAAACTTCTCTGTTTATTTCGCTCTCGTCTTCAGAAGGATTTAAAGAATAAATTGGTGTGTTATATTTAATGGCATCATTAATCGCCACATTGAATCTATCATCAATATTTTTATCTACTAAAAACAAACTATCTGATAAAGCCGCTAGAAGTCTAATGTCCATATTATTTGTATTTTCTGGAACTACATCTTTAGGATATTCGCTTAAAATTAATCCATTATTCTCTAAAGTAGCATTAAGAATACTTGATATTGATTCATCAAAAGAATAATCAATGCCCTTATTTAAAACAACAATACTAGGTCGTCCTTTTCTTATAGCTTCTTCTTGTGTTTTCAAATCAAAAAGATTATTAATTCCAGTGACAAAACTAACATTTTTATCAAGTCTATCAAAAACTTTTCTAACTTTAAAAGTATTGACTAAACTAGAATTATCTGAAAAAACAAATCCAATTTTTCTTTGTTCATCTTTTAATAAATCTAAGTTACCTTTATAAAAAATAACAAAAGGTGGCTGATCCATTATAGTAAACTTTCTTAAATAAGCATCGTCTTCTATACAACATATTGCTCGAATTTTTTCAATATTAAACTTTGCAAGATCATCACGAGAAATTTTAATCTTTGGATTTTGGAATTCATCTAAAATTTTATTCCAGTCACCATCAAATTGATATGTCATATAAATTAAAAGTTTTCTTTTTAAGTTTGGAGAAATCATTAAATTTACCTCAACTATTCAATCGCATTGCACTTCGATTACGATAAACAAATGTTAATAAAAAAACTTTTAAATGTCCTAGCCTTAAATCTTATAGATATCTATAAGAATATGAATATTTATGTATGCATTTTTTATATAAATAAATATATAAAGCAAAAACAACTCAATATAAAAACTGTTAGGCAATTACGGGGTAGAAACCTAACAGTTAAGAAAAATAAGAATCAAGGATGGACAAAATTTTAATATGCATATTTTAATTCACATTCAAGGAGTTCAATTAATAAATGATAAAAAATATTTGTATTTCGGGCTTGATTCTTATAATTATGGAGTTAGTTAAAGTGATGAGTTACTTTAACCATTTATATCTTAATATAAGAATTTCTCTTTGTGTTAAAGAATTTTTACTTTTTTTATTTGTCTTCATAAATAGGAAATTTTTCGCTAATTCTTTCATATAATTCATAAGTAGCATAACAATCATCTAACGAATTATGAGAAGGAAAATAACGATGATTAAACCTAGAAGAAAGAAAATCTAAACTATATTTTGGAGAATAAAAATTTTCTTTTGATAATTTCATAGTATCATCCCAAGAATTAAGAATTTTCTTATTCAATTTATTTAAGAAGTATTTTTCAAGAAAATTTAGATCAAAACCGATATTATGACCGATTAAAGAAGAATTACCAATAAAAGCTTCTATTTCTTCTAAAGAGTCTTCTAAGTATGGTTTATCTTTAACCGTTTCATCAGTAATGCCATTAAGCTTAGAAACACGATCAGGAATGTTTTTATGAGATTTATAGAATTTATTAAAACTATTTTTTACTTCACCATTTTCTATTTTTAACATTGAAAGCTGAATAACTTCATCTTCTTTAGGCTCAAGACCTGTAGTTTCAGTATCTAAGACAACATATGATTTGAGTTTTTTATTAACTCTTTTACCACTACATTTATAATCTTTCCACATAAATACCCCTTAATAGCCTAAATATCTTACGATAATTTGATACTCTTTATTTGATAAACTTCTTAAACTCATTAAGAAATTAGGATCATACTTTAACTTTTTTATGATATTTAAGATATCCGAATCAGTTAATTCTTTCTTTTGTTTTATCATATTTGCTTTTGTTTCCTTTCGTTTTCTTTTGTTAATCTTTATTTTCTTTTGATTTTAAAATATAATACTTACGAGGGTAGAGTTTACCTCTAAATTAAAATATTTGTATTTCGGGCTTGATTTATAGAATATGATAATTTGACTAAAACTCTACTCTTTTTTCATAGAATGAAGTTTGGTAAAAATCTGAATTGAGCATATTTTTTCGATTTTGAATAATACCTATAAGAGTTTTATCTTGACTTAATGCCATGCATAAAGTCTTTTTAATTCCTTCTTCGCTTAGACTCCCGACAATTACCCAATTAGTTAAAATCACTTCTTTATTAGTCATTTTAAAACATAAATTGTTAAGTCTTTTTTCAACCTTTTTATTTTTTAAATCGAATATTCCAAATCCAAGAAATATACCTATTCGACCTAAATCACACTGTAAGATATCACCAACTTTAATTAAATTTGACTTACAATCAAGTAGATTTCTTCCTCTCGTCTTCATAATCTTCACTCCTATAATAATTTTCAATCTCTTTCCAAAGATTCTCTGCTTTTTCACTAAAAATATTTCTTAATTTTTGCTTGTCCATTTCATCTAAAAAGCCAATCCTAGAGAAATTTTTAAGGAATTTATCAATTTCTTTTTTATCATTTGATTTAAAGATTGTTCCAAGCTGATCATTAAGAATAAAAACTTGTCGATAATATTCTCTTTTAAAAGATGGAAAAATTTTCATTAAAACATCTAAATCATTAACATCATTTCCATCAAATAAGACACAATATTCTTTTTGTGAAACATATAGTCTTGGTTCAAAACATAAACTAGCTTGTAAATGATACTCCCCGTCATACTCATCTTTAAATATGTCAAATTTTGCTTTAATTTTTAGCATATTAACTCCCTCTCATCCTTTCCCAATAATGGAGTAAATCGTTTTGGTTTACTTTAGAATGAATTAATAAATTGCAGCCATTAGTTTGATAACGTGAACAATTTCTACAACTTTTAACTTTTCTAACATATTCTTTGCAATATTGAACTTCCTTAAGGCAAAGAAGGTAAGAATAACTACTCCCCATCATTTTCTTCTTTCGTTCCTTCTTCATCATTCTTTTGTTTTTTCTTCTTTTTAAATTTTTCTAAACCACTAGTTAAGAATTTACGCTTTTCTGCTAGCTTTTCTTTTTGTTCTTTTTCATAGGCTTTTCTTTCTTTTTTGGTCATATTTTTAGTTGGATTAACTTTTACTATCGGCTTATTATATTTAAACCAACAATAGACTTTATAAAGTGCCCATACTGTAACGAAAATGCAAAGAATGATAAATCCGTAAGCAAGAATAACTCCAATAATTTCCATAGCTTATTTTTACTTATCAGCCTTAAAGGTCGATGTTCCTTTTTTAAATGAAATTACACAATACCCTGGCATAATTCCATTAGGGAAATCTTGATCAGTTAATACATGTGTAATTTTAAGCAAAAGATTTTCAGCTTTCTTTTTATTTTCCTCACTTGCATCTTCAGCTAAAGCGAAATGAATAATATCTCCTACTTCAAAATTTCTATCGTTTTTTCTAACTTCACAAGTTTTCTCATTTTTAACAATGGCATCAAACCATTTTTCACCAATTTTTAATTCATGATATTTCATTAAAATCTCCTTTTTACTAAAATAGTTTTATTTAAGTTTTGAACCTATAATTTTAAACGTTTGAATGTTTCCCTATAAAATTATTATCATTTATTTTTTTCTTTAAATTTGAGCCATTTACGCTAATTTATAAAACTATCTTGTCTTACGATATAATCTTGCATTTCAAATTGTCTTCCAGGTGCTTTAAATGTTGTTTTAAGTACAATGACATTCATCGTGATTGCTATTTTAAAAATATCATCAGGATCTAAATTGAATTCTTTAGCAAGTTCACTAGCTTTAATTTCGTTTCTTGAAGAAAGAACTTTCTTAAGTAATTTTTCAAGTTTAAATAATTCCATAAAACCTCCATCAAACAAATTTCTTTTCTTCCTGCTTGTCTTTTTTAAAACTTACTTCTTCTCTTTTTTCAGTTTTAGGAAGATTTAAGATATCAAGAACACAATTAATTTCATCAATTCCAAACAAATTATCTTTAGTCTTAGGTATTTGTTTTGAAGTAATAGGAGGATCATCAATATCTATTACATCGTTAGTATTTAACTCCGTTATATTACTTATATCGTTATTATTACTATTGTTGGTATTAGTAGTTATATTACTATTACTTATTTTTTTACTATTATTTAAGTATTTTATATATTCTTTATTTTCTTGTGGCTGATTTTCCGTATGCCAATTTTCCGTATTCGGTGAGTTTTG
>CASGAB010000028.1 GCA_949299395.1 uncultured bacterium | reverse complement strand
TGTTACAGATTCCTATCATGCAACAATTTTTGTGTACAAATTTTTCCTTTTGTAAATACATTGATTTTTCTCTTGATTTTTAATAGTTAGCCTCCTTTTTTATTACTATAAAAAGAAAAGAAAAAATTAAAAAAGATTTTTAAATAATCTTGTCTATTAAGTATTTTTAATTATAAATATTGTTTATATATCTATTCTATTTATAACTATAGTCTATAACTTATCTATATCTAATTCAGCTTCATTAAATTCTCTATATAATCTAAATCCGCCCGCTAAATGAGAAGAGTTGATATTATTATTTAATAATATTCTACTAGCTAAATAACTTCTTAAAGCGCTTTCACATATTAAATAAATATTTTTAGATTTATCTAATTCATCTAATCTATCTCTTAATTCATCAATAGGTATATTAATACTTCCTTTTATATGAGAAATATCAAATTCTTCTTTTGTTCTAACATCAACAAAAGAAGAATTTGAATCATTAATCAACTTATTTAAATCACTTAAATAGAATTGATTAACATATTTATTTTTTAAATTTTCTATCATATAGCCAATCATATTAATTGGATCTTTACTACTTCCAAAAGGTGGAGCATAAGAAAGATCTAAATCTTTAAGTTCATTTCCTCTTATTTTATGTTTTATAGCCATAGCTAAAAGATCAATTCTTTTATCTACTCCTTCTTTTCCAATAATTTGAGCTCCTAAAATTAAATAAGATGTTGGATCAAATAAAACTTTGATATTTAAAGTATCACTTCCTGGATAATAAGAGGCATGATTAAAAGGAGAAAGATAAATTTTTGAATATGGCATATTTTTTCTTTTTAAAGTTTTTTCATTAAAACCTGTTGAAGCACAATTAAGATTAAATACTTTAACAATTGAAGTTCCTAAAGCTCTAATTTTAAATGGGTGCTTTTCTTTATTAACTAAATAGCTTGCTAAATCTCTTCCTTCTTTAGCAGCAATATTTGCTAAAGCAATATAAGAATATTCATTATCGATTTCACTTTTTACAAGGGTATCATCACCTAAAGCATAAATTTCATCTTTGTAAACACTAAAATCTTCATTATTAGAAATTAAAGCACCTTTTTCTAAAGGTAGTTTACCTTCTAAAAAGGATGTATTTGGTCTAACTCCGATTGCTTCAATAACAATATCAGTAGAAATAACTGTTTCATCATCTAAATAAATTGATGCTTTTTTATTATCGCTTTTAATATTTTTAACCATCTTATTTAAAAATAACTTAACGTTATTTCTTTTTAATTCGTTATGAATAAATGAAATCATTTCATAATCAAAATTAGTTAAAACTTGAGCTTGTCCTTCAATTAATAGAACTTCAATTCCTCTTTCTTTTAAATTTTCTAAAATTTCGATTCCAATAAATCCTCCACCAATTACGACAGCAGTTTTTACTTCATTAATATTTTCATCAAGATATCTTTTTAAAGAGTTTGAATCTTCAACAGTTTTTAAAACAAAAATATTATCTTTTTTAGGAGTAATTTCAATTGCTTTACTTCCTAAACAAAGAATTAATTTATCATAATTATCATTAAATTCTTCATTTGTTTTAAGATTTTTTACCTTTATAGATTTATTTTCTTTATCTAAATCAATAACTTCGTGATTAATAAAAACATCGATATTAAATCTTTTCTTTAATGATTCAGGTGTTTGTAAAGTTAAACTAGCTTTATCTTTAATTACGTCTCCTACATAATAAGGTAAACCACAATTTGCATAAGATACAAAGTTAGTTTTTTCATAAATTATTATTTTTGCTTCTTCATCAAGTCTTCTTAAACGGGTTGCAAAAGCTGCACCTGCTGCAACTCCACCTATTACTATATATTTCATATTTTTATCTTACTATTAATATAAAAATATAGATATTTATATGCTTATTAAACTTGAGGGAAAATGTAAGGAATTAAAGCCATTATTATAGTAGCAACAGTAATTAATCCTAAGCCAATCCGTCCTTTTACTTTTACTTTTTCTTTTTAAATAAATACTGAGAATAATACTGTTAATAAAACACTCATTTTATCGATAGGAACAACAACACTTACTTGTCCTTATTTTATTGCATAATAATAATAACATAACCAGCTTGCTCCAGTAGCAATTCCACTTAATGCTAAAAAGATTAATTCTTTTCTTTTAACATTTTTTATTTCTTTAACTTCTTTAGTAAATAAAGGAAATAACCAAGCCATAATAAATACTACTGAAGTTCTTACAGCAGTTGCTAAATTAGAAGCAACATTTTCAATACCAATTTTTGCTAATATTGAAATTAAAGATGCAAATAAAGCAGATAAGAATGCGAAAATTAACCATTTTTTACTTTCTTTATTTTCACTCTTTTTAATATCAATCATTAAGAAAGTTCCAACACTTATTATTGCTAATAAAATTAATTTTACCCACCAATAATTTCTCTCATCTGGAAATAAAATAATAGCAAATAAGACAGACATAACTGTTGAAGTTTTATCTAGAGCACTAATTTTGCTTACTTCTTCCATTGATAAAGCTTTAAATAACATACCCAAGAAAATCCGGTAGCTAAACCACTTAATATTAAAAAAATCCATGATTTAGCACTAATATTTACAATTCCAGTATATTCACCAGTTATAAAAGCAATAATCCAAGCAAAAACTAAAATTACACACTAGTTCTTATTGCAGTTGCTAAATTAGATTTAACTTCTTTAACACCAATTTTAGATAATATTGCAGTAATTCCTGCAAAAAATGATGATAATATTGCTATAAATATCCACATAATTTTTTAATACATTAATAATTATATATAATCAGTAATCTCATTCTAGTTATTTGTAAAATATTTACTAAATGTAACAAAAAATTATTTTTTAAAAAATAAAATGTAATCTTCTTACATTTAAAATGTGTTAAAGATTGTTACTAAACTATAAAAATAATTGACAATTATTATCGATGATTTATTCTATCTTCCTAATATAAAGAGGATATTTTATGCAAGAAGAGTTAAAACCTAAATATGGGTTATTTACAGCAATATGTTTAGTTGTTGGTATTGTTATTGGTACTGGCGTATTTTTTAATGGACGAGATGTATTAAAAGAAGTTAACGGTAATCTAGTTTTATCAACTTTAGCTTGGGTAATTGGCGGAGTTGTTATGTTAATTTCAATTTCGAATTTCACTAACTTTTCTCTTAAATACGGCAATAGTGTTAATAGCATGATGGATTTTGCAAGAGTTACAGTTAACGATAGATATGGTTTTATCGTTGGTATTTTTGCTAAATATATTTATTTTCCTGGAATGACTGCAACAATTTCTTTTGTTGTAGGAATGTATTTTGCTCAAGCATTAGGTTTAGTTAGTGAGGGTTTTCCAATGACTGCACCAGTATTTTTATTTGCTTTCATGTTTTTAACTCTTTTAACTTTAACCTCTTTATTTGCTCCTAAACTAGCTTCAATTTTCCAAGTTTCTACTACTGTTATAAAGTTAATTCCATTAATTTTAATGGCTGTAGGTGGGTTAATTATTGGTTTAGTTAACGGAACATTAAATCAAAATTTTGATTATATAAGTTCAAGTGGTGGAGGAAATGGCTTATTTGCGGCAGTTTGTGCTACATGTTTTTCTTATGAAGGATGGATCTGTGCAACTAATGTTGGCCGAGAAATCAAAAATCATAAAAGAAATTTACCAATCGCCTTAATTGTTGGTTGTTTTATTATTATTGCAATTTATGTTTTATATAATTTAGGAATTAGTGGAGCAATAAATACTGAAGATTTATTAAACTTTAATTCTTCTAGTGAAGCAGTTACTCAAGCTTTTACTAATTTATTTAATAATTTCTTTGGTCAGGCCTTAATTTGGATCGTTGTTATTTCAGCTTTTGGAACATTAAACGGCATAGTTATTGCTAATTCTCGTTCAAGCTATGCTTTAGCAATTAATGACCAAGGTTTATTCAAAAGAACGATGTCTAGTGTTACTAAAAAGAGTAATGTTCCTTTAGCATCTACTATTTTAGGTTACCTTTTAGCTTGTTTATGGCTCGCTTATTATTATCTAAGTCAAACAAATGGCTTAGTAATGGATGGAACTTATCTTAAAGGCTTCCCATTTGATTTAAGTGAACTTCCTATTATTACTACTTATATCTTTTATATTCCAATGTATATTATGTTCTTAATTAAAAATAAAGATTTAAATATTTTTAGAAGAATAATCCTTCCAACACTAGGTGTTTTAGCAGCAATATTAATGATTATCGCATCTATTTTTAGACACCAAATGACCACAATTTATTATTTAATATTCTTTATTTTAGTAATAGGTATTGCTCTTTTAATTGATTATATACTTAAAAAGAAAAGAAATGATTTAAAAGTAGAATAAAAGCCCATAAAGATGGGCTTTTATTCTACTTGTTCTTTATTTCTATTAAATATTTTTAATTTAAATAAATATGAAGTGAAATACATTGCAGTCATTCCAGGAAAATAAATAATTTATCAAAAAGTAATTTTTTAATAATATTTCTTTCGATTATCAATTTTTGTTGGTCGATAGGAAAAATAATTATAGGGATATATTTGTCTACCGATTTTTTATTATTAAGTGGGATAGTAACATTAATTTTTGGAATCCTAAAACTTCTTTATATAAATTATAAAGTAAGAACCAAATTAAATCCGATAATTATGCCACTTCTTTTGTTTGTTATGGGTATTATTTATATCATCTATATGTCTCGATTATTTTTTATTGATGAAACATTAACTAATTATGGAACCATAATAGGAATAACAATTGCTTCTTTATCATTTGCCGAATTAACTTATCTAATAATCGGTGTAATCAAAGCTAAAAATAAAGATATCATTCATTATTCTTATCGTTATTGCAATTTAAGTGCAGGATTGTTTGCGATAGTAAATACAGAAAGTGCTTTATTAGCAATGACCGAAATAACGATAAAATGGCAGTCGGATTTTTAGGTCTAATTGTCGGAATAATAACCTTGCTTTTATCAATATTTTTATTGTATAAGTAAAAGATTTACATCCAAATTAAAATTTCCTACTTGAATAAAATCTTGTAGGATTTTTTTAAGGAGGTGAACAAATGGGAAAATATTTTAG
>CASGAB010000027.1 GCA_949299395.1 uncultured bacterium | reverse complement strand
TTAAAACTTCGCCAACTAAATTTAGAAAGAACTATAGGTATTTACCAATGGTGTTGGTTTGAAATAATTATGTGCAACTAATTGGGGTAAATTCAAAATAGAATAGCTCCTTTAATTGAAAAGGAGTTTTTTTGTACATTTTTTCATTATTTTAGTAATTAATTAGTAATATTTAAGTATATTTTTATATAAAATTAAACTTACACTTTAACAACATTTTGTCATTTATTTTTGTCTTTTTTGTTCATATAAAAGAGTAAATAAATTATAATTTATATAAGAAGGTATTTTAAATATGTCAAAAAAGAATTTACATGAAGAGCTTTATTCTAGGAAACTCCATAAACCTAATAGTTTTTTATATGGAGCTATCCGTGGATTAGGTATCTTAATTTATAAAAGAAAATATGGATTAAATTTCGAATATATCGATGATCCAAGAAATGAAGAAGGTCCAATTGTTGTTATTGCAAATCACGCTTCTAGAAATGACTACCTCTTCTCAGGAATCCCATGTTATCCAGTTAAATTTAACTTTTTAGCTGCTTATAATGAATTCTTTAGAGGAAATTTAGCACTTCTTTTTAAAGTTATGCAACTTATTCCAAAAAGACAATTTTATAGCGACAGTTATGCTGCTTTTGAGACGGTCCGTTTAGTTAAAAACCAAAAAAGAAGCTTATGTTTTTATCCAGAAGGCTTATCTTCAATTCATGGAGCAAATCAACCTTGTGCTCCAGGAACTGGTAAATTATTAAAATTATTAAATGTTCCAGTTTATTCTTGTGTTACTTCCGGTGCTTATTTAATTCAACCAAAATATAAATTCTGGAAAAAAGAAAGATATGCTAAAACAGAAACTAAGATTCAAAAAGTTTTTGTTCCAGAAGAATTAAAAAAATTATCGCCTGAAGAAATTGAAAAAAAGGTCGATGAAATCCTTTATAATGATGATTATGAATGGGCTAAAAAGAATCATATTGTTTATAAAGATAATAAAGAAGGAATTGCTGAAGATTTAGAAGCACTTCTTTATAAATGTCCTAAGTGTAGTCATGAATTTGAAATGGAAACTAAGGGAAATAGAATTTATTGTAAACATTGTGGTAATGAAGCTTATATTGAAAACGATTATACAATTCATCCAAAAGACGATAACTGTCGTATTCCTGCAACCCAAACTAAACGGTTTAACTATATTAGAATTAAAGAAAGAGAAGAAATTGATAAAAATCCTGACTTTACTTTTGAAGTTGAAACTACTTTAGGAGTTATTCCTAAAAATCGTCATATGAGACCTGGAGAAACTGCAGTAACGGTCGGAACAGGAAAACTTATTTTATCTAGAAAAAATGGTTTTTCTTATATTGGCACAATGAATAATGAACCATATGAAATTCATATTTCTAACCATGATTTATATACATTTATTATGTGTTATAACGCAGATATTATTCATTTCTTCTATAAAGGTGAATTAAGACAATTTACTTTTAATAGAAAAGGTATGGCTACCAAAGTCTTAATTTTACAAAATGAACTTCATCGTCAATGTGGAGGTGAATGGCAAATGCCTTCATACTTTAAATACGATGAAAATGAATGTTTTAAAGATTAATGATATTCAATTAAGCTAAATAAAAAGTTGAACTACGACTTTAGTTCAACTTTTTTTATTTATAACACTATTTTATTTCATCATTATCTTATTTAAAGCTTTAAAGAATTCTTCTTTATCTTTAATTTCTAAACCTCCTAAAACGAGGGCTTCATTATAAAGAATTGTTGCATAATCTTTAATTTCTTCTTCATTCTTAATTAAAGATAATTTTTTAAATATTTCATGATCTGGATTAATCTTTAAAATCTTTTCGCTATTAATATTATTAGGATTAGTTGGATCAATATTATTTAAGATTTTTTCCATATTTAGTGATAAACCATCTTTAGATACTAATGAAACTGGTGCATCATATAAACTTAATGAGAAAGAAACATCGCTTACTTTTCCTTCTAAAGCTTTTTTAAGATCATCAAGTTCTCTTTTATGATTAATATTAAGTTCTTCTAATCTTTTTTTATCTTCTTCATTTAAATTATTATCATTATCTATTTCAGAAATACTCTTAAATTCATGTTTATCATATTCTTTTAATGTTCTTAAAGTAAATTCATCAACATTTTTATCACATAATAAAACATCAATATTATCTTTTTTAAATCTATTTATTTCTGGTAATAATTTAATTTCTTCTATAGACTCTCCACAAGCAAAATAAATGTCTTTTTGATCTTCTTTCATTTCATTTACATATGTTTTTAAATCAATATAATCATCATTATGATTAAGTGATTTAAAAACAATAACATCTTTTAAAATATCATTTTTACTTCCATAAGATTCATAGATTCCATATTTTAAATTAACTCCGAATAAATCATAAATTTTATTAAATTTTTCTTTATCACTATCTTTTAAATCTTTTAAAGAAGAAATGAATTTATTTTCGATATTATTCTTAATTTTGATAATATTTTTATTTTCTTGAAGCATTTCTCTAGAAATATTTAAATTTAAATCAGAAGAATCAACTACTCCTTTTAAAAAGAATAGATAATGAGGCAATAAATCTTTACATTTATCCATAATAAAGACGTTTTTAGCATATAAAGATAAACCTGCTTCATCTAAATTATATGATTCATTTCTTAAATGAGACGGAACATAAATTAATCCTTGATAAGAAATCATTCCTTCAATATTAAGTGGTAAAGTAAAAAGTGGATCTAAATAGTCATGAAAAGAATTTTTATAAAAATCATTATATTCTTCATCTTTTACATCTTTTTTATTCTTTTTCCATAAAGGAATCATGCTGTTTAACTTAGATGTTACAACTTTATCAACATATTCACCTTCAATTTCTTTACCGCTTTCATCCTTTTTAATTTCTTTTTCAATATGATCCATCATAATTGGATATCTAACATAATTTGAATATTTTTCGACTAAATAAGAAATGGTGTAATAATCTAAAAATGAATCATATTTTTCATCTTCATCGTTATCTTTTAAATATAACGTAATTGTTGTTCCAATATCATCTTTTTCAATTTCTTCTAAAGAATAGGATTCACTTCCTTCACTTTCAAAACGATATCCTTGGTTCTCAAATAATGATTTAGTTTCAATAACAACTTTTTTACTAACCATAAAAGCGCTATAAAAACCAACACCAAATTGTCCGATAATATCGAGATTTTCACTATCTTTAGCTTCTTTTAATTTTTCAACAAATTCTTTAGAACCGCTTCTAGCGATTGTACCGATATTATTAATAAGTTCACTTTTATTCATACCAATACCATCATCTTTAATGGTTAAAGTTTTGTTTTCTTTATCAGCAATAATTTTAATCTCTGGTTTTTCAATTACAGGGATTTTTCCATTACTATTAAGTGATTCAAATCTTCTTTTATCAATAGCATCACTTGCATTAGAAATTAATTCTCTTAAAAAGATTTCTTTATTGCTATAAATTGAGTTTATCATTAAATCTAATAATTCTTTACTTTCAGCTTGGAATTTTAAATTTTCTTTTGGCATAACTAGTATCCTCCTGGACTAACAAGATATATTTTAATACAAATTTTAGCACTTGCAAGTTTTAAGTGCTAAAAAATTTGAATACTTTTTTAATACTAATTATCTACTAATTATTATCTTTTATTTATAAAAATCAGATTAACAATACATTTTTAAAGATTTTGTTAATATAAATTATAATTTTTATTATATAATTAAAGCCGAGGTAAAAATTATGAGCAGAATTAATGAAGTTGAAGCTTTAATTAAAGAAAAATTAAATGTTTCTGAAATTGATAAAAATGCTACTTTAGCTACTTATGGACTCGATTCACTTGATGTTGTTGAATTTATTTTAGAATTAGAAGATAAATTCTCAATCTCATTTGAAGCTGAAGACACTAAAGATATTAAAACTATTGGCGACTTATTAGCTTTAGTTGAAAAAAAGTTAGCATAAATTAAAAATATTGTTGTAATTTAAAAACGTGTTTGATATATTATTAAAGCACGTTTGAAATGCTAACTTAGCTCAATGGTAGAGCATTCGGCTGTTAACCGAACGGTTGTAGGTTCGAGTCCTATAGTTAGCGCCAAACTTGTGGCCTATTGGAGAAGTGGCTTAACTCACATGCCTTTCACGCATGCATTCATGGGTTCGAATCCCGTATAGGTCACCAAAACAAATCGTAGCGTAGCTTGGTATCGCGTCAGTTTTGGGAACTGAAGGCCGCTGGTTCAAATCCAGTCGTCCCGACCATATGATGCTACTAAGGAATACGCTTAAGTATTCTTTTTTATTAGATGCGCCCGTAGCTCAACTGGATAGAGTGCTTGGCTACGAACCAAGAGGTTACGGGTTCGACTCCTGTCGGGCGCGCCACTGAAAAATAAAAGTTCGACTGGTTCGAACTTTTTTAATTTTTTTGAACTTAGTGAGACACAAAGTGAGACTCAAGTGAGACACATCTTTATATTTTGTCCATTATTCCGTTTGTAATATTTGGAAATAAATGAGAATAAGTATCTAATGGTTGTTGTGTGGAAGAATGTCTTAAATGCTTACTAACAATTAATTGATTACATCCTTTATTAATCATACGACTTGCCATTGAATGTTGCAAGCCATGAAATGCAATGTATCTACAATGAATCCTTTAATTTAAATATAAAGCTGAAATTGATAGAAAATATGTCAATGCTTATAATGAAATCGAGGAAAATATGGAAAATCTAAATCAAAGTTATTTACAAGAGCTGAGAAAAAACAACGAAGGAAATAATAGAGCTAATGTATCAACTTCTTGAAAAGAACAACCGGACTGGAGCGATTTATTGAATAAAAAAACTAGAGAAGGAGGGATTGCTAGAGTCGGAAAGAGACTTTATGATGAAGTTCCTATCGAAACCAACGGAAGAGCAGAACGAGAATCTTCTAGTTTGGTGGTTTACGACATGGCGATTCTTTAGAAATTGGACCTTTTGAAACTAATAAAGCTAGTAAGATAAAAGACTATGCTAATCAAAGACTTGGTAAAGTTATTTCATTAAGTGATACAAATGATGTTTGTAATCGAGTTGTCGATTATATTTATACTAACTTTGGAGTAAGTGTTAAAAATATTAAAGATAAAGTTCATACTTTATTTTAAGAATATAATGTTGTAACTGATTATTCTTATAGAGATTTTGTTAAAGACTTATTAAATAGTGAAATTACTAATAGTAATATTCTTATTGGTGAAGAAACATAAAATTACACCTTAAGAGAATATTTAACTGAACAAGGAATTAACACAAATGAGTTAGAGGGTAATTAGCTTTACTATTAGAAAAATTTTTAGATGCAAAAGCTAATATTAGTGATGTTATAAAGCTATTTAATCGTTTAGATGAGAAACTTTTTAAAGCCAAAAATATAATTCAATAACTCAAGAATTATATAAAAAACTATGCAAAACTTAACTAAAAAATTAATAAACTAAATTATTATAGAGTTTAGATTAGCATTATAAAAGATCAAAAAATTAATGTTAAACCGACAATTATTAATAAATTCACATCTTTAATATTTTAGAAATCTACGAATATTTTTATGGCTTCTAAAAGTAAATGCTTTTTATAATTTATACAAAGTAACTGAATTTATTTTTTATAAGCGATGAAAAAATTAATAAACGTTTCCTAAATCAAATTGAAAGAAAATGAAAAAATTTTCATTTTAAAAACAAATATTTTCTGTATTAAATTTAAATCGACGAATTGGTCGCATTTTTTTGAATTTTTAAAAAATCTTTTTAGTTTACATAAATTTTAAATATGTTAATATTTAAACGTATGGACAATTTAAAAGAAAGAGTAACAATTTACGAAGTAGCTAAAGTAAGCGGTGTTTCTCTTGCAACTGTTAGTAGAGTTATTAATAACGCTAATAGTGTAAAGCCTGAAACTAAAAGAAAAGTTATGAGTGTAATAAAGAAACTTGGA
>CASGAB010000026.1 GCA_949299395.1 uncultured bacterium | reverse complement strand
AACCCCAAATCAAATGGAACTTGAAAGTTTTAAGAACATATATTTAAATAGTGGAGAAATCAGATGCCCACGATGTTTCACATCATTTGTGAGCTAACAGTTTTTATTGTGACTAAAAATAAAACAAATTGACAAGAGGTGTCGGGGGGGGGGTAAGATTATTCTATATTTTTGCATTTTTTGGAGATAATCATGAAAAATATCGATAAATATAGAATTAAAAATAAGTTAAATAAAAATAATAAAAAAGGTTTTACTCTTATTGAACTTGTAGTAGTAATTGCAGTTATTGCTATATTATCTGGAGTAAGTGTAGGAGCTTATTTTGGGATTCAAAAAGAAGCTAAAGAAAAAGCATTACTTGCAGAAGCAACTGATTCATACAATCAATATAGAATTGATCAGATATTAAATAATGAAGAATTAAATGATTCATCTAAAATAGATGGTATTTATTATTCTGAAAATTATGATGAATATATCTTATTTAAAGATGATACAACCTATAATTTAGGTAAATATATAGAAGAGACTAATGAATTTACCAATAGTAATAGATTTGCTATAGACTACGATAACGATGGTCTGCCTGTAGTTATTGATTTAGATAATAGTGTTGAGGGGATAGAAAGCAAAGTATTTGAAAATCAATATTATGTAACATTAGTTGATGATTATGTAGGAAATGGATTTAGACTCGCGACTTTTGATAATGTTTCTATTTATCAAATTTTTTCAACTTTATCAGGTGTAAAATATGGAAAGATTGCTAATTACTCCCCATTTTTTATTTTGAATTTAATACAAAAGATAGGGCAGAAACTAGTTTTGATGATACATTTACATATTCTTTGTCTTCCAAATACGATTATGATATGGAATACATGTACTATTCATATTATGATCGTGGTAATTCGCCTGATTATGATAATTCTAATCCTGTTCCTATTCCTAATGAAGCAATTATATACAATAAAAAATTAACCGAAAAAGGTTTAAAAAATACATACCCTAATTTTTTTATTTACCCTACAGGTAAGTTAGTTTTGCCAACAACTTTTAATAATATAAGTATCACAAATATTGAAAATTTAATTTTCGGCGACCAATGGTCGTTAATGAGAGAGGTTTCAAATATTGTTATTACACAAGGTTATTATACAATGTCAAGCGCTCGGTCTCTCGCCCCAAAGTTAGGTGGGTTTATGAATTCGGATGAAAATTATTATTGGGACACAAAGTTCTTTTATAGCCGTCTTGAAAATATACTTGTACAAGCTGAAGATTTTATTTTTGAAAAGCGGCTAGAATTACCTGTGAATTATAACAGTGTACTCGAAGATGGCGAATATGGTATCAATATTGTTTTTAATTCTAATATATGTAATTCATATAGATCTTTATTAAATTGTTCTGATTTAATAAAGAGAAATAATGATGGAACATTTTCTTTTTATACTATTGATAGAAGTATATACAATGAAGGAGATGAGTGCCTTGTAGCAAAAATTATTGTTGATGGGTATAGTATTAACGAAGGAACTTTGGAAGAGGTCTTAAATAGAGAGAATGTAGATTACATAAATATATTTGATAACTATTTAACTGATATATTTTTTACGGATAATAATTTAAGTTTAAAACTAAATGATATACCTCTTGGAAAAACGTTATTTTTAGCATCAAATTACAGTGCTTCTGAAAAAACATATAATGATGAGCATAACGCTTCTTCAGTTAAAGATTTAAATAAAATGTTATCCATTAATAAACAATTAGTAGTAAAACTAGGAACCAATTTAGATATTTACGGTTCTTTAATTAATGGTGGTGTATTAAACCAAAGCGGTACTGGTGTACAAGGTCTAATCAGTGGTGATTATGCAACCCTAGATCTAAATGGTAATACGCTTACTATTAAAGATGGCGGATATCTAGAATCTTATGGAAATATTATCGATTCTAAAGGTGGTGGAAAAATAATTGTCGAAGATGGAGGGAAAATATTAACACCATTTGTTGTAACAGATTTTAATGGTGGCACAGTTATAGTTGGTAGATATAACTCTAATATGTCGCCTTTTAATTCATATATGATGCCATATTTAGGTGTAGAAACGAAAATAGAATATGGTGGTAAGTTATTAGGTAATTGTGTTTTATATGCTGGTGGTAATCATAATGAAACTCAAATAGAATTTGTTGGTAATTCAAGTGATTCTTTAATTCAACTAAATAATGAAAATTCGAAAATAAGATTAACTAAAGAAGGTAGTTTAGAAGATTTATCTTCATATTATGAAGTTATTGATTTTAATGGAGATATAACTATAAATTCAATGAATATCGAACTATTAATTTATAACATCAGTACAAATAAAGTTCCTTTCCCTATTTCTCAATATCTTTCTTTAAATATTAATAGTGGATCAACATTACATGTTAATCAATTATTAAAAGTAATGAATGGTGCAAAAATAAATGCTTCTAATGGTTCTAAAATTATATTTGAAGATTCAAAATCTTCAAATTCATTACAATCTGGTTTATTTATCTATTCATCATTTAATAAGAATTCTATTAAATATAATAATAAGAGTGATGTAGAAAAAGCTTATGGTAATATCTTTGGATTATCATATTATGAAGAAGTTAGAGATTCTTCATTTATATCAATTGAAGGTGAAGTAGAATTTAAAGGTAATAATCATATATTTAGTGGAAAATTTGATAAGTTATCAAATTTTGATACTAATATAAAAGCTAACTTAGATAAATTAGATATATCTTCTTATGCTTTATATGAAGGTGGAGATTATCAAAGTAATATCTTAACTGATGATGTCTTTAATGTTAAATGGTTAAAAGGTGGTTACAATTATATTGATGGAAGTAGTGCTGCTAATTATTACACCACACCTTTAATTGTTAACGATAAAGCATATATTAAAGATAATAACGGTAATTTAATAGAAGGTAGTTTTGATTTAAACAAAGGTTTATTTACTAGTGATTTAGATAATAAAGAATATATCTTCATCTTTGATAACAATGATTATAAGTTTGGTAAATCAATGTATAACAATAATAGCGAAACGGTATTTGAATATAATGCAAAAGGTAAATATGTAGCAATAGATGAAGCTAAAACTAATTCTATTTATAGTGTTAATGGTAAGGATTATGTTTATTTTATGGGAGCATTTGTTGAAGGAAATATAAATGGTAGTAACTTTATCTTTAAAAACAATAAATTTAAATATAATCCATTACAATTAGATTTAGTAGAAGAAGTAACATTAAGTTATAAAGATAACAAATGGAATCAATAAAACTCAATAATTTATTCAAATAAAATCTTTCATTTGTAAAGTAAAAATCCACAAATAACACATTTTGTGGATTTTTTTGTGACTAAAAATAATTTGATTTGACAAGTAACTGGGGGGGGGTAACATTTATAAAGAAATTCATTATTTATGAGCAATTTGTATTAAATGCTCTAGAGGTGTTTATGAAGTTTTTCAAAAGAAAAAATAAGAAGAATGGTTTTACCCTTATAGAATTAGTAGTAGTATAGCAGTTATTGCTGTACTAGCTGGTGTATCTGTTGCAGCTTATTTTGGCGTAACTGATAGTGCGAAGAAAAGTAACTTAGAAGTATCTGGTTCGCAATTAGAAACATTGTGGACTAGTTATGTTGTTGATGTAGATTCTAATTATTATAATGAAGATTTAGATTCAGAAAGAAAAGCTCTCTATTTTATTGATAATGTTTGTTATAAAGATAATAATTTTGATTCAAAGACTAAATACAATACAAAATTAAAATTAAAAGAAGGAAATAGTGATGTATATTTATTTTTATTAGAAGAAGATAATTATAAAAAATATTATCTTTGCACCGGCAACTCAATAATATACGAAAGCGGAATTTTAAATGGTTATGAAGATTTTTCAAAAGATTTGGAAAATATTGGCAACAAATATTTAAAAACTTCAGATTATTATTTTAAGTGGTTAAAGGATAATCCTGGGAATTATTTATATGATTCTTCTACCAAAGGCGATATTTTATACAATATTAGAATCGGGGACCAGACAAAAAAGATATTTTTAGATTTAGATCAAAAATTTTCTGATTATGACAATTTTGTAGATTATAAGAGTATGCTTGTTACTACAATAGCAGATGGTAAAAAGAATGAGCAATATCTTTATAAGCTGATAGATACCAAAAGCGGTGAGATTTTTGATGTTAACTCTTTGCCATCAATCGATAATTCTTTTGAAAGATATTGGGATAGCTATCATTATGTTTTGGGCCAATATGATTTAGAGTTTACTGAAAATAAGGATTTCGATATAAGTGAATTAATATTAAACGAAGATAACTACGATTTTACTTATATGTCTTCTGATGGAACAGAGCTTTATTATATAAGTGGTTTAGACAATTTAATTAATTATTCAAATTCAATGAGCAATGGTTATTTATTTGTTCGTGATAATTTTGTATTCAGCAAAAGTATAGATTTAAAAAATATTACTATTGTTTTAGATTGCGATTTGGAAAATTCGACATCAGATCCAAATTATTTTTATAATTATATTGATAAAAATTCCAAGTTGAATTCAATCACTAAAAGTTCTGCTTCTTCTGGTAGTATTGGTAGCGATGATAAAGATGGAGTAGAAAAATTAAACGTTACTATTAACCAAAATGTGACTATAAATTTAGATAATTCTAATTTTATAATTGATGGATATGCTTTATATCCTGCAGGCGGTAAAAGTTGTAATCTTGGGGAACATTCAGTTCTCCAAAACAACGGGAATATAAATTTAATCAATAATTCATCTTTGAAAGTTATTGGCATAATTAACGGTACGGGCACTATTAATATTTCAAATGATTCTAAAGTTTATGAATATTTAGAAGTTAAGGATTTTTTTGGAGGAAATACTTCAAAAAATTTACTAAACAATGACTTATTTCCGTTTTATTATTATGAATTAGATCATGTTAGAAACTTTATTAATTTTGATGCAACATCAGAATTCCATGTTCTTAGTATGATGAAGATTTCTTTTGTGACACAATCTGTTGATATACCATTTGTAAGCAAGGATGGTTTGATAAAATTATCGAACAATGCTTCATTAACTAAAATAGCCAACGAAAATAAAGTAATAGATGTCTCTTTGAATAAAGGAACTGCTACAATACAAAAATATACGTATTCAATTCCTGCTATTGGTAAAATCGATACCACAAAACAGCCTTTCCCATTGGTAAATATGAATTTAACTGTGAATAAAGATGCTACATTAGAAGTTGGAAAAGAAGATTTGGGAGTATTTTTATCTTTTATGCCGGGTTCATCCTTGATTAATAACGGAACAATTAACTTAAATGGCAGTTCATCAATTTATTTTATTTCTGACGAAAATTTAAAAGAAATACAAAGCAATTTACTAAGTGGTCTCTTCAAAAATAGTTTTAGTTTATTTGAAAAAAACAATCCAAATAAAACTTCCCTAATTAATAATTTTTTAATAACTTATAATGGAACTGGCGGTATATATGCCGACAAAGATATTGTAAAGAAAGAAGAAGATTCGTGTATTAAAATAGTCAATGATGATTTGAAGGAACAAATTAATTATAAATATGCATTTAATACAGGAACTGACGCAGAAGATTATTACATTGGAGATGATTATATTAAATTTATCTCTTTAAATCTTGTTAATTAAGTTCGTTATTCTTAATAAGTGACTACTAATCTATTATTAGTAGTCCTTTTTATTTTCAAACTTTGTCCTTTAACAAATGATGTGAAACAAAATCGATAAAGATAAAAAGGGTAGCTGATATAATGTTTTTACCACAAAACAAGGAGGCTACCCATGGTAAATATTTTAACATTAAACAACACAAAAGTATCAAGCGATTTCCAAACAAGACAGAAAGCTGTAAAAGCTAGACGCATTAATAAACTGTGTGTTAAAAAGACATGTTCTTACTATCATTGTTCCATTATCTTCGCTGTGAATATGGATTAAGAGATGGGAAAAAGACAAAAGTGATGAAAGCTTAGCA
>CASGAB010000025.1 GCA_949299395.1 uncultured bacterium | reverse complement strand
GTACAGCTGAAGCTGTAAATAAAAAATTTTTAGAAATTCGCGATATTATTGATGATGAATTATTCTATAAAATTTTCAAAGTTATGATATGTGATAACGGTTTAGAATTCGAAAGAATTAGGGAACTCGAATACGACACGTTCGGATATCGAAGAGGAAAGGTATTTTATGAAAGACCTTATAGATCCGGAGACAAAGGGTTAGCGGAAAACAATCATCGACTTATTCGTTATATTGTACCAAAAGGAATATCTTTAAAGGACTTTACTGATGAAGACGCCAGATCAATTACTAATGCAATCAATTCAATATCTAAAAGTTCTTTGAATGATTTCACACCTTTTAAATTATTCACCTATGTGTTTGGGACAAAAATTCTAACACTCTTAAGAGTAAAAGAGATTGATAGTAACGATTTAGTCTTAAATAGTACGATTTTAAAAAAAGAAAAGCAGACCAGTACACCTACTTTGTGATAAACGAATGTTGATTGTACATCCATAAAGAAATTAACAATATTGTTTTTCAGGACTAAACAATATCAGTTTTCTTATGTAAAAATAACAACACTTAAACATATAATTTACATCAAAAATTAAAAAATCGACCATTTTGAATTTCCTAAAACAGCCGATTTTCTTAATTGTAATCAAATTTATTTGATTTTAACTAATTTGTTTTTCAAGTAACCTTTCTTTTATTTTTGTTAACAATCACTAGTCAAATTAGAGTATAATGCTTAATAGTTAAGGAGAAAAAATATGGCAAAGAAATTTTTTGGATTACCTAGAATTGTTCAAATCATCTTACTCATCATCCCAATCGTTGGTTGGATCGTTGAACTTATCGTAAGATGGAGCGCAGTCTTTGAAAAATTCACAATTTTAAACTTAGTTGCTGCTTTGCTTTACACATTCTTAGGTTGGGGTTTAATCCTTCAAATTATTGATATCATTTGGATTTTACTCTTCAAACACTTATTCCTCACAAAGGCATAAGATTTGCTTTGAAATCAAAATAATAAAAAGAAGGTCCCTGAACCTTCTTTTTATTTTTATATTTAAAAATAACATTTATTCATAGAATACGTATTTTTCTTTTCAATATTGATTTTTTTAGTATAATAATGAGGTATGAAAAAGACATTAAAATTTATCGCATTACTCGGTAGTGCATTTATGATAGCTTCTTGTGCTCAAACAGAGCCTCCAGTTGACGACAATGAATATTGTAATGAGGATTATTTATATACTCCTACTGGACACCCATTTGTTTCGGAAAAAATCGAAGCAACTTATAGAAGTAAAAACGCTGACTATAACTTAGGTGGTAAATTCGAATATAGATTCGAAATTTATGGAAGTGCTCAACAATTAAAGGATTCAAAAGATCCTGCTGGTAGAAATAGCACATGTTATAGCATGTGGGATGACCATAATGAAACTGAAAACTTTGGATTTGATCCTTTCTTAAATTATGATGATAAATTCTTTGAAGACCATATCTTATTAGTTTATGGTGTTGACTTAGCTCCAAATGTAGAACTTTATTTTGGTGGTTTAGGTGATAAACTTGAACAAGAAGATGGTGTTAATGGCGGAGATCCATATTATCAAGTTAAGATTGATGAAGTTAAACCTACAGATGAAGTCTTATCTCGAGAAACTTATAATCCAGTCTATCACTTCATTCCTGTTGAAGTACCAGAAGATACAACTGTTGATGAATTCTATGCAAAATATAAAAACGATACATTAATGTATTGGAAATGGGAAGTTATTTTAGACGAATTATCTCATTGTTATACAATTTATTAAGAAGCTATAAAAAATGATTAATCCCTAACTTATTAAGTTGGGGATTTTTTTTCTGGACCATATATTATAGGGTAAGAATTTGGGATCAAATTCTTACCCTATTAAAAGGAACAACGCCACACCCTTTAATGCCGTTGCATAAAGTAACATGCTACGAAATCGATTTTTCTTTCACTTTATGTAAAATTTACTTGTAAAAATAACAAAATTAATATTATCTTAATGAAATATGTAAAAAATCCATATCGTTCATTCGATATGGATTTTTCTATATTTCAGTTAAAAGTTATTAAGATTTACTTATTATCTTCTTTTAAAATTTCTTCAAAATAAGGAAGTAAATCTTTTTTATACTCTTCATTTTTTAATGCAAAATGAATAACTGCTTTTAAATATCCTAATTTATCGCCGCAATCATATCTTATTGGTGAAAAATTATAAAAATATGCGCCTTCTTTTTGAATTAAAGAAGCAATAGCATCAGTAAGTTGGATTTCCCCGCCCTTACCAGGTTTAGTATTTTCAATTTCTTCAAAAATTTTAGAATTAAAAACCCATTTTCCTAAAGAAGCCATGGTTGAAGGAGCTTCTTCTTTTTTAGGTTTTTCAACAATTCCTTTAAGTGAATAAGTATTTTCATCAATTTTTTCTAAAATATCCATTGAACCATATTTAGAAATATCATCTAAAGATACTTCTTTTCCACCAACTATTGTTTTGCCACCATTTTTAATAAATGCATCAACTAGTTCACTTACAGCACTTTTTTTATCAAAATCAACAATATCATCGCCACAACAAACAACAAAATTATTATCTTTAATAACTTCTTTTGCCATTAATACAGCATGACCTAAACCTTTCATTTCTTTTTGAAGACAATAATAAAAGTTAGCTTTTTTAGGAATTGAATCAATAATATTGGCATATTCGTCCTTATTATTATTTTTTAATTCCTCATAAAACTTTTTATCTTCACTATAATATTTTTTAATATCATCTTTATCTTCACTAACTATAAAAACAATATTAGTAATATCCGCATTAATACATTCTTCAACAATATAATCAATAGTAGGGCGATCAACAATATTTAACATTTCTTTAGATACACCTTTAGTAATAGGTAAAAATCTTGTACCTCTTCCAGCTGCTGGAATTACTGCCCATTTAACATTAATATTATCCATAAGATTAATATCTCTCCTATATCTAATAATTATTATACTAATAATTATAATATAGGTAAAAAATAAAAGCGTCTTTATCAAGTGTAAAGACGCTTTTATATATTATTCTAATTCAAATACTCCGGTATATAGTTGATAATAATATCCTTTAAGTTCAATTAATTGATCATGGGTTCCTCTTTCAATAATTTTACCATGCTCTAAAACCATAATTGCTTCCGCATCTTGAATAGTAGATAGACGGTGAGCAATTAAAAATACTGTTCGACCTTCCATTAAATTAGCCATACCTTTTAAAACAATTTGTTCAGTACGAGTATCAATTGAAGAGGTAGCTTCATCTAAAATCATAACTGGACATCCACTAACTGCTGCTCTAGCAATAGAAAGAAGTTGAGCTTGACCTTGAGAAATTGAAGATCCATTTCCCTTAATATATGTATTATAGCCTTGAGGTAAACGAGTAATAAATGAATCAGCATTTGCAAGTTTTGCAGCTTCAATACATTCTTCATCGGTTGCATCAAGTCTACCAAAACGAATATTATCCATAATTGTTCCACTAAAAAGGTTTGTATCTTGTAAAACCATTCCAAGTGATCTTCTTAAATCTTTTTTCTTAATTTTATTAATATTAATTCCATCATATCTAATTTTTCCATCAGCAATATCATAGAATCTATTAATTAAGTTAGTAATAGTTGTTTTACCGGCGCCTGTTGCTCCAACGAAAGCAATTTTTTGACCTGGTTTGGCATAAAGAGATACATCATGAAGGACAATTTTTTCTGGAACATATCCAAAATCAACATCAAACATTCTAATATCACCTTGCAAAAGTGTATATGTAATAGAGCCATCTGCAGTATGAGGATGTTTCCATGCCCATAATGTATGTTCTTTTCTAGAACATTCAACAATATTTCCTTTATCATCATATTTACCCATGACTAAAGTAACATATCCGTTGTCAGTTTCTTTTTCTTCGTCTAAAAGTTCATATACTCTGCTTGTACCAGCAATAGCCATAGCTATAGGGTTAACTTGGTTTGAAACTTCAGCAACGTTGTTTGTAAATTGCCTAATCATTGGAAGGAATGAAACAATAACACCAATTGAAATTGTTCCGCTAATTCCTGTTATAGTTAAATTTGGAACTTCATAAATAAATAATAAAGTTGCAACAACTGCAATAATAATATAAAGAAGATTTCCAATATTACCTAAAATAGGCATTAACATGTTAGCGAAGATATTACCATTACAAGATGTTTTTTGCAATTTAGTAGCCAATACTTCGAAATCTTTTTTACATTCTTCTTCATGAGTAAATGATTTAATAACTTTTAAACCATTCATCATTTCTTCAACAAAGCCTTCGAGTTTAGCAACGTTATATTGACCATCTCTGAAATTTTTAGCACTTCTTCCACCAACAGATTTAGTAACAATTATCATTGCAATTGAACCAACAACTACGATAAGTGTTAAATAAACACTTGAAAGAAGCATGATTACAAAAATCGAAATAAATGTAACACTACAAATTAAAATAGTTGTAATTGATTGAGATAAAAGTTGTCTAATAGTATCAACATCATTTGTAAACGTTGACATAATTTCTCCATTATCGTGTGTATCAAAATAACGAATTGGGAGATCTTGCATATGATTAAACAAACGGCATCTCATTTCATGCATATATTTTTGAGCATATCTAGCTGTGATTTGAGAATAAGTAAATCCTCCAACTAATGAAATACAATATGCAGAAACTAAAATAATTAAGAAACGAGTGAAATCGCTAGAAATTGCATCAAAACTTCCTGCAACAATAGCTTTTTCAATTAAATTTGTAACGTTTTGGATCATCAAAGGGGCAACAATTGCACCTAAAGCTGAAATAAATACACAAATAGTAGCAATAGTTAAAGCAATTGGGTGTGCTTTATAATAATCAAAAATACATCTAAGAAGGACGTGCTGTTTTTTATTATTTTTTGTTTTCATAATTAATGTGCACCTCCTACTCTATTTTGAATTTCATAAACTTCTTGATAAATAGCGTTGTTTTTCAAAAGTTCATCATGAGTACCAACGCCATTTATTTCACCATTATCAAGGACAATAATCATATCTGCATTTTGGACAGAAGAGATTCTTTGAGCAATGATAATTTTTGTAATTCCCGGAATAAATTCTTTAAAGCCTTTTCTAATAAAAGCATCGGTTTTTGTATCAACAGCACTAGTTGAATCATCTAAAATTAAAACTTTTGGTTTTTTAAGCAATGCTCTAGCAATACAAAGTCTTTGCCTTTGACCACCTGAAACGTTAACGCCACCTTGTTCAATCCAACTATCATATTTTTTAGGAAAAGTTTCGATAAATGAATCAGCTTGAGCAATTTTACAAGCTTCAATTATCTCTTCTTGAGAAGCTTCTTTATTTCCCCATCTTAAGTTATCATTAATAGTTCCAGAGAAAAGAACATTTTTTTGTAAAACCATCGCGACGTTATCTCTTAATGTTTTTACATCGTAATTTTTAACATTTTCTCCAGCAACTTTAACTTCTCCTACACTTGTATCGTAAAATCTAGAAATAAGATTAACTAAAGTTGATTTTGAAGAACCAGTGCCTCCGATAATACCGATTGTTTGACCGCTTTTAATATGTAAATTAATATTTGCAAGAGCATATTTTTCGGCATCTTCTTTATATTTAAATGAAACATTTTCAAAATCAATATCGCCATTTTTGACTTCATAAAGTGGATTTTCTGGATTTTTAATAGTTGGTTCTTCAGTTAAAACTTCATATGATCTTTCAATAGCAGGAACTGCCATAATAATCATAAAAAGAATCATAGCAACCATCATTAACGAAGATAAAACTTGAGCTGAATAAGTAATCATTGCTGATAAAGAACCGACATTAAATGGTGCATTTTCTGGACCAAATTCGATACCAAGTTCAATACAAAGCATGCATCCCATAAAAAGAATTAAAGACATTGAAAGATACATAACAGCTTGCATTGCCGGATTGACAGCACTCATTATTTGTTCAACCTTTTGGAATCCTTTGCCCATAACACCTGATTCGTGAGCAAATTTTTCTTTTTGTTGTTCTTCACGAGCATAAGTTTTAACAACTCTCATTCCACGGATGTTTTCTTCGGTTAATTCATTTAAATCATCATATTTTCTAAATAATTTAACGAATAATTTTGTAGCAAATGGAATTAAAGCAGCTAATATAATTACAATAAATGGAATTGTAATTAAGAAAATCCAAGAAATTGGAGTAGCAACAACTAATGCCATGACAAAAGAGAATACAAACATAAATGGTGCTCTAACTGCTATTCTAATTAAAAGCATATAAGCCATTTGAATATTCCAAATATCAGTTGTTTGTCTTGTAATTAATGAAGAAGTAGAAAATTTATCAATATTGTTAAAAGAATAAGATGTAATTTTCTTAAAAATATCAACTCTTAAATTTTTTGTTAATCCAGTTGCTGCGATAGCACTCATTCTTCCAGACATAATACCGCAAAAAAGTGATAAGGCACCTAAAACTAATAAAATAACAGCATAGATTAAAACAGAATGTAAAGCTTGTTCTTTTAAAGCATCGTTAACAGTAACATTAATAAATGAAGATAAAACTTCAATTAAAAGTGACATTATATAAGGAATGACACATTCTAATGCTGTTTCTAAAAGAACAAAAATAATTGATCCGTAAGCATATTTTTTATATTCACGAGTGGAATGTAATAAATATTTGAATTTTGGAATAAAACTCAACTTATGTTTAATACTTTTCGTCATGTTCTTCCTCCTTAACTTTTAAAATTAATTCATCGAGTAATTTGAATAAAGTTTCTCTATCTTTCTTCTTTAATTTATCAGTTAATTGATTGTCGAATCTTTTAATTTTTTCTAAATTAAATTCATTGAACTCAAGACCTTGTTTAGTAACTAGTAAAATCTTTTTTCTTTGATCATTAATATCGACTTTTCTTTCAATATAACCTTTCTTTTCTAAAGAAGTTAATAAATCACTTGCAACAGCTTTACCAATATAAAATTCATCTTCGATATCTTTTTGGATTGTATCAAGACCTTGCTCTTTTCTTTTAAAAACAAAATCTACAATCATACAATCTTTACTAGATATATTGTGCTCTTTGTCATATGCTAGTAACTCTTTATTCATATGACGACTAATATAGTGTAAATAATAAGATAGTGTCTTTTCCATAATAATTAGTTCGAAAACGAACAATATTATAGTTCGTAAGCGAACTAAAAGCAACATTAATTTAGCATTAATTTATACATATAAAAAGTACGGTAATTGTCGTACTTTTTTCGATATAAATAATGTTAAATTAATAAGAAAGCGGCTACATATATTTAAATATTTTATTTATTTAATATCTCTTCTTTTTTCTTGTTATATTCTTCTTCTGTAATAGCGCCTTCATCCATTAATTTTTTATATTTAGAAATTAATTCAATCTTTTCATCTTCTTCTTTAAGTTTTGCACTAGTGTTATTAACTGGTACTGTAGCAGTAGCTTTAGAAGTAGAATAGGTATAACCGTTTTGATCTAAGAAATAATAAATAAGTAATCCTACTAAAATTAAGAAAACAATAATTTGAAGAACACTATAAGCAATTGGACCAATATTAAGACAACTTTGGTGGAATTCTCACCAACATATGTATGTGGTCAATCATAGCATGAGCTTCAATTATTTCTATGTTTTTATACATACAAAGTCGTCTTAATATTGGTCCAATTTCTATTCCTAATTTGGCGTAAATAGCTTTTCTTCTGTATTTCGGAACGAAGACTATGTGATACTTACAATTCCATCTTGTGTGTAATAAACTAGAATCATCATTCATGAATGTTACCTTCTTTACATATTAATCGGTTGTCAGGCCAATTAATATTGTAAGGGGGATTTTTATTTTTCCATACATCACTAAAGTTTTTCTATTCAAACTCGCAAAGCGAACAGTTTTTATCCCTTTGGAATAATAAAAAGAAAAAAGTTTGGTAAAACCTAACGGTACTCCGACATTTTACGGGGTATTGATTTTTTTATTTTTTCCCAAATTTTACGGGGTCTGGATTTCTAAAAATTAGAAAACATCTTGTTCTAAAAT
>CASGAB010000024.1 GCA_949299395.1 uncultured bacterium | reverse complement strand
TATTCATTAAATCTTTTTTATATTGTAATTTTGCATCTTTATTTCCATCTTTCTTTATGGTTTTTAATTCATTAAGTCTTGCCTTTTTCTCTTGTTTAGTTAAAGAAGAATCTTTGTTGATACCACGTTTCATATCTTTAAAGGCTTTAGCATTTTCTTTTTTACCTTGATGTAATCTGTTTTTTAAATTATGTTTTAAATTTTTATTTGCAACATTATTTTTAGAAAACTTTGTATTCTTATAAGAACTCATTGCTTTTCTTCCAAGCGCTCCACCAAGAATTGTTGCTCCACCAATTATTCCTGCTACTGTTGCAGCACCCGCTTTGCCAACAATACCACGAGTTCTTGAAGCAGCTTGTCCCATCGAATTAGCAACAGATGCGAAACCATTAGCAATTGATCTTCCTTTTGAAACTGGAGATGAACTATTTGGAGCATCAAATAAACTACTATTCCCGTTTTCATTTCCGCCACCAACTAAGCCTTCTTCACCGCCTTTAGAATCATTATTAGAAGATGATCCTTCACCAGATGAATCTTTTCCTCTTCCTAATGGGGAACTATTTTTACTTTTTGCTGAGCCTTGTTGCATTTTATTAAAACCGCCTCTAGCTTTTACACCGGCTAAAAAAGCTCCTCCAACGCCTAAAGCAACTGCGCCAGTAGCTCTTGCTCCCATAGAAGCTAAGTGCATTGATTCATGTAAAGAGTTAGACTCTGCTTGCGCTGCAGTCGAACCGATAAGTTGAGAAACAATATTACCTGCTTTTACACAAGTAAATGCTCCGCCAATAATAATAACTAACAATAAAACTGCTTTGAATAGTCCTATACCCAATTGATTAGGATTTGTGCTTTCAATATTATCTATAATTGGAGCAATAAAACTAATAACATATAAATAAACTAACATTGCTAAAACTGAACCGCTAAAATTGAGCAGTGAACCCATAAATAATTGACACCAAGATCCATATCTTTGTCCACCATCATAAGGCATTGTAGCTATTGCTGGAATTGAAAGAATATAGTCAATAAGAAGATTAAATAATCTTTCAGCAATTCTAATAACTAATAGGGCTAAACAAACAAGAGTAAAAACTCCTCCAATAAATCCAATGCCATAATTAAAGTCACCGTTTAATTGAAAATCTAAGTTTGTTCCTTTAACCAAATTTCTTATACTAACAAAGTCTATTCCAAAAGCATCAGTTTGAGCTAATGCGAATCGATAATTTTCATCTAAAGAAATAATAATTTGATTATTAGATATTGCATCTTTTAATTGAAGATATGCTGTATCCGCCTTTCCATTCATAATACAAGCTTCAAAAATATTGTACGCAATGCTCGTACTTCCGCCACCAGTAAGAGCATTAGATAAGCCACCCAAAATAAGAGACAGCATAAAACTAATGGTAGAAATAACAATTAATATCACTAATGGTGCAAGAGCCATATAAACAATGGCTTTTAAAGAATTACCTATTGCCATTGAAATCATTCCACTTGTTTTACCTTCTTGATTAAAAAGTCCTTTTACCAATGCAAAAACAAATAAAGCAATGACCATGCCTATTCCAACGATAAGCATAAAACCCATTGCAGTAGCTAATTTCCCACCAGCATCGGCAAATATACCAAAATCAAACTGATTGGTTTTTATATTATATGTTGGGAATAGCTGCGAAATACCATCGCCGCTTTCTAATCCAGGTTTTAAACTTGATAAACCTGCTAAATAGTAAAAGCAAGATTCTATAGAATAAACAATTTGCAGTATAAAAGTTATTACGTTATAAATAAGTTCAACAAAAAGGTCATAAATGGAGCCAAATATGTCCATAAATCCTCTTTCAAACATACCACCAGAATCAGTTGAAGATAAAACGTTTATTAAATGGTTCATTAAAAAACCTCCAAATTAAATATACGTATTTCGGGCTAATAAAATACAATTTAATTATAATTAATTTATTATGATTTGTGTGAGATAAAATAAAAAACTATCTAGATTTCACCAGATAGTTTAATAATTAATTAATTTTGCATTGCTTCTTCATTAGAAGAATTATTTAATTCATTTATTTTTTCCATTCCATAATTGTATTTATCATCAACAAGTTTATCATATACCTCTTGATATTCAGCATCACTTACGTTTTCGCCTAAATTGTCGAAATTTAAATCAAAGAATTTTTCTTCTAATTTTTCACCTTTATTATATGTAATAACACTTTGATAATAATAGTTATCTTCTCCTTCTATCATACAAAACATCGGTTTAGAGCATTTTTTTGATATTTCTTCAAAAATAGCATAAGGAACTCCGCCTTTAATAGATCCACTTAACATAAAGAAATCAGGATCGTACTCAAGTTTTTGCGTGCATAATGCTCCCCATTTTTCGTCTAAATTTCTAACATCGTCTAATGTAATTGGAATTAATTTGAAAAAATCTAACTCTTCATCCGAATTTAAATAATTTTGAACTATATTTTCTCCGTCTTCCTTATCTGAAAAGACTAAATAGCAATAATAATTTTCCATCAATTTCCTCCTTAAATTAAAATATTAAATCGAGCAAGATTTATATTCATTATTATAAGTTATCTTATTTAATTTGTGTGTTATAACTTTTAAAATTTAAAAATTAATACCCTCTATCCAATTTTCGTTCTTGCTAAATCCAGGCCAAGTGTACCAAACTGGTGCATCATAAGAAGAAAAGACATCAAAATCAATTTTTAAATTACTTATTTTATACATGTTATGAAGTTGTGAATCATCCAATTTTAAATTGATAGCAAAGGTTTCTCCTTTATTTACAACTGCCTTTAATGTTAAGCTATCGTCTTTAGGCAAAGTTGCCTGAGTATAATTCATAGAAATATTATATTTTTCTCCTTCTTTGAATGTAAAATCCAAAACATCTTCAGGATTATCATAATGTTCAGTTGTTCTATCTTGTCCTTCAAAAAAATAATTTAATGAATAAGTAATCGTACCCATTTGTCCATAATATCCGCCAGAAAAATATTCTTTTCTAGTCATCCACCCAGCAATCATAGCACCATTAAATTTCTTTGAGTAATTATAAAAGTTATTTCCTTGGTCTAATCTATAAATGCCTGTGTCTAATGAAAATTTGTTATCTTTTTCAAAATAATTTTTTCCATACATATTTTTCTCAGTCAAATCTTCTAAACGATCTTCTATAGTATAGTTATCAAGAGTTTTAACTTCTAAATCGAAAGAAATGGAATTAATAACGACATTTTCTTTTGCTGTAAAAATAAGTTGACCAGTATAAGTATCATAAGACATAGAATTACCTAATAAATCACTAAGATTTAAATCTTGATAATGTGTTTTAGCCATTTCACTCATTGGAGTGTCATATCCCAATATTAAATATGGATTAAAAAAAGTTTCATCATAAGGAAACCATGTAGCAGAATTATGCAAGAAAAAATTTAAGCCAAATTTAAAAGGTAAAAGATTCTTATTTTGCGATACATCAACAGCTCGACAAGAACTTTCTAATATATAATAATTTTGAGTTCCTAAAAGAACGTCATCACTTTTTGTTAATTCACCATCTTTATAGGCTTTTAAAAAGTCCTCCTGTTCTTTTTCAACTTTAGATAAATACCAATCATAATATTTATTATTATATTTTTCTTTCCAATCATCTTTGACTCTAATAAAAGCTGGGACATATCCTTCAATGTCTCCATCGTATTGTTTTTCCTTATAAAAAAGAGTAATAATTGTAGAATCATTTTTTAGTTCTTCTACTTTGTCATCTTTTAAGATGGAATTATGTGTATTTTCTTTAAAATCATCACTATCAAAATAAGAATCATAGTCTTCACTTTTCCAAGTAACTAAATCGAAATAATCTGTAGAGAAAAGTCTTCTATTCATAGTTCTTACTGTTGGTTCAATAACATCATTTAAAGTTAAATCACTTTTTGAAGTATCAAGAACAATATTTGTACCTAAACTTCGGGCTGGATCATCAAGAAGTTGAAACATAGCAGGATCCATATTAAACAAAGCACCAATCCGTGCAAATTGAGTCATAATAGAATTAGAATAACAACTAGTTAAAGAAAGCATAGAAGCACCTAAAACACCAGCAAAAAATAATCTACTTTTATTTCTTTTCTTTTTATTTCTAACTAATTTTTTCATAATTGCTTACCTCCATAATATAAAACAATTATTAAATATATTTCAATATCTAAAAGAAAAAATTGTCAAAATTTAACAAAATTTAATGATGGTCATAATATTCTTTAACTTTAAGCAAATTATTTGTATCCATTATAGCAAAACATCTAGAAGCAACAGACTCTAATGTTAAAAATACCTCGTTAGGAGTTATAATTCTCTCAACTTTATTGTTAAAAGACTTAACAATAATATAAAAGTAAAATTTTTGACTCAACCCTTTATATAATTCATCAAGGTTAAAACAATAATAAGTAACAAGTTCTTTTGCTAAATCACATTCTTTTTTATTTTTTCTTTCAAAAACATATATATCCCATGCAGGAACATTTCGATTATGTAATTTTCCTTTACAATTAGTGGTAAAATCAATGTCATTTTTATGGTCAAAAAGATAGAAATAATAAATTTCCATCGATAATGCACTATTATTAATGTTTAAAAATTGATCTAAACGTAAACCTTTTTTACCTACTCTCTTCATAAACTATAATTCTCTAGATTTATTGTTATTAGAATTGTCTACTTCTTCTTTTCTGTTAAGACCATCATTTAATTTAGCACCATTTTTCCATTCTTCTTTATAAATTAATTCATTATTTAAATTATAGGCTTCTAGTAGTGATATTCCTTTTTTCTTATAATTATCAAACTTCCCATACCCATCAACTAAATAAACTGCTTTATTTACATGAATTTCATCTCTAGAAATAGATCCTAGTATTTCATAAGCATTATTTGACTCATTTTCCGGAATAACGTAATAACCAGTTCTAACTTTGACAAAAATTTGATTATTTTCATCATGCAACTTCATGGAACGATAATAAACTGCTTCCATATTTTCTTTAAGATTTTTAATTTGTTCATCTATTTTAAATTTTGATTTGGCAACTTCTCTTTTTTCAATGTAATATGGTTTATCTTCGCCATAATTAGTTCCATAAATTGAAACCGTATAATCGCTATGTAATCTTCCTTCAAAGCAGAAACAATTAACAAAAGGAATATATCTTCTACCATCTTTTAATTTATAAATAGAAGCTTTATTTCTTTTAAAAGCCCTTTTACCATAAGCATAATTTACATAACTATTACTTTTTTCTATAAAATGATTAAATTCTTGCTGTAATGATTCTCTATCTTTTTCTAAACGTTCGTTAATATCTTTGTATCCTTCTTTTGCAAAAGGATTAAGTTTATACATAATATTATTCTTTTCAAAATAATCAATTATTTTCTTATTAGCATCCTTTCCAGCATTATCGTTATCGCAACTAACAACAAAATAAAGTTTATCTTTTATTTTTGCATCTAAAGAATCTATAGATTTAATAAAATTATCTACATTCCCAGTTGAAGAAGTTGCCATTGAATTAAAAAGAATTCTATCTTTAAAAGATGGATAATTTAAATAATTAATCTTAGGATCATTTTTTACTGCTTCTTTGAAATTAAAATCATTTTCGAAAGATTTTCCATAAGTAAGTAAAAGGTCATAATAAGATAAAGCGTCAATTTCTCCTTCATTAATAAAAATAACAGGATTTAAACCGTTAAAAAAACCTAATCGCATATAAGATTGAATAGCATTAAAATCTTGCAAGGCAAAATAAGTTGTTTTAACATCTTTTTGGCGAATATATCTAATTTTTGCATCTGGATTTAAATTACGCGAAATATAATCTGTGCAAATAAACTTTTTATCATAATTCTCGCCTCTTTTAGCTAAATGAAAATGAGGTATATATAAGCGATCATTAATTACTTTTAAAGTTGCCATCTCTGCAATAACTTCAGGATTTAAGAATCCACGAGATTTTAAATATTCAACAGCCTTTGAATCAACTACTTTATTCTTTTTATCTTCTTCTAAAATTTTAGTAATTTTATCAAAGCCAAACTTCTTCTCTTCTTTTTCTATTTGAAGTTGAGTAATTTTGTCTAAATTGATATTTTTATATTGCGATTTCAAATAATTAATTGCTTCAAAATAACCACAATTCTGATCTTGCATTACTAATTCAGTTAAAGTATAAGTCTTACCGCAAGCAAAACAATGAATGTATTTTCCATCTTTAGTAATAGACATAGATGGATGTTCATCACTATGTCCTGGATTTAAACATTTAAATAATTTTCTGGGGTTTTTAATATTATGCGTTCCACTTAAATAATCAGAAAGCATAACGTCATAAGGGCTTCTTTTATGCATCTTCTATACCTCTAAATCAAAATAAATATTTCGGGCTAATGAAATATGTATTTATTATAAAACAAAAGACACGATTTTGTCCGTGCCTTCAGGTAATAAAGATATCTATAATATTAAAATTTATCGTTCTCTTTCGTTCTCAGTAAGATCCTTAGTTATTTTATTTTTATTCGCTAATTAGCATCTCCCATTATAAGAAGCATCATCATCCTTAAATTTGGTTTTTTTACTATCTTCTTCTCCTTCATTTGTTTCTTCTTTAGTTGAAGGCTTAAGAAGCTTACCATCTTGATAAATCTTGGTTTCAATTCCTAATTCATTTAGGATTGCTATCGCCATTTGTAATTTTTCTTTATCCGTAATTGGTCCAGTTCTTATTTCATAAGATGGCGCAACATAGAAAACATCAGCCATACCAGCATCAATTAAAGCAGCGGAAGTGTGTTCTTTTATATTTTCTTGAATAATTTCAATAAGTTTTGCCATATTAGCTAATTCATCGGTTAAATCTTTAATGTGTTTTTTAGTAATTTCACTCTTTTTATCACTAATTTCCTTTTTCAAAGATTTACTTTCTTTAATGTAGCTTTGAGTTAATAAGGTCTTTTTATCAAGATCTTTTTCATCTTCAATAATGCTTGTTTTTTCATTAATATAATTTTCTAATCTTTCTGATTCTTCTTTTAAATTATCTATTTTAAATTTACCTGTAGAAGCATCATAGGTTTCTTCACTAAAATTAAAAAATCTAATTTTCTTTGTCTTATTTTGATCTGCCATAACTATTCTCCCATTTAATATTCATTATCTTTCCCTTTCTTTATTATTTTGTTTTTCTACTTCGTTAATAAAAGTGATAAATGCTTTTATATCTAATGCATCTTCTAAATCATCCAAAACATTATCGGTTTCTAAAAAATCAGTTAAATAATTATCTTTCTCTTTATCATAAATAGAATATTCAAACCAATTATTCTCTAACCATCCAAAGGTTCCATTATTTAGTTTTTTAAAAAGGTCATGATCAGTTTTTATCCCATTTTCGTAAAGGTCATCCCAATTTGGAAATTTATAAGTACAGCCATCTATATTAACTTTAGTATCTCCAGTTGCTACCACTTTTACCTCATATCTATTGTTATAAGTAAAAGAAGCTATTAAACCATCATACCAAATGGAATCCTGCTTATTTTCATAGAGATTTTGCCCTAAAAACAAATCAATTCCTTCTTCTTTAGCTTTAGCAATTTTTCTTTGCATATAGTTATTCATATATTAACCAGTTTTTACGCATTGCACTTTGATTACGCTAAGTAAATCATAAATTAAAAAGACTAGGATTGTCCTAGCCTTAAACCTTATAGATATCTATAATAATCATCTATCAAACTTTTCTTTAAAAAATTCATTAATATAACGAATCTTAAGCTTATATGCCTTTTCGTTTATTGAAATAGAATTAACAAAATAGTTGAATTTGTTGTTAATTTTATCTTCTTTATTTTCAAGACTGTTTAAGAATGTATAGAGCAAATAGTTTAAATAATTAAGATTAAGCACTTCAGCTTCAATAGAAAGAAAATCTTTAAATCTTTCTTCATCTTCTATTTTTTCTATAAATTTATGATTTTTAAGTTCATTAATCCAAACATTAATCAAAGTATCAATATCATAATCTTCATAAGCTATAAATTTATTCATTTACGTTAGAAAAATATTTTAAAATCTCATCAAAAGTTTTTCTTTTATAACTGACATTTTTTACTTTAATTAAACATAAATTAATTTGATCAACATCTTTCTGTTTTTTTAGAAAAGATTTTAATTCATTTTTATTTTGATCAAGAAGTAATTTAAGCAAATCAACATTTTCGATTTTACGATAAATTCTTTTGTCATTACTATCATAATTCTCGACAATTAATCCTTTAAATCTAATGTTAAGATAATCATTAAAATTTAAATAAATTATTTTATTAATTGCTTCAACTTTTATTGAATTTTTTAAATCTTTTTTAACTAATAGGTCTTGAGAAATATTAAGGAAGGTAGCAATTTTTTCAATATACGAATATGGTTTATTATAGAAATCATAATTCCTTATACTTTTATAAACAAATCCTTCTTTCTCGTTTAAGATTTTTGCTACATCTCTTAAAGAAAAATTATAAAGGCATAAAAGTAAACGAATAGGATTAGTAAATATTTTATTTAATACCATCTCCTTTTTTCTCCTCCGTTCTTTGGATATATTTTTTAATTTTTTCAGGATCAGGAGAACCGAGTGATTCTTCTAGAGGTTTTGAAAAAATATTATTTTTTAGTATGTTTTTTTGTTTTTTTGCAAAAGAACTACTATAAACTTTATCAATAACTTCACATAAATATTCTAAATATTCATTATATTTTGTTTTAAACATATAAGCTTTATTATTTGGTATAAAAAGTATTAAATGAATAGGATTTACTAATTCTACGTTTTCATTTTCTTCAAAAATTTTTTTTGATAAATCAAAATAGTTTTTAAAAATATCTAAAGAATCATTTTCAATCTCATGCTTGATAGCATTATTCGAAACAACGTCTTTTATCATTAAACGAGATCTAAGAATTATATATTCATAAAAACCTATATAAATTGGTTTTTTTAACCTCTTATTTTCTATCTTAATCGAATAATCTAAAGAATTGTTAACGATTAAATCAATTGATACATTAAGATAAGCACTTATCTTCTTTAAAATATCAATTCTAGGTGCTGGAACATTATTTTTAATAATGCTATCTAAAGTATGATTATTAACATTTAAAGTTGCTGATAAAGCTAAATTTCTTAAATTATATAAGAATAATAATTGTTGTAAGGGAGTAAATTCGTTAATCGACATCTTTAACCTCTAATTAAATTTTTGTCATTTTTATGCAATTATTTTAAAGGTTAAAATGTTTTAAATCAATATTATTCCAATGAAACTCCCTTTACAAAGTTATAATAAGCTGAATGGTTATATCCATAGTTATTAACATTTGTATGATATGCAATGTATTTAGTAGTCATTAATTCTTTAAGATAATCTTCATCGATTTTACTTCCGCTAATTAAAGAATCAACAAAATATTTATTCATATTTTCAAGCATATCAACATAAATATCTTTTGAAAGACGAGAATGTTCTTCGTTTAAATAATAAACATCACTTGAATATGATCCAGTAGGAGCTCTTAAATCTTTATAATCAAAATAGAAAGTATCTAATTTTGCATCTTCTTTTTCATCATCTACTACTTTTGTTAATTCGTCAAAGTTTTCAATGAATTCATTATAAACAACTGCTGATGATCCGTAGTTATTAACGTTAGTGTGATAAGCAATGTAATCAAAAGATAAAATATCTTTAATTGTATCTAGATTAACTGTGCCATCAGTTTTTGCTTCCTTATAAAGATAAGCAGAAAGATTTTCTAACATTTTAATACCAACTTGATCGCGTGTTAGATATTCACCTTCAGAATTTTTATATTCACCGTTATAATAAAGATCGGATGAATAAGTTCCAGCAGGTACTTTAATTAAGTCGTCGTCAATAAAATTAATTTCGTACTCTTGTTTTTGGACTTGTTCTCCTTTTTTGGTTGTTTTTTCAACTGGTTTTTCATTTTCAACTACTGTTTCTTTATTTTGACAAGAAACTAATCCTCCAATAGTTAAAATGCTAGCCATAGCTGTTAATAATAAATGTGATTTTCTCATAATTTACTGTCCTCCATAATTTTATACATTTATTACTTTAAATATTTGTCAAATTTTAACAAATTTTTATCGTATAACTATATTATAAATAAATTTTTGTTAAAATCAAGCAAATTTTTACAATTAAATAAAAATAATTTAAATACCATAGAAATACGATAACAATCATTAATTTTGAACGTTAGATAACTCAAAAATAGATATAATCTAAAAATAATTTTGTTTATTTTAAACAATTTTTAGTTATTCGATGGAGGAACAAAATGAGAAACAAAATAAAAATTATAGACGCAAAAAATATCTATTTTGAGAAGATTATTTATCAACTTAAAGAAAGGACTAAAAAAGGATATTCTAGAGCAATTGATTTATTCATAAAGTTTGCTTTAGAACATAGAAATAAATATCTTGATGATGTTTCTATTGAAGAAGTTAGAACCTTTTTAAACGAATTAGCTACTTCTACCAGCAAACAATATGCAAATAAAGTTTATTCAATAGTTAAATCTTTTTATCAAAAATTATCTGACTACAACTATTATCAAGGAATAATACCTTTTAAACCATACATGCTTTTTAAACTTGAAAAGAAAGTTAAATATTATCTTCAAGACAACGAGATTCAAAGAATAATAAATCTATATAATAGAAAGATTGAAAGAAGCAAAGATCCATTTCCTTATTTAAGAAACAAAGTTATTTTTCTAATACTTTTAACAAGTGGATTAAGATGCAACGAATGTCTAAATTTAAAAATAAACGATGTTGATTTAAAGAACAAAACTATATTAATTAGAAACACTAAAACATACAAAGAAAGGCTTGTACCGATTAATCAAAATATTCTTGAGGAAATAAAAAAATATATTAATAAGAGAAGCCTTAATAATAAATGGAATACGGACAACTTATTCTTTTCAGATAAAAATAAAATTTATAAATACGATAGTTTTAGAAGATCACTTTATCGAATTGCAATAAAGTTAAAAATAAATAAAAATCACAAATTATTCCCACATAATTTAAGACATAAATTTGCCAGTGATTGGATTAAATATAATAGCAATATGTTTAAACTGAAAGTTATATTAGGTCATTCATCAATTAAAACAACGGAAATTTATGTAAATATTTCCGATGCTGATATTTGTGAAGAAAATAAAATAGGTAAGATAAAAAATGTAAGTAAATATAAATATTAATGTTCCTATATCAGCACTGGGACATATAAAGGGTACTTATCACATTAATAGAACAACTTACGGAAATAGGCAACACATGACTACAGCTTATTGGGATTGTGCAAGATGTGGAGACATCTATCAAACTGTAAATTCAGGAACAATTGAAAACTGTACCGGGATTATAAAATCAACTGGTTATAGTTCTAATTCAACACAACACTGGACTCATACTGTTTATGAATGTCAGTATTGTGGTGGTCAATGGACTGTTGATGGTACAAAGAGTAATCATACTGGGGATAGCGATCCAACAGGAAATCCAGCTGCTAAAACTTGTACAGTTTGTGGTAAAGTTTATTACTAAAATAAATAGAGAGTTGGATTTTTCCATCTCTTTTATTTATATCAGCACTCGGACATAATTGGGGTTCAACACAAAATTTAGGTTATGAACCAACTTCAGCAAATTCTCATGCTCCTCTCTATTCGCATACGTGTTCAAGATGTAGAGCATCGGAAGAATGGCACGGAGGTTGGACTGGTTGTTCATGGGTGTCTCAAGGCGTCCATGGAAGTTCAGAGTATTTCAGATGTTCAATATGTGGAAATACAAAGCAAGAATCAATACTTTAAAAAAAGAGGGATTTAACCCTCTTTTTAATTTTATTCGAAAGTTGTGCTATTTATATAATAGCCAGAGTGTCCACATTTTGTACAACTTCCATAACTTTTATTTCCCGCTGAATATAAATAATGAATTGAATGTGAATAACGATTAACGGTGTATTCGTTTCGATAATCACATCTAGAGCAAGTAGTTACACGAATTTGCAAACAATCAGTTGTGTTTCCATAAGTGTATGAAGTATCAGAACTCAAATTGTGTCCTAATGCTGATATAAAAATAATCTTGCAATTAAGAATAAACCGACCACCTATGACCACAGTCAGGACATTTGTATGCTACATATACGCCTGGAGCTTGATCGGTTATGACGGGTGAACAATAATCTGGTAATCCTTGTGAAACTTTATTTTCTGCATTACACCCACTTCTAGTACATGTGTAAACATGATATACATAATGTTGCGGATTCTTACCTGTTCCACTCCCTGCATACTCATATTCTGTTGTATATGAAGAACTCCATTTGTGTCCTAATGCTGATATAGTCTCAGTGTCAGTATCAGTATCAGTTGTAGTTCTTCTAACAGAACCACCACCTGTGCTTCTATCTACTCTTCCACAAACATCACAAGAATAGGTTGTTGTTGCATAATAGTGAGTATATGTTCCAGTTCTTGTTCTAGTTCTTCTTCTAGTTCCTGAGGAAGTACAAGTTGCAGCTGTTACAGTCCTCCATCCACTCCAAGAACCCCAACTTCCCCAAGAAACTGGTCCGTCCCAAGCAGATGAACTACTTACATCGTCATCATTACAAGTCCCAACTTGTTGATAAGTATAGCTTGAAGTATTATACGAGGCATAAGTGGAATAATTAGATGAATTAATTGTTATAGATCCACTTGTTCCGCTTGCTCCACATTCTGAACAAGATTGAGTATAAGATAATGTTCCAGTTCTCGTTCTTCTATGTTGTGATGAACCATATTGGGAATATGAACTCCAACTGTTCCAAGAAATATTT
>CASGAB010000023.1 GCA_949299395.1 uncultured bacterium | reverse complement strand
TATTTAACTGCATCATAAAGCGCAGTACCTTCTTGATAACTTTTTAATTCTAATTTTATTTTTATTTTTTGTAATATCGGTATGTGGTCTTTATTTCTACGGGAAAAGGTCAATATATTGACGAATTATTTAAATGAGAAAATTAGATATTAATGAATTTAAAATATGTCAAATATTAGGTAGGATATTCAAAAAATCTATAGAACTATCAAATTTTAGTTCTCCTACTTTCATTCGTCGTTTTATGAACTATGAAGGTTCTAAAATTTTCTTTGATAAAAGTCATTTAACTTTATCTAGTAACGAAGAAGATATAGTTTTAGAACTTAATTTCTTATATTTAGAAACCAAAAAGAAAACCACATTTTCTAAAAGCGAAATGTATTGGATAGGTTATATTTATGGAGCATTATCTTTTTTATATAATCTTCCATTTAAAAAAATATTTAAACTATTTCCTGGAAAAGAAATTATTAAATATTACAAAATTTATCATACTTTTGATGTTGAAGAAGCAGCTGAAAGAATGATGGAAAATATCGATTATAAAGAAGAAGATTTTTTAACTAAAGGAATAGAAATTTATATAAAAAGTAATCTATGAAGATAAATTAAAAGATTTACTTGGAAAAAAAGTTCGAGTTTATATAGATTATCCTATAGGCTCTTATAATCAAAGTGATAAAAAACAAATTAATAAAATAAATTATGGTTATATAAAAGAGTTAAAATCACTAGATAACCAATATCAAGAGGCTTATATCATTTAAGAAAATGAGCCTTTAAAAGAATTTGATGGAATTGTTTATGCAATTATTAGAAGAATAAATGATGATCAAAATAAACTTATTGTTATTAAATAAAATAAAGAATTTAATATTAAAGTAATTGAAGATTATATCTCATTTAAAGAAAAAGAATTTAAACATAAGATAATCAAGAAATAGAAAAAATGTACGACTTTTGTCGTACATTTTCATAGTTAATAATTAGTTTTTAAAATGATGAATCATCAAAAGTATTTAAAACTTTAACTTGAGGTTTTATAACTTTTTTAACGTTTCCATCAATAAATGGATTTCTTAAGCCAGATTTTGTAACAAGTTCAACAAATGAATATCTTCCACCCATCTTAAGAAGTTTAATATATTTTTTCCATGCTCTTTCTTTATTTTTATCCATTTCACATTTAAATTGGAGAGCTAAAACTTGAGCTAATGTGTAATCAATATAATAGAAAGGTGTTGTGAAAATATGTGATTGTCTCATCCAAATTTTACCTTCATTTAAGAAAGGAATTGGTGAATAATCCATCCATGGACGATATTTTTTATCGATTTCAGCCCATTTTGCACACCTTTCTTTATGAGTTGCATCAACATTATGGAAGACCCAGTGTTGGAATTCATCAACAGCGACTCCATAAGGAAGAAAAGAAATTGCACCATCTAAATGAGAGAAACGATATTTATTTGCTTGTTCACCAAAGAATTTTTCCATATATGGCCAAGCAAAGAATTCCATACTCATTGAATCAATTTCACAAGCTTCTAAAGTAGGCATTCTTTCAGCAGGAACTTTAATCTTACTTCCTAAATATCCTTGGAAAGCATGACCAACTTCATGAGTTAATGTATCAACGTCTTGGCTTGAACCATTTGAATTAGCAAAAATAAATGGTGCTTTATATTTAGGAATATAAGTCATATATCCGCCACCCCTTTTACCAGGCTTAGCGTCTAAATCAAATAAATTTGATTCACACATAAAGTCAAAGAATTTTCCGCTTTCTTCACTCATATCGTGATACATTTCGCTAGCTTTTTTAACTAAGAATTCACTATTTCCAAGTGGAGTTGCATTTCCACTATTATAATCAAGGTTATAATCTAAGAATGTTGGTTTCTTAACACCTAAACGTTTTGCTTGTCTTTTTCTTAATTTTGCAACAACTGGAACTACTTCTTTATAGATTTGATCTCTATATCCAGCGACCATATCTTCGTTATAATCCATTCTTCCTAATGATAAATATTGATATTCAATATAAGATTTAAATCCTAATTCTTTTGCAATTTTATCTCTAAGATGGACTAATTTATCATAGATTTCACCTAATTTTTCATCGATTTCTTCTAAGAAACCATATGAAAGCTTAGCAGCTTCTAATCTAACGTTTTTATCTTTATCACTTAAATATTTACCAATTTGAGAAAGGTTTAAGATTTCACCTTTAAATGGGAGTTTTGCACTTGCTAAAAGTTTTTCATATTCAGTAACGAGCTTATTTTCTTCAATTAAAAGTGGGATAACTTTTTCATCATAAACTTTTAATGAGGTTTTAACCATTTCAATATAGTGACTTCCAAAAGCTTTTGTAATTTCTTCTAAAAATTTTGAATTAACAATAGCTTTTCTAAACTTAATATCGAAACCATTAATAACTGGTAAAGTTTCGTTTAATTTATCCATTGCTTTTTCATATTCTTTATTAGTTGTATCAACACTATTACGAATATTAATAACAACGATATCGCTTTCTAAATTATCACTGAATTTAAAGTAAGCTTTAATTGCTTTAATAGCTTCTTTAGCATCACTTGCATTTTCTAATTTTGAAGTTAAATCAGCTAACTTCTTTTCTACAACTTTTACATTAGGAACATGCTTTTTAATTTCTTCAAATTTCATATTTAAAATTTCCTCCTTAATCTAGAAATTATAAAATCATTTCTTTTTCTTTAATTTTAAAGATTTTTTTGATGAATTTTGTAAATTTTAAGTTTCTCCAATAATTAAATCCAACAATATTTGAATTATAAATTTGAGAAGTAATAAAAAATCTTTTATCTAAATCTTCATAAATATTAAATTCACTACTTACACTTTTATATTCATCAATACGGTTATTGATTAAAATTGTTTGAAATTCTTTATAGATTAAATCAAAAGCAATATTAATTTCTTTAATCTCTTTTACTTCATAATCCTTATATTCTTTATATGATTCATCCTTAAAGAAATCGTTAATTATCTCATTGTTTATCGTGTATTTTTTAAGTAAATCGTTTAATGAATAAAGTGATTTAGCCTTTTGATAAATAAGTAAAGATAATGTTTTATCTTGAATATTAAGCTTCTTTTGAAATGAAGACATAAAGAAAAAAGAGATAAATAAATAAACTAAATAAACTATTAAGATTGCTCCAATAACTATAAGTAAAATTATTAACCAATTTTCCATCTTTATAATTATCAATAATAAATTAATTATTTACAAGCAAATCGAAAGATATAATCACTATTTTTTGCGCAATAAATGATTAAAAGATATCGATTTTTAAGAAATCATTAAATGAAAGATGTCTTACAGTTGAAGCGGAATAATTTATATTATCTGTAGTAATAAGTTTTTTTGAGTCAAGTTATCTAAAGATTTAAAGGTGTTAAACTCTCTCTCATAAGCTTTTGGATCAATAAGGCTATAAGCTACCTGCACATAATATTTTTTTCCATCTTTGGAAGCATGGAAATCTATTTCTTTGCCATCTTTATTATTAAAAACTTTTAATTCGTATCCTCTATAAATGAGTTCATTATAAACAATGTTTTCAAGATTATGATCTAAGTTAAATCTATTATCGTCAACAGACAAAGAATTAAAACAACCATCGCCCAAATAAGTTTTGTAATAGTAGGCGAGTTCTTTTTTTGCTTTCGTTGAATAAAGTTCGATTTCATCAATAATATAAGCTTCCTTCAGGTGCTCAATATATTTAATTACTGTATTCAAAGAAACACCCATAAATTCATTATTAATATAGTTATAAATACTTCGCGAACTAATAATTCGCGAATCTGACTTAAAAATAAATCTAACGATTTTTTAAATACAACTTCTTTTTTTATCTTATATCTTTTAATTAAATCATTATAAACAATACTATTTTCTAAATCTGTTAAATAATTTTTTCACTATCGATGTCACCATATAAAAATCTTGCAGGAAAGCCGCCCCAAATTAAATAATCTTCAACTGAAGCAGTTTTATTTTGCAGTTTAAAATATTCTTCTATTTCGGAAAAAACAAAAGTTCTTATCCTGAAATCTACATATCTTCCACTTAAAAGAGTGGTTATTTCACTTGATAAAAGTTTGAAATTGCTACCTGTTATAAAAATAGATGCATTTTCTAATCTAAGATCCTTAATAGCTATATACCAATTTTTAACTTTTTGAATTTCATCAAAAAACAAATAACATTTGCTATCTTTCTTATTATCATTGACATATTTTACAAGTGAAATAGCATCACTTACTTTAAGAAGATCTGCCGTTTTTTCAAAATTTAAATATAAAATATTGTCTGTTTTTTCTCTAATCTTAGACATAATTTGTTCTAAAACAACAGATTTTCCACATCTTCTAATTCCGGTAATAACCTTTACTAGATCACTTTCGTAAAAAGGTCTTATTTTTTGTAAATAATTTTCTCTTTTTATCATAATCAAGCTTTTTTTATTTTATAGTGAACAATTTTTAACAATACAATATTATTGTTCACTTATAATGAACAATTTTTTATTTTTTTAAATATTGTTCATTACGAAAGCATTTTAATACCATAAAGTGTTTTTATTTTATCTTAAGAACTTTCGAATTTATCCTCTTTTTTGACTAAAATAGCTTAAATAAGTATAATTTTAGTGTATGAAAGAACCTATTTTAGCTTTAATTTACGATTTTGATAATACTTTAGCTCAAACCGATATGCAAAACTTCGGTTTTATTCCTGCTTTAGGCATGGAAAAGGGCGAATTCTGGGGAAAAACAGATCAACTCTTTAAAGAGGAAAACATGGATAAAGTATTATGTTATCTTCTCGTAATGATTAAAGAATGCCGCAAAAAAGGCATTAAATTAACAAAAGAATTTTTAAATGAATGTGGTAAAAATATCACTTATTTTGATGGTGTTACAACTTGGTTTGATAGAATCAACGAATTTGGTAAAGAACATAACGTAAAGGTTGAACACTATATTATTTCTTGTGGAAATAAGGAGATTGTTGATGGCTGTTCTTTAGTTGATAAATTCACTAAAGTTTTTGCTTGTGAATTCGTTTTTGATGAAAACGGCGAAGCAATTTGGCCAAAAGTTGCAATTAACTATACTGGAAAAACTCAATACATCTATCGCATTAAAAAAGGTATCACTGATGATAACAATGACACGGAAATTAACGAAAAAATGGAAGATAAAAGAGTTCGCATGGAAAATATGATCTATATTGGAGATGGATTAACTGATGTTCCTGCAATGTTAACGGTTAAAGAAAGTGGTGGAAATTCAATTGCAGTTTACCCAAAAGGAAAAAGAGAAAAGATTACAAAATATTATGAAGAAGGCAGAGTTAACTATATTTGCAAGGCTGACTATTCAAAAAATAGCGAACTTGAAAAAATAGTTAAACTCATCATTGAACAAACTCATATTAAAGCTAGTTTAGAAGATAAACAAAAGAAAATCGAACATACTGTAGAAGAAAATAACTAATCTTATTTATATATATGGTCAGTGCAATTTTATTACTTGCTGGTTCTTCTATTCGATTTGAATCAGAAATTAAAAAGCAATTTATAAAAGTCGATGATAAAGAATTATTTATCTATCCTTTAGAAACTTTATATAGTGTTAAAGAAATAGATAATATCTTTTTAGTTTGCCAAAAAGAAGATTTTGACCATATTAATGATGTTTTAAGTGAATATGATTTAGAAGATAAAGAAATTTATCTTGTTGAAGGTGGTTCAACTCGCCAAAAATCAGTTTTAAATGCCTTACGTTTTATTGAAAATAATAATATTTATACTGATAAAGTTTTAATTCACGATGCAGCTCGCTTTTTAGTAAGTAAAGAAATCATTGAAGAAAACTTAAAATATCTTGATGATTATGATGCTACTTCGACCTATTTACCAATTTCGGATTCCATAATTAAAGTCGATAAAGATTTAAAAATCGAAAACTATTTAAATCGTGAAAAAATTAAAAAAGTTCAAACTCCACAAGCCTTCAAATTTGATATAATATTGGCGGCTCATGAAAAATATGAGAATTACACTGTTAATGACGATGCTTCCTTGCTTTTAAAAGAAAATATTGGAATTAAATTAATCAAAGGTTCTTTATTAAATTTTAAAGTTACAACAAGTGAAGATTTAGAGTTATTAAAACTTATTATCGAGGGTAAAAATGAACTTTAATGTCGCAATAAAAGAAAAAGACATCATTGAAGGAATTGTTACCTCCATAAAAAAATATGGAGTTTTTTTATCGTTTGAAGGCGGATATGCCGGATTACTCCATATCAGTGAAATTTCTTCAAATTTTGTAAATAATATCGAAAAATACTTCCATTTAGGTGATGAAGTAACAGTTTATGTAAAAGAAATCGATTTTACTACAAAATTTTTAAAAGTTTCACTAAAATTATTGCCGGAAGAATTAAATCCTTATAATAAGATATTACCTTCTAAAAGAATTACATCTTATTTAAAGGATATTGATTCAAGTAAACTTGAAAAAGCTCTTCCAAAAATGATTAAAGAAGAGTTAGAGAGGGAGAAAAAAGATGAGTTTAAAAATTAGTTTTCAACATGTCAAAAAAGAACAAATGGTTTCTTTTGAAGAAAACAAAGAAAGAGTTGCTGAAATTGATCGTATGATTAATGAACGTAGTGGCGCTGGAAGCGACTTCCTTGGTTGGCTTGATTATCCAGTTAATTACGATCGTTATGAATTCGATAGAATCTTAAAAAAGAGTGAAGAATTCAGAAATAAATACGAAATTTTAGTAGTTTGTGGAATTGGTGGATCTTATTTAGGTGCTAGAGCTGCAATTGACGCCGTTAATGGTGTTATGCCTAAAAAAGGAAGAATGCAAATTCTTTATTTAGGAAATACTCTTGATCCAAATTATTCAAGTGAAATCTTAGAATATATTAAAGATAGAAATTTCTGTGTTTGTGTTATCTCAAAAAGTGGTACAACTACTGAAACAAGTGTTTCATTTAGAATCTTAAAAGAAATGCTTGAAGATAAATATGGAAAAGATGGTGCTAGAGAGGCAATTGTTGCTGTTACTGATAAAGAAAAAGGTGCTTTAAAACAACTTGCTGATAGTGAAGGCTATGAAACTTATGTTCTTCCAGATGATATTGGTGGAAGATTCTCAGTTATGACTCCAGTTGGTCTTTTCCCAATTGCTTGTGCAGGAATTGATATTAGAGAATTTATGAAAGGTCTTCAAGATGCTAGAAATGATTTCTCTTCTCCAAACATTTTTGAAAACCAAGCATATCAATATGCTTTAGAAAGAAACTTCTTATATGAAAAACTCCATTATAGAGTTGAAATGATGGCTACTTATGAATTTAGACTTAAAAATTTAAATGAATGGTGGAAACAACTCTTTGATGAAAGTGAAGGTAAATTAAATAAAGCAGTTTTAACTACTTCTGCAACATTTACAACCGACTTACACTCATTAGGTCAATTTATTCAAGAAGGTAGTAAGATCTTATATGAAACAATCATCTATATTGATAATCCTTCATACGAAGTTAACGTTCCATATGATAGAGATAATTTAGATGGCTTAAATTATTTAGCAGGTAAGAACTTATCTTATATTAATAGAAAAGCTTATGAAGGTACTTTAGAAGCTCATAGTGAAACTGGTAATGTTCCTAATATCTGTATTAATTTAGATAAAATGGATGCATATAATATTGCTTATTTATTCTTCTTCTTTATGAAAGCTTGTGCAATGAGTGCTTATCTACTTGGAGTTAATCCATTTAATCAACCAGGCGTTGAAGTTTATAAGAAAAATATGTTCCATTTACTTGGAAAAGAAGGTTATTAATATTAAAAGTCCGATATAAACGGACTTTTTACTTACTATAATATAAAAGAATTACTTCTAAAATATAAACTAAGATAAATAAAATAAAAAAACCTGTTATTATTGAAGTAAAAGAAAAAGAAATTATATAGGTGATTAAATTAATAACTCCTAAAATAATATTAATTAAATATATTGTTCGATTATTTTTAAAAATATTAATAAATCCTAAAACAAAGATAATACTTAAAATAAATGTATCGATATTATAGTAAAGAGGTAAAGAAAAAGGCGCAACCATCGTATTTTCACTAGTTGAATTAGTTGCAGGAATAAAGTTTCCAAACTTAATAAAAATTAAAAATAAAATGTTTATTAAAACTAAAATTTTAATAATAAATTTAACAAGATTGATGTTTTGAAAAAAAGCTTTAATTCTTTTCATAATTCTCTAATATTTTATTTTTAAATTTATTCAATTTCCATTAATTTTTTCTTTTAAAAAGGGGCTTATTTCTTTATAATATTAATGCTCTTAGTTAAATCAACTTCTTATTGACTTAATAAGATAATGTTGGTATATTTATTAAGCACGCAAAAAGTCGTGTAAATGAAGGAAGGATGTTTAGCTCAGCTGGGAGAGCATCGCCTTTACACGGCGGAGGTCAGAGGTTCGAGCCCTCTAACATCCACCAATTTATAACATAAACTGGAGGGGTAGCGAAGAGGCTAAACGCGGTTGACTGTAAATCAATTCCTTCGGGTTCGGCAGTTCGAATCTGCCCCCCTCCACCACTTACACTTAATCTTGGGGTGTAGCCAAGAGGTAAGGCAACAGACTTTGACTCTGTCATTCCGCTGGTTCGAGTCCAGCCACCCCAGCCAATTAACATATGATTCACTAGCTCAGTTGGTAGAGCACTTGACTTTTAATCAAGGGGTCTGGAGTTCGAATCTCCAGTGAGTCACCAAGCGTGCCCAGGTGGCGGAATAGGTAGACGCGCAGGACTTAAAATCCTGTGGTAGCGATACCGTACCGGTTCGATTCCGGTCCCGGGCACCATCAAAAATTGTACCCCTTTCTCTAGACTTTCCAAGTCTGGGAAAGGGGTTTTATAATGGCTAAATATTCGTATGAATTCAAGATTGATGTGGTTTTAAAAT
>CASGAB010000022.1 GCA_949299395.1 uncultured bacterium | reverse complement strand
ACCAGTTTTAACTAAAGCTAGATTTAATTTCTATATTGATAAAGATGTTTACGAAGAAGCTTTAGAAATTTCTACAGCAGAAGGGATTGCTTTATCAAGCGTAGTTAATGATTTTTTAGTTAGTTATATTTCAAAACAAAAGAAAAAGACAGATGAATAAATTCTGATTGGAAAAATCCAATCATTGTCTTCTTAGGAACAATCAAAATTATTGTTTTTAACCGATTATTTATTGGGAATTTCCAATCAAAAAATTGGGGAAACCCAATCTCTATAAATATAGAGAATAGAGATAAAGTGATTAGAGATATTAATTAATTAAAATTTAGAGGGATAATTTTCTAAATTGAAACGTTCTTGTATATAGGAGGACTTTTCAAAGATGGAAAATATCGAAATTAAAGAAATTATGATTGAAGGATTAATTGAAAGTTTAGGAGAAGAAAACCTATCTAAATTTGATAAAAGAAATATCACTAGATATCTAGAAGACAAAATTTCTTTCAATCAATTATTAAGAAGGATTTTCAGTAATTATTATGAAATTAAAAATTCGAAATGAAATGAATGTATGTGGCACGTGTGCATATTATGATGGAAATCAAACTCCAGCAGATATTTTAAATTCACTTATTGAATGTGATGATAGTGGTAGATGTTTAGAACAAACACGACGCAATTTTCCTATGCAATGTATGCAAACTTGCAATCTTTATAAGAAGAGATTTTAGTTTTTTACAAAAGAATTAGTAATAAGGATGGTACAATTGATGTTACACTTTAATGAAGATACTCGAGTAAAACTTCCAGCTACAATTCATTTTTTAAGATTGGGCTATAATTATCAACCTTTAAAAGGTTCAAATATTGACTTTGAAACAAAAATATTTGTTGATATTTTTAAATCGTCATTAGAAAAAATTAACAATAGAAATATTGAAGACAGTGAAATTTTTAAATTACTAAAAGAAATTAATTTAATGCTTAAGAACAATGATTTAGGCAAAGAATTTTATAATAGACTTATTTCTATTGAGCATAATATTAAATTGTTAGATCTAGATAATTATTTTAACAATACCTTTACTGTTGTTGATGAGCTCCCTTTTAGTGTAAAAGAAAATAGTCAAGAAGGATCTTTTCGCCCTGATATAAATATTTTAATTAATGGGATTCCCCTTGCTTTTTTAGAAGTTAAACATCCTAATAATTCTGGTGGTATTCAAGTTGAATTTGAAAGAATGATTAACAAAAGGCTTGTGAATTCTGATTACAAGAAATATTTTAATATGATTCAAGTTGTTTCGTTTTCAAATAATATGGAATACGAAGATGAAGATGACGATATAGCTGAAACAGTTCGAGCTGGATCTTTTTATACAACACCAAATGGTAAAATGACTACCTTTTCTTTCTTTAGAGAAGATGTGCCAAATTACCATGCTTCTTATAAGTTAAAAGAAGTGGATGAAAAGACTATTAAGGAGATTATAAAAGATAACGGTTATGATCCAGAAGAAGCTGATACAGAAGAATTTAAAACTAATCTTTCTGATTTAACACCTTGCAATAGATTTATAACATCTTTTTTTGATAAGGAAAGATTTATGTATATGCTTCGTTATGGCATTATGTTTTTAAAAGAAACTAAAAAAATTCATAATAAAACAACAAATAAAGATGAAGAATATTATGTTTATCAAAAGCATATTATGCGTTACCCACAATTTTTTGCTACAAGAGCTATTTTAAAAAGGTTTGAACAGCCAGAAAAAAATGGAATTATTTGGCATACGCAAGGTTCGGGCAAAACAGCGTTAGCAGCTTTTTCAAATCGTATAATAAAAGATTATTTTGGAAAGAAAAAAGTTAATACTAGATTTTTCTTTGTTGTTGATAGATTGGATTTATTAAGACAAGTTAAAACTGAATTTGAAAATCGAGATTTTTCTGTAATTTCAGTTGATAATAAACTTGATTTCGCAAAAGAACTTAGAAAGCCATTAGATGAAAATAACGGTGGCATTGGAACAATTTGTGTTGTTAATATTCAAAAGTTAATGGAAGAATCGAAAATGCCTCATGTTGAAAATGAGTATAATGTAAAGGTTCAAAGAATATTCTTTATTGATGAAGCGCATAGAAGTTATAGACTACATGGTGAATTTTTTAAAAATTTAATGACCTGTGATAGAAATGGTATTTATATTGCAATGACAGGAACACCTTTATTATCAAAAAAAGAACGTTCAAATCTTAAATTTGGAGATTATATTCATAAATATTTCTATGACAAATCTATTGCTGATGGATATACTTTAAGAATTAAAAAAGAACAAATTGATACAGTAGCTAAAGCTGAAATTAAGGCTAATTTAGAAATAGAAGATGCTGATTTAGATTCTGCCGATGTTTATGAATCAAACAATTATATTGACAGCGTAAGTAAATATATAGAAGAAGATTTTAAAAATTTTAGATATTATAATAGTGATAACTCTATTGGGGGTATGATTGTATGTCGTTCAAATTATCAAGCTAAGAAAATAGATGAATGGTTTGAAAAGAATAGTAAACTTACTTCTGGATTGGTTATAACTGATTCTAATAATTCTGCTCAATCAGAAATAAATAAACAAAATCAAATAAATTTTAGGGAAAATGGTGTTCCTGACCTTTTAGTTGTTCATTTTATGTTAACGACTGGATATGATGTTAAGCGATTAAAGAAAATGTATTTATTAAGAGGTCCGAAAGCTCAAAATTTATTGCAAACTATTTCACGAGTTAATAGGCCTTATAAATCTCCTAACGGAAAAGTTTATCAGTATGGATATATTGTTGATTTTATTGATATCGAAGAAGAATATAATCATACTCTTGATGCTTATATTAAAGAGCTTGAAGATGATATAAATACTGAAGGTGATGATCCTGTTTCCTTATCTGGCCTAATCGTTGATAAAGATAATATTAAAGCTAAGTTTGATAAATTTTGTGATGAATTAAAACAATTTATACCTGTTGATAATTTAGAGCAATTTACTAATATGATGAATTTCTATAATAAAGATGCTTTGTATAAAATTAAAAAGTTGTTAACTGGTATAAAAGAGTGTTCTATTGAATTTAAATTATCTAGGGCTGAAAATTATGAAAAACTAATTGATGATGATAAAGTAAACAAATATTTAAAATCTGTTAATGATCGAATTTCTTTTATTAATTTATCTACTAACACTATTGATACATTGGATATTATGAATAATGATGAAGTAATCAATGTTATTTATAAATTTATTAAAACTAAAGTTAGTGTTATAGATTTGAGTAAATTTGTTGCAGGAGAAGAAGAATATATCAAAGTTACGGAAATAATTACAAATTTGCAAAACGAGATTAAAGATAATAAAAACAAGAAAGATATTAAAATTCAAAAACTTGAAGATTTAATAAAAGATATTTTCAAAAGATTAGATATGAATGAAATTACTACTCTTGATGATTTATCAGAAGAATTAAGGAAGGCTTATGAAGAAGCTAAGGCAATAAATGAGGAAAACAAAAGACTATCTAGCGCTTATGGTGGTTCGTTTGCTTTTGTAAAAACTCTGTCTGATGCAGTAATTGAGACCGATATCGATCGTTCAGATTTAGAAAAATTATTACTTGTTATTTACAATGCGATTAAAGATACGGTTTATGATGATGCTTTAATAGCTCAAGGCAAACAAGGTTTTGTAACGACAACAAAATCTAAAATTACTGTTAGCCTTTTGAAGAGCGGTTTATATAAAAAGATCAAAAGTGCTTATGATGATATTTTAGAAATGCTATATGTTAATTTATTGCTTTATAAGGAGAGTATTTAAAAATGCAAAACTATGCAGAATTAGAAATTAATATTAAATCTATTATTGATGATCTCAAAGGTTTATGTTCAACTAACGGTTTGTCAAATACAGCAGGAGAAGAAATTGTCGTAACTTCTGTCTTCCTTTATAAATTTTTAAATGATAAATTTATTTATAATTTGCATAAATTCGCCACTGATGTGGGGATTAAATATGAAGATTTAATAAATAATAAAGAAGAATATATGGATGCGTTTTATGATTCATATCCTCAGGATGTAGCTTTTGCTTATGAAGACACCATCGATTTTCTTGTTCAATTTGTTAGTGAAAATGACTTTTATAAAAGGTTTGACAATACTTTAATAAGAATTTCAAATTACCCTTTAAATGATGCATTTAATATTGAAACTTCAGAAGGGACGAAGAAACCATTATTTACACCTTTATCAAATTATGTCGAACCTTCAAGAAAAAATTCTTTTGCTCAAAATATTTTTTCATATATTACAAGAGATAGATTTGATTTTGGTGTTGTTAACGAAGAAAATTATGATTTTTTCTCAACTATTTTTGAATATTTGATTTCAGATTATAATGTTGCAAGCGGAACATATGCTGAATATTTTACACCTCAAGCTTTATCTAGTGCGATTGCTAAAATATTGGTTAATATGTCTCCAATTAAAGATACCATTTATGACATTTATGATCCTAGTGCAGGCTCAGGCTCGTTGGTTTTACACTTAGCAAACGAACTTGGAAATGGAAAATTTGGTAATAAGGCTCGTGTTTATACTCAAGATATTTCTCAAAAATCATCTCGTTTTTTAAGGATTAATATGCTTTTGAATGGTTTAAAAGAATCTTTAGAAAATATTATAGAAGGAGATACTTTAGTTGATCCTGCTCATTTTGTCACAAAGGGAGACTCAACATCTGGATTGAAAAAGTTTGATTTTGTAACTTCCAATCCTCCATTTAAAACTGATTTTTCTTCTACTAGAGATAAAATAGAAACAAATCGGGAATCAACAGATAGATTTTTTGCAGGTGTGCCATCTATTCCAAGTAAAAAGAAAAAATCAATGGCTATCTATCTACTTTTTATCCAACATATTTTATATTCATTAAAAGATAATGGCAAAGCAGCAATTGTTGTTCCTACTGGTTTTCTTACTGCTCAATCAAAGATTGAAATGACTATCCGAAAAAAAATTATTGATGAAAAGTGGCTTAGAGGAGTAGTTTCGATGCCTTCAAATATATTTGCAAATACAGGTACGAACGTTTCTGTATTATTTGTTGATAAATCAAATAAAAGTGGAGATGTTTTATTAATCGATGCTTCAAAAATGGGAAGCAAAGTAAAAGTAGGTCAAAATCAAAAAACTGTACTTTCTAATGAAGAGCTAGATAAAATTGTAAAAACTTTTATTAATAACAAAGTTATAGAGGATTTTTCTGTTTTAGTTACTTATGATCAAATAAAAGAAAAGAACTACTCATTTAGTGCTGGGCAATATTTTGATGTAAAAATTGAATATCTGAGTATTACGCAAGAAGAATACGAAAAAATGATTGATGATTTTAATTTAGATTTTGCTAAATATGTTGAAGAAACTACTAAATTTCAAAAAGAAATTAGTACGATTTTAAAGGAGTTGAAGGTAAAATGATAAAATTAAACATAGGTAAAGATTTGTATTTAAAAGGTAGAATTGGTTGGAGAGGATTAAGCAAAGACGAGTATCTAAAATATAGTAACTATAAAATTATAAACGCCACTTCTTTGATGGACAGCTATATTAATTGGGATAGTTGTGGGTACATTTCTAAAGAACGATATGATGAATCAGAGGAAATTAAACTTCAAGAAAATGATATTTTGATATCTAAAGATGGCACACTAGGAAAGATTGGTTTTGTTAAAAATCTTAATTCTTGTTGTACTGTTTCTTCAGGAATTTTTGTTCTGCGAAATAGTAAACCAGAAGTAGTTGATTTTAATTATCTTTATCATATTTTAAAAAGTGATATATTTAAAGATTTTATTCGTAGAAATAAGGCACAAGGAAGTACTATACAACATCTTTACCAGAGAGATTTAGAAAACTTTGAAATAAATCTGCCTGATATTAATGAACAAAAATTTGTTTCTAATATATTAGATTCAATAGATTATCAAATTGATAGAAATAACCATTTGGTTCAAAAGTTACAAGTTTTGGCACAATCTATTTTTAATAAGTTTTATGGTAGAAATATCTATACTTTTAATGGGACCATAGGTGATTTATGTCATTTATATTCTGGCTATAGTTTTAAGCCTTCTGATTATACTAAGGATGGAAAATATAAATTAATTACAATTAAAAATGTTAATGGAACGTTTATTGATACCGATAAAACAGATACACTTGATACCATTCCGACAAAAATGAAGTCTATTTGCTTTTTAAATAAGGGGGATATACTATTATCCCTTACTGGGAACGTAGGAAGAGTATCAATTAATTCAGTTTCAAATTGCTTGCTTAATCAGCGTGTAGCTAAAATTTGTTGTAAGGATAATAAGTTTAAGTTTTATTTATATTTATTATTAACATCCAATTACTATCAACAAAAAATGCATCAAATTGCTAATGGAACTTCTCAAAGAAATTTGAGTCCATTAGATGTGGAAAAAATAAAAATATTCATCCCAAATGATATTGATGCGTTTCACGACGTGGTGAAAGATATACTAAATGAATTATGTTCGTTAAATTCATCATCATTAAATCTGGGTTTACTAAAAAACAAATTATTACCATTATTAATAAATGGTCAATTAGTATAGATATAAATTCATTTTAAGATTTTTTATATGATAAATATTTAGCCCAATTGTTGATTAATTAATAGCGGAAGCATTTTGCTTTTAAATGCTTTTAGTTGTTCATTAAGTTCATAAATATCATTAATTTTTTTATAAATTGGAGATAATTTTTTTCCTAAAGCAAATAAGACATCGTCATTAACTAATCTAATATCAAGATTTTCTAAATTAGCTCTAGTAATTTGTTTTTGCACAGAACCAGTTTCAATTTTATTTAAATTTATTATTTGAAAATAATTATACAAATAATATTTCAATTGAGATTTTAGAGGCTTTATTACCATCTGATTCCCAATTATCCATGAATATGGTAAAGATAATGCGATATTACCACATTTACCACGACATGAAATCATAAGTTCACTATCCTTGTGATTGTATTTATTATATTTTCCAATTATTCCACCAGAACCATAAACAAAATATTGTCCATTTTTTACAAAGTCATTTCCAGTTATTGTTTCTGGCTGATACATTTTTGCAATATCTTTAAGTTTAATTAACTGTTTTTCATAATTTGAATAATAATAGAAAAAAATATTGTGTGCCAAAACTTGTAATCTTTTGACCATAGTATCATTACGACTTATTTGTGAATCAAGCGAAGATAATATACTGGCTATTTTATTTTGAATTTCAAGTGTAGGTAAATCAATAATTAAAGAATAATATAATGACGCTGTCATACTTGGTATTGTTGATCCAACATCCAATCTAGCAAAATTTATTAGTGATAAATGATAGTACAAGTATTTTGCATTTACTTTTTCTTGATTTGGGATAGCATAAAACATTGTATCAACTGTCCAAAATGGCTTATCCACATACATAATATTGTTAAGACTGCCTTTTCGCGGAAGCAAAATAGTCTCTTTGTCATACAAGAATTTATCAACATATAGCATAACGCCACCCGTGCCAATTACCGGAATTTTACCACGACTTAAATGTTTATAATCTGAACCATTTTTTATTGTTAGTAATTCTTTTAGTTTAACGAACATGGCAAATTCCTCCATTTTGAGAGAAATTCACAGTTGGTTTAAAAGACTGTAACTTATGACACTACTTGTTTTTTATAGCTTTTCTTGCTCTTACAATTGTTGATTTACTAATGCCTGTAATATTGACTACTTCCTTATATGAATGATGTGAAAGAAGTTCTAAAGCAACTCTTAATTGCTCATCGCTGTATTTCTTAGGTCGCCCTTCTTGATAATCTTCTCGCAATCTTGCAAGCTCTTTACCGGTTTGAGTCCTTTCGACAATCATATTTCTTTCTAATTCAGCAACCGCAAGCATCGTTGTTAGAAAGAACCTACCCATTGGAGTGTCTTCTAATAAGCCGATATTTAAAATATGTATAGCGATTTTCTTATTAAACAAATGTTCAACGACCTTTATTCCTTCAACTGTGTTTCTAGCAAACCTATCTAGTTTTGAAACCACGAGAATGTCGTCAGTCATTAAACTATTTATAAGCTTTTTAAAGATTGGTCTATCTACCTTTGTACCTGTATATTGTTCTTCAAATATGTATGCAGATGGATATTTATTTAAAATCTCATTTTTTTGTACCTCTAAACCATAACCTTCAACTTGCTTTTTAGTGCTTACTCTTATATATCCGTAAATCATTTTTATAACTCCTTATCCGATAATTAGAATTGTTTTAGTGAAACAAAAAAGTATTTAGGCACGGACAAAACCGTGCTTTTTAGTTATAATTTAAGTGTTATCAATTAAGCCCGATAACTATGTTTAATTTGGAGGATTTATTGTGGAAGCAGACATGATAATTTTTGTTTTTAGATCAAACAAAATAAAGTTTTAATAGATATAATGTAAAAATATGGTTTCACTAATTTAAAAGAAATTAATTATGAAGAAGATTATTACTGATGATTTAAACGAAGAAGAGGAAAATATACAATTTGATGAAAATGAAATTAAATTATTACCATTTGTTAATAGAAGTCATATAAGCAATCATCTTAATTATTTATTTCATACAGATGTTAATAATAAATTTGAAAACGAAAATTCCGTTAATAATTATTATTTTGTTTTTCAATATAGTAAAAATAAGTATTATTGCTTTAAATATTTTAAAGATTTTATAGAAAGAAAAAGGATTAAAAATCTTGTGTATAACGCTTTGTACTTTGTAAAAAATATTGGAGCGATATCAATGATTTGTTTAGAGGGAAAATATGATGTTAATTATTTAACTGAAGATGGCTATAAACAAATATTTCATTTAGCAGAAGGAATAAAAGAAGAAGGATATTTTCCTATTGTTTTTGCTGTTCATTGTGATGCAACTGATGGAAGACCAACTCATTTACACGGAATATTAATTAATATGAAAGATCAACAAGCTATGAATTGCTTTAATGATAAATTTTATGAAAACTTAACTGAAAATTAGTTTCTTTTTTTGTAATCTTTAGAATAAATTATTATATATAAAAATATATAAAAAAATATATAATTTAATATTGCAATTTATATCAAAAATATGCTATAATTTTGATATCAAGAAAAGATATTTAATATAAATCAAGCCAAAAATAAATATCTTAATTTAGGAGGAACTATATGATTAATAATATT
>CASGAB010000021.1 GCA_949299395.1 uncultured bacterium | reverse complement strand
AGCAACAATTGCTTCTTTATGTTCAGAAAGATATCTTAAAAAATCTTCATATTCACGATGATTTTTATAATCTTTTGGAGTTTCCGAGATTTTTTATAGGACTGTTTTACCCTTCTTTGAACACTCGCTCTTAAATCAATCGGTTTAACTTTAAGTTTTTGAGATGCGATTAGATTATAAATTTGTCTTTCCGAATATAGACTTTCGGGATGATTTACACAATAATCGTGAACACTCTTACCATTAACCGCAACCAATTGAAATAATTCTTCATTAAACTTATTAAAAGATCTTTATCTTTGTGAAGAATTTGCCTTGCTCGGGAGCTGATTTTTTCTGAAACAAGCTCAGATTTTTTTGCAGAATATTTTAATCTTTGCCTTCGGCAAACAAAGTAAGACTGACATCCATTACAAACAAATGGAAATTTTGAAAACCTCTTACATTTTGATGTATCAAAATCATTATCTCCGATACTAATATTTTCTTCTATCAATAAACGTTTATCAAAATTCATAATCCTCCTTTCTGTGATAAATAACGTTGATTGTAAAGACATTTTAAAACTGAAATTCAATATTGTTAAAATCCTTTTTAAAATGTTATCAATGTTTTGCAAATGAGGAATATCGAATATTTTCCACTTAATTGACAAATTAATTGGCAAAAGTTTAAATCGTAATTATAATTGTTAGCAGATAGGTAGAAATAGAGGAAATAAAGCAATATTTTATCTAAAAATACGAGGAGGTCTTTATGTTTTGTAAAAAATGCGGGAAAGATATAGGTGATAGTTTATATTGCCCAGATTGTGGAACTTATAATGGGGAAACAAATAATAATTCTGTTTCTTCTTCTGGAACTATTGCTTTAAAAAAATATGATCCAGAACAAACTGTTTTAGTTGTTGCTAAAGTATTTTTAATTTTAGGAATGGTTATGCAAGGAATTGCGATAATTCCTCTTATTTGGGTTTTACCTGTTGGACTTACAGCTTTAAGAAAAATTAAAAATGCTAATAGTGCTAAAGAATTAGTAGGAATTGCTATAGCATCTTTAATTTTAGTTAGTTTAGTTGGTGGAATTTTAATGCTTTGTGCTAAAGATGAAGATTAATTAATGGAAAACAAAGAAATAAATAATGAATATCGTTCAAAATGGCGGAATGTTTTATGTTTTTTCTTTCCGTTTGTCGGATTTATATTATTTTTAGTTTTTACTGATAAAGATAAATATTTTAGTAAAAAGTGTGGAATATCTGCCTTAATTGGCTTTTTAACTATCTTATTAGTAAGTATAATTTTATTAGTATTATTTTTAATTTATAGTTATATTTATATAATCAATCACGGTGGATTATAACTAGGAAGGAGCATTTTATGTTTTGTAGAAAATGTGGAAAAGACATTGGTGATGCAGCTTTTTGTCCTTTTTGTGGACATCCTTCAAAAGATGGAATAGAAGTTATTGATCCTGCTAACAGTGGAGCTAAAAAAGAAGAAGTAAAGAAAAACGATGAAGATAAAGCTTCTGGTTGGTGGGGAGTACTTTGTTTCTTTGTACCAATTGTTGGACTTATTTTATTTTTAGTTTGGATGGATGATAAACCAAAAACAGCTAAAAAATGTGGAATTGGTGCTTTAATTAGTGTCATTTTAGGTGTAGTTTTAGCAGTTGTTCATTTCATTTTAATTTTTATTTTTGGACCTGCAATTTTCCATTCTATTGGTATAAATGTTGATATAAGTGGAATGGTTCATTAATAAGTAAATAAATTATTAAAAATAACAACATTATAAAAGCAAAAAAATATGAATTTTAGCGAGAAATCGCTAAAATTTTATTTGCTATTAATAACTTAAATCTTTATAATATTTACCGACACTAATTCTAGAAAAATTAAAGTCCCGGTAAGATTTTACTTTTATGGAGGATAGTGAATTATGAATAAGGAAACAACAAGTTTAAAGAAAGAAGAAATTACTCGTAAATGGTATGTTGTTGATGCTGCTAACCAACCTTTAGGAAGATTAGCTACTCAAATTGCAACATATTTAATGGGTAAAGAAAAACCATCATGGACACCAAATCAAGATTGTGGTGATTTTATTATCGTTATTAATTGCGATAAAGTTAAATTATCTAGCTCAAAGAAATTAAACGGTAAAAAATATTACAATGTTAGTGGTTACAATGGTGGTTTAAGAACCAGAACATTAGGAGTAATGCTTGAAAAGTATCCTGAAGAAATGTTTGAAAGAGTTGTTTGGGGTATGCTTCCAAAAGGAAGACTCGGAAGACAAATGTTCAAGAAATTATTTGTCTATAGAGGTAGCGAGCATAAACATGAAGCTCAAAAACCAGAAGTTTTAACTTTTTCAAATTTAGGAGGTAACAAGTAATGGCTAAAAAGACTGCTTTTTACGGAACAGGTAGAAGAAAATCTTCCGTTGCTAAAGTTTATTTAACAGAAGGAAGTGGCAAAATTATCGTTAATGATAAAGATGTCAACGAATACTTCCCACACGCAACTTTAGTTTTAGACTTAAAACAACCTCTTACACTTTTAGGTGTTGAATCCAAATATGATGTCAAGGCATTTGTTCTTGGCGGTGGTTTCTCTGGACAAACAGGCGCTTTAAGACTTGGTATTGCTCGTGCATTACTTGAAGCTGGTGAAGATAGACAAGCTTTAAAAGCTAACGGCATGTTAACAAGAAATGCAAGAAGCAAAGAAAGAAAAAAATACGGTCTCAAAAAAGCAAGAAGAGCACCACAATTCTCAAAACGTTAATCGTTATTTATCTGAGAAACTTAAAGAAGTATCAAAGCTTATGCGGAGATACTTCTTTTTTCTTAAAAAAGTTGAATATGTGTGTTTGATGAAAATGGTGTTGCTTAAAAATAAAAAAGGATAAGATCTATTATATCTATACGTATAAATACGTATTATAATAATGCGTATAAAAGAGGAATTAATTTTTCTCAAGTATTACAAGAAGCATTGCTTGATAAAATGAATAATAACTAAAAATATCTCGGTTTAACCGGTATATTTTTTCATGTATAGTAGAGGATAAGGATTTCCTTCTTCATCTAGAGGCGTTCTTTTATAAGTTTTTAAACCCATATGTTGATAAAATGCAATAGCTAATGGATTATCTTCATTAACAGTTAGTTCATTAATAGAATAATTTTTAATTCCATATTCTAATAATTTTTTTACCATAACCTTTATTACGATAAGAATTATCTATAAATAAACTTTCTAGTTTTTTATTATTTATACCCATAAAACCTACGATTTTATTAGTATTTTCTTCTTCGACAGTTAATAAATGTTCAACACTTTTTATAACTAAAGGAACATATTTTTTTATATTTTCTATTTCTTATTCACTTAAAAAAAGATGAGTAGCTTTAACACTACTTTCCCAAATAAGTAGTAATTTTTCTATTAAGTTTTCATCTATTTCCTTAATTTCGATAATATTCATAATCTTAATTTATTTTATATATTTAGTAGTATAAAACAATAATTTGTTATTCATGAAATTCTTAATTTTTTTATTTTTCGGAGTTAATAATTGTAAAATATTTGGATTTGTCACCATTATTATTTTATTTTTAGGGCTAAGTTAATGATTATTGGTTATACTATTATGGTAAATGAAAAATATATCTTATAAGAGTTTAATAGATTTTGATTTTGATCATAAAGAAGAATATTTAGTTATTGGAGATTCTTCCTTTTTTTCGTTTTTTGATGAAATTAAAAAAGAAGATCCATTACTTAATATTAAATTTATGTCTAAAGAAGAAGTTGTTTCTTCTTTAGAATTTAATATTAATGATAATTTACTTTCTTTTTTAATTTCTAAAGATGAATCTTTAAATTATTTAAAAAGTAAAAGACTTGCTAAAGACTTATTATTTATTGATGAAAATGATAGTGATAATAAATATTCTTTACTTAAAAAAGAAGCCTTAGATAAAGGATTAATTAAAAAAGATAATAGTTTTTTATCACTTTTAAATGTTAAAACAGTTTTATTATTTGAAGACCCTTTAAGTAATGATAAGGGGTTAATCAGCTTATTAAATAGAAATAATATTAGCTTTAAATATATTTCTATTAATAATGATAAAAAGATAGATGAAATTAAAGATCTAGTAGATAAAAAGGTAGTTAGAATATTTAAAAATAAAAATGAAGAATATCATTATATTTTTTCGTCTATTAATAATTTAATAATTAATGAAAATGTTGATCCTTCTAAAATTTATCTATTTGTTAAAGAAATAGATGAATTTTATTTATCAACATTTTCATCACTTTATAAAATACCTTTAAGATATAAAAAAGAAAGAAGTTTAATATCTTTTAAAGAAGTTAATGATTTAGTTTCGTTTATCTTTAATAATAAAAGAAATATCTCTATTTCTTTAATTGATGAATTTTTAGCTTCTTTAGATTTAAACCAGATTAATAATAAAGATGTTTTTGATAATTTTATTAAAAATATTAAAGAATTAATTAATATGTATAATTTAGAAAGTTATTCTTTTACTAGATCTTTTTTAATATTTGAAGAGATATTATCTTCTTTAAGTATTAAAGAAGATAATACTAATTTAATAGGTATTAATGTTATAACTAAACCGTTATATAAGAAAGATGGGTATTTTTTTGTTACTAATTTTGAATATGATACCTTCTATAAATATTATAAAAATGATGATGTAATCGATGATTTTAATTTAGAGAGGTTAAATTTAACTACCTCTTATAATAAATCAGAGATTGATAAAATTAATAAGTTAGATTTTATACTTTTTAATAATTTTTATAATATTTCTCGAATTAAAATACATGGTAAAGATAAGATTTATGATTCTCAATTTGTAGATCTTTATAAAAAAGATTACGGGTTAATTTATAATGATGCTTCAATAAATAAAAACGGATTATATAGTGAAGAATCTTATAACCTTTTAAGTGCGAGAATAAAAGATGATAAAAATGCTAAAAATGATGAGAATTATAAATCTTTTGATAATGAATTTAAGAAGTTTCATTTAAAAAAAGATGATCTTCAATTTAGTTTTTCTAAAATAAGCGATTATCGAGGATGTCCTTTCCAATATTTTATTAATAATTTTGTTAAAGTTGATGAGGTAGAAGAAACTTATTATATGAGATTAGGTAATTTCTTACATGAAATTGCTGAAAATCGAATTAAAAACGAAGATTTTAATTTAGATGAAGAAATGAAAAAAATCGATGATCCTCGTTTTAAATTCACTCAAAAAGAAAAAGTTTTAGTTAAATATGCCGTTAAAAAATATTTTAAAGAAACAATTGAAGCAATAGGTAATTTTGTTTCTGATAAAAAACCTTTTATCGATCAAAATGATGAAGGTATCATGATTGAAAAAAATATTACTTTACCTCTTGAAATTGATGGAAAAAATTATGAAGTTAGAGGTAAATTTGATGCTGCACTTATTACAAAATATGAAATAAATGAAGAAAATACTGAAAAAAATATTTTCTTATTTGATTTTAAAAGTGGAAAAACAAAAATCCAAAAAGAACATATTAAAGATGGTTTTTCTTTACAAGTTCCTCTTTATACAAATGCAATTATTAATCTATATGGAAAAGACGCTTTTAGAGAAATAAATTGTGCAATTTGGCCAATTTTAGTTGAATATGATGGTGAAAAAAACTATCAAGACAAACTTAAATATGTTGGTTTGGAACCAAATGAAGTCGAAAAATATAGTGAATATGCTATAGATGCCGCTAAAGAAATTATTAAAGATGTTGCAAGTGGCGATTTTTCTATTAAACCAACTAAATTAAAAGGTAATAATAAATATCCATGCGAATTCTGTAATTATCGTGATATTTGTTATTTAAAAAATAGCCAAAAAAGAGAAATCGGCGATGAAGCGGAAGGAGAAGAATAATGGGTTTTAATAAAGATCAACAAAGAGCTTTAGATTCAGAAAATAACTTATTAATTTCTGCTGGCGCTGGAAGTGGTAAAACCGCTGTTTTAACTGAGAAAGTTTATAAAATCGTTAATGATAGAAAGGCTAAACCATCAGAAATTTTAGTTTTAACTTTTACTGATGCAGCAGCTTATCAAATGAAAACAAAAATCATTGATAAATTTAAAAAAGAATATCCTGAACTTGCTCCTCAAATTGCTTCGGCTCATATTTCAACTTTCGATTCTTATGCATCTTTTTTAGTTAAAAAATATTCTGCAGCATTAAATATTAATCCTAATTTTAGTATTGTTAATGACTCAATTTTTGATGCAAAATCTAAAGAAATTTTAGAAGAAATATTTAATGATTTATATGAAAAAGAAGACGAGGACTTCTTAGAAGTTATTAATAAATATTGTTTTAAAGAAGACAAAAAATTATTTAATGCAGTTATTGCAATTAAAGCTAAAATCGACGTTTTATCTCCTCAAAATAAAGAAATATTTTTAAATGAGTATCAAAATAGGTTTTTATCCACCAAATTTTTAAGAAATTTTTATGATGATTATTTTCTTAACAAATATCTTAATCAAGTAAGTGAATATATAAATGATTTATTAATTTCATATAACGGTCATCCAAAATGGAGTAAAGAACATCCAATATTAGAAGATTTATTAGATAAAATTGATAATTCTAATTTATCTTTAGGTGAAAAGTTAGCTGCTTTTAATGAGATTTCAATCATTAGATCAAGTGCTTCATATAAAAGCGTTAAAGGAATTGAAGAAGATCAAAAAAAATATGATTTTATTTTAGAAGCTATTAAAGCAGTTAAAAATTTTATTAAAGTTAATCTTGATGGAAGCGATGATCCTTCAACTTCAATTGATAATAGTATTTCCGAAGTTCTTTCTAGAGGAAAAAGCATTTTAAAAATTATCGAAATTACCAAAGAATTATCAAAAAGACTTGAAGAATATAAATATTTAACATCTACCTATCAATATAGTGATATTGCAGTCTTTGCTTTAAACTTACTTACCGATGATAAATATGAAGAAATAAAAAATGAAATTATTTCTTCAATAAAATATATTTTTGTTGATGAATATCAAGATACTAACGATGTTCAAGAAGCTTTTATTAATGCATTAACTTCTCAAAATTCGAATACACTTTTTGTAGTTGGTGATGTTAAACAATCAATTTATCGATTTAGATATGCTAACCCAGAACTCTTTTTAAATAGAAGAAAAGTTTATGAAAGTAGCGGTGATAACCAAGAGGTTATCGATATGAACACCAATTATCGTTCAGTTAAACAAATCCTTCTTGATATAAATTCATTCTTTGAAAAGAATATGACTCCTGAAGTTGGTGGGGTCGAATTTAGCGGACTTGAAGCATTAAAATATGATGAAAGTGTTAATCTTTATGATGAAAAACAACTTTTAAAAGAATGTGATTATGGAATTTTCTATTTAAAAGAAAATGATGAAGAAATAAAAAGTGATAAATCAGAAGAAAATTATATAAGAACAATAATTGCGGATATTATCGATAAAATTAATAATAAATATCAAGTTATTGATGAAGTTAAAAACGGCAAAATCATTTATCGAGATTGTACTTTTAAAGATTTTGCAATCATAACAAGAAGTAAGTCTAATTATGGTTTATATAAAGATCTTTTTGATGAAAATAAAATCCCACTTAATTTAGCTTATGAAGAAAATATTAGAGATATTGATTCGGTAATGGTATTTGAATCATTAGCTAGATTTTATTATGAATTAAGTTTAAATGAAGAGAGTAATTTAAAACATTTATTCTATTCGTTAGCGAGATCCTATCTTTTTGAATATAGTGATGAAAAAATTTATAACATAATTTTAAATAAAGAGATTAAAAAAGATCCAATTTATTTAAAAATGACCGATTTTATCGAAAAGAATGAAGATAATTCTGCTTCTCAAGTTATTAATAACTTAATTGAAGAATTTGAATTAATTAAAAGATTAAATAAGATTGGAAACATTGAAAATAACCTTAATAAAATCGAATATATGTTTACTTTAGTTAGTGAACTTGAAAATAGTGGAGGAAGTTTTAAAGCTTTCCTTGATCTTTTAGAATCTTTAAATAAATATAAGATTGATTTAAATGAAGATGCTTTAGTTTTTAATGAAAACAGCGTTAATTTAGTAACGATTCATAAATCTAAGGGCTTAGAATATAAAATTGTTTATTTAGTATTAAATGAAATTCAATCTCCTAAAGGTAAAAGAGAAGAAGGCGTTTTAAAGAATCAACTTAATGAAAAGAGTGGTATTTTTATTAAAGATGTAAATATTTATGCTAAAGAATTTCCTTATATTTATGACATTAATAAAAATAATGAAAAGAAAGAAGAATTAAGCGAATATGAAAGACTTCTTTATGTTGCATTTACTAGAAGTAAAGAAACAATCTATTTACTCGGTTTAAATGAAAATAAATTTGTTAATAAATTAAGAAATACCTCTAATTTCTTTAAAGAAAGAAATATTGCTACTCAAATCTTAAAAGGCTATCCATTTATTTTTAAGCTTAATGAAGAATTTTTAAAAAAATATTTAGTTGATCCTTTAATTGAAGAAAAAGACTTTAATTTAATTAAAAATTTCTTTGAACTTTTTAACGGAGTTAGTGCTTTAAAAGATAATAATGAAATTATTGAACTTAAAAATAATGTCGATTTTGGAGAGCTAGAAACATTTTTATCTTATTTAAATGAAAAAGTTAAAGTTTTAAATTCTAAAGAAGAAAAAATTTCTTTAATTAGTAATTCTAAAATTAATTCGATTAAAAAATATTATGATAGTGTAGTAGGAAATATTGATATTGATGTTATTTTTGAACATTTTTATATCTTAAAATCATTAATTAATTTAAGTGTTTTAAGATATCTTACTCTTAAAAATAAAGGTACTATATTTAATGATAAAAACTATAAAGATAAGAAAAAGAGTAATCATTTAGAGTTAATATTCTTTAAAGATGAAGACCTTATCTTAAACAATAAATATGTTAATAACAATTCTTTAAAAGAATTCTTATTAGATTTTAATATTATTGATATTAAAGATAATAATAAAGAATTATATGATTTTAAATTCATGAATTTAAAATCAAAGGTTGCACCTTTATTAACTACTTTAAAAGAAAAAGTAGATAAAGAAGAAGTGGATATAAATAAATTAAATGTAACTAATAAAGAATATAGTTATAAAGAAAATAATTATGTTCGAGCATCTAAAAAATTAGATTTATCCTCTTTAAATGATAGTGAATTAGAAGAATTAAATAAAAAATTAGAATACGGTAATAAAATGCATTTATATTTAGAAAGTTTAAACTTTCTAAATCCTTCTTATGATTATATAGAAAATATTAATGAAAGAAGAAGAATCGAAGATGTAAGAAACTTAGCTCTTTTTAATGATTTAAATAAAGAAAATTCAATAGTTTATAAAGAATATGAATATATTGAAAACGATATTAAAGGTAGTATCGACCTTTTAATTGGTTATAACGATAAAATTAAAATTATCGATTATAAATCTAATAAAATAGATGATCCAGATTATGAAAACCAACTTCATAAATATAAAAGTGTTATTGAAAAAAGATTTGCTAAGTTAGAAGCTAGTAAAAATATTGAATTATATTTATTATCAATTAAAGAATGTAGATATAAAAAAGTCCCATAATAGTGGGACTTTTCTTTATATCATATTCTTTAATTTAGTATATTATTTAACTTCAATAAGTTCGTATTCTCTACTACCAAAATTATGTTTAAGAGCACTTTCTAAAATAATTAAACCATGTCTTGATTCAATTCTTTCTACTAAATGGTCTCTTCCTTTATCTTTAGAATTATAGATTAAATCAATACATGCTTGATCTAAAGCAATTGGATCTAAAGAAGCTAAAATACCAATATCTTCCATACATGGATCTTCAGCTATACTACAACAATCACAATCAACACTTAAATTTTTCATAACATTAATATAAGCAGTATGACCATTAAAATGTTTATGAACAGCACTAGCAGCATCAGCCATTGATCTAATAAAGTTATCTTGATCAGCTTTCATCATATCAGAGTAAGGATCTCCGCCATTATTATGGATATATCCTTTTCCCATAGAAGAAGCGCAGCCAATACTAAGTTGCTTTAAAGCTCCACCAAATCCACCCATTGGATGACCTTTAAAATGAGATAATACTACAAGCGAATCATAATTTAGTAAGTTTTTACCAACATAATCTTTTTTAATTATTTCGCCATCTGGAATATCTAAAACAGCATCAGGACCTTCTTTATCCATTAAATCTACTTTAAAAAGTTTGGTCCAACCATGGTTTTCTAATAATTTTAAATGTTTTTCACTAGTATCTCTTTCTCCTGGATAAGCAGTATTACATTCTACGATTGTACCATTAATTTTTTGAACAATTTGTTCAAAAAATTCTGGATGAAGATAGTTTTGGTTTCCTTCTTCTCCGCTATGGACTTTAATTGCTACTTTACCAGTGATATTAGTGTTAACTAATTCATATAATTTAGTTAAGTTTTCACTTGTTATTTCTTTAATAAAATATACTTTTGATTTAGCCATATAATTTAACCCCATTTTAACTATAAAAATTGTAGCATAATTTTTATTTATAAGAGTAAGAAAAAGAAAATATAAGGTTATAGGCAATGTTAATCTTTAAAAATACTGCCTAATAACCTTTTTTCATCTCCTAATATAATTTTATAAACACTTTTTTTAAAAAAAGTCAGTACCCGTCTTTAGAAGATAGCACAAGATTTCTTTAGGAGATAAAAATAAATGATAAAGGAGAAAAGGCTCATTATTCGGGCTTTTTTTGTTTTTAAAAAA
>CASGAB010000020.1 GCA_949299395.1 uncultured bacterium | reverse complement strand
GAAAAGACAAACTATTTGTCACCGGTTCAATATCGTTTACTTTTCGGTTCAATATGATAGTATAAAAATAGGTCTAGAGATTTGGGTACTGCTCAAAAAATAAAATATCGCGACAATAGTCGCGTTTTTTTATGCCTTTCATTTGAAAATTTAATTACTTTATGATTAAATAATTTTAAGCCGATTACTTAGTTGCTTGTAGCTATTCAATTAATAGTTCTACGGGTCGAATTCATGGCCTTTTTATTTTGTTTATTTTCGATATTTTATCCAATAAATAATTCTTCTAACTCTTTTTTTAGAAATAACAAAAGGCAGAAAATTAATTTCTGCCTTTTGTTATTAATTAAAAAGTTAAGTCGCCTTTATTTGGATCAACTACTGCTGTACCCCCTTGTTCACTAGGATCTTCTTCTGGAACAGGAGTATAACCTAAATCTTCTTCTACTTTTCCAATTTCGGTTCCTACTTTATTTGTTAAATTTCTAAATACTGGAATTAAAGCTCCAGCAACAATTCCAAAAATACCAATAACTAAAACTACTCCTAAAATTTGGCCTTTAATTTCAGACATATCTATTTTTCCTCCTTAATTTAAAATACTAATGACAGTATGTCTTGTAATAGTAATATCAAAAGGTTCATTACCCAATACAAAAGGTTTATATTCTTTTGATAATGAATAAGAAAAAATATCACCCTCTTGATAACCAGTTCCAAAATCTGGTTTTAAATTTTTTATAGTTACATTTCTTTCTTCACACATTTTTAAAACACTTTCACTTATTTCTCTTTCTTTAGAAATCTTATAAGAGATTGTTGAAGATAAAGCATCTAAATCGGTGTATTGGAGTTGAATCATTATTAGATCACTTCCAAAAAGAAATGCGAAAAAGATAAAACTTAAAGATAATATTAATCCTAATTTAGAACCCATTCATAACCTCCCCAAGAAGTGAAATAATTGAAAATGATAAGATAATCATAATAAATGCACTTCCTATGATGGATAACATATTAATAGTATCGAAAAAGCGATATCTTTTTTCTTCAGCTTCAATTTCATTACGGTTTTTGAAATCTTCAAAAACCTTAATAAATTGGTTTAAATATATATCTTTATTGCCGCTATTAACCATTTCATATAAAGCAATCATTACTTCTTCAATTACTTTATTTTTAAATTGGCGGGCAAAATTAATAAAAGGTTCAATACTTTTATCTTCATCGATATCTTCTAATAGTTTTTCAATTCTTACTCTCATTGAAGGTGATGAAAATTCTAAAATATTATTTAAAGCTCCATAAACTGTTTCTTGATTAAATAAATAGATTCTTAAATAAGAAAAGATATCGATAAATTCATGATCTAGTCTTTTTTCTTTTTTACAGATTAAAGAATCATATCTATTAAAATAAAAGAATGTAAAACCAATTAAACTAACAATTAAAGAAATCGATAATATTGGGGTAATATTGACGATAAAAGATAAAACGATAAGGACTAATAAAATAAAATCAACGACACTAACTACTACTATTTCTTTAGTAAAATTTAAATTTAAACTCTCAATTTTTCTTCGTAGACTTTTCATTTTCTTTCTCCCTCCAATCGTTAATAAAACCTAAGTTATAACTATGTTTTAAAAAGACATATAAAATAAATAAGAATATGATAAAAAAGATAAATATTGATGGAGCATAAAATGGCATTTCAATAATCGTTTGATAAAACATTGACAGTGAAACTTGTAAGATTATTAATATCGCCATAGTAATTCCCCATAAAACGATAAATTCAACAAACTTTCTTTTAGAAACACTTAAAAAATTATCTAAAGCAGTTTCTATTTTTCTACTATCGAAGATTAAAAGTTGCGAAATACCGATAATATCACCGCCGTTATATTGAAATTGATTAATTATTTTTATGAAAAAATCATATAGTGATGAATCAAAATAACTTCTCAAATATTCTAATTTTTCATCTACATTTAAATGAGTAATATTATCAACTTCATTTTTTAACTCTTTACTTAAAGATTCTTCAATCATCTCAAAAGTTGAAGTAATTGAATTATGAATAGATAACGAGATAATAAAATTGTTAATAAAATTAATACATTCATGAGTTTTCCTTTCGGTTTTTTTAAACTTTTTAAAATCTTTTTCGATTAAAACAAAGAAAAATAGGATACAAGTAATTAATAAAAGAATCGTGAATAGCCAATTTCTCGTCGTATAAAAATTTAATCCAGCAAGAATTAAGCTAACTAGTATATAAATTAGTATTCTCGTAGAATTTAGACCTTTTAAATTTAATTTCTTTTTCAAGTTTCAAATCTCCTTTCTTTAAACTTATCCATTTATTGTTAAAATTATTAAATTCTTTAAATGTAAGTTTTAATTCTTCTTTTAAGGCTAAAGGTAAAGCGTTATAAGTTGCTGGATAAGAAAATAATTCATAATATTCATTATTTAAATTTGTAGCTATTTTATCGACATAACGAGTAATTATCCCTTTATCATCAATTCTTTTATTAACATAAATTATTAATTTAAAATGATCATAAATATCTTCCATTACTTCGTTGAACTTTAAGTTTTCATTTTTTAACATGCACATTCTTCCTATTCTTCGATAAATAAAAGAAGCATCTTTAGCATGGATTGTTGAAATTGTTGGATGACCAGTCATTGCTGAATTTAATATAGAAAGCATCTCTTCACCTCTTGCTTCACTTACAATTAACCAATCTGGATTATTTCTTAAAGCATTTTTAATTAAATCATCAAAAGTTAGATGAGATGTGTTTTTTAATAACCAAGTTTGAGAATCAATATTTTTTAAAAAATCATCAGTTTCTAATTCCTCAACATTATCTAGAATTATTAATCTAGTATTTTCTTTTAATTTAGAAAGAATAAATTTTTGAAGTTCAGTTTTACCACTACTTGTTTGACCACCAATTATTATTGATTGCTTATTTTTTAAGAATAATTCAATTAACTCAATTGATTTTTTAGTAATGAATTTTTCATCTTCTTTAATTCTTAAAGTGGTGTATCCAATTCTTATTGAAAAATTTATTGCTTGATATCGATTTTTTCTAGCTAAGGCATAATGAACTGCATTAATTCTATATTTATCGATTGAAATATCTAAAATTGGGGATGAAACACTAAACTGTGAATCTGTTAAATTAGCAACTTGTCTTACAAATTCATATACTTCTTTAGAAGTAACTTCTTTATCGTATTTTAATCTTCCTTTTAAATTATCTTGATAATATATTGCTTCGCCATTATAAGAAATATCTGTAACACTATCTAAAGAAATTAAATCCTTAATGAATGAGCGATTAAAGAATTGCTCTAATTTCTCATTCATAACTTACACTCCAAGCTTCTTGAATATAAAAACTTAAGTTTTGATCAATTGCATAATTTTTATAATATTCGCATCTAAATCGTATTTTTATAGCATTTGCTTCATCTATTGTATCTTCAACAAATTCATCATTTTCATAAATATAATATTTGATTGCATATTTATAAGAATCAACTTTATGTTCAAGATTGGCTTTTAGATAATTTAATAAATCTTCCTCTAAATTTTCCTTTTTAAATTTAAATAATCTTTGAGAAACTTCATCTTCAACCTCTTCATTTCCTTGGATAATTCTTGGTTCGATATATTGAAGAATTTCTCCTTCTTCAATCTTATCTTTTTCTCCTATCCTTTCTACATTTGCTTCAAATAAAGCTAAAGGAATATTTAAGAAAGTTCTTTGAATAAACATTCCTTGCGTTCCTAAAAAGAAACAAGTTACCATTCCAATTAGTACAATTGAAGAGAAGAGCAAAGTTAATAACATCATTAAAGGTCAATCTCCTTTAATTCATCATCAACAATTTCATTTTCAATTTCTCCGACAATCTTAAATGAGGTTTCAACAGCAGGATTTAAAAATAATAATTTGAACCTACAATAAATTCCTGAACTATTTTTTGTAAACCCATTAAAAGAAAGAGTTACATCAATTTCTTTTAATGGTTCATATAAAACTTTCGGAAAATAATAATCTTGTGTTTGTTGATAACCATCTTTTCTTCTTTTACTAAAGTAATAATGAGAGTCCTGATAATAATAATTGATAACGTTTTTTATTTCTTTTGTATTACCATCATCGGTATCAAGTAGATCTAAATCAAAAAGATTATGATTATAATTTTCCATTGAATCATAAACTTCTCCTTCTAAAGATAAACCCTTGATCTTATCAGAAAGTTTAAATTCTAACATCGGAAACCCTCTAACATACATTGTGTCTCCCATTGGTTCCATATAGAATTCTAACCCTAAATCATTAAATAAAAATTTCCCAAATTTTTCTATTTTAATAACTTCATCTAGATTTTTTATTTTTACATAATCTCCAGAAATTTCACTATATCCCTCATTTGGATAAACACTTGCTTCATATGGCAATTTAATTTCATAATTTGGAGCTTTTAATTCTCCTCCACCAAAATTAAGACTAAAATCTGCAAATGTTCCACTTCCACCAGAATAATATCTATAATCCCATTTAAAAACGAATCTTATATTACCCGGTTTATAAAAATCTTCATGCCATAACTTAAATTTAAAAGTTTCGCCATAAGTTTCATATCGATCATAAGTTTTTACATATCTAGCTAATCTATCGCCATTTTCATTATATGCATAAAAATAGAAATCAAGAGCTTGGCTAAAGTCACTCTCTGAAAAAGTAATAGTAAATATTCCGCCATTACTTTCATAACTCCTAGTAGTAACAGTAAATGATTTTATATTTATATAGTCTCTCGTTTTTGTAGTTTTTCTAATTTCGTGACATTTGTTATTATCACCTGTAATTGCTCTTGTACTCATTTTTGGAATATCTTTATGATTAATTATTCCAAAATTTCCTATTCCAGCACCGAATAAAGATAACGATAAAATTAAACCTTTGAATAACATAATTTTTACCCCCTATATATACAAGAATGCTGGAATTAGAAAAATCCTCTCAATTTTTTGAAAATTTTTTAAAAAAGTTTTTCTACACTTTCTTTTTTAATAAGAGTCTTTATAATAAAAATATGATTATTCTTGTTGGTGCAAGCGCTAGTGGAAAAACTGAAGTTGCAAAAGTTTTAACCACAAAATACGGCTTTAAAAAATTCGTTACCTCTACTACTAGAGAACCTCGAGTCAATGAAGTTAACGGCATTGACTATAATTTTTTAACTGAAGATACATTTATTAAGATGAAAAATAATAACGAATTTATCGAAACCACTTTTTATAACAACAATTATTATGGAACCGAAAAGAAGCTAATTGATGATCAAACTGTTTTAGTTGTTGAATCAAATGGTTTGATTGCTTTTAAATTATCTTCATATCCAAATATTATTTCTTATTTTTTAAATGCTGATGAATTAACTCGTATTGAAAGAATGAGATTAAGAGGAGATAAAGAAGAAGATATCCATCAAAGAATCTATCATGATCGCTTTAAATTCAATACAACCTTAAATAAATACATTGATGTATTTATCGACGAAAAAGAAAAAAGCGCTGAAGAAATTGCTGATTTAATCTATTTAGATTATAAAGAAAAATTAAAATAAAATATCAACCTTTGATCGATATTTTTTAATAAAAAACGCGATATTTATCGCGTTTTATTTTCTAATTACTTGATGACAGTGTCGACATCTAGGTTCATAGCTTTCTGTTGCTCCAACTAAAATAATTGGACCATCTGCACTAGCTGGTTTACCATCAACTAATCTTTGAGTTCTAGTTGCATCTTTCCCACATACAGCACAAATTGCAGTAAGTTTAGTAACAATTTCTGCTCTAGCTAAAAGTGAAGCCATAACAGGGAAAGGATCAGCTTTAAAATCAGTATCAAGACCTGCACAAATTACTCTAATTCCGCGATTTGCTAAAGTTTCAATAACATCAATAATTCCTTCATCAAAGAATTGAACTTCATCAATACAAACAACTTCTAAATCACGAGTAACGTATTTTAAAATATCAATTCCTTTTGAAATTGCATGTGCTTTATAAGATTTCTTTTCATGAGATACTACTTCATCTTCACTATAACGGTCATCAATTTTAGGTTTAAAGACTAAAAAGTTCTTTTTAGCGTATCTTAATCGATTTATTCTTCTTAATAATTCTTCGCTTTTTCCAGCAAACATTGGACCACTAATAACTTCAATCCGACCCATACATCTTTCTTCGTTACTCATAAAAAACGCCCTTTCAAAATCTTATAAATTTGTATTTGTATATTTATCATTATCTAAACCTAATGCATCCATTACAAGTTTAGGAATAATAAATTCATTAGCATAGTTATCAAAAACTTTTTGATCAAATTTTTTATAGATACCTAAAGTCATTTTTTCAGCATATTCATGCATAAATACATAAACTGATTTATCGATAAAAACGCATATTAATTCACTATTAAAAGCATTATCAAAATCAACTAAATTAACTTGAACTTGTGGAGTAATAATATAATTTGCTTTTAATTCATCGCTAGTTTTAACTTTGAATTTTTTATTAAATTCCATATATTCAAATTCAAGTTTATCACCAAGTCGAGGATCTTTAATCATTTCATCAATAGCATGTTTTTCCATGATTGATAAAAATGCATTAAGTTCTCTAGGGAAATCAAATTTAATGAATCTACCACGATATAGATTAACTGTTCTTTCGGTGTTACCATCTTTATCAGTTCGATAATGATAATATTTAAAAAGATAATTTGAGCTAGTAAAACTAACGCCTTCGATATGAGAAGCAAATAATTTTGAACTATAAAATTCATCTGGACGATTAATACATCTTGATGAATCCATTGTTTCAAATCCTACCCCTCCATCAGCTTGATAAAAATAATTATCTCCATAATTTAATTCAATAGCTTTTTTATCTAGATCACCAATAAAAGTATTTAAATATTTCTTATTATAAGTGGCATAACTTATGCCATAGATTAGACAAGAAATAATTAAAGTTAAAACAAAGATAATAAAACAAATTGAGTTAGAGAAGGTAATTCCGATAATTAAAAGGATTATGCCTACACCTAAAATACATGCTGCAACAATTGTAGCGATGTCTAATTTCTTTTTAAAAACTTGACGATTGGTTTCTATCGTATTGATAAATTCATCCATAAAAAAATTTAATAATCTTTAATAAAAAAAATTAAATAAAATTAGAAATCAAATTTAACGTCTTGTTTCTTCTCTTCTTCTGCTTCAAAGAAGTCAAAATCTTCTGTAAAGCCAATATGTTTAGCAACGATTGAGGAAGGGAAAACATTTCTTTTTTGATTTAATGAAGAGACGTTTGAATTATAAATTCTTCTTGCTGCTTGGAGTTGCTCTTCACAATCAGCAGTTTGTCTTTGAAGTTCTACGAATGTAGTATTTGCTTTTAAATCTGGGTATTGTTCAACTAAGATATTTAATCCTTTAGCTGCTTCACTGATTTGACTTTGTAAAGCATTTTTATCTTTCATTGACATATTTGAAATGGAATTTCCACCTCTTAATTCAATAACTTTTTCTAATGTTTCAACTTCATGTTTAGCATAACCTTTTGTAGCAGCTAAAGCCTTAGTTAAAAGATCATATCTTTTTGTTAAAGCGACATCAATTCCGCTAGCAGCTTCATCAACTTTAACCTTCATAACCTTGAAACTGTTGCTAGTTGAGATCCACCAAATAACAATAATTAAAGCTAAAACAACTAAAATAACAACAATTGCAATAACAGCAATTAACCATGTTTCCATTTTCAAATCCTCCTTATAAATAGAAATTGGATTTAAACATCAATTAATATTATATCTATTTTTATTAAAAATTAGATAAGGAAATTGGTTGAAATAACCAGTTTGACACCTTATTTTAAAATTAACTTTGCAGGTAAATACCAATCAAAGATATAAAAACACTTAAAACAATAACAAAAATAAGTAATAGTGACATGTTTTTTTACCTTAAAAACAATAATTTTAAAAATTGGGGTATTTTAGTTTTGTTAGTTTTAACTTACAACTATCATAAATTAGTCAATGAAAAATTAAAGAAATTGTAAAAGTAAGATTGATATTTTGTCATTTTTAAAAAACACTAAAATTAAGAATTTGTTTTTAAATCATAAATAATAGAAAACTGATCAAAAGTAGAAGAACAAGAGACATATAGCGACTAAAAAACTACTAAAAGCATTAATATGTAATTTTTACATATACTATTTTATTACTAATTCTATTATTTTTGATGTAAAAATGTTAAAAATTATCTGCCAATGTATATTAATACGAAGTGATGAAAATTCACTTAAGTTTCATTTTTTATAAATAAAAATCAGTAGCGTATCAGTGAAAAAATTGTATATTTGTCAACCAAAAACTGCTCAAAATACTACCTCTACTTTTGTCAAAAAAATGAGTTAATTTTTCAAAAAAAATTGAAAAAATTTTCTTTATTTTCTACTACTTTTTTGGTAAGAAAATTAGATTATTCAGAATAATAATTTTTGCAGGCGAAAAATGTAAAATAAACATATTTAAAATTAATTCGTAAATTTTACTTTTTGATATATAATATCTTTATTATGAAACTTGAAGACAGATTAAAACTATTTAGAACATCTCATAACTTAACCCAAAGTCAGGTAGCTAATGCTCTACAAATCAAACAATATAACCTTTCTGATTATGAAACCGGAAGAGCTAAACCAGATATCGATACTTTAATTAAGTTTGCAGATCTATATGAAGTTAGTATTGATGATTTATTAAGCCACACACCAAATTTACCTGGTAAAACTTCTACCGCTACTCCTTTTAATGAGTATTTAAATAACTTACATGCGTTAAAGATTTTACGCAGAATTCAACCTTTAACAGATCAAGAAATGGATCAACTTTATAACATCATTGATTCAACTTGTAAGACTATTTTTAAGAAGTAAAAAAATGTTTTTGATTGACAAAAAAATATGAGTAATGAAACTTATTTAATTTCACATATTGAAGACTTAATTTTAAGATCAACAAATCTAAATATTATTACATCAACTTCTTTTTTAACTATGAGTGAGCAATCACTCTTTTTAAATGAAATTGTTAGATTAAATAAAGAATTTTCTAATGAAGTAGATTTAATTTTAGACGGTGGAAACTCCTTAGAAAGTGATCGAAAAATTCTTTTTATAAAACCAAAAAGTTATTCTATTAAAGAATTAAATGAATATATTAAAGAAGATATTTCTTTATTATTAGTCACTCCTAAAAATGAAAAATATAGTGATAAATTTACTCATCGAGATTTTCTAGGAGCTTTAATGAATATCGGAATTAAAAGAGAAACAATTGGAGATATTATTATTGATTCTTCTTCTTTAAATAAAGGAATTATTTATTTACTTTCTTCTATTAAAACTGAAGTTATTAATAATTTAACTTCTATCAAACATACTTCTATTAATATAAAAGAAATATTTTTAAACGAAGCTCCATTTAAAATGAATTTTGAAATTATTTCAATTTATGTTTCTTCTTTAAGAGTCGATAACATCATTAAAGAAGTTTTTAATCTTTCTAGAGAAGATGCTAAAGAATTAATTATTAAAGAATGTGTTTTTGTTAATGGAATTACTAAAACTTCTCCTTCATATCTATTAAAAAAAGATGATCGAGTATCAATTAAAGGAAAAGGTAAATTTATCTTTTTAGATGAATCAACAATCAATAAAAAAGCCCGATATCATACTAAAATTAAAAAATATAGCTAAAAAGAAAAGTCGAAGATTAACTTCGACTTATTTAATAAACGGTTCATTTATTTTATTGATATAGTAATCCGTTAATACATCTTTACTATAGGTCGGCATATTATTTAAATCAATATCTTCGAATTTATAAAATTTAATCTCTAAACTTTCATTATCTAGAGGATTAATTTTTATATTTTTAGTATTAACTCTAATAATAAAAACAAAATCAGTGTAGTAAGTTATATCGCCATTTGGATAATCAAATCTTCCTTTTTCTCCACTATAAGAACCAAAAAATTTTAAATCATCATAATTAAACTTTAACCCGGTTTCTTCATAAACTTCTCTAATTAATCCATCTTTAATATTTTCACCTAAATTTAAAGATCCACCTGGAAAAGAGAGCATATGATTATCACTTCTTAATTCAAGCAAAACTTCTTCTTTTTCATTAATTATAAAAGCTGATAAACCAATAGCCATAATTTCTTTATGACCAACGATACTTCTAATATATTTAATATAATCTTTCATATATTTAAGTTTTAAATTAAAGATTAGTTAAAATCAAGAAAATAATAAAATAAGCAATAAAAAAACACGATATTAATCGTGCTATGGTACTCCGACATTTTACGGGGTCTGGATTTCTAAAAATTAGAAAACATCTTGCTCTAAAATTTTGGAAATTATTAAATCCATGTAACACTCTTTTTAGATTTTTAATTTTTCTTACAGATTCTTCAGCAATAGCATTGGAAAGCTTCCTTCCTTTATATGTTAAAAAAGAATTAATAATCTCAATTTTCCAGTTTTTTAA
>CASGAB010000019.1 GCA_949299395.1 uncultured bacterium | reverse complement strand
AGCAACAATTGCTTCTTTATGTTCAGAAAGATATCTTAAAAAATCTTCATATTCACGATGATTTTTATAATCTTTTGGAGTTTCCGAGATTTTTTATAGAACTGTTTTACTCTTCTTTGAACACTCGCTCTTAAATCAATCGGTTTAACTTTAAGTTTTTGAGATGCGATTAGATTATAAATTTGTCTTTCCGAACATAGACTTTCGGGATGATTTACACAATAATCGTGAACACTCTTACCATTAACCGCAACCCATTGAAATAATTCTTCATTAAACTTATTAAAAAGATCTTTATCTTTGTGAAGAATTTGCCTTGCTCGGGAGTTGATTTTTTCTGAAACAAGCTCAGCTTTTTTTGCAGAATATTTTAATCTTTTTCTTCAGCAAACAAAGTAAGACTGACATCCATGACAAACAAATGGAAATTTTGAAAGCCTCTTACATTTTGATGTGTCAAAATCATTATCTCCGACTACAAAAATACTAATATTTTCTTCTATCAATAAACGTTTATCAAAATTCATAATCCTCCTTTCTGTGATAAATAACGTTGATTGTAAAGACATTTTAAAACTGAAATGCAATATTGTTAAAATTCTTTTTAAAATGTTATCAATGTTTTGCAAATGAAGTTAATTATTAATTTTTTCTGTATATTTTTATAAACTCTTGACTTTATCGGGGGGGCTATAATAAGAACTATGAAGCAAATAAAAGGAGAAAATTATGGCTCAAAGAATTAGAAGAACTTATAATCAAAAAGAATTTGAAACTACTATCGATGATTATATTACCCAAGGTTTTAAAGTTAAAAGTAGAGGTGAAAACACCGCTAGATTGGTGAAACCATCAAGTCAATCTGCTATAGTACATGTAGCTTTATTTCTTTTCACAGCAGGAGTTGGTAATATAATTTATTATCTTTACAAACATAATAAATATGAAGATGATGTATTAGTTAAATTAGCTGAAAATCAATAAGTAAATAAAATTAACTTTTAGAGCGAATTAATGTAATTATTTCATTAAAATGCAACCATAGTTTAAATAAAAAAGACTAAAAAATTTCTATATGTTGTAAAGAGACAAGGAGTTGAAATTCTTGCCTCTTTATTTTAAGAAGTTAATGCATAATATAGTAGTTTATCTTCATTATTTTACTAATCCTACTCTAAAAATACTTTATTATGATTAGTTATATATTTAGAAGGATATATATTATTTATTTTAAATAAATAATTATCTTTTAATAATTTATTTATATAAGTATTTTTAAAATATGTTGATGGTTTAATTTTTAAAAACGATGCTATTTCATTAATACTTTTTGCTTCTTTGTAGCAAAAAGATAATATTTCTTTATCATATTTACCATTTAAAAAGGTAGGAAGAGAAATATTAACAAGCTCATTATTAATAATCATTCCTTCTTTAAATGTTAAATCGGCTAAAGTTAGTGAAAAATATTGACTAGTAGAATTAATAAATGGGGCAAATTTTTCACCATGAGGTTTATAAAGAGAAACAATCTTATCAAATCCACTACCTTTATTTTCCATTATTTTTAATAATTCAAATGTTTTAGAAATAACTTCATTTCTTCTTAAAGGTGGAATAGATTCTAAATCTTTAAACTCTCTTAATTCTTTATTTGAGTTTAATAAACTACCTGGGGAAACTATTTCCACCCTATCTTTAAATATATTAATTTCTATTTGACTACCATTAATAAAATAATTTCGATGAGCTAAAGCATTAGCTACCCCTTCTCTAATAGCATCAAGTGGATACGCAATATATTCTTTTCTACCTAATTTATTTTTTTGATATCCATTAGCACTATGAGTTTTAATAAAATCAACAATTTTATTAAACTCATCTAATAAATTACTTTTATAAGTTTCATTTGCTAAAAAGATGTTTTCACCCTTATCATAACCTTTAAACCATGTGCAAGAAACAAGTGTTTTATCATTATTTAAATTATCTTTAAAAAGCAATCCGCCATAAGAAAGTTTATTTAAGGAATTAATAAAACCTATTGAAATTAATTCTTTTATACTTAACTCTTTATTATTTACATCTTTATAATAAGTAAATAATAAAGAAAAATCTTCTTTTTTAAACTCTTCATCGCTAAATCTTGAATCATACGAAACATAATTACTATTTGAAACTAAATCAACTATTTCTTCAGGTGAAGCAATTGAATTTTTTCCAAATTTTCTTAAATAAATTGCGTTTATTCCATTTTCTTTTAAAGAAACTAGTGGAAAAGAACTTTTTTCAACTTTTAGATCAATAATATAACGAGTAGGAAGAGTATTTAAAATAGAAATTGCTTTAATCTCATAATTAATTTCTGGTTCAATTCTTTCTTTAATTAATCTTTGAATCATTAAAATTATTTTATCTACCTCTTGATGAGAAAGAGAAAGTATTTTATGTGTTTTATTATCAACACCAATATATAAATTTCCTCCACTAGTATTAGCAAAAGCAACAATTGTTTTTAACCAAGAAGTTTCTTTTCTTTTTAATTCATTATCGCTTTTTCCTTCTTCAATAATACCTTTAAACTCAACAGTATAATCTTCTAAATTTATATTACTAATTATTTCTTCGATATACATAATAGTTAACCTCTTAACATAATTATAATACAGTTTGAAGTAAGTTTGTAGTAAAACTTCAAAGTTACTTCAAACTTATCTACATTCACTTTGAAGTAAAAAAATATTCGATAGTTATCTTATATTTTTAATATTTAGCATTTAAAAACTTCAAAGTGTTTATAAAAAAGTAGATAAAAACATATAAAAAAGCACTATTTACTTCAAAGTGTTTTAAAGTAAAACTTCAAAGTTACTTCAAAGTTAAGTGATAATTACTTTGAAGTAACTGATTAAAAGATAAAAATTAATTTTAATCTTTTAATTGCTATTATTTTTTTATCTTATCAAAGAACAATCATTTAATAATAAACAACTATTTTAATAAATATATCCCAAAAGATTATAACAAATATAGTGTTGGTTAATTGAAAAACAAACTAGTTAAAATTAAGTATTTTTGATAGCAATTAAGAAAATCGACTGTTTTACGAAATACAAAATGGTCGATTTTTTAATTTTTGATGTAAATTATAAGTAATAATGATATTATTTTTATATAAGAAAACTGATATTGTTTTGTCATGAAAAACAATATTGTTAATTTCTTTATGGATGTACAATCAACATTCGTTTATCACAAAGTAGGTGTTGTGGCCTACTTTTCTTTTTTTTAAAATTGAACTATTTAAAACTAAATCATTGCTATCGATTTCTTTTAATCTTAGAAGTGTTAAGATTTTTGTTCCAAACACATAGGTGAACAATTTAAAAGGTGTGAAATCATTCAAAGAACTTTTACTTATTGAATTAATAGCGTTCGTAATTGTTCTAGTGTCTTCTTTAGTAAAGTCTTTTAAAGATGTTCCCTTTGGTACGATGTAACGAATAAGTCGATGATTGTTTTCTGTCAATCCTTTATCTCCTGATCTATAAGGTCTAGCATAAAATACTTTTCCTTTTCGATATCCAAAGGAGTCATATTCGAGTTCCCAAAGTCTTTCAAATTCTAAACCATTGTAACATATTATGACTTTGAAAATTTTATAGAATAATTCATCATCAATAACATCGCGAATTTCTAAAAATTTCTTATTTACGGCTTCAGCAGTACAAGATTTTAATAAAAAGACAAATTGAAATTTTATTTTTGTAAAACAAATTGTTAGGAAACACTTTTTATCATTCTTTTTGCCGTGAACTGTATCAACTTCAGCTACAATCGCATCTTTATGTTCAGAAAGATATTTTAAAAAATCTTCATATTCGCGGTGATTTTTATAATCTTTCGGAGTTTCTACGATTTTTTTATAGGATTGTTTTACTCTTCTTTGAACACTGGCTCTTAAATCAATCGGTTTAACTTTAAGCTTTTGAGATGCTATTAAATTATAAATCTGTCTTTCCGAATACAAACTTTTGGGATGATTAACGCAATAATCATGGACACTCTTACCATTAACCGCTACCCATTGGAACAACTCTTCATTAAATTTATCAAAAAGCTCTCTATCTTTATGAAGAATTTGTCTTGAACGAGAATTAATCTTTTCTGAAATAATTTCAGCTTATCTAACAGAATACCTTAATCTTTTTCTGCGACAAACAAAGTAAGAATGGCACCCGTTACAAACAAATGGAAATTTAGAAAGTCTTTCACATTTTGATGTGTCGAAATCATTATCTCCGTTTACAAAAACTGAATAAGTGTTAATTTCTCTAATCAAAGTTGATCTTCGAATTCAAGTAAATTCACAGACTTCCTTCCAAGAAATATCAGGCTTACTAATATTTTCCTCTATCAATAAACGTTTATTAAAATTCATAATCCTCCTTTCTGTGATAAAAAACGTTGATTGTATAGAGATTTTAAAACTGAAATTTAAAATTGTTAAAATGTATTCAAGTTTGTTATCAATGTTTTTATAAATAAAGATGTAAAATTAAAGTAATATATTAATATAGATATATATAAATATATAAAGGAAGAATATAAATATATGGAAGATAAAAAAGTATTATTAATTTTAACTGATGGATTTGAAGATTTAGAAGCAATAGGAACAATTGCTATATTAAGAAGAGCAAAAATAATAGTAGATATTTTTGCTCTTAGAAGTAATAGGATTAAAGGTAGTCATAATACTATCTTAGAATTACCTATTTTTGATGAAACAAAAGTAAACTTAGATGATTATTCATTACTTTTTATTTGTGGAGGTAGTGAATATAAAGAACTAGAAGCTTCTAGCTTATATCAAAAAATAATTAAATATTTTTATGATAATAAAAAATATATTGCTGCAATCTGTGCTGGACCAACTCTTTTAGGTCATCTAGGATATTTAAAAAATAAAAACTATACTTGTTTTAAAAGTATGAATGAAGATTTTGGGGGAACATATCACGCTACTTATAGTGTAATTGATGATAATATAATTACTGGAATTAGTGCAGCCGGAGTAATTGATTTTGCTTTTAACATTGTTAAAGTATTAACTAATGAAGAATACTCTGAGATGGTTAAAAACTCAATTTATTATTACGATAGATAAAATATTAATTAATAAATATGGCTAAACTAGAATTAGATTCTATTTTAGCCAAAACTTAAAAAACAGGCTCTTTTCCTTTACCTACAAAATTGAAACGCTATCTACTTGTAAATAAAATTAGAACTGGCTAGAAAAAATATATAATTTAATAAATGCATAATATAAAAACTTATTTTATAGACAATATATTTTCAAAAGAAAAACTTTACATCTTAGTTAATTAAAAGTGGCATTTTCTTTATATCCTTTTTTTATCTTTGTATATTTTTTAAAACATCACATTAAGGTATAAAATTATGATTAGTTAAAAAAAGAGGATAATCTAGATTATAAGTTCAATTAAAAAAGGAAGGCTATATAGCCATTCCTTAACTAGTTTATTTAATGAAGATTATAAAATTAGTTACGATCTCTTATAAAGGTGATAGTTAATTAAAAGTATCGAATAATTACATAACTCCGTATTTTGCTTTTAATCCATCAATTATTAAACCTGCTTGATCTAAAAGAATATTAGCTTCATCTAAAAGAACATAAGCATCTTCTACTCTACCATCCACTTGATCTTTAACTCCATCAATTTCTTCTTTAATATCAACAAGCATTTGTTCATATTCACTTAATTGAGCTTCGCCTTCAGCAATTTGAGATTCAACATCACCAATATTGTCTTTTAAAAGTTTTTCAATAATTGCAAAGTTAGTATCAACAAATTCACTTAATGAAGAATCTAAGTTTTCAAATTCACCAATTAAATTATGATTTTCATCGTTATAAGTAAAATCAAAATATGGATAAATATTTAAATTAAGTAACCAATCAAACCAAGAAGAATCAACACTTAAATTTAAAATATCTTCAGCTTGTTTACTATATTCTTTAACCATTTCGATTGTTTCTGTAGCAGTATTAATAGTTGATTCAGCATCATTAAAAACTTTTAAGTTTTCATCAATCATATTTTGAACATTATTAAGTTGTTCAATGCCATCTTGAATTTGTTTTTCATATCCTTCCATAGTAGCTTGAACTTCACCAAAAGTTGCATCAATTTGAGGATAATATGCTTTAACTTGATTAATACCATTGCTTGCATCATTTAAAACAGCTCGATCTGTAGAACTAAGATTTTTTTCTAATAATTTTCCAATATCTTGTCCATAATCATAAACTCTATTTGCTAAAAGGCGATAACCTTCAGCAAATTCATCAACATCAACCATATATTCTTGGAAATAACCATTAAGTTCATTAACTTCAACTTCCATAGCATCAAGTCGAGCGGATATTCTATCAACTTGATCTTTAATTTCATATGCTTTATCAAGTTCATCTTTAAAAGTATCGTTAATTTCAATACTAGAAAGATTATTTAATGGTTTTTCTACACCATTAGCAAGTTGATTTAATGGAGTAAAACTAACAGAAACAAAGATAATCGAGAAAATTAATGAAGAAGCAATTCCTAAAGGGAAACGTAAAGCTTTTTTCTCCTTAATCTTATTGCATAAATCTTTAAACTTAGGAAAGAATTTCTTCATTAAGCCATAAATTAACCAAGTTAAACCATAAGAAACTAATAAAGCTAATAAGGTTGAAACAAAGAAAGAAACAACACTAATTGCAGCATCACTTAAGCCATTATAGAAATTAATATCCATCATATATTCTGGAAGTAAACTAAATCCATAATTTAAAGATTTTAATTGTTCATTAGCACTTTTTAAGCTTTCTATTAAGCTTAAAAAGACTTCTTCTAAATTAAAACTAGCTACAATAGCAGGTAAAACACTTACTAAAACAAAATTAAATAAGAATGTGAAACCAATAAATAAAACTAAATTGATTCCAGCAAAAATAGGATTTTTAAAAAATCCAATACCAATTGAAATAAGTAATATTAAAATAATTACTAAATCTATAATGACAAAGCCCATATTATCGAATATTTCCCCCTTTTTAGATAAAGTAAATAACAACTTTAATACTATTTTACGCTTATACAATAAAAAATAGATATTAATTTGCTATTAATAATTAATATTTTATAGATTTATTTAAAGTGACATTTAAAGTGACACTATAAATGTCACTTTAAAGTAATTTATAATATCCAGTTTTTTTAGAACCAACTCTAATTATTTTATTAGCTTCTTTTAAACGATCAATTGCTCTTTGAACCGTTCTTTTATCTTTATTGATTTTAGAAGCAATCTCACTTCTATTAAGTAAAGGATTATCTTTTAAAAGTTCAATAATTTCTAAATCACTTTTACGATATTTAAATGTAGTTTTATTGTAATTATTATCACAATTTCCATTATTATTAGAAGAATAGTTATTTTTATCTTCTTTATTATTTTTTCTAAAGAAAATAAATGAAAAACCATATTTAGATATATCATAGCTAAATTCAAGATTGTTTTCTTTACATTCTTTAAATACTTTTTTAAAACCACTCCCAAACATCTCAACATCTTTAGATTTAAATAAAGTATTTAAAATAACTTTATTTCTAGGTAAAGATTTTTGATGAGTATTAATAAAAGAAAGAGGGGTTAAATTTAAAGGAAATTCTCCTGGATTATATATTTCAATTTCACTTGGAGTAATCGCAATTTCATGTTCACTAATTGCTCGATAATCAGCATGAGCAAAACTATTAACAATTATTTCTCTTAAAGAATTAAGTGGAATTTCCGGAGTCTCAACTCGAGTAGTATTTTTTAAAGAAGTTACTTCCCAGTTCATTCTTTCTTTTATATAAGAATTAGCAATTCTAATTAAATTAAAAATATTATCTTCGACTCTTTTTATATCCGAAAAACTAATTCTTTCATCAGTTACATAAGTAGCCATTTTTAAAGTAACTGGTTTTTTAGAAGAAAATAAATAATAACCAGCATTAGTTAAATGATTATTAACTAATAAACCAAGCCCACTTAATAATTCTTTTTCATCAAAAGTAGTTAATTCTTCTAATCTATTTGAAGAAATAGCCGCTTTATAAAAATTAGCTAAAGCTTCATGATCAATATCAGAAAGTGTATATTGAGTTAAATTATTTTCCCATCTTGAAGAAACATCGGTTAATAAAAGAAGGCTTTTTAATTCATCTGGAGTCATTTCTTCAGCTCGATCTATTACTCTTTTATAATATCTTCCATATGAAGAATAAGGTAATTCACTTCCTTTAAAAGAAACTTTAATAATACTTTTATCTTCTACTTTTATTTCTTCAATTTGAGGATAAATCATCGGTTTTATTGCTTCTTTAGTAATTCTTGCTACATCATCTATGGTAGATTGACCAATATTGATACCAACTACTTCTCCATCGTTTTTTACCCCAAAATATAAAACTCCTTCTCCATGTTTATTTAACATAGAGACAATATCATCCATTGAATCTTTTAATTCATTAGTTGATTTTTTAAATTCTAATTTTTCATTTTCTCTTCCTAAATTCATATTTATATTATTGCCTTAAATCTTATACATAAATTATAACTAATGTCACTTTAAATGTCACTATAAATGTCTCTTTAAATTATTAACATTAAACTCAACAATATTAAGATAATAATAAGATTTAATAGAAATATATTTTTAAATATTAATTAATCTATATAATTATTTCTCATAAGTTGATACGCTATTAACCTTTAAAAGATTAATAGCATTAATATCCTCTTTAAATCACCAATAAGCTGTTCTTATTGGTGATTTTCTTTTATATAAATATCTATTGAATATTGATGAAAGAACTAGAATTATAAATTTAGCGGAAAAATATCTACTTAGTGATGGATTAATTTTTTCACTTGATGATTTAGTTAAAGAATTAAAAAGAGGGAAAGCTAAACTATATTATTATTTTGTTAGTAAAGAAGAATTAGCTAAAGCAATCTTTTTAGATGTAGAAGATAGACTTAAAAATAAGTTAGATAAATCCTCTAATACTTTAGAAGTTTTATCAATATATCAAGAAGCAATAATTTATACTCTTCCTAGAATCGTTAATCGTTATTCAATAGATGAATTATATCCTTTTAGGAGTTTTCTATTCTTTAATTGCTGTTAATATGATGAGTATCGAAAGAAAAGAAAAAACCATGAAGATGTTTAATCCAATTTTAAGTTTTTCGCTTGTTATGGTTATTCTTACTTTAGGTATGCCTTTAGATGTTGCTTTAATTTTAACGAGCATCTTATGTACCTTCATTTATATCTTCTCTAAAGCTTTAGGTGAAAATTTCTTTTGCTTCTATTGGAGGACCTATTACTCGAAGTGAAAAAACAATTACTAAATATTTAATTTTAACATTATTACCGCATAGTGGAGTTTCATTAGTTTTTAACAGGTATTGCTAGTGGTATTTTAACGCAAATTGATCCATTCCTTGCTTTAACTTTTCAAATAACAATTGCTAGTGCATCAGTAATTAATGAAATATTTGCGGTTATATTAGCTAAAATTGAGTTAAAAAAAGCTCGGGAAACACCCTTAAAAGATAAAGTAGAAAAGATAGAAAATGGCGATTAATATCGCCATTTTTTATATCGGTATACTAAAAGTATACCAATAACTATGTCAAGCGGATTAATTAAACTTCTTTTTAAAAACTATAATTATTTATTTTTATTATAATCAACTAATAAGATATATTTATAAAACCACTTAATTAGATAACTTCTACTTGTTTCATCCCAAGAAGAACATATCTTATAAGTGTTTTTATAAATATTACGGTAATATAAACTCTTATTATAATTATTAATATTATTATTAATATCTTTAATATCAATTAATACTGGATAATCACATTTAAGATGTTTTTTACTATATTTCTTATCTTTTAAATGATTTATTAAATCGTTAGACAATAAATCATTATTTAAAAGATAAGAAATTAACTCTTTAGCTAATAAATTTATTTTTATATTAGTATCTTTATTATTACCATTAATAAAATTATTATTTATTCTTTTTAATTTTAATGGTTCATTATAAATAATTTTATTACTCTCTTTTATTTCTCCTATTCCTTTACCTATATAAATATCGATAACAAAATCTTCTAATTCATTTAATGGTAATAGATTATTTAAAAAGTCATTTTTAGATACTCTAATTCTTTTTAAATAATCTAAATAAATAGAGTCATATCTTTCAATATTTTTATAAAAAGCATACATTAATAATTCTTTACATTCTCCAATATCATTATTATCTACTTTAGTTAAACAGATATGATCTAAGTATGTTGGAGTAAGTAAGATATTAAAAGGAGCTAGAAATCTTAAAAAGTGAGCTTTTAAGATTTCATTAGCTTCTTTAATATCTTCTTCATCTTTTAATACATCTTTATTATCAATATATCTGACATAAGTATTTAAATTAGAATCATATATAAAATCTTCATATTCTCCACGAGTAATATTAATTCTTTTTAACCATTCATGAATATCCATTACTTCTTCATTATGATTAAAGAAAGTATTATATTTAACTCCGACACTAAAGATATGAGATAGTCGATATCCACTTTTATAAAATAATGGATCTTTAGCATCTAAAATAAAAGCACTTTTTGTTTCTACTTCTTTTAAAGGTTTACCAAAATCTAGAGGAAATAACCTTTTATTCATCATTTCTTTAAATTCATTATATTTTGGAATATAGTTATCAAGTGCTAATTTAAAGAAAAAATGAGCAAAAGAATTATCAGAGAAAACATAATTAAAATCATTGGAAATGGTTAAAAAACCATTTCTGATTGATTTAAAGTTATGTTTTCCTCCTTTAGTATTTGAAAAATATCTTATTACATAATAAATGTTATCTTTGTTTTCTTTATCTTCAATATAAGTAAGTAATAAGTTATATATTCCTATTACACTTTCTTTAGATGGTAAAAGATTAACAATAAAAGAATTATAAAATTCTTTTATTGTTTTATATTTAGAATATTCTAATTTTTTTAATTTAATTTTATCGATATTATCTAGTTTTTCTTTTAAAGTCATATTAATTATATATAGTATACCTTTTATTTATTTATCTTATAAAAAATATTTAGTGGCTTTTCCTCTTCCTTCAATATTAATGATTCCTTTTTCATTTAAAGAGTTCAAAATCTTAGTAGTTTTTGTTCTTCCAAATGGTGAAAGATTAGAAATATCATTAATATCCATCTTGAAATTTTTACTTAACTTTTTATAAATATTGTTTTCATCTTTACTTAAATTAAGATCTTTTGAAAATAAAGGTAAACTAACCTCAATAAAGTTATCACTAATATTAAAAGAAGGTTTATTAACGCTATCTAAATAGGAATTTTTGATTCTTAAAATGCCAGTGCCATACATTTCAATAATTCCAAGTCGATAAAAAACGTTGGCTAAAGTTTCATTTCTTCTAATTGAAATGATTTTATTTAAATAATCATCTTTTGTGATGCCACTTCTTAAACCGCCTGGCGAAGTAACAATTATTTTTTCATTAAACATCGCTACATTAATCTTAATATTATTATCATAAAGTCGATGAATAATGGCGTTTGCTAAAGCTTCTCTAAACGCTTCTAGAGGAATTAAATTTACTTTTTTTCGATAGCTATCATTAATTTCTTCATACTCATAATAATCTTTAAAAATCTCCATTACTTTATCAAACATTTCTAAAATTGAGATATTTTCTAAAATAACTCTTTTTTTAATAATATTGATGTTATCACCAAAAATCGCAACATCGATTGCACCTAATTTATTTTCATCACTTAAAAGATTTGCACAATTTGAAAAACCTTCTTCATTATATAAATTAAGAGTTTTTAAAGTATCTAAATCAAAATTAGAAAGTTTAACTTTTTCTTTGAAAAGGCGACTTAAATAAGAAAAAGTTAAATCTTGTTTATTAGATTTCAAATCGATAAAAGATGTGTTTTTACTTTCTAAAATTAAACTTTTTAATTCAAGGATATCTACTTCAATTGTTGAATTATCGTTTCTTTTATAAGCTTTATTATTATAAAAATAAGGTTTTTCACTTCCTTCTTTAACTTCTAAAACAATCGTTTTATCTTTTTCATTTAAACTTAAAAAATAATTTACTTGAGGCTTAATATTATCGTTAATCATATTTTCAATGCTTAAAATAGAAGAAACTTTATCATTTATTCCTTTAACGTTTCCTTTATCATCAATACCAAAAATAATCGTTCCACCATTATAATTAGCAAACGCTGAGACAGTTTTTAAAAATGACTTTGTAACAATTTCTTTAAATTCTAAGTTTGATGATTCTTTCATATTTTTACCTTGTATTCTAAATTTACATCTTAGAGTAATGAAATTTAGAACATTTCCTTTCCTGAGAATGTAGAATTTAGAGCCTTACTTATTTATAATTAAATCGC
>CASGAB010000018.1 GCA_949299395.1 uncultured bacterium | reverse complement strand
AGTCGAAAAGTTCGCCTGGCGCACTTTTCCGCCAAAAATAAAACAGCATCAAATTCTGGTGCTGTTTTTAGAATAAGATGTAAATCTTTTACTTATACTAAAGTAAAATCAAGATGGTTAATTATTAATTCTATAAAAAAATAAAACGATCTAGTTTTAAATTTCTAGATCGTTTTATATAATACATTCGATAGTTATCGTATTTTTTTAAATTGGTGCGAGAAATGAGAATCGAACTCACACAGGTTGCCCTATACGCCCCTCAAACGTACGCGTCTACCAGTTCCGCCATTCTCGCGTGCCTAAATAATATAGCAAAAGTTGATATAAATATCAAACTTTTATTGAGTAAAAAGCGGGGAATTATTCACGACTTTTTACTCTATAAATGTTAAGCAAATATATATTTTTGTAAATTCTCTATAAATTAGATGCAAAAGAGTATGCAAAATATATATTTCTTCTTTATAATATAAAAGCGAAGGAAACATATGAAGTTTAACTTAACTAAAGAGAAGATTTTAAATAAACAATTCATTCCTTCTTATAAAGGATATGATCCTGAAGATGTTGATGAATTCTTAGATTTAGTTTTAAAAGATTATTCATTAATTGAAGAATCATTTAAAAAGAATGATGAGACAATTGTTAACCTCAAAAAAGAGAATGAATTACTTAAAACCTCTTTAAGAGATTTAAAAAGAGAACAAGAATTAGCAGGGCTTAAAACGACATCTAGTAAAAATAAACCAACTTACGCTAACTCATCTTTAGATAATCTAGACTTATTAAAAAGATGTGCAATGTATGAAAAGAAGCTCTACAGTCTTGGTGTTGATCCTTCAAAATTAAAATAGTTCTTATATCTTATTAATTTATATTATTGAAAAAGGATAAATTAATAAAAAGCATTTCAGTCTATACAATCGCTGTTTATTTAATTCAATAAATAGAGGAAAGTCCATGCTCGCATAATCTGTGATTTGATTATAGTGTTTATGCTAGATAATAATTCATAAAACTAGGTACCAACTAATGAGAATGGTAACGGCCTAACTAATTCCTAAGGTGTAAACTATGGAAAAAGTTAGATAAAGTGCCACAGAGACGAGTCATTTAAGAAATTAAGTGAATGAAACGATTGGTAAACCCCATAAGCGAGAAACCCAAATTTTGGTAGGGGAAATAGAAAAGTTGAAAAATAAAGAAAACGATTCTATAGGTATATAAAAATACTTAGATAAATGGTTGTATATAACAGAACATGGCTTACGGACTGAATTCTCATTAATAGAATTTTAAGTTTAGAGCAATTGCTCTAAACTTTTCATTTTATGAGACCTTATTTTAATTTATAATTTTTAAGGATTAAAAAAGGAAAAGTTATGGAAAATAGTGAAGTTAAAACTAAAACAAAAATAAATTTACCTACTAAGATTACAATTTCTAGAATAGTCTTAGCAGTATTATTACTTTTAGCAATATTTATTATTTATTATTTAGATTATTTCAAAGTCTTTGAAGTAAGTTCTTTAAATATCGATATGATTGGAGGAAAGGTAAGTATAAACTTAATAAATATCATCATATTAGTCGTATTTTTAATTGCTTCTTTAACTGATTTTGTAGATGGTTATTTAGCTAGAAAAAATAATATGGTAACTGATCTAGGAAAATTCTTAGATCCACTTGCTGATAAAATGTTAATTAATGGAATAATGGTTTTTTTAGCACTTAATTTTACTTCTTTAAGTGATCATTTAACCTTCCCATTTTTCCTTGTTATTTTAATGATTATTAGAGATTTAATTGTTGATTCATTAAGATTTGTAGCTGCTAGTAAAGGAAGAGTTATTGCAGCTAATATTTTTGGAAAAGCTAAAACAGTTTCAGAAATGGTTGCAATTACCGTTGTTTTACTTAATGGTTTACCATTCTCTTTCTTTGATAATTCATGGCCACAATTATTACATATTTCAGATTTTATCTGCTATATTTCATGTTTCTTATCACTTTTAAGTGGTGTAATTTATTTAAAAGATAACTATAAGGTTTTAATCGATTAATTTATAATATTTTTGATGGAATTGAACGAAGAACTTGTTAAAACTTTAATCAAAAAACACTTAACTATTTCTTTAGTTGAATCTTTTACTGGTGGAATGGCCGCTAAAGAAATTGTCGATATTAGTGGCAGTAGTAATACCTTTTTAGGTTCGATTGTTTCTTATTCTACTTTTATCAAAGAAACAGTTTTAAAAATTGATAAAGAAAAGATTTTAAAATATGGTGTCGCTAGTAAAGAAATTGCTGAAGAAATGGCTAAAAAAGGAAAAGAAATTTTTAATAGTGATATTGTTATTTCTTATACTGGTGAAGCTGGTCCAATTTCTTCTAGTAATGTAAAAGCTGGAACAGTCTTTATTTCAATAATATTTTTTAACGAATTAGAAACATATAAACTCGAATTAGAACCAGATAGAAATAGTGTCAGAAAAGAGGCAATTAGATACTCTTTTGAACAAATTTTAAACAAAGTGAAAGAAATTTCCGTTTCGTAGCATTCTTGTTTATGAAGCGAGGTAAATTTTTATGAAACAAAACAAAAAAATTAACACACCTAATCTCGACGAAGTTTTAAAAGAGATTAAAAACCAATTTGGTCAAGGTTCAATCATGTGTCTTGGCGAAAAAAACTCCATAGATATGGAAGTTATTTCATCTGGAAGCATTCTTTTAAATGAAGCACTGGGAGTAGGCGGCTATCCTAAAGGCAGGATTATTGAAATCTATGGTCCTGAAAGTAGTGGTAAAACAACTTTAGCTTTAACAGCTGTAGCTGAGGTACAAAAGGCTGGCGGAAGATGTGCTTATATTGATGTAGAAAATACTATCGATCCAGATTATAGTGAACGAATTGGTATTAAAATTGGAGAATTAGTTATTTCTCAACCAGATACCGGGGAAGAAGCTTTTGAAATTGTTGAAGCTTTAACTAAATCAGGAGCAATTGATTTAATCGTTGTTGATAGTGTTGCAGCTCTTGTTCCTCAAATTGAACTAGAAGGAATGATGACTGATTCTAATGTTGGTCTTCAAGCTAGAATGATGTCTAAAGCTTTAAGAAAAATTTCTGGAATTTTAGCAAAAACTAAGACAACCATCATCTTTATTAATCAACTTAGAGATAAGGTTGGAGTAATTTATGGGGCTAGTGAAACAACTACCGGCGGAAGAGCTTTAAAATTTTATTCAACCATTAGAATGGATATTAGAAGAAGCGAAGCAATTAAAGAAGGAGTCAATGTAATTGGTAACTCTGTTCAAATTAAAATTGTTAAAAATAAAGTCGCTCCACCATTTAAAAGTGTTAAACTCGATTTAATTTATGGAAAAGGCATTTCTAAAGAAGGCGAACTTTTGGATCTTGGCGTTTTAGAAGGCTTTATTAAAAAGAGCGGCGCTTGGTATGAATATGAAGGTGATAGAATGGGTCAAGGTCGAGAAACCGCAAAACAATTTATTAAAGAACACCCAGAAATGGCTGAAAAATTGACTAATAAAATTTTAGAAGCTCGTAATAAGAAAAAAGAAGAGCCTAAAAAAGAAAAAACCGCCGAAGAAATTAATCAAGAAAAAGAACTTTTAGAACGACTTGAAGAAAACGATCCAAAATATTTAAGTTAGTTTTATGTCTAGGGGCTAAAATAGCCCCTTTTAAAATAAAAAAATTAAAAATTTTAACTATTTATAAATAATTTTAATTATTTATTAAATTTAATTTGCTATAATTAAAAACGTAGTATCAAACGATGCTTTTAAATATATATTTTTACATTTAACAATTTAATTTTTATATTTAATAAATAACCAAAAACAAAATTTGTAAATTAGTAATTTAATTATGAATTTTTAAGAAGTTTTGATACTTAATTTTTTAAGTAAGGAGATAAAAAACAATGGAATGGATTATTGCCTTAATTTGTGGCATAGTCGGTGGCGCTATAATTGGTTTTTTACTTTGCTATTTTATCCCTGTTTTTGCTAAAAAAAGAGCAGATTCAAAAGCTGATAAAATTATTAAAGCAGCTGAAATTAAAGCTGAACACATTCAAAAAAATGCAACTTTAGATGCTAAACAAACTGTTTATGAAATGAAACAAGAAGCAGATAAAGATATCAAAGAAAGAAAACAAGAAGTTGTCGCTCAAGAAAATAGACTTTTACAAAGAGAAGAGTCTATGAATTATCGTGATGCCCAATTAATCAAAAAAGAAGAAGCTGTCGAAGAAAAAGAAAAATTAGTCGATAGACAAATTGAAGAAAACCGTAAAAGACAATCAACTCTTGATACAAAAATTAATTCAATTTTAGCCGAACTTGAAAAGGTTGCTAATTTAACTGAAAAAGAAGCTAGAGAAGAAATTTATAAACGAGTTGAAGAAAAAGAAGCTCTTCATATTACAAAGTATTTAAAAGAACAAGAAGAAGAAGCAGAAAGTAAAGCTGATGATGTTGCTAAAGATATTATCGCTAACGCTATTGCAAGACACTCTCAAGAAGTAACAACTGAAAGAACAGTTAATGTTATTTCTCTTCCTAACGATGAAATGAAAGGAAGAATTATTGGTAGAGAAGGAAGAAATATTAAATCACTTGAAAGTTTACTTGGTGTTGATATTTTAATCGATGATACTCCAGAAGCTATCACTGTTTCTTGCTTTAACCCAATTAGAAGAGAAATCGCTTCTAAAGTCTTACAAGTTTTAATTAAAGATGGTCGTATTCAACCAGGAAGAATTGAAGAAGTCGTTGCTAAATGTCAAAAAGAAGTCGATGAATCAATTAGAAAGGCTGGAGAAGATGCTATCTTTAAACTTGGTCTTGGTAAGATGGATAAAGAATTAGTCTATCAAGTAGGTAGATTAAAATATCGTACTTCATATGGTCAAAATCAACTTGAACACTCAATTGAAACTGCTCAACTTTGTGGAGTTATGGCTGCTGAACTTGGACTTAATCAATCAATTGCTAAAAGAGCTGGTTTACTTCACGATATTGGTAAAGCAAGTGATTTTGAAGTAGAAGGATCTCACGTTGAAATTGGTACTAGACTTGCTAAAAAGTGTGGTGAAAATGAAATTGTTATTAATGCAATTGAAGCACACCATGGCGATGTCCCAATTAAATTCGTCATTTCTTCACTTGTTATTGCTGCTGATACTTTAAGTGCAGCTCGTCCAGGTAGTAGAAGTGAAACTTTAGAAACTTATATTAAAAGACTCGAACAACTCGAAGAAATTTGTAAATCATTTGATGGTGTACTTTCTTGTTATGCTATTCAATCTGGTAGAGAAGTTAGAGTCAACGTTATCCCTGAAAAGATTGATGATTTAGCAGCCTTTAAAATGGCTAGAGATATTAAAGATCGTATTGAAAATGAAATGCAATATCCTGGTCAAATTAAAGTTAATGTTATTAGAGAATACCGTGCTATTGAAACAGCTAAATAGTATTATTTAAAGTCAAAATGAAAATTCTTTTTATCGGTGATATAGTTGGAAAAATTGGAAGAAAGGCTCTTAAAGAGAACCTTTCTTTTATTAAAAATAAATACGATATCAACTTTGTTATCGCAAATGGAGAAAATATTTCTAATGGAAGAGGAATTTCTTTAAATCACTATAACTTCTTACTTGAAGAAGGAGTTGATTGCGTTACTTTAGGAAACCACTATTTGGATAAAAAAGAAGAATTAGAACTTTTTAAAGACTATGATGATATTGTTTTACCACTTAATTCTAAAAATGAAATTTTAGTAGATATTCCTTTTGATAAAAGAAGTAAAACATTTATTATCGATGATATAAAAGTTAAAGTTACATCGCTTTTAGGAAAAGCTTTTATGAATGAAGAAGCGCTTGATCCTTATGAATCACTTGCTTCTTTAATAAAAGCTGATGATAGTGATATTCATATTGTTGATTATCATGCAGAAGCAAGTGGCGAAAAAGAAGCGATGGTTTATGCTTTTAACGGCGAAATTAGCGCTTTAATAGGAACTCATACTCACGTTCAAACTCGTGATGCTCGTATTATTAATGGTAAAACTTTTTATATTACAGATGTAGGGATGTGTGGAGACTATAACGGCATTTTAGGATATGAAGTTAATAGTGTTATTGAAAGACAATTATTAAATAAGAAAAATGTTTCAATGTATCTTAAAGATGATGGAGTTAGACTTTTTTCAGCCGTTATTTTAACTTTTGATGATTTAACTTTTAAACCACTCGAAATAAAACCTTTATATTTAATTAATGATAAAAGTGGAGGAAATAAAAGATGAGAGAAGTAATTTATTTAGATAAACCTTCATTTACTGAAGCAATTAAAAGAAATCAAACAAATATTAATACAATTCATTATAATAATGAAACTTTTTTAACTAACCTTAAAAATAACTTAAAAATAAGTGAAAGATTAGCTAAAAATAATACTTTTTATATTAAAACTCATGGCTGCCAAGCAAATATTAGAGATGAAGAAACAATCAATGGACTTTTAACTTCTTTATCTTTAAAAAGAGTCGAAAATATCGAAGAAGCTTCGATTATTATCATTAATACTTGTAGTGTTAGAGAAAACGCTAATAATAAGGTTTATGCTGAAATTGGTAATATTAAAAGATTAAAAGAAAAGAACAAAGATTTGGTTTTAATTTTATGCGGATGTATGGTTGAAACTAAAGATACTTTAGCAAATTTAATTAATAAATATCCTTATATTGATATTATTTTTGGAACTCATAATATCGATTCTTTACTAAATCTATTATATCTTTATATGGATAGTGATAATAAAAAAAGAATCGTTGATGTTTCATCTAAAGAAGGTGAAATTATTGAAGATCTTCCAGCCACTAGAAATAATAAATATAGCGCTTATGTTAATATTACTTTTGGATGTGATAAATTCTGTACTTATTGTATTGTTCCTCAAACAAGAGGTAAAGAAAGAAGTAGAGATAAAGAAGATATTTTAAAAGAATGTAAACTTCTTTTAGCAGAAGGATATAAAGAAATTATTCTTCTTGGTCAAAACGTTGATAGTTATGGAAAAGATTTAAAAGATCAAAATATAACTTTTGCCTCACTTTTAGATGCGGTTGCTTCTTTACCAATTAAAAGAGTTAGATTTTTAACTTCTTATCCATCTGAATTTAGTGATGAAGTAATTGAAGTTATTGCTAAACACGATAATATCATGAAATATATCCATCTTCCTGTTCAAAGCGGTTCAAATAGCGTTTTAAAAAGAATGGCAAGAAGATATACAAAAGAAGAATATATTGCTCTTGTTGAAAGGATTAAAGCACGTATTCCTAATGTTGCTTTATCAACCGATATCATTGTTGGTTTCCCTAATGAAAGTGAAGAAGAATTTTTAGATACATTAGATTTAGTTAGAAAAGTTAAATATGCTAGCGCTTTTACCTTTATTTATTCTCCTCGCGAAGGAACTGCTGCCGCTAAACTTAAAGATAAAATAAATGATGAAACAAAAGTTGCTCGTTTTAAACGATTAACTGATGCCCTTGAAGAATATTATCCAATTTATAATGAGAGTTTTATAAACACCATTCAAGAAGTATTAGTTACTTCAGTTTCTAAAAAAGATAAAAATAAGGTAAGTGGTGTAATGTTTAATAATAAAATCGTTAATTTTAACGCTGACCCTTCTTTAATTGGAGAAATTGTTAAAGTAAAGATTTTAGAAGATAAATTATATTCATTTAATGGAGAATTAATTAAATAATGGAAGAAAGAAAATTTAAAATAGATATTAAAGAAAATAGTGATATTGCTTTAGAAGATACAGAGCTAGGAGTTTCACCAGAAACTTCTTTAGATTTTATTATTGAAAAATGTATTGAAATAAAAGAAGAAGCATTTTCTAAAGAACTTTTAGATGAATTTTATAAACTTAAAGAAGCTTTAAATAGCGATTTTTATTTAGAAAAAAGAAATGAAATCGAAGAAGCTAAAGAAAAAGAAGATAAAAGTGAATATAAAAAACTTTATGAAGAATATAATTCTGATCCTTTAGTTAAAGAATATGAAAAAATAAAAGAAGAAGTTTTACTCACTTTAGTTGAAATTAAAGATGAGATTGATGAAAAATTAAAGGTTTAATAATGATTTATGTTGTTTTTGGCCCTACAGCATCTAAAAAAAGTGATTTAGCAATAAAATTAAAAGAAAGATTAACTAATTCATATATTGTTAATTTTGATTCTTTTCAAGTTTATAAAGAACTTGATAAGGGAAGTGCTAAACCAGTTAAAGAAGAATTAGCTAAAGGCTATTATCTTTTATATGATTTTTTACCATTAAGTGAAAATAATGATGTAGCAACTTTTCAAGAATTAGGAAGAAATGTCATAAAAAATTATATAAAAGATAATGATTTAATTTTTGTTGGTGGAACCGGACTTTATATTAAAGCGATTCTTTTTAATTATATTTTTGATAAAGAAGAAGTTAAAATGCCTCTTGATTATAAAAAGGATAAAACAAATTTAGACCTTTATAACGAGCTTTTAACTTTAGATAAAGAAGATGCGTTAAAAATAGGAATAAATAACCGTAAAAGACTTCTTAGATCACTATTTATTAATGAAGTTCATAATAAAAGTAAGAGTGAAATAAATAATAATAAAAAAGATGAACTTTTATATAACGATGTAAAGTTTATTTATATTAAACCAGATAGAGAAATTTTATATGAAACAATCAATAAAAGAGTCGATAAAATGATTGAAAGTGGTTTAATTGATGAAGTTAAATATTTATTTAAAAAGTACGATAAATCTTCAAATGGCTTAAAAGCGATTGGTTATAAAGAATTTATTCCTTATTTAGAAAATAAAGTTAGTATAGAAGAAACTATTGAATTAATTAAGAAAAACACTAGAAATTATGCTAAAAGACAATACACGTTCTTTAATAATCAATTTAATAGTGTTAAAGATAAAACATTAGTTTATAAAGATGTTAATGAAGCCTTAATAGATTTAGATAATATAATTAAATAAAGAAACAAATGGATCATTATAAAAGAGAGAGAAATATAATGATCCATTTTTTAAAGAGGCAAGAGGAGCAACAAGAAGGTTAAATGTTAAGAATACTAGAAAGTTTCCTCCCCTTATATATACAAGAATGCTCGAATTAAGAATATTTTTCACTTTTTTATAAAATATTTATTATTAAATAAAGAAAATGCGATAACCATCAAGAAAATATTTTTAATATTTTATTAATACAAACCTAATTAGAGGCATTAATGTCTGTAGAAGTTAACTTAAAATCGTAGGAAAACGGCAATTTGAAGTTGACTTCTTCAGCCCCAGGTGAGGTGAGATTCTAATCTATATATAGACTATTGATAAAAGCAACTCAAGCATTCTCCTTCCTAAGCTAACTTGATATTAATAATATTATAATTAATCATTAATTAGTTTCAATTTTAAGAGTTTAATAATCTTAATAATAAATAAGTAATTAAATAATTAATTAATAATAATGGTTAATAATCTAATATTAACCATATTAAAAGGAGATCCTCATCTACAAAGAGGATCTCCTTTATTTAATTACTTATTAGTTAATAATAATTAATTATTATTTTATATATAGATATAAGGAGTTAATTATTATAACTAAGATAATTATTCTACTGGATCAGTAGGTGTTTCTGTATCTGGAGTAGGAGAAGCAGTTGTAACTAAATCTGTATAGTCAACAACAATTGTTCTAACAACAGTTTTAGTTTCACCTTGAGTAACTACTTGGATAGTGAATTTTGATCCTTGATGAGCATATGGAGCAACAACGAAGAGTTGTGAACCATTTTCTGCATTTGAAGTAGGAATAACTTTCCAACCTGTTTGAGAATTATTTGTTTCAGTAGCACTAGAAACATCTTCTAAGAATGATGTTCTTAAATATTGAGTTGTTGGATCAAATTCAACACTGAATGTGAAGTAAACATTATCAACTGCATAACCAACACCATTAGCTTGTTCTTGGCTAAGTTTATTACCACTAACATCACCAGTTAAAGTAACTTTTGATTCTGTTTCAGAAACTTTTTCACCTTTAACTTTTAAGTCTGCACCGTTAGTATATGTAAGTGGATTACCTTCTGAATCACTTGATGGAGTTGAGTCGATAATATAAACACCTTCAACATTTGTAACTTCACCAGTAACTTCATCAGTACCTTCGATTGGAGTAACTGGAGTTACTCCACTAAAACGTTCAAGTTGAGCAAGTGTTTTACCAATCCAGTTATTAACAGCAGTAATAGTTGTTAATGGTTTTTCTGTAACATCAGCAATAGCTTTATCATAGACAGCTTTTACTTTTTGATATGTTGGTAAATCAATACCTGTAGCAATGATATTTTGATATCTTTCTTTAACGAAATCTTTACCATCTGTGAAGTAAGCTTCAACATCAGCTTTATATAAATCGCCTAAGCTAGAAACGAATGAATTGACATCTGAATCGCTTGGAGCTGAAACAAATGCATCTTCAACGAATTCATCAATTGCTTTTTCAGTTTCTTTACCATTTGTTGCTAAATCGTAATCTGGATCTTTAGTATCTAAACCAGAAACAAATTCAGAAATCTTAGTATCTAAGTTATCTAATTTTTTGATAGAATCATTAACTTGGTTAGCTAATTCTGATAATTTAGTCATAGTATCAGCATCTTTATTACCGTTCCAGACTTCTTCTAATTTTGCTGATGTAACGTATGTGTTATCACCTAATTTATCATTAACATATTTATTGAATAAGTCTGTTTTAAATCTAGCAACAACACTCTTATAAATATTATCAATATAACCAAGGTTTTCAGTTAATTGATTAGCAATTGTTGTGAATGTATCAACGCCAATTTCATTTGGGTCAGAGATTAATGCTTCTAATTGAGTTTTGAATCCGTTGTAGTGATCATCAAATGCTGGGTTAGCTTGAGTACCTGTATAAACGAATCCATCTGTTAAATTGTCTTTTCCAACTGGGTTAGTTGTAGCATATGGGTTACCGAAATCTTCATCCCAGCTTAAGACATTTTTAACTGTTGAATATTTACCATTAGCATTTTTGCTACCGAAGACACTCTTATATAAAGCATCATTTTCTAATGTTTTATCAACTTTAGCTTTATATGTAACTAATGCTTCATTAATAGCGTTTTGAGCTCTTTCAACTTTGAATGCTTTTAAACCGTTTTGAACAACAGCGTCATTTAAAGCGTTTTCAATTTCATAAATTAATCCGTTTGCTTCAGTTGAAACGTAAGATTCAACTGTCTTAATATCATCTTTATCAGCGTAAACGAAGTTAGCAATTGTACCTTCGATAACACCTTTTAATGTAACTTTAGCATTATCATAACCAGCAAGTGAGTTACTTTTATCAATTTCAGCAAAGTAATCTGCTTTAATTGCTTCGACTAATTGATCTTTAATATCTGAAAGAACACTTTCAATTTTTTCTGCACCTTCTTTAGCAACTACTGAGTTACCATCTTTATCTTTTTCAATAGTAGTAGCAGCACTAATTTGGGCAGCATATTCTTTATGAATATCGGTTGGGAGTTCTTTAGCAGTGATTCCGTATTCTTCTAATTTTGTATACATTAAGCTATCTTCATCATCTAACCAATCTTCTTTATCTTTAACAGTATTTAAAGCTGTATCTAAGACAGTTAATGCAGCAGCTTTATCAGCTAATAATGTTGGGTATGTACCTTTTGCTAATAAAGTTTTATCGCCATCCATAATAGCGTTAGCTAATGTAACTTTAACGATTTCTTCTAATGTTGTAGCTGCATCAATTGCTGTGTTAGCTGCATTTAAATCGTTTGTTCTATCAGCTTCAGCATAACTTTCATTTTCGATAGCTTCATTTAAATCTTTGATAGCATTTTTAGCAAGAACTTTTGTATCATCGATTAATTTGCTATATGCAGTGTTGATTTCTTCAATACCTTTATTTGCAGCAGCAACAGCATCATTATAAGCTTTGAGTGTATCTTTACCTGCGTCTGTAACAGCTTTTTCAATTGCAGCATTGATAGTTGCAACTTTTCCATATAATGATGTATCAAAATATGTAGCTGTTGAATATTTAAGGTTAACACCACCTTCTGTGTTTTGACCAACTAAATGATCTTTATCACTAATGCCTTTTAAAGCTGTAGTAACTAAACCTTGAGCATATTCTTTAGCAGTTGTGAAAGTAGCAGAAGTTAATTGAACTGATTCATATTCTTCGCCAACTGTTAATGTAAAGACACATTCGCCTTTTTCATTTGGTGTAACAACATCAGCAACAAGTACATCATTAATTTTGACATTAAGGACTAAGTTTTTGCCACTAGCTGGTTTAAATGTAAATGTAACTGTTTCATTTTTTCCTGCTTCAACAGCAAATTTATCTTGTGTAACAGTTCCTTGACCTTCCCAGTTCCAGTCTCTTGTAATAAATCAATATAAGTTTTACCTGGTTCGCCTGGTTCACCTTGAGGACCTTGAGGACCTTGAGGACCTTCAGCACCTGGTTTACCTTCTGCTCCTGGAGTACCAGCACAAGAAGTGACGACTAAACCAAGAGAAAGAACAAGTGCACTAAGGCTTAATAAATTTCTTTTTTTCATTTTCTTTGATTCTCCTATTTTTTTGTTTTTAAGTAATAAAATGAAATATCGATTTAAAACAATTAAAGTTTTAATTGGTTTTAAATCATCAACTACTTATTAATTAGATGTCTATTTTCTTATATATTTAGACATGTGTTCCCATAGTTAATGTTCCCATTAACTTTAGTTAATTTTTAACATTAACATGGGAACACAAATATAAAGAACATACTTAAAAAGTAGTTATCTGATAAAACGACACCTATACATTAGCATACTCTTTACATCTTTTTAACTTATTTACTACTAATAAATAACATATATAAAGAATATGTCACTATTTAGGGGTTTAAACCAATTTAATCCTAATATTAGTAATAAATTAGGATAAATAATACCTGGTTTTTATACCAGTTATTATTTTAGTACTGATTAGTATTTATATCAACACTAATGAACCCCTTTTCTTATTATCCTTATGTAATTACGCGTACACGCATATGCGCGCGTGTACGCGTATAATCTATATGGATTAGGGGTTTCATTAGTTTATATATATCTAAAAATAAATTAATTAATAATAAATAATTAAAAATAACGATAATTCTCCTCCCCTTATCCATATTTAGTAAGTCTAAATATATAAGTATTTAGACACTA
>CASGAB010000017.1 GCA_949299395.1 uncultured bacterium | reverse complement strand
CCTATTAAAAGCAAGTATTTAAAGGCTAATGATATTGAAAAATTTTTAAATTTTAAAATTTAGCACAAGAAATTAGGCGATTCTCCTAAAGTCAGGTTATATATATTTGTAATATATATTTCAACGGAAAATTTAGAAAATATTGCTATTTTTTGCTAGATTTTTGTGGGAAATATTTATTATATTCGTTTTTTATTTTTTCTTTAGAAACATGCATATAAATTGAGGTTGTTCCTACTGATTCATGGCCCATTAATTCTTGAATCATTCTTAAATCAGCACCCTTATCTAATAAATGAGTTGCAAAAGAATGTCTTAAAACGTGAGGATGAAGGTCAAAACCAAGCGATAATCCGGTTTTTTTAACTATTTCTTTTAAAATATATTCTAATCCTCTAGAAGTAAGTTGCTTCCCTTTTGAGTTTAAGAAAAAGTAAGGGATTTTTTTATCACCCTTATTTTCTTCTATAACAAAAGGACGAGAAAAACGGGCATAATTAACCATTGCTTCTTTTGCTTCTTTTGAAAAAGGAACGATTCTTTCTTTATTTCCTTTGCCAATAATTCTCATATAGCGTGAAGGAAAAACAATATCGTTAATTTTTAAATTGATTACTTCTGAGCATCTTAAACCAGAAGAATACATAAGTTGTAATAACGCTTGATCGCGAGTTGCTAAAGGATCAGTTCTTTTTCTATTTTCTTCAAATAATTTCTTAATTTGTGATTCATATAAAACTTCAGGAAGTTTGTCGTGTTTTTTAGGTGAAACAATTAATAAAAATGGATTAGAATCGACCATCTTTTTTTCATATAAAAATGAATAATATTTTTTTAAAGCTGAAATTCTTCTTCTTAAAGAACGTGGTGATTCATTTTTTCCGCGATAAGTTTTATTTGCTAATCTTTCAGCCATAAATATACGAACATCTTCGCGAGTTATTTTTTGGAAATCTAAGTTTTTCTCAATTAAAAAATTCTCAAAAAGAGTAATATCTTGAGAATAAGATTTAATAGTATTATCACTATAATTAAGTTCGTGTTTTAAATGTGATAAAAATAACGCTTGTTCCTTAGTCATTTATATAATTTTTGAATTCTTCAATTGCATTTAAAGATCGTTCGATAACCTTCGATTTTTCGTCTTTATTTGCTCTATAAATTATACCAAAATTAGCGTTCATCGGTTGGAAATTATGTAAACCTGTATGAGTAATATATCTAACTAAAGCACCTAAAACCGTATTAACAGATAAAGCCTTAAAATCTTTATTTTTTAATCTTAAATAAAGATAAATTGCTGCTAAAAGTCCACTTGCAGCACTTTCAACATATCCTTCAACTCCAGAAAGTTGGCCAGCGATAAAAATATCTTTATTAACTTTCATAGATAAATCATCATTTAAAATTTTTGGAGCAAAAATATATGAATTTCTATGCATTAAGCCATATCTAGCAAATTTAGCATTTTCTAAGCCAGGAATAAGAGAAAAAACTCTTTTTTGTTCTCCGTAAGTTAAGTTTGTTTGAAAACCAACTAAATTATAAAAATCACCAATTAAATCATCTTGTCTTAATTGGACAACTGCGTGATATTCTTTACCATTATTTTCTAAACCGACTGGTTTAAGTGGTCCAAATCTAAGAGTGTCAATTCCTCTTGAAGCTAAAACTTCAATTGGTAAGCATCCTTCAAAATAATTCTTATCAAACTCGTGTAATAAAGCTTTTTTTGCATTAATTAATTCATTATAAAAAGTGTTATATTCTTCCTTATTCATTCCACAATTTATATATGAACCTTCATCTTGATCATATCTAGATTTAATAAAAACCTTATTAAAATCAATTGAATCTTTATAGATGATTGGTGCGGAAGCATCATAAAATCCATAACTTTCAATTTTTGTCATGTCGTTAATCTTATCTAAAAGTTCTTTTCCAGTTAAAGGGCCGGTAGCAATAATATTAATTCCTTCAGGAAGTTCAGTTACATTCTCGTTAATAATAGTAATATTTGGATTATTTTTTATTTTTTCAGTTATATATTTAGCAAAAATATCACGATCAACCGCTAAAGCATCTCCACTAGGTACTTCACTTACTTTACTTGCATCCATCATTAACGAGCCAAGTCGAGCAATTTCTTCTTTTAATAATCCACAGGCATTATATAGTTTTTTACTTTTTAAAGAATTTGAACAAACAAGTTCACCAAAAAAAGAGGTATGATGTGCGCCATCCTCTACTTTTGGTCTTCTTTCATATAAAGTAACTTTTATATCGTGATTTGCTAAGAAATTAGCAGCTTCACATCCTGCTAACCCAGCTCCAATAATATTAATAATTGGTTGTTTATCCATTATTTTTCACCTTTAATTGGTTCAATATAATCACATTTTGGGTAAGAGGAACATCCATAAAAATATCCTCTTTTGCCTTTTCTTTTAATTAAAACGTTACCACATTTTGGGCAATATTTTTTCTCTTCTTCATCACCTTGATCAATATATCTACAATTTGGGAAATTAGAACACCCAATAAATGTTTGTCCTTTTCTTGATTTTCTATAAATAAGAGGTGCTCCACAGTTTGGGCAGTTTCTTCCTACTTCAACAGGTGGTTCTTTTTCTTCTTTTTTAATATATCTGCATGAAGGATAGTTGCTACAAGCAACAAATTCACCAAATTTACCTTTCCTAATAACTAAATCTGAACCACATTCAGGACATTTTTCACCTGTAGTTTTTAATGGTTCTTTATACATTTGGTCTTTAACTTCAGCAAGTTTATCAATAAATGGATAATAGAAATCTGAAATAACCTTCTTTTCATCTTCTTCACCATTTTGAATTCTATCTAAACTTGTTTCCATATCAGCGGTATATTCAGTATTCATCAAATCTGGGAAATATTTACTTAAAACATTGGAAGTTAAAATTCCTTGTTCAGTAGGGACTAAAATACCTTTTGAAGAAGTAACATATTTTCTTTGGATAAGAGTTTGAATAGTTGAAGAATAGGTAGAAGGTCTACCAATTCCTTTTTCTTCCATAAGTTTAACAAGTTTTCCTTCACTAAATCTTGCTGGAGGTTTTGTCTCATCTTCTTCTAATTTTTTATCGACAAGATTATATATTTCTCCAACCTTAAAATTAGGAATTAAGCTATCTGGATCTTCATTTTTAAAGACATCAAAACCAGGGAATAAAGTTTTCGACCCAACAAGTTTAAAGTTAAGAGTATTAGATGTTTCAAAAGTAACAGTTGTCTGTAAACTCTTTTTATTAACCATTAAACTTGAAACACTTCTTTCAAAAATTAACTTATATAATTTATAAGCTTTTGGAGAAAGATATTGTTTCATCTTTTCTGGAGTTCTTTCTAAAGAGGTTGGTCTAATAGCTTCGTGAGCATCTTGAGCATTTTTAACTGATTTATTAATAACTTGACCTTTAAAATATTCATTTCCGTATTTAGAAATAATATATTCTTTAGCGCTTTCAACGAATGTATCGCTTAATTTAATAGAATCAGTTCTAATATAAGTAATTAAACCGACTAAACCTTCATCAGTTTCAATACCTTCATATAATTCTTGGGCTAAGAAAGTTGTTTCTTTTGTTGAAAAACCATATTTAGAGAATGCTGCTTGTTGTAAAGTAGATGTTCTAAATGGTTCTTTAGGAGCAATTAACTTCTCCTTTTCATCTATATTAATGACTTTGACTTCATCAGTTAACGAAGAAAAAGCTTCTTCTGCTAAATCTTTATCTTTAAAAGTTTCTAACTTTTGATTTTTATAACTAGTTAAAGTTAATGGGAAATCCTTTTTCCCACCCTTAACAGATGCGGAAAGTTTATAAAACTTTTCACTAACGAAATTTAAAATTTCTTTTTCATGATCGCAAATAAGTTTTAAAGCAACCGATTGAACTCTTCCTGCGCTATTTGAATTAATCTTTGATTTTAATAAACCTGAAAGTTTAAAACCAATGATTCTATCGATAATTCTTCTTGTTTCTTGAGAATGAACAAGATTCATATCAATAGTACGTGGATTTTCAATTGCATCTTTAATTGAATCTTTTGTAATTTCATGAAATTCTAACCTTTTTGTTGATTCAATAGGCAAATCTAAAACTTTAGCTAATGAATAAGCAATAGCTTCGCCTTCTCTATCAGGGTCGGTTGCAAGAATAACTTCATCAGCTTTTTTTGCAATCTTTTTTAAAGAATTAACAATATCGACCTTGTCTTTGGAAATAACATATTTAGGTTCAAAATTATTATCAACATCAACTCCTAAACCTCCTTTTCCAGAGATTGCAAGATCTTTAACATGACCTTTAGAAGCTTCAACTTGATAATCTTTCCCTAAATAATGGGCGATTGTTTTACTTTTTGTAGGTGACTCAACAATAACTAATTTCATAAATTTTCCGTTTCGTTTTTAAAATATATAAATAAAGTAAAGCTTTGTAAAGTAGCAAATTTTCTTATATATATCTTATATATATAAAGATTTTTCGAATATTTTTAGAAGGCTTAAATCCATTGTTCAACGTCTTTTGCATTCTCAACTAAAGCCGCTCCATCTTTTAAAAGTTTATTGTTATTAGATTCTTTTAAAGCTGGTAAAGGAACACAGCAAACATTCTTCCCATAATAAATTGCATAATTAACGGTATTAACTGCTCCACTTCGATCATAACTTTCAATTAATAAAGTGCATTTACTTAAAGCTGCAATAATTCTATTCCTAACTAAAAATGTTTGATTACTTCCTTCGGTATCAAATGGATATTCACTTAAAATCAATCCACCTTCATCAACTATTCTTTTAAATAATTCTTTATTACATGCTGGATAAACTACATCAATTCCGGTTCCTAAAACAGCAATTGTTTTAAGTTTATTATTTAAAGCTTCGATATGCGCTTTTCGATCGATTCCTTTGGCAAGGCCGCTAATAATACATACACTTTTATCTATATTAGAAATAATTTTATGGGTCATGTTTTCGCCATAAGGAGTTGAAAGTCTACTACCGACAACTGCAAGATATTTTAATCCGCCATTATTTAATATTGTTTTATCCCCTTTATAATAAAGAACAAAAGGCGGTTTATCGATGTGTTTTAAAATATCTGGATAATCAGGATCTAAAATTGTTAGTGCATTTAGATTCATATCTTCAATCTTTTTAACATCCTCCTCTTTAACGCAAGTTTTTTTAGTTTTAAACTCATCCATCATTGCTTGCCAATCACCTTTAAAAAGGACTGATAAATAAATTAATATGCTTCTTGATTTCATCATATTCAAAAAAAGCCTCCTTATATACAAGAAGGCTGGAATTTGGAAAAATTTTCACTTTTTTTAAAATAAAGTTATTGGTGGATATAAAATTTCTTTAACTGGATTATATGATTCACGATAAAAACCCTTGATTATGCCGTACTTTTTTAAGATTTCGAGGTGTTCTTTTGTTGGATAACCTTTATGTTTGTCAAAATTATATTCTGGATATTTTTTTGCCATCTCATCCATAATATGGTCACGAGTGACTTTTGCAATAATTGAAGCAGCGGCAATACATCTAGCTTTGGCATCACCTTTAACTAAACTCATTGCTTCTAAATTATTAAATTTTAAAGGCATATAGTCAGTTAAAATCATATCAATAGGAATATTAATTTCTTTTAAAGCTTTTAACATCGCTGTTTTTGAAGCTTGATAAATATTAAGCTTATCGATTTCAATAGGTTCAACAATTCCTATTCCAATAGCTAGCGCATTATTTTTAATATCTAAAAATAATTCTTCACGATCTTTTTCTTTTAACTTTTTAGAATCATTAATTTTTTCATTTTTATAAGTGCTAGGTAAAATTACTGCAGCGGCAACAACTGGTCCGCATAAAGGGCCTCTTCCAGCTTCATCACATCCAGCTATATTTTTTATATTTTCATTAAAAAATTGATCTTCAAAAGTTAACATTCTTCAACTCTTTCGATAGTAAATTTTCCTATCGTTCCATTTCTAAATTCATTTAAGATAACTTTAATTGTTTTTTCTTTATCAACACTATTATCTTTATTTAATAAACCTCTTTTTCTACCAATTTCATCTAAAATAGAATCAATTTCACTATTTTCGTTAAAATCAGTTTTATATCGTTCGTTAAAATCTTTTAAATAATATTTCGTAATAAATTTTATTAAATGTTCAAAAACTTCATCTAAAGGAAGAATATCTTCTTTAATCGTTCCAATTAAAGCTAAATTAATAGCGCTTTCTTTATTTTTAAATTGAGGAAGTAAAATTCCAGGAGTATCCATTAGTTCAAAATTTTTATTAACTTTAATCCACCTAATAGATTGAGTTACTCCAGGTCTATTTTGAGCAATTGCTACACTTTTTTTTGCCATTAAATTAATAAAGGTAGATTTTCCAACATTAGGAATACCTACAACCATTGCTCTAACACTTACATTTTTTATTCCTTTTTTAAGATATTTATCTTTTTTTTCATCAATATAAACATTTATTAAAGATAAAATATCATTTATTACTTTTTGGTTTTTTAAATTACAAATTAAAGCTAAATCATTATCTTTAGATAATTTTACTTTCCATTTTAAAGATTCATTCATATCGCTATAATCTTCTTTTGTTAATAAAAAAACTTTCTTTTTGTCTTTAATAACATCCATTAAATATGGATTATAGCTAGATAAAGGGACTCTAGAATCTAAAAGGACAATAACAAAATCGACTAATTTAAGTTTTTCTTTAATTAAATTAGTCGCTTTTTTCATATGACCTGGAAACCAGTGTATGTTTTTAGCCTTATTTTCCATCTTGTTAAACTCGAATAAATTTTATTATAAAAAAATAGAACAGGTAAGCCCTATTCTATTTTTTAAATAACTATTTAAGAATTTGTTTAATTCTTGCAGATTTACCACTTCTTTCTCTGAGGTAGTTGATTTTATTTCTTCTAACTTTACCTCTTTTAACGACTTCAATTTTTGTGACGTTTGGCGAATGTAATGGGAAGACTCTTTCAACTCCTATTCCGCTAGACATTTTTCTAACTCTAAAAGTTTCATTAACGCCTCCACCTCTTCTTGACATAACTACACCTTCAAAAATTTGGATTCTAGTTTTGCCATTTTCTGTAATTCTAACGGAAACTTTAACAGTATCACCGCTTGAGAATACAGGGACGTCATCTCTTAATTGAGTAGCAGTAACTTCTTTAACTAAATTTTTATTCATCGTTACTTTCCTCCTTATTTTTCGTTCTCTTAGTGTTCATATATAAATAGTTCATAATATAGCGGACCACTCGTAGCGTTATAAAAACGCTTAAATATTTTATATTAAATAGGTAATAAAAGTAAAGATTTAAATAAGAATTATTTAAGTGTTTTTCGATAATTTCTTATTAATTCCTTATCTTCCTTACTAACCCTATAAGAATCAATAGCTTTTTGAATAGCGATTTTTTGAATTTTAATCGATAAAGATGAGTTTTTTAAATATTCAAAAGTCTTTTTAGGATGATATAAATAAAGCATTGATAGGACCCATCCTTCAACCATTTCTACATAATAATAAGTAGAATTTTTAAATAATTTCACAAGCCTATCAAAATATTTCTCTTCTTTATAATAAAAAAACATGAATAAATAGCCATATCTTATCAAAAATTCATTTTTAGAATTAACTAATTCTTTCATTACTTTATATGCTTCATAAAAAGTTTTAAATTTTATAAGTTGATAAGTTGAATCAGTAATTTCCCATGAACCAATTAAATCAATATTTTCTTTAATAAAAGCAATTTGTTCTTCGCTCGTTTTTAATCTTTTTAACGAAATTGTTATATAAATAAAATTAACTTCATGATATTTATTGAGTTCAAAGGTTGAAAGATCAGCATCTTGATATTTTTTAATTAAAAACTTTATATCTTTAGAACAAATTCCAATAACTTTAATATTAGAATTTAAAATTTTGGTGATAAATTCCTTGTATTTTAAATCTTGAAACTCTTTTAAATCTTTTAATAAATCCTGATAAGTAAGCATAGAAATATGATACCACTATGTACTTCTTTAAAAAAAATAAAATATTTTATGCATGTTAAGTAAATCTACTTGACACCCATATTATTATTTATGTATTATTATCAAGGTTAAAAAATAAAGGAGAATTATTTTATGGCAGTTAAAATTAGATTAACTAGAATCGGTAGACATAAAGATCCTATTTATAGAATCGTTGCTGCTGATCATAAATATGCTAGAGATGGCAGATACATTGAACAAGTTGGTTACTATGATCCTTCAAAAGGTATTGAAAACGCAACAGTCAATGAAGAATTAATCATTAAATGGTTAAATCAAGGTGCTCAATATAGTGATACTATTAAAGCTATCTTAAATAACAAAGGATTGATTAAAAAAGCAAAAGAAAATAAAGGCGAAGTTACTAAAAAAGCTAAAGTTGTCAAAACTGGTGCTAAAAAAGAAGAAAAGAAAGCTGCTCCTGCTAAAAAAACAACTACAGCAAAGAAAACAACAACTAAAAAAGCTGAAGCTCCAGTAGAAACAGCTGAAGTTAAGGAAGGAGAATAATAATTAATATGGATTACGTCAAATTAATCCACACAATTATTGATTCTTTTATCAATAATCCTGAGGCAGTATTAATTAGAGAACTTCCTCAAGAAAGCGAAAAAGATAAAACAATCTTAATCTGCACTGAAAATGACGATACAGCTAGATTAATTGGTAAAAAAGGTTGTGTTGCAAACGCAATTAGAGAAATCGTTTCAATTGCTGGTAAGTTAGAAAATAAAAAAGTTCACATTAAGTTTGAATCTTTCGACCAAGATAAATAAAATAAAGGAGTGAAAACTCCTTTTTATTTTTAATTAAAAGAGTTAGGTAAAGAAATGGAATATTTAAAAGTTGCAAAAGTATTATCAACAGTCGGTTTAAAAGGCGAAGTTAGAGTTTATACTACTTCCACTTTTAAAGACATCCGCTATAAGAAAAACAGCGTCCTTTTTTATCTTGATGAAAATAATGACTATAAAGAATTACATGTTAAAACATATCGAAATAAAGAAGGAAATATCGATATTTTATCATTTAGTGAATTCGATAAAATTGAAGATGTTGAAAACTTATTAAATAAAGAATTATTTGCTTTAAAAGATTATAAAAACTTAGATAAAAACGAGTTTTATTATTCAGATTTAATTGGCTCAACTTGCTTTGATGAAGAAGGAAACGAACTTGGAAAAATTACCGATGTTAAAGAATTTAATGCGAACGTTTCTTTAGAATTAAAATTAAACGAATGCGAGAAAATTATTTATATTCCTTTTAATAATCTTTTTGTTCCATCAATTGATATAGAAAATAAAAAAGTAATTATCCATGTAATTGAGGGATTATTAGAAATATGATTATAAAAATTCTTACAACATTTCCAGAAATGTTCTATTCTTTCCTTAATTCTTCAATTATTAAAAGGGCAATTGCTAAAAATTTAGTTGAAGTAAAATTAATTAATCTTCGAGATTATACAAAAGATAAACATCGTCGAACTGATACCCCTCCAATTGGTGGAGGAGCTGGCTTAATTATGAAGTGTCAGCCAATTTATGATGCGTTGATGGCTAATTCAAATAAAGATACACTTCGAATTATTATGTCCCCACGTGGAAAAGTATATAATCAAAAAATCGCCCAAGATATCGTTAAAAATTATAAAGAAGTTCTTATTTGCTGTGGCCATTATGAAGGCTTAGATGAAAGAATTTATAAATATTTTGATTTAGAATTATCGATAGGAGATTATATTTTAACGGGTGGAGAAACCGCTTCTTTTGTTTTAATCGATTCACTTTCTCGATTAGTTGATGGAGTAATTTCAAAAGATTCAATTGTGGAAGAAACCTTCTCAAAAGATTTTATAGAATACCCTCAATATACTGAACCATATGATTTTAATGGCGATAAAGTTCCAGATATTTTATATTGTGGAAATCACGAAGCAATTAAAAAATATAACTTAAAAAAATCTTTAGAGTATACCTTAAAATATCGACCTGATCTATTAAAAAATCATGAGTTTAGTAAAGAAGAAAAGAAATTATTAGAAGAAATCGAAGAACAAAAAATGGCTTCATGGGAAATTGAAGCCATCAATAAAGGTAAAAAATTTATTAAAAAAGATTAAAACCTAAATCCAGGAGGAAGACCCATTCCTCCTTTTTTTCCTTTCATTTGTTTCATCATCATTTGCATTTGTTCGTATTTTTTAAGAACTCTATTAATGTCAGCATTAGTTTTTCCTGATCCCTTAGCAATTCTTATTTTTCTAGAATTCTTTAAAATAGCAGGGTTTGCCCTTTCTTCAGGAGTCATCGAATTAATAATCGCTTCAAAACTTCTCATTTCTTTATTGAGTTGTTCTTGTTGTTCATCACTAATTGAAGGCATCCCAGGAATAAGTTTAAGTAAGCCTTTCATTGAGCCCATTTTTTGAACTTGTTTCATTTGTTTAAGCATATCATCAAGAGTGAAATTGCCTTCCATTAATTTATTTACACTCTTTTTAGCTTCTTTTTCATCGATATTTTCGCTTACCTTGTCAACAAAAGTTAAAATATCACCCATTCCTAAAATTCTATCAGCCATTCTGTCTGGATAGAAAATATCTAAATCAGTAATCTTTTCACCAACACCTGAAAATTTAATAGCTAAAGATGTAGCACTACAAATTGATAAAGCAGCACCACCTCTACTATCACCATCAAGTTTAGTCATAATAACGCCACTTAAACCGACTTTTTCATTAAAACTATTAGCAACGTTAAGTGATTCTTGACCACTTAAAGCATCAACAACTAATAATTTTTCGTCGATAGTTATCGAATTATTTATATCATTTAATTCTTGCATTAATGTTTCATCAATTGATAAACGACCAGCAGTATCAATAATTAAAACATCATATAAACCAAGTCTAGCAGCTTCATCAGCTTTTTTAGCAATTTCAACAGGAGAAACTTCTGTTCCCATTTCAAAAAGAGTTACTCCAATACTTGAAGCTAATTCTTTAAGTTGATCAATTGCAGCAAGACGATAAACGTCACAAGCAGCAAGCATGACTTTTTTATTTAATTTATTTTTTAATAAATAAGCTAACTTTGCGGCAGTTGTTGTTTTACCACTACCTTGAAGACCAACAAGCATGATTTTTGTTGTTCTATTTTTTTGATAAATAATTTCTGATTTGCCGCTTCCTAAAAGGTTAGTTAATTCTTCTCTAACGATTTTAACAACCATTTCTGAAGGATTTAATTTATCATAAACTTCGATTCCTAAACACTTTTCTTTAATATTTGCTGTGAATTCTTTAACAACTTTAAAATTAACATCAGCTTCTAAAAGAGCTAAACGAATGTCTTTTAAAATTGAATCCATATTGGATTCGGTTAACTTATGTTCGCCTTTAATTCTTTTAATAATTTTACTGAATTTATCAGTTAAAGCTTCAAATGCCATCTATTTTAACTCCTTTAAAACTTCATCAAGATATTTTTTAGGAATATTCATTCCTTCAATATTTTTTATTTTTCTAAATAAACCTACCTTTTCTTCATAGTGAACAAGATTATCGCAGGCATGTTTTAAAGAATCCAAAACTGCTGTTCTTGAAATATTTAATTCTTCACTAATTTCTTTTAAAGAAAGGTTATAAAAATAATATTTTTCGATAATATCTTTTTGTTTATTTGTTAAAAGTTGACCATATAAGTCATAAAGTTCATTTATGTAATCTCTTAAATCAATATTACTCATTTTCAATCAATCCGTGTATATATTTTGAAAGGTCAAAGACCTCTAAATCATCCATTTTTTCGCCTAAACCAATGAAACGAACAGGAATATCAAGCTCATTTTTAATTGCTAAAATAATGCCGCCCTTACTTGTTCCATCCATTTTTGTAAGAATAATTCCACTTAAAGGGAGAATCTCTTTAAAAGCTTTTGCTTGTAAGATTCCATTTTGACCATTAGTTGCATCAATAATTAAAAAAGATTCATCTAATGTAAAATTAGCCTTTTCAATAACTTTACCCATCTTTTCTAATTCTTTCATTAAATTAACTTTATTTTGAAGTCTTCCAGCGGTATCAATAATAATTAAGTCATAATCATTGTTTTTTGCTTTTTCTAAACCATCAAAAACAACGCTTGCTGGATCTCCATTTTCTTTTCCGCTAACTATATCAGCATTAATTTTTTCACTCCAATAAGTAAGTTGTTCTTTTGCACCCGCTCTAAAAGTATCTGCTGCAATAAGTAAAACCTTCTTACCCATTTCAATATAAAGATGAGCAAGTTTTGCGATGGTTGTCGTTTTTCCAACACCATTAACACCACAAATTAATATAATTTCTGGTTTATGATCAAAACTTAAATCATTATTATTAACTTCTTCTTCATCTTTCAAATAAGTAGAAAAAAGAATTGAAAATAATAATTCATTTATTTCTTCTGGAGATTCAATTTTATCTTTTTTAGCTTGATGGGCTAACTCTTCCATAATATTCATAGTAAAAGTAACACCACAGTCAGCTGAAATTAAAATTTCTTCTATTTCTTCAAAATATTCTTCGTTTATCTTGCTATATTTTTTAGCTAACTTATTTAAGCGGTTGGTAAAAGCTTCTCTAGATTCTTTTAATCCAGAGTCATAAGTTTCAATACTTTTATCTTTTTTCTTAAACTTTTCTTTTAATTTATCAAAAAATCCCATAATAAAATTAGATTGTAGCTTTCTTATTTAAAGCATCACGAGCTGCATTTTGTTCAGCTTCTTTTTTACTTTTACCTTCACCTTTTCCTAAAACAATTCCATTAAATAAAACTTCTACATAGAAAGTTCTATAGTGTGGAGGACCTTTTTCATCAATAACTCTATATTGAACAGATTCACGATATTCAGCTTGCATTGCTTCTTGTAAAATTGACTTATAATCTTTTAAATCATCAAGTTTAAAATTCTTCATTTCTTCGATAAATATCGTATAAATCATCTTAGAAACGAAATCAATTCCTTGATCTAAATAAGTTGCACCAATTACTGCTTCAAAGACATCTTCTAAAATAGAATTATTATTAAAAACATCTCTTTCATTTAATGAATGACCGATTCTAATATATTTAATAAAGCCTTCTTTTCTTGCTAAAGCAGCTAAACTTTTTGATTGAACTAAATATGATTTAGCTTTAGTTAAATCGCCTTCTCTCATTTCTGGATGAAGAATAAAAAGATTAGTTGCGACAACAAAATCTAAAACAGCATCACCTAAAAATTCTAATCTTTCATAGTCATGGTGAGAAGTTTTTGCATCGCTATTAAAAGAGGCATGTGTAAATGCCATCTCATATAACTCACGATTGTGAGGTTTAATATTAAATTTTTGAAAAAAAGAAGAAAGATCTTCCATTTTTTTAGATTTCTCCTTTAATTTTTTCAACAATATTTTGTTCTGCTAATTTCTTAGTTAAATTGATAGCACTTAAAAAAGATTGAGGATCACTGTTGCCGTGAGCTTTAACAACGATTTTATTTAAACCGATTAACATCGCTCCGCCAACATTTTTATAGTCCATTTTAGCTTTTAAATCTTTAACAGCTCCTCTTAAGAATAAATAACCAATCATTGTAGCAACATTTTTCTTAAATGCTTCTTTTAAAAGCTTTGACATTGCTTTAACGCCACCTTCAGTAGCTTTAAGGAATATATTTCCACTAAATCCATCAGTAACAACAACATCAGCACTTCCGCTTAAAACATCTCTTGCTTCGATATTGCCACAAAAATTAATAGATTCATCATTTTTTAATAATTCAAAAGCTTCTTTATTAATATCTCTACCTTTTTCTTCTTCGGTTCCGTTATTAAGTTGATAAACTGTTGGTTTTTCAACCTTATAAGCTAATGAATAATATATTTTACCTAATTTAGCAAATTGATGAAGTTCTTCACTTGTATTAACCAAATTAGCGCCTAAATCGATAACTACGGTCTTTTTATCACCTAAAAGAGTTGGGAAAGATGTAATTAATCCAGGTCTTTTAATACCTTCGATTCTTTTAACTTTAAAAATTCCAGCAGTCAAAAGTGCTCCTGTTGAGCCTGCTGAAATAATTGCATCGTAATTATTATCAAGTAATTCTTTAACAGCAACCATTAAAGAAGATTTAGTATCTTTTAATGCAGCCATCGGATCAGCATCCATTTTAACAACAGTTTCTGATTCAACGAGTTTAACATTTTTATAATCTTTAAAAATTTCGATATCTTCCTTATTTCCAACTAAAGTTAAGAATGTATCGTTATTATTTTCTAAAAATGTTTTTACTGCTTCTGAGGTAGCTTTAAAACCGTTATCGCCACCCATCATATCGATAACAATATTAACCATTATTCGACTCCAATAATGAATGAATAAACTGGTTGACCGCCTTCACGAATATCGATATCAACGTATTCATATTTCTTTTCAAATTCTTTTTGAATTTTTTGAATTTCTTTTTCTTTAATATCTTCACCACAAAGAATAGTAACAACTGCACTATCTTCATCGATTAAAGAATCAAGTAAAGCACTTAAAGCTTTGAATTTATCTTTATGGCAAGAAATAATATCTTTTGTTTCTCTAATAGCCATAAATTCATCTTTTTTAACTTTAACACCGTTAATTTCAGTATCTTTAATAGCAAATGTAACAGCACCTGATTTAACACTAGAAATTGCTTCTTCCATTGTTTCAGCGTTGTATTCACTATCAAGTTCACTATTAAAATTCATTCCAGCAACAACACCTTGCATGATAGTTTTAGTAGGAATAACGTGAACATCTACTTTACCTTCTAAAACATCTTTTGCTTGGTTTGCAGCCATAATAATATTTCCGTTATTTGGGAAAATATAAACAGTTTCAGCATTTGCTTCTTCAATTGCACTTAAGAAATCATTTGTTGATGGGTTCATTGTTTGACCACCACTAACAATATAATTAACGCCAATTTCATTAAATAATTCATCAATACCTTTACCAGATGATGTAGCAATTAAAGCATATTTTTGTTTTTCTTTTGGTTTTTCGTTTAATTTTGGAGCAGCTAAAGGAGCTTTTTTAAGTTCACTTGCAGCCATATGTGGGCCATTTTGATTTTCTTCATTAAACATGATTTCGTGATGTTGTTCGGTCATATTTTCAACCTTTAACTTAACGAATTCACCGAATTGTTGAGCATAGTTAAAAATATCACCAGGTCTAAGAGTATGGACGTGAACTTTAACAATATCTTCATCTTGAACAACAACTAATGAGTTACCATGAGAATTTAAAACATTAGTAAATCTATTTTTATTAAATGCTTTTTTACTATCAACTGGGCCAAGTCTCATAATAAATTCAGTACAATAACCGAATTCTTCTTCATCAAATTGAGTTTGAGCTTGAGAAATTCCAGCTTCTAAAGCACTAGCTTCGTTACGATCAACAAAATTACCTAAGATACAATCATACATACCATCGATAATTTTACATAAACCAGCTCCACCACTATCAACAACGCCAACTTCTTTTAAAACTGGTAAAAGATTTGGAGTTCTATCAAGTGAAGCATATGCTTCTTCTTTAAAAATCTTTAAAGCATCTTCAATGCTCATTTTTGAAGTAACAACTTTAGCTAATTTAGCACTAGCCTCTCTAATAACTGTTAAAATTGTTCCTTCAACAGGTTTAATAACTGCTTTATATGCGACTTTTGCGCCACTTTCAAAAGCTTCAGCTAAACCTTTTGCATCGACTTCTTTTTTATCTTTTAATCCATCAGCAATTCCTCTAAAGATTTGAGAAGTAATAACACCACTATTACCTCTTGCACCCATTAATAGACCTTTAGAAAAGGTTTTTGCGATTTCATAAATATCTGTATCGTTTCTAGAAGAGATTTCTTTTGCTCCACTAGTCATTGTTAAATTCATATTCATACCTGTATCACCATCTGGGACAGGGAAAACGTTTAAAGCATCGACTTCAGGGTATGAATTGTATAAATTATTAGCACCGCTAATAACTATTTGTTTAAATTTTTGTCCATCAATTGTTTTCATTTTCTTTTACTCCAAAAAAACAAACTAAAGTACTTTTAAATCTTCAATATAGACATTGATCGTTTTAAAAATATCGCCATAATGTTTCTTTAAAAAATATGACAATCTTTTTGAAATTTCATTGATAATTTCAGTAATTTTTAAACCGTAAGCTAAAACTAAATAAACATTAATAACATAATGTCCATTAATATCTTCTTTAACATCAATTCCACTTTGATATTCTTTACCTTTAAGTGATGAAATAAAAGATTTAACACTTAAAACTTGTGCTAAACCAACAACTCCATAGCAAGATGAAACAATATCACCAATAAAATTGATGAGTTCTTTTTTATCAATATCAACTTTTGTTGAAACTTTTTTTGTAGAATTTTTCTTATTTGAAACTTTTTTAGTAACTTTTTCTTTTTCCATAATAAAACTTATGCTTATAGCTCTTTTATTATATCATAATAAACTTCTAATTTTTAAGTATAAAATTAAGTAAAAATACTTAACAAAAATATTCTAAATAAAGAAAAAAAGCCCAGCGACTTGCTATTCTTGCTCAAGGAGCTACCTTCGCCATTGCAGTGCTTAACTTCTCTGTTCGGGATGGGAAGAGGTGTGTCCAC
>CASGAB010000016.1 GCA_949299395.1 uncultured bacterium | reverse complement strand
TGTTACAGATTCCTATCATGCAACAATTTTTGTGTACAAATTTTTCCTTTTGTAAATACATTGATTTTTCTCTTGATTTTTAATAGTTAGCCTCCTTTTCTTATCTAAAATAGATAAAAACCCCGCTAAAATTATAATCATTTTATTTAATAATAGATAGTGAGTATATAAAAAGGTCTAGCTTTTTTAAAATATTTAGCTAGACCTAAATTATATTAATTATAAGTTAATTATTAATAATTTTCGCAATTGAGTTCAAAATAGCTTTGTGGGTGAGCACAGCAAGGGCAAACACTTGGAGCATCTTTGCCAACAAAGATGAAACCACAATTTCTACATTTCCAAACAGTAGCTGGTTCATCTCTTTTGAAAACTTTTAATTCATTAACATTTTTTAAGAGAGCTAAATATCTTTCTTCGTGGTGTTTTTCAACATCAGCAACTAATCTAAATTTAACTGCTAACTCTCTAAAACCTTCTTTTTCTGCTGTTTCAGCAAAACCTTTATACATATCGGTCCATTCATAATTTTCGCCTTCAGCAGCATGTTTTAAATTTTCTTTTGTATCACCGATTTCTTCTAATTCTTTAAACCAGAGTTCAGCGTGTTCTTTTTCATTTGCAGCAGTTTCTAAAAAGATAGCTTGAATTTGTTCATAGCCTTCTTTTTTAGCAACACTAGCAAAATATGTATATTTATTTCTTGCTTGTGATTCACCAGCAAAAGCTGTCCATAAGTTCTTTTCAGTTTGGGTTCCACTATATTTATTTGCCATAATTATTTATCCTCCTCTACTACGACAACATCATCACCACTTGCACCACATACTGGGCAAACTGGATTTTCTTCTTCGCTTTCCCATTCGAAGCCACAAAGAATGCATCTAAATTTTTTCATATTTCCTCCCTAATTTAGATTAAAAGTTTTTTATAAAACTGATATTTTTTTATTTTAATATCATTTTTAACCTTTATTAATTTTATTGTTACTATTTAAACAATCTTTACATGTTCCATAATAATTTATAGACATATTATCTACTTCATTTTCACTTTTATCTTTAAAATGAGATTTTTTTGAATATGTAACTTTATCTACATCAATAATTCTACCACATTTTTTACAAATAAAGTGATCATGAAGTGCTTTATAAGAAACTAATTCATAATAAGTATCATCAAGCGATGCATCAACCTTTCTTAAAATATTATCATCAGTTAAAGAAGTTAAATTTCGATAGATTGTTGCTAAACTCATTTTTAAATTATTTTCACTTAAATAAGTAGAAACCATATTTAAAGTAGCATGACCTAAATTAGATACTGCTTCAATAATATATTTTCTTTGTTTAGTTAATCTTTCCACTTTTTATGAATTCCTCTTAATGATAAAAATTATAAATAAGAAATATTTTGTTAGTCAACGACAACATATCTTATTTATTTAATAAAGAAAAACCACCTCAACTTGAGGCGGTTTAGAATTATAAAATAAATAAACTTAATTAAGAAGGATATATAAGATTAATATTAGTTATTCTTACTTAAATTTATTATTAAATAAATATAAATAGTAACTAATTAATTATCTTAAAAAACTTCTGAAATCAGGGAAGAATCTACCTTCTTCTTGTTCGTTTTCTTCTTCTTCAACTTCTTCTTCGTGTTTTTTATTTTCTAATTCTTGAACATATTCGTTATATAATTTCTTTTCCATTTCTTTGTCCTCCTTTAAGAACAACTATATTTTAAAATAAGTTAAGAAAAATGATTAATTTTTACGATAAATATCGAATATTTGAAAGTGCTTTCATTTTATTTTCAAAGATAATTTATTCGATAATTATCGTTATTTTCATAAATTTAAAACTTTCGAATGAAAGTGCTTTCACTTCTTTATATTATTTTTATAAAGTTAGGTAATTTATTCCCGATTAATAAAAAATGCCCTATTTATTCCAATTTTTTATAGATAAGCTATACTATTAATAGTTATGTTTGATCTAGAAAATTTAAAGAAAATAAATGAAGAAATCTATACTCTTGAAGAAACTATCGCTAATAGTTCTTTTTTTCTTAAACTTAGATATAAAGGAAAATTAAAATCTATTTATAAAAGAAGATATGAAATAGTTAAAAGTGAAGAGTTAACTCATCTATGTAATTTAGAACAAGTTTTAGGAACCAAAAGTTTAAATGAACTAAACCATTTTATTAATGATAATATTGAAATTTATGGTAAAACTTTCGTTAATGAATGGAATAATTATGATGCTAACGCTAAACAAATTGTTTATTTTAATATGATTTTAAAACTTAACTTTTTAAGTGAAGAAGAAAAAAAGAAGATTAATTCTTTACTTGATGAAGAAAAATCTCAAAATATGGAATATGTAACTCTTTCTACTTCTTCTTTTGGATTAAAAGTTTTAAATAAACTTTATGATGCATATAGTGATGTTTTACTTTCTAGATTAAAAGAAATTAACGATTTATCTAAACTAGATTTTGAATAAAATATTGAGTTATATCCATTCTTTTGTTAATATTATTAGGCTAAAAGTTAGATGCCTCTTTAGTTAATCGGTATAACGGATCCATGGTAAGGATCTATGCGTAGTTCGACTCTGCGAAGAGGCACCAAAAATAAAAAAAATAACCCTTATCTTAGTGGTAAGGGTTTTTTATTTTAGATAACTTCAAAATGTTTTAAGGCATTATATAAGCCATCATCTTCAATATTATCAGTTACATAATAAGCTTCTTTTTTAGCTTCTTCTTTACCATTTCCTAAACAAATTCCGTATTTAACTTTTTTAAACATTGAAATATCATTAAGATCATCTCCAAAAGCCATTGCATTTTCCTTATTTAAATTAAGATGTTTGAACATTGTTTCGATGCCTTTGCTTTTAAGGAAGTCAATTGAAGAAATTTCAACATTGTTTTCTGCAAATCGATCAAATCTCATATTATATTTATCAGTAAAAGATCTTAATAACTCATCATTATCTGGAGTTGTTAAAACTTGAACAGATAAAACTTTTTCGTTTTTATAATTTTTAATATCTAATGGGAACGGTTCATAAAAAACACTATAAAAATCATCGGTTAATTTTTTATCAACAACTTTAATAAATGAATCGAATTCACAAATTAAAATGTATCCAAAATTATTTTTATTTAAAAAGTTGATAAATTCATTTTTAACATCTTCTTTAAAAGTATCCGAATAAAGAATTTTATTTTGAAAATATGTTGCTCCACCATTAGAAACAACAAATCCATCAAAATGAAGTTTATCGAATGTTCCAAGTCCTTTTAATGAATAATAACTTCTAGCAGAATTAATAATTAATTTAACTCCATTTTCTTGAGCTTTTTTTAATCCTTGAATTCCTTTTTCATTAAAAGAACGGGTTTTATGATCAAATAAAGTCCAATCAAAATCTAAAAATATCGCTTTAATTTCATTATTCATAATTTATTACCCTAATAAAACATCTAAAACCATCATTATTATAAATCCACCAACAAAAGATAAAACACCATAGTGAGAGTGTTCTCCTTTTACTGCATTAGGAATTAAATCTTCAACAGTAACATAAATCATACATCCAGCAGCAAAAGCTAATGCCCAAGGCATTAAAATTTCGATATAAAATGCTAAAAATAAACCGACTAAACCAGCTAAAGGTTCAATTATTCCACTTAATACTCCGTATCCAAAAGCTTTATGAGATGAATTAGTTGATTCTTTTAAAGGTAAAACTGTTGCGGCTCCTTCTGGAATATTTTGTATAGCAATAGCAATAGAAAGAACCATTGCTTGCGACATTACAGTAAAAATATCTCCACCTTGATTAGTAAACAAACTAAAAGCAACACCGAGTGCTACACCAACTGATAATCCTTCAGGAATATTATGGATAGTTATCGCTAAAAATAATTTATTAGCACGAGAAACTTTCTCAGTTTTAGGTCCTTCTTCTTCATTATCTCCATGAATATGAGGAATAACGTGATCAATTAATAAAAGTAAAGCAACACCTAATAATATACCGATTATAGTAACAACAATTGGAGACATATAATCAATTGGTGTTTCCATTGATGGAATAATAAGCCCAAAAACTGACGCTGCAAACATAACTCCAGCAGCAAAACCATTAAAAATCTTTTCAATCTTTGGATTTAAAGATTTGCACTTAAAAAAATATACTACTGAACTTCCTAATGTTGTTGCAATAGCCGGCAAAATTAAAAAAATTGCAATTAATAATATAGGATTCATAAAATTACTCGGCTAAAAAAGTAATTTTATCTGCTGTTGCGGTTGTAATTAAATCAATAATTGAAAAAACTAAACCAACTAGTAAAAAAGGTAATAAGCATAAAACACCAATTACTAAAGTAACAGTCGATTTTTTATCACCTTCAACATAAAGCAAAATTCTATATAAAGCTGAAACTAACCATCCCCAAAAAGGAATGAGTAAAACAATTCGAATAATTTTATCTTGTTCGTTAAACCATTTAACCATAAAAATACCTCTTAAATTTCTTCTGCAAATAAGTCATAAACAAAGGCGTGCGTAATTCTAATATTTAAAATATCACCTTCGTTATGGGCTTTTTCAGTTTTTAATATAATATTTCCATCAATTTCATCAGGAGCATTATATCCACATCTAACATTATACTCGATATTATTAATTTTGTCAGTTATGATGGCTTTAAAAGTTTTGCCAATCATTTTTTTATTTTCGATATAAGAAATTGATGCTTGATGTTGCATAATTTCTTCTTTTCTCTCAACTTTAACTTCTTCATCAACTTGGTTATCAAGTTTAGCACCATAAGTTCCTTCTTCTTTTGAATAAGTAAAAACTCCAAGATGATTGAAATGATATTTATCGATAAAATTCTTTAATTCTTCAATATCTTCTTCGGTTTCATAAGGATATCCAACAATAATTGTTGTTCTAAAAATTGGATCTTTAACCTTTTCTTTAATTCTATTAAATAAATTTTCAATCGACTCTTTTGTGTCTCTTCTATTCATGAGTTTTAAGATTTTATTAGAAACATGTTGAATAGGTATATCAAAATAGTGAGTCATTTTAGGTTCGTTATTAATAAATTCAATAAGTTCATCACTTACTTCTTCTGGATAAAGATATAAAAGGCGAATAAATTCGATTCCATCGATCTTAACTAATTCTTTTAAAAGAGTTAAAAGATTGATATTTTTATCTTTAAAATCTGTACCATATCTTCCAGTATCTTGAGAAACAACAACTAATTCTTTAACTCCACTTTTTGCTAATTCTTTTGCTTCATCAATTAAAGAATTAAAGTCAAAAGAGTGGAATCTTCCTCTTATATAAGGAATAGCACAGAATCCACAAAAATTTGAACATCCTTCACTAATTTTTAAAAATGCAGTATAAGGTTTGGTTGATAAAACACGATTAAAAATATCAAAATCAGAACTATTTTCAATATTAAAAAGAGAAGAAACTAAAGAAGCAAAGCGAGGATAATCTTTAAAAGGAATCCATAAACTTACTTCAGGAATTTCTTCTTTTAATTCATCTAAATATCTTTCAACTAAACAACCACAAACAACTATTTTTGCTTTTTCATATTTTAAAGCTTCTAAAATAGTTTCGATTGCTTCTTGTTTAGCATCCAAAATAAAACCACAAGTGTTGATTATAATACAGTCACACTCATCAAGTTTATTTACAATTTTAAATTCATCTTTTTTAAAAAGCGCTAAAATAGCTTCGCTATCAACTGTATTTTTACTACATCCAAGCGAAATAAGACCAATATTTATCATTTTTAACGGTTATATTTTGTAACTAAAGCTTTAATATAAGGAATTCTTGCTTTGAATTCATCATAGCTTTTAAGTCTAAATTGCCAATCAGGAGCTCCACAAGTTCCTGGAGTATTCATTCTATAGAATGTTGGTAAATTTAAATAATCTTGTGTAGGAATAATTAAATATTTTGCAACACTAGCAAAAGCATAATTTAGGATTTTATCGCTAAAATCTGTTCCTTCCATCTTCTTATATCTCATAACAATATCTAAAAGTGTTTTATCTTCTTCACTTAAAGATGAATACCATCCTTCAAGAGTATCATTATCATGAGTTCCAGTATATAAAACTTGGTTTTCAATAATTTCAATACTCTTATCTAAAAGAGTAAATTCTAAAACGTTCATCCCAGGGAGATTATATTTATCTCTTAATTCTAAAACTGAAGGGAATAAATCACCTAAATCTTCAGCAACGATTGGTAAATCAACCTTTTTATCTTTTAAGAATGAAAAGAATTCATCGCCTGGAGCTTCTTTCCAAGTTCCAATTTTTGCATCTTGATATTGAGAAGGAATCATATAGTAAGTATCAAAAGCTCTAAAATGATCGATTCTTAAAATATCATATAAATTTTTTGCAGCTAAAATTCTTTTATACCAGAAATCATAATTATCTTCTTTAATAAAATCCCAGTCATAAATTGGATTGCCCCATCTTTGACCGACTTCTGAGAAATAATCTGGTGGAACGCCGGCAATATGAGTTGGATAATCATCTTTTCCTAATAAGAAATCATCTTGATTTGCCCAACAATCTGAAGAGTTAAATCCAACATAAAATGGAATATCGCCCATTAATTGGACATTTTTACTATGAGCATATTCTCTTAAAAGCATGAATTCTTTATAAGCAATAAATTGTAACCATTCGATATATAAAATTTCTTTTTTATATGGTGAATCATCAAATTTATTGTAATTATATGCAGCATATCTTTCTTTTTCGTCCCATTTATTCCAATCTAAATATTTATTTTTTACAAATAAAGTGTGGAATAAAGCATAGTCATAGCACCAAGAATTTTTCTTTAAGAAGTCTTTGAATTCTTTTGTTTCAGTATCTTTTTGTTTTTTGAATGCTTCTTTAAAATAAACTTCTTTATATGCTAAAACCTTATCAAAATCGACTCTATCAAGAGGTTTTTCACTAAATTTTTCATAATCTTTAATATATTTGTGTTCTTTTAAATAATCTAAAGAAATATAGATTGGATCAATTGCTTCTCCACATTCACTTTGATAAGGAGATGCAGCATATCCAACAGGATTTAAAGGTAATAATTGCCAAATTTTAATACCTGCTTCACTTAAAAGATCAATAAACTCATAAGCACTTTTATATAAATCACCAATACCACTATCACTAGGAAGTGATGAAAGTGCCATTAAAATACCATTAGTTCTCATACGCTGTTATTCTATTATTTTTTAAACTTATTTTTCAATATAAAAGGGTGAAAAATCACTAAAAATTATTTATTTATAAAATAAATAAGTGTATATTAGATAAGGTTTAATGGAATAAGGGAGGAAAAAACGAAATGAAGCTAAGAAATGTTGCCATTATTGCTCACGTTGACCATGGTAAAACAACACTTGTTAACCAACTTTTAAAATACTCTTCAACCTTAAGAGATAATGAAAAAATCGAAGATCGTGCTATGGATAGTAACGATATTGAAAGAGAAAGAGGAATTACAATTTTAGCTAAGACTACCTCCGTTAAATATAAAGACTATAAAATTAATATTTTAGATACTCCTGGCCATGCTGATTTTGGTGGTGAAGTAGAAAGAATCATGCACATGGTCGATGGTTGCTTACTTTTAGTTGATGCTTTTGAAGGAACGATGCCTCAAACAAGATTCGTCTTAAAAAAAGCATTAGAAGCACACGTTAAACCGGTTGTTATTATTAATAAAGTTGATAGACCAAATGCAAATCCCGCTAAAGCAGTTGACGAAGTCTTACAACTTTTCATGGAACTTGATGCTCCAGAAGATTTCTTAGATTTTAAAGTCGCTTATACTAGCGCATTAAATGGAACTTCTTCTTTAGATCCAAGTTTGTCAAGCCAAAAAGAAGGAATGGATGCAATTTTCGATTTAATTATTGATGAAATTCCAGAACCTCCTGTTAATATTGAAGGTCCTTTACAAGTTCAAGCAGCATTACTCGATTATAACGATTATGTTGGAAGAATGGGTATTGGCCGTATTCAAAGAGGAAAAATTAAGGTTGGAGAACAAGTTTCTTGTTCAAGAAGTGATGGAAGCGTTGTTAATTTTAAAATCTTAAAACTCTTTGGTTATCAAGGTTTAAAAAGAATTGAAATTGAAGAATCTCAAGCAGGTGATATTGTTGCATTTGCTGGTTTAGCTGATATTAACGTTGGTGAAACTATCTGTGCTTTAAATAATGTTGAACCACTTCCACTTTTACATATTGATGAACCAACATTACAAATGACTTTTGGTACAAATACATCTCCTTTTGCTGGAAAAGATGGAAAATTCTTAACCGCTAGACAAATTGAAGATCGCTTATATAAAGAAAAAGAAAAAGACGTTTCTTTAAAGGTTAGTAGAGTTCCAAATAAAGAAAGTTGGATTGTTTCAGGAAGAGGCGAACTCCATTTAGGTATTTTAATTGAAAACATGAGAAGAGAAGGCTTTGAAATCGAAGTTTCTCGTCCTCAAGTTATTATTAAAGAAGTTGATGGAGTCAAAATGGAACCATATGAAGATTTATCTATTGAAGTTCCAAATGAATATGTTGGTGATATTATGACTTCTTTAGGTGAAAGAGATGCTGAATTAATTAATATGGATGCTAACGATGTTAATACCAAAATTAATTACATCATCCCTTCAAGAGGTTTAATCGGATTTGTTACTAATTTCTTAACTTTAACAAGAGGTTATGGAATTATTGCTCATACTTATAAAGAATATCGTGAAGTTTCAAAAGGTAAGATTGGCGAAAGACAAATTGGTGTTTTAGTTGCTACTTCTAGTGGACAAGCAACTCCTTATGCTCTTCAACACGTTGAAGATAGAGGAGTTATGTTTATTGCTCCAGGTGCAGAAATTTATGAAGGCATGATTGTTGGAGAAAATAAATACGATACTGATTTAAGTGTTAACGTCTGTCAAACTAAAAACTTAACTAACCAACGTTCATCTAATAAAGATCAAACAGTTGTTTTAAAAACACCTCGTAAATTAACTTTAGAAGCATGTTTAGACTATATCAATATGGATGAACTTGTTGAAATTACTCCTAAATCATATCGTATGAGAAAGAAAATTCTTAATGATGCTGAAAGAAAAAAATATGAAGCTAAAATGAGAATCTTAGAAGGAGAAAATAAATAAAAAGTAGCACAATCGTGCTACTTTTTTAAATTAATGGAGCAACAATTCTAAGTAAGGCCCAAAGCCATCTTTTAAATAATGGAGTATTAATATATTTATTAATATCTTGTCGAGCACTCTTTTCTTTCATTTCTAAGAAAGATTTTTCCATTTTTTCAATTTCAGAGCTTTCCGAAACAAATATACCATCTTCAAAATGTAAATAAAGTGAACGATAATCAAAATTAATTGTTCCGCTTAAAGCCATTTTTCCATCGACAATCATTAATTTTTCATGATTAAATCCTGGAGTAAATTCATAAATTTTAACGCCTTTAGCTAAAAATTCTGAATAATAAGATTTAGTAACTTGATAAACTAACTTTTTATCAGGGATTCCGGGAGTAATAATAACTACTTGAACTCCGCATTTAGCAGCATTATTAATCGCTTTAATTAAATCATCATCTGGAACTAAATATGGAGTAGAAAGATAAATATATTTTTTTGCGCTATTTATCATTCTTAAATAAACATTTTTAGAAATATCTTCATCATCATATGGAATATCAGTAAATGGTTGAATAAATCCATTTGGAGTAATAAGACCTTCTACTAAATCCTTATTCTTTTCATATAAATAATCTTCAACAACTAAATCGCTTTTTCTTGAAGCAAATGTATAAGATGCAATAAAAGGAAGAGTTAATCCATCAACTGCATTACTTTTAACCATTAAAAAGTTATCTTTCCAATAGCCAAATCGATGAGTTAAATTGATGTATTCATCAGCTAAATTACTTCCTCCAGTAAAGCCGGTAACTCCATCAATAACGATAATCTTTTTATGATCTCTAGAGTTTTGACGGATATTAATTGTCGGAGTGATTTTATTAAATCTATAACAAATAATTCCATCTTTTCTAACCTTTTTATAATAAGAGGTAGGAATTTTCATTGATGTTCCAAAATCATCATAAAGTAAAATAACTTTGACTCCTTCTTTTACTTTTTCTTTTAATATTTCATAAATTTGATTAAATAAAACACCTTCTTCAATAATAAAATATTCTAAAAAGATGAATTTCTTCGCTTTTTTAAGTTCTTCAAGAATAGTTGGAAAACCTTTTTCACCACTTTCAAAATAAGTAAAATTACTATTTTCATATAAAGAATATCCGCAATAATTTAAATATTTTGAGATTAAATAAGCTTCATTATTTTCACTATTTAAATCGGTTAAAACCTCTGAATCATCATATTTATATTCTTTTAAGAATTGTTTAATTTTATTATTCATTAATTTCTTTCTTCTTTTTGTAGTGATTTTATGACCAAAAAGAAGATATAAAACTGCTCCAAAAAACGGAAGAATTAAAATAATAACAACCCAGGAAAGTTTAAAATCAATTGGAACTTTAGTATTAGCAACAAAAATTCCTAAAATGAAATTAAGAGCAAATAAGATTCCAATTGGAATAAGATAATAAGTTGCCGCAGCTCTAAAGTTAATTAAAAGAAACAAGACTAAAACTAATAATCCCGTTTCAACTAAAAAAGCTAAAAGAACTAGAAAAAATCGAGGATGAAAATCTTTCTTTTTCTTATTATTCTTTGCCATAACTACTTATTTAAATCCTCAACATAATTTCTTATTTCTAAATAAGAACTAACAATTGGTGCATTTAATTTTTCTAATTGTTTTTTAGAATTATGACCTTGATCAAAAAGTAAAACATTAACATTTAAATGTTCTGCAGTTTCAAAGTCATGAGTTGTATCACCAATTAGAATTGAATTTTCTTTATTTAAACCATATTTATCAACAAAAACTTTGCCGTATTCTTTTTTACCTTGAGAATCTTTTTTTGTTGAAGCAATTAAATCATCAAAATAATGTAAAATACCTAAAAATTCTAATTGTTCTTTAAGTAAATTGATTTCAGTAGCCGATAAAATAAATAATCTATAACCTTTATTTTTAAAATAGGTTAAAGTTTCTTTTACGCCATCAAAAAGTTTTACTTCATCTTTATATCTTTCTTGATATTGATCAAAAAAGTTTTTATTTAATTCATCAAAATGATATTCTTCATCAGTTAAACCCAAAATATCATAATAATCAGTAATTGGATGACAAAAAATATCTCGATAAATATCGAAGGTAAAATCTTTAAAATTAGGTGGATTACCTATTAGATTTTTTTCGCAACTATAGCAAAGATAAGCATCATCTAAAATAGTTCCATTAAAATCAAAAATAATATTTTTAATCATTTATTTATTACCTTTTTCGATTTCTTTTAATAATTCTTCATCTTTGAAAACTAAATATCCATTAATTGGAGTCTTTTCTTTTTCAAAGATTTCTTTATCTAAAGCATATTTTTCTTTAAATAAAGTGACTAAATCATCGCTTGATAAATCATTAACTTTATTAGTTTCATCAAAGACTTCATTTAAAATTAAAGCATCAACAGTCGAAAGGCGTGATAAATCTAATTCATCTTTATTTTTACTTAGTGAAGAAATGATAATTTGATCGATAATTTTATTTCTTCTTTCTTTTAAAACATCTATTTCATCATCAGTTTCAATAGGTTCTTCTTCAACATGAGTATCTAATTCAACTTCTTCCTCAGTTTCTTCTTCGATAACTGGTTCTTCTTCAATAGTTGGTTCTTCAAAAATTTCTTCTTTAACTTCTTCTTCGACTTCATCTTCTGTAAAAGATAAATCATCTAAAGGAGTTTCTTCTTCAACCTTTTCTTGAGGTTCTTCTTCCTTTTCTTCTTCAACTTCTAATTTAAGATCTTCAAAAGGATCACTCTCTTCGATTTCTTCATTAGAAATTGTTTCATCTAATAATGTTTCAGTATTTTCTTCTTCACCAAATAAAGAAACGTCTTCTTTTTCATCATTTCTTTCAGCTTCATGGACGATGATATCGCCGTTTTCATAATCATCATCTTGAATTAATGAAGATTCATCTTCTTCAACTATTTCTTCATGAAATTCTTCTTTTTCTTCAGGAATTGTAACTTTTGAAATATCTACAGTTTTATCTTCAAATGTTTCTTCTTCATTTAAATTTTGGCTAAATAAATCGATAGGCTCTTCTTCAACAATAACAGGTTCTTCTTCTTTTTTCTTTTCATTACGATCAAAAATTTTATCGTTTGTTAAATCGTAGAGTTCTTCTCCGCCACAAAAAGGACAGACATCTTTATTTTCAAAAACTCTACCACAAGAAAGGCAACGATACATAGTTGGATTTTGTTCATCAGCAATTTCAAAAATTTTATCTGAATCACTACCACAAATTGGGCAAACGTCATTTTTATCGATAATTTGGCCGCAAACTGTACATTGATATTTCATAGTTTTTATCTCCTTTTAAAAGCTTCTTCAATATCTTCAACTTCTTTAATAATATCTTCAGAAAGGTTAATACAACCGTTTTTAGTAATTAATAAATCATCTTCAATTCTTACACCGATTTTTAAATCTTTAAAATATAAACCAGGTTCATTACTAATAACGTGTCCTTCTTCTAAAGCAATATCCATTCTTTTTTGGTTGCCATAAAGAGCAACTGGGTCATGAGTATCTAAACCAATATGGTGTGAAATACTGTGGAAATAATAGTTTTTGATTTCTTCTTTTTCTTTAATTAATCCTGATTTTAAACAGCCATCAGATAAGAAATCGATAACTTTATTATTTAATTCACCTAATGTAACACCGGGTTTTGCTTCTTTAATAACCATTTTGTTACATTCTAAAACTATTTCATAAATCTTCTTTTGTAATGGTGAAAATTTACCATTAATTGGATAAGTTCTAGAAATATCAGCACAATATGTATTATGTCTACTTCCTAAATCAAAAAGAATTAAATCACCATCTTTAAGTTCATCTTTTGCTTCTGTGTAATGTAAACAAGTTGCATTAACTCCAGCTGAAACAATTGTTGGAAAAGATAATTCACTCTTATCTAAATCTTGGATAGTGTAATAAAAAAGTGCAGCCATTTGATATTCTTTTTTACCAGGTTTAAGAGCTTTAATTAAAGTATCTAAACCTAATTTTGTTTTTTTAATAGCTTCTCTTAATTCATCAACTTCAGCTTCACTTTTAACCATTCTTAAAGAAAGAACTTCGTTATAAGCGTTTTTAATTTCAACTTCATTATGTTTTTCTTTGATTTCATTAGCAAAATCTTTAGTAGATTTTTTACTATCAATTTTTAATTCTCTGTCTAAATCGATATAAACATTTTTAATTGAATTGTTATCAAAAAGTAATGATAAATCTGATTCAAATTGATTGATATATAAACAATTTTCAATTCCACTTAAAGCTTTTGCTTCATCTAAAGTGAGTCTTCTTCCAATCCGTTTTTCATATAATTCATTATATTCATGGACATATAAGGTTTGTTGAACTAAGCCACCGGTTTTAGTTAAAACTAAAATTGAAGCATCTTGTTCAACATTTGTTAAATATAAGAAATTTCTATTAACAACAAATTCAAAATCTTCATCAGCACTACAAGCTTTTGAAACTCCAGCAAAAAGAATCATGATAGAATCATCACTCATTCTATCGATAAGTCTTTCTCTTCTGCTTTTAAATTCTTCGACTTTAATCATATTTTATTCACCTAATGCGTTAATAATTTCATCAATTACAGGATCAATTTCTTTAATTGTGATATCTTCAACGCTTCCATTATCAACACTTCTAGCGTTTTCACCAACAAGTGGTAATTGTGCTAAAAGTTTTACATTTTCTTCTTTTGCAACTTCATTGATATTACTTGATCCAAAAATATTAATTCTTTCATTACAATTTGGACATTCAACATAACTCATGTTTTCAACAACACCTAAAATATTAATATTCATCATTTTAGCCATATTAATCGCTTTTTTAACAATTAATGAAACTAAATCTTGTGGAGTTGTAACAACAACAATTCCATCTAAAGGAATGGATTGGAAAGCAGTTAAAGTAACATCTCCTGTTCCTGGAGGCATATCGATTAATAAATAGTCCAATTCACCCCATAAAACATCAACATAAAATTGTGATAATAATGATGAAATAAGGGTTCCTCTCCAAATAATTGGATCTGTTTCATTTGATAATAAAAGGTTTGATGAAACCATTTTAATATTTGATTTTGTAATAAAAGGGAAAATTAAAGAGTGGCCATCACCTTCTAATTGACCATGGACATTAAAAGCTTTTGGAATAGATGGACCAGTAATATCACCATCTAAAATACCAACTTTATATCCTTTTTTATTTAATTCGGAAGCAATTAAAGAAGTAACAAATGATTTACCAACACCTCCTTTTCCTGAAATAACACCAATAACATGTTTGATTTTATTTAAAGGGTTAGTTTCTAATTTTTGAATTCTTAATTCGCAATTTTCAGCGCAATGTTCGCAATCGTGATTACATTCAGCCATAATTATTCAACATCCTTTCTATATGTATAACTTTCTTCGTTTAAAACTTTTACTTTTAAATTGAATTTATCAAGCATAGTTTCTTTTATAAAAGAAACTGGCGCTATAAAACTAATAATAATTGTATCATTAAAAGAGGTGTTTAACACATCAAAATGATTGTTTTTTAAATAATTTTTAAAGATATCATGAAACTCATAAGATAGTGAGACTTCAAATTTTTTCATTTCAATTAATTGGACCTTTTTAGCAAGTAAAAAAGTTTCTTCAAATGAACGTACATAAGTTCTTAAAAGTCGACCACTTCCTAAAAGTGTACCACCAAAAAAACGTACGACAACTATCGCACAATTTGATAATTCATTTTTAATTAAAGAATTAAGTAGGGGAAGACCGGCACTACCTTTTGGTTCACCATCATCATTACCTCTTTTATCGTTTCCTATGATATAGGCATAACAAAAATGACGAGCCTTAATATTTTCACTTTTAATCTTATCTAAAACCTTATTAAATTCCTCTAAAGTTGAACAAGGAAATAAATATCCAAAAAAGTGAGATTTTTCGACCTCAATTTCACTTATTGTTAATTCTTTAATCGTATAATTCATAAATCACATAAATTATAATATAATTTAACGTATGAATGAGAAAAGAAAGTGTCAAAAATGTGGCTTACTAATAGATAGTGATTTAACTACTTGCCCATATTGTGGATATAAACAAGAAGAAATCATTGAAGCTGAAGTAAAAGAAGATAAAAAAGAGGAAAATGCTGAACCAGTTAAACCAAATTTCTTCCGTTTTACTAGACAAGAAATTTATTTAGCTAATTTTAAAAATCTCGGATTATTTTTCTTTGGATTTTTAGGTTTACAAATAATTTCTGTCATCCTTTCTTTAATCTTAAATTTTTCAAATACCTATTTAACATTGATATCAAATTCTGGGGTCGCTTTATTAAATTTTGGAACTTATTTTGTTAGTTTTGGTGGAATAATTTTATTAATAAATAGCAATGATATCGTTAAATTTATTGAAGGATTTAAAAATAAAAGATCATATTTATACGGTATTTCTTATGGCTTAGCCTTAGTGATTATTTCTTCTTTTGTTTCGATGTTAATGTATGCGATTGCTCAAATTGATTCAGTTAATAATAATGAAGCAGGAATTGATTCTATTACAATGGGTTTTCCAATTTTATCATTAATTGTTTTTGGTTTTGTTGGTCCGATTGTTGAAGAAATTACTTATAGAGTTGGTTTATTTTCTGCGGTTACTAAAAAATTAGGTTCACTTTGGGGATATATTTTAACTGCTATAATCTTTGGATTCTTACATTTTGATTTTACGGCCTTACTTAGCGGAAACACTCAATCGATAATTATTGAATTTACTAACCTTCCAAACTATTTAGTTTCAGGTTTATTACTTTGTTATTTCTATCAAAAAGAAGGCTTTGCAACTGCTACTGTTGCTCATATTTTTAATAATACTTTCTCAATTTTAATGTCTATGTTAGCTTCAATGTTATTTTAAAAAAATGAAAAAAAGACCATTATTTATCAATAATTTAACTTTAAAAATAATCGCAATAATTTTAATGACTCTTTCTCATGTTGGATTATTTTTAACTAGCATTAATGAAATTGCTTCACTTATTTTAACTTTAATTGGAGCATTAGCTTTTCCTATCTTTTTATTTTTATTAGTTGAAGGATTGATTTTTACTAAATCGCATAAAAAATATTTATTTCGATTATTAATAATGGCTGCAATAATTTTTGTTTCTATTATCTCTTTTTCATTTATAGATATGAACAATTCTTATAATATTTTTAGGTTTGGAAATATCTTTATAGATCTAGCTTTATTTGTTCTTATCTATATTATTTTAAAATCAAAAAATAAGATAAACTTGCTATTTTTTATTCCAATCTTAGGTTTTTTCATTCTTACTTATTTAATAAAAATAGATGTCATAAGTTTAGATATAACTCTTTATAAAGTTTTAGGAGGATTATTCCCTCAGTATTCTTTATATGGATTATTAATGTTTTTATGCGTAATTCTTTTTTATTATCTTTATGATAAAAAGGTTGATTCGATTGATCCATCGTTTAAAGAAACTCCTTCTTATTATTTTAGTAAAAACGGAATTTTTTCGATTATTATCTGTCTTTTTACATTAATTAGTTATGCTTTAACTTATACTGATTTTTCTTTAGGAGTAGCTAATGCTTTAACAACTTATATTATATTAGCAAGCATCTTTATACTTTTTTATAATCACAAAAAAACTTATGAGAGCAAATCACTACAATATTTTTTCTATTTATATTATCCTTTACATATCGTAATAATATTTTTGATATTTACATTTATTTTTTAGATAAATTAAGGAGGAAAAATAATGTTAATTCATTTAGAAAATGCTGCTGATTTAAAAGAACTTATTCAAAAAGATAAAGTTTTAGTTGATTTCTTTGCTACTTGGTGTGGACCATGCAAAATGCTTACACCTGAACTCGAAGATTTAGCTGATGAACACGAAGATATTACTGTTGTTAAAGTCGATGTTGATAAATTTGGTGAATTAGCTGGTGATTTCCATATTACAGTTGTCCCTACTTTAGTTGTTTTTAAAAACGGCGAAAATAGAAAAGTAGTTAGTGGCTATATGGATAAAGATGCTCTTTTAGCATTAGTTGAAAATGCATAATTAATAAATTAACTAAAAAAAGCCTTTTCTTTTATAGAAAGGGCTTTTTATTTCTTGATTTAAAAAGAGTGTAATGATATATTATTTAGGCACGCAGGTGTAGTTTAATGGTAGAGCATCAGCCTTCCAAGCTGATTACGCGGGTTCGATTCCCGTCACCTGCTCCAGAAAAAATTGTACCCCTTTCTCTAGACTTTCCAAGTCTGGGAAAGGGGTTTTATAATGGCTAAATATTCGTATGAATTCAAGATTGATGTGGTTTTAAAAT
>CASGAB010000015.1 GCA_949299395.1 uncultured bacterium | reverse complement strand
TATTCACAGCGAAGATAATGGAACAATGATAGTAAGAACATGTCTTTTTAACACTCCGTTTATTAATGCATCTAGCTTTTACAGCTTTCTGTCTTGTTTATAAATCGCTTGATACTTTTGTGTCGTTTAATGTTAAAATATTTAACATAGGTAGCCTCCTTGTTTTGTGGTAAAAACATTATATCAGCTACCCTTTTTATTTTTATCGATTTTGTTTCACATCATTTGTTAAAGAACAATTGCTATCTTGTTTATTATTTTAATATTAAAAAACCTCGATAGAATCGAGGTTTTATATATTACATATAATATTAACGATAATCTTTACCAAAGATATTATCGTAAGTCCAAGCATCTGCTATAAATGATGCTTTAGTATAAACATCAGCAGCACTTGAGAAAGTAGCATCACTTGTATAGAAGACTTCAGTTATCATGTATGATGTTTCATTTGTATCTGTTAAATCTAATAACATGATTGTTGGAGTTTGAAGATCTGCAGTATCAATTAATGATTCAGTATTAGTATAAATTGTATTTTGTCCACTTGAACCATCTCTAATGCCAACATTAATATAATATCTTGTATTTTGAACGTTACTCATAACGATACGATAGAATGCAAGATAATTATCATAAGTAACTAAATCATCAATAGGATGTTTATTTTCATCTTCATAATATTGATCATCGATTTCTTGATCAACGATAATTGATTGATAAGCAAATTTTGCTTCGTTTTCATCAGTAACATATGTTGACCAGTTCTTTTCTAAATATTCACTGCCTTCTTTAAGTGATGTACATCCAGCACAATCTTCTTGAACGAAGAAGAGGAAGAATTTATCTCCGCCATTAGAATAATCTTTTAAGATTTCTCTAGCACCTTCTTTATTTCCATTTTCCCATTCACCTTGAGCTTCAACAAACTTATCGAAGAAGACATTTGCTTCACTATTTTCTTCACCAAGTTTTGAACCTTCAAGAGATAATTGATTTTTTTGGAAATAAACAATATCACTTTCAGTTTGATTGATTAATCCTTGAATTCCACTAGTAATTGATGGAATTGAGAAAATAATAGCAAATATAATACCAACAATTAAGAGAGGTTGAACCCAAGCGGTTTCTTTAATCCATCTCCAAATTGCAATAAATGGAGTTCCAATTTTCTTTAAAATATTCATCGTGTATAATCCTCAAAATAATAATAATTAAATTAAACGCAAATAATAAGATACCATTATATTAACTTTTAAACAAGTCTAAAATGTTTCTTTATACCATAGGTATAAGGTATCAAATTTTCTATAAAATTATAAACTAAGAGGTTAAAAAATAATAGAATTTTTTTAAGCAAAATTACTTTTCTAAAATGAAGAGAAAATTCTTAAATATTTTATTGTTTTTAAGCGTATTTTTGTTTATATTAATGGCGATGTATTACGTTAACCGTTTTAAAAAGAAAGTTATTAACTATTTTTATGATCATCCTGTTCAAAAAGGAACATTAAATTGGTCTTATGCAATAATTGTTACGGCTTTAAGTGCGATTATTTTTTCTTTTGGTTTTAAATGTTTTATTCAACCAAACTATCAAGCTTTTAGTGATCCTTCTTTAATTTATGAAAACGGAGCAATTTTAGCTTTAGCAAGTAGTGGAGCAAGTGGACTTTCTCAATCGGTTTTACAAATCTTTAAATTGATAGGATTAGAATTTATTATTGATCCATTTAATCAATATGTTACTAACTTTATTGCTTACTTTATTATTAATATTCCACTTTTACTTTTAGCCTTTTTTAAATTAGGTAAAAAGTTTGCAGCATTAAGTTTAATTAATGTTATATTCGTTACTATATTCGGTATTATTTTACCTAACGGAAGTGGTGATTTTATTACTGAAATTAGTGAAGCAGTTTATAATCAACCAGTCGCTAGAATTTTATTTGCTGGACTTTGTACTGGAGTAGCAACAGCCCTAAGTTACTTAATTGAATCAACTTGTGGTGGAATCGATATTATTGCTTATTATATTAGTGAGAAAAAATCATCAGCAGTTGGAATTTATAGTGCGATATTTAACTTCATGATTGTTTTACTTTATTCAATTTTATCTTGTTGTCATGGAGGACTTGTAGACGGAACTCACTTTATTGCAGTAAGCATTTCTCATCAAGCAATTATCTTCCTTTATACTTTTGTTTATATGATTTTAACAACATTAGTTGTTGATACCATTAATATTTCTAATAAAAAGTTATCTCTTCAAATTACTTCTAAAGATGCTAATTTAGCGCAAGTTATTATGGCAAATATCCCTCATGGCTGCACCGTTATTGATGGAAGAGGTGGCTATACTGGAAATGAAGTCCATATTATTATGGTTACAATTAGAAAAAACGAACGTAAAAGAGTTATTAAAATTGCTAAAACCGCTGATCCATCTTGTTTTATTAATGCTCTTGCAACAGAACAAGTTTATGGTAAATTCTTTAGAAAACCAATTAAATAAAATAAAAAGAGGTTAAAACAACAAATTAACCTCTTTTTATTATAAAAAAACACCATTTTTATCGATGGTGTCTATAATTTTTATTTTTGGCGGAGAAAAGGGGATTTGAACCCCTGCGAGCGTTAACTCCTATTGGTTTTCGAAACCAACCCCTTCAGCCTCTTGGGTATTTCTCCTTCTTTTAATTAATAATTTCGATAAATATATTACATTATTCTTGTCTTCTTTTTAAGTTAGTTTATTAACCTTTCTTAATTTTGAAAATTAGTGAATTTAGTATATAATACTAAATTATGGAAGGCGCTATTTTAGCAATTGATGTATCAGATTTTACTCTCTTTTTTGTAATTATCTTAATTTTATTAGCTGCCCTTGCTGTAGGTAGTGTTTTTTATTTTAAATTAAGTAAAAAAAGAGATACTAAACATTATAATGAAGATTATCATTCAGCATATTATTTTGAAATCAATTTAAGAACTCAAAAAGTTTTAAAATATAATATTCGAGAACTCGGAAGAAGTGATGAAGAAACATATGTTGATTTTTTAGCACGTTTTTCTAGTGAAGATCAAAATAAAGTTAAGGTTTGGTTAAAAAATAAACTCGATAATGGTGATCTATTTGATAAATATGATTATGATAATGTAGATTTATTTACAATTACTGATTTAAGAACAAATAGTATTTTAAGAAGAGTTGCAATAAAAATTGTTGATATTAAAAAAGATCAAGATGTTGTATTTTTAGAAACTTTCCAATTATCTAATTTTCCTATTCCAGAATTTAAAAATAAAAGAAGAAGCAAAAAAACAATTTATGAATTAGGAGAAGTTAAGAAAAATTATGAAGATGGTTTTTTTGCAAAAGGATCTTCTTATTTAATATGTTTTTTTAAAAAAGAAGATGTTGAATCAATTTATAATGAAAGTTTACTCTGTTATTTAATTCTTAACGACTTATATAAATTATTTGATAAAAATACTCTTCAATATTATTTTAAAAATCCTGATACATTTGAAATTGGAATATTAGATTCCAATTTCATTACTATTGCTGATACTAGAGTTAGATTAGAAGATATTTCTAATTCAATTATGGCTACAATGGAAGCTTTTGGTTTTAATAGAACATATGACTATACAATAATTGGGGGAATTGTTTCTGATTTATCTCATTCATTTGGTTCAATGTATAACTCTTTATATCAATATATTGATGAAAACTATGAGAAAAACGTTAAATATGGTTTATTTAGAAAAGAAGAAAACTTTAAAAATGCTAGTGATAATTTAAGAAGAGAATTAAATAATGTTATTGCTGCTCGTCAAATTGAGGCGCTTTATCGACCGATAGTTCAAATAAAGGGCGATAGAATCATTAATTATGGTTACTATAGTGACTTTAAAATTAAAAATAAAAATTTTAAAAATTTAGATGCTTTAAAAAGAGCAGGTAAACAATTTAATCAATGTAAAGGGGTTATTTCTTTATGTATGAAAGAAGTAATTCCTCAATATTTTAATGCTAGAGAAAACTATTTTTCTAAACTCATTATTCCAATTGATTATGATGAATTAGAAGATTCACTTGATCAAGCAGCAAGAGTTTCTCATTTAAAAGAATCACATATTGTCTTTTTAATCGATATTAATGAATTCTTAGATATTGATGAGATGGATGAAGTAATTGAAAAAATAAAAGATGCTCAAATTAAGGGCTATGAAATAGGAATTTTAATGAGACAAGGTGAATTCAATGTAAAACGTGAATTATTTGAACAAATTGATGTTTTATTTGTTGATTGTGAACTTGAAGAAAACGTTAAAGCTGATTCAAAAAGCTTTATTAGTGCTCATGCCTTCTTAGAAAAAATTGTTTCTTATAAAAAACCAATTATTGAAATTAATGCTCGTTCTTTCAATGAAATTGAATTAATATATCGTTCGGGCATCCAATATTTTACAAGTGATTGTATTCAAGAATTATCTTCAATGATTACTCCACTTGATAAAAAAACTATTAAAAAGTTAATAAATATGAATAAATAAAAAGAAAAAGAGGAGAAAAACGAATATGGATATTAAAAATAAAAGTATTACATCTCGCGATGAAGATTTTGCTCAATGGTATACCGATGTTTGTAAAAAAGCTGAATTAATGGATTATACATCCACTAAAGGCTTTATTATTTATAGACCTTATGGCTATGCAATTTGGGAAAATATTCAAAACTATTTAGATAAAGAATTTAAGGCTACTGGACATGAAAATGTTTATATGCCTTGTGTTATTCCTACATCACTTTTCCAAAAAGAAAAAGATCATATTGAAGGTTTTGCTCCTGAAACATTAGTTGCTACAAGAGGTGGGGGAGAAGAAATTCAAGATCCATTAATTATTCGTCCAACTAGTGAATGTGTTTTTACAGATCACTATGCTCATATTATTTCTTCTTATCGTGATTTACCTAAAAAATATAATCAATGGTGTTCCGTTGTAAGATGGGAAAAAACAACTCGTCCATTTTTAAGAGGTGCTGAATTCTTGTGGCAAGAAGGTCATACAATGCATGCTAGTGAAGTTGAAGCTAGAGAAGAAGCACTTAATATGCTCGAAATTTATGATAAATGTGGTAAAGATTTATTGGCTATTCCTTTTGTTAAGGGTAGGAAAACAGAAAAAGAAAAATTTGCTGGAGCTGTTGAAACTTATTCAATTGAAGCTTTAATGCATGATGGAAAAGCACTTCAAAGTGGTACAACTCACTATTTTGGAGATGGTTTCTCTAAAGCTTTTGGAGTTCAATATTTAGATAAAGATGGTAAAATCAAACATCCTCATCAAACTTCTTGGGGTGTTTCAACTCGTTTACTTGGAGCAATTATTATGGTTCATGGTGATGATAATGGACTCGTTTTACCTCCATTTGTTGCACCTATTCAAGTTGCAATTGTTCCTATTCAAATGGCTAAAGAAGGAGTCATGAAAAAGTGTCATGAAGTTTATAATGAACTTAAAGAAATGGGTTTAAGAGTTAAACTAGATGATAGTGACAAAACTCCAGGATGGAAATTCTCAGAATATGAAATGAAAGGTGTTCCTTTAAGAATTGAAATTGGACCTCGAGATATTCAAAATAATGTTTTAACTATCGCTAAAAGAAATGATGGTAGTAAAGAAACTATTTCTATTGATAACGTTAAAGAAGAAGTCTCTCGTTTATTAAAGAAAATTCATGAAGAAATGTATCAAGCAGCGTTTAAAAATCTTTTAAATAATATTACTGAAGTTCATACTTATGAAGAACTTAAAGAAGTTGTTAATAAGGGAGGCTACGCTAAAATGATGTGGTGTGGCGATGAAGCTTGTGAAAACAAAATTAAAGAAGATACTAATGCAACTTCTCGCTGTATGCCTTTTGATCAAACTTCATTTAGTGAAGTATGTCCAGTATGTGGTAAAAAAGCAAAATATGTTATTTATTTTGCTAAAGCTTATTAATAAATTTATTTTATTTATGAATATTAAAAACTCCGATGTTAATCGGAGTTTTTAATATTCATTAATTCTAATTTAATCTTTTTATCAAATTCTTCATTCATTATTTTAACTCTAGTTATAGTTAATAAAGATGTTAATACTAAAAGAATGAGTGGAACTAAAACAAATCCTATTCTATATATAAATAGATAAGAAGAAAGATTAGTATAAGTTGTAATAGCATTTAAAATAAGTTCGTTTTTAGTAGCTAAATCAATATCTCCAATATTAAATCTTGACTCAATATTGGAGATAGAACTATTTAAAGGCATTAAATTAGCAAAAAATAATGAAAAATAGAGGATTAATGTTTGTAAGCCATTAGCAATTTTTACACCCATAAATTTATATGAAGCAATTGAAGAATCATTTCTACTTTTATAATAATATTCATGATACTCAACAACATTTGTGCAATTTAAAGAAAAAATCATATAAATTAAACCTTGTCCAAAAAAGGCAAAGAAACTAACAATAAATAATGAAACTTCATATCCTTTATTAAAACCAAAGAAAAACATGTATAAATAACCAATTATTACCAAACACATCGCAAAAAATAAAACATGTTTTTTCTTAAATTTTCGAATAATAAATTGGAAAGTAAACATCGCTAAAAGTGATCCGGCTCCAAAAATAAGAGAGAAGATAAAAGACATTACTCCTCCACTTAAAGAAGCTCCTTCTAACGGAATAGAATCAAAAGATCCATAGCCATAGTTATAATAAAAATAGTTAGCGCTATTTCCAATAATGATAAATTGAGAAGCAAACATTAAAAGGAAACAGATCATAATTAATAAAACTTGTTTATCTTTAAATAAAGGGGTGTAACTGTCTTTAATTTTTAAGCCTTCTTTTTTAACATTGATCCCTTCTTTTTCTTTCATAAAGAAAAGAGTAAAAATAACTTGGGATAGTAAATATAAAACCCCGATAATTATCGCAACAATTGTTAAATTCTTTTTAGCATCTCCAGTCGTTAAAATTGGTGAAATTGCACAAACTGTATAACTTCCTATTGCAATAAATGTATTCATTATTGATAAGATATTAGCTCTTTTAGTTTCATCACTAGTCATTGTAGGAAGATAGCCCCAAAAAGCAATATCATTAAGTTGATAAGTTATTTCTTGAAGTAAAACAAATATTAAAAATAAAGAAACAAATAAATAGCCACTTCCTGGAGTAAAAAACATTAAAAAATAAAAGATAATTGAAATTAATGCTCCAAAAAGAACAAATGGTCTAAATTTACCCATTTTTAAAATAGAGATATCTATTAAATAAGAAGTAATTGGAGCAAGTAAACCGCTTAAAACTTTAATAAATACTAAGCCAATAGTAATTATTAAATACATTGTTTCATAGTTTTCTAAACTTTCATTTCCTAATGGAGAAGCAAATTGGATATATAAAAGTAAAAATAAAGAAACAAATTGAAGTAAGGCATCTCTAAAAGTCGAAACAAAAGAATAGACAAATCTTGTGCTTTTAGGAGCTAAATCCCCACTATAAGTTCTAGATAAAAACATATTGTTTTTCATGCTATTAAAATTATACTTATTTAGTTTATAAAAAAATATAGTTTCTTTATTGTCAATAGCCAACATTTTGTCAATTAAAAATATTTAAAGTAAATTAGTCACGATATTTATCATTAAAGTGACAAATAGTGCTAACTTTGTCGTTAATCAATGATAAATATCTTGCAAATTAATTTAAATAAAGTAGAGTGATTAAATAAGAATTGATAAATAGATTTTTTATATTTTTTAGTTAATAATATTTAATTTTCTTTTCTTATTTATACTTTTTTATTTTTTCTATTTATTAATTTAGGGGGTATCAGATGAAAAGAAAAATAAAGAAGATAATTACTAAAGCTTTTACGTTAGTAGAGCTTGTTGTAGTTATCGCTGTTATCGCTGTTTTGGCGGGAGTTAGTGTTGCCACCTATTTTGGTGTGACTGATAGTGCTAACAAAGCTAAGTTACAAGCTGAAATGAAACAAGTCCAAACTATTTTTACTACTTGGAGCTTACTTGAATATAACAATCGTAACGATGTTAGATGGGGCTCCGCAGAAGATGCTAAACTTGATGAAACTCAAGAATATTTAGCAGATTTTATTACATATACTTATGATCAAGGTTTAAGTGTTAATCTTAATTTCGCATTATTTGACGGAAATGGTATACCTTATTTTTCTAATGAAGCAGATACTACAAATAATTTCTCAAAAGTAGTATTTTTACTTTCAACAAATGGTTATTATTCAACCTTTGATATTTCTTTTGCTAAAGAAACAGTTAGTAGTAAAGCAAGAAGCGCTACTATAAAATATACAAGCGAATTTGATTTCTCTTCTTTAAAAATTAATGAAGATATTTATAAAAATATTGACGAAGTAAATAATGCTGTTTTTGCAGGAGATGAAAGTACAACTAAAAACAATTATTGGACATTCAATGTTGATGAACCTATAGATTTAGTTGAAATGAATCGTAAATTAGAGGAAGGAACTTTATTTAAAGAAGTTAATATTTCTGGTAAAACAAGATCTTATTTTGATGGTAAAAAAATCTTTTTACCTCCACACGAAATAGAAATAGAGGGTAAAAAAATTAATGTTTTTGAATATGTAGATGAAAATGGAAAAATTTATGATGCTACTAATGAGATTACTATAGGAGGATTTAATAAATTATCTCCAAAAATCGATGGATATAAAATTCCTAATTATTACAAAGTAGAATCGAAAAAAGATTTATATTTGTTTAGTGATTTTGAAGATGCTTTAGCTGCTGCTTCAAAAATTGATGGCGATGTCAATCTTACACTCAAAGAAGGTGAAACAAAGATTGATAAAAATACTAATATTCCTGCAAATTTATCTTTAATCATTCCTTCAAACGAAGAAATGATTACAAATTTTGATAAAGATACAGACCGTTATAATTGGGATATTAATGTTGTAGACAATTCTAATGAAAACCGTTATTCAACATTAGTTATTGAAAGTGGTGTAAATTTTGAAGTTGATGGCGATATTTATGTAACTGGTGTTAATGGTGAATTTAATAAAGCTGATTATGCAAAAATCGAAAATAACGGAACTATTAACTTAAATAAAGATGCATCATTATCAGTTTATGGAATGATTAATGGAACTGGTGAAATTAATGCTAATACCGGATCTAATGTTGATGAAAAAATGGATATTTATGATTGGCCAGGTTTACAAGGCTATGTTACTACCTTAATGGCTAATTTTGCTGAGGCTCAAGATATTATTGTTCTTGGTTCAATTGATTCTTCTGCATTACTTGTTTATGGTGCTATGTTTCAAAAAGATGCTTTAAGTGCTGGATCCAGTTTAAAGGATCTTATGAAAAACGAACCAAAATTATTCCTAGAAATTAAAAAAGATTTCTTTGCAAAACAATTCCCTTTCAACAATTTCACATTGGAAAGAATTCAAAATGATATTAATTTTGAAAAAGAAGCATCATATCAAGGTGTTGCAGTTTTAACTGCACCAAAATTAAAGGATAAGTCAGATGTTTTAGCAGCTGTTTCTGCTATTCTCGCAGGAACAGACGATTTTGAACCAACTAAATTGGTTATCCCTATTTTGAAATCTGATTCTAGAGAAATTGAGCAAGGTTTATTTGAACCGCGTGCTAGTAATCAGGAAGAGCATCCTGTTGTTAAATCTTTTGAAGATGGAAAAACAAAGCTCAAATTTAATGGTGATGTAACTGACAATAATGCACCTGTTGAAATCGAATATTTTGAAGCTGCTGCAGATGGATTTAATACGTTATTTGATTTATTATTTGGTGCAAATTTCTATCCATTAGATTCAAAATTATTCAACTTACCATTATTTAATTTCGAATTTATCTTAAATGAAAATTCATCTTTAACTCTTAACAACAAATACATTTTCTATCCAGGAAGTAAGATTAGTGTAAATAATGCAACTCTTGCTATCAATCAAACTTCTCAAATCAATTTAATGGAAAGAGATTATTTTAATTCAGGTTATGAAGATCGTAATGGTAACTTTGTTAAAAATGCCGCTAATCATCCAGTTAGTAAACTTATAACTTCAACCGAAGATGCAAAGATTGAATTAAAGAATGGCTCAAAAGCAGTTATTAAAACTAAATCACTTGATGGATTAATTGAATTAGATTCAACTTCGTCTCATACAATTAATCTTGAAGATAAAACTTTTAATACTAATTTTGGTTTCTTAATGATGGCTTTTAATGATATTAATATGGAAACTATCTTCGCAAATGGTGTTAAATTTGTTGTTAAATATCCAGTTTTAAATGTTAAAACAGGTCAAAATATTGATACTTATGTAGTAAATACAGATTATAGAGATACTCCAGATTTATTTGACATTACAAAATTAAAATCTGCTGCAGACTTTGATATTAATGTTTTAAAGTTATTATTATCTTCCAATTTCCATCTATTAACTTAAGTCTAAGTTATGTAGATAAAAACCCCTAAAGGGAAGACCAACTTGGTCTTCCCTCTTTATTTTTATATAAGATTTTATTTATAATCAACGAGTATATATATTTGATATATATAAATATATAAGTATGAAACAAGTAGTATTAATTGGAGCAAGCACCATAGATTTTATTGCTAAAAGTAAAGATAGGTTTATTTTAAAAAATAAAAATCCTGGAGAAATAAAAATATCTTTTGGAGGAGTAATGAGAAATGTTTCTTATTCTTTAGGATTATTAAAAAATAAAATTACTTTTTTTACGACTTTAGGTAATGATTTATATGGGATTAATAATAAAGAAGAATTAGAAAATAATAATGTAAGTGTTATCTTTCCTTCTACTAATAAAAATAGTGCAATCTACCTATGTTTAAATGATAATGATAACGATATGATTTGTGGGTTAACCGATAACTCGATATTTTCTGATTTAACATTAGATTTTATATTAACTAATAGAAATTATATTGATAATTGTGATTATTTAGTAATTGACGGTAATTTAGATGAATCAATAATTAAAAATATATTTAATATCTTCAATAATAAAAAAATAATTGTTGAAGCCGTGTCTTCAACAAAAGTAATTAAATTTATTAATTATTTATCTAAGATATATTTATTAAAATGTAATGCTTATGAAGCAAAAGCTATTTTAAATAATGATTCATTAAAAGATTTTGAAATATTAGATGAATTTAATAAAAGAGGAATTAAAAATGTTGTTGTTACTCAAGGAAGTGATGATATTTTATATTTAGATAATGGGATAAATAAAAGAAAAGAGATTGAAAAACAAAAAAATATTGTTAATACCACTGGCTGTGGAGATGCTCTTTTTGCCGGATTACTCCATTCTTTAATTAATGAAAAATCTTTAGATGAAGGTATAAAAACAGGAATAAAACTTGCAAATTTAACTTTATATAGTGAAAGTGCTGTTTCTAAAGAAATTGCTAATTTAAAAGATCTTTTATAAAAAAATAAGAAAAAGGAGAAATAAAAAATATATGGATAAAATCATTGTTATTGATTATGGTAGCCAATATAACGAGTTAATTGTTAGAAGATTAAGAGATTTAAATGTTGAATCTTATTTATATCCTTCAACCTTTTCTTATGAAGAAGCTTTAAAAATAGAAGATTTAAAAGGAATTATTTTAAGTGGTGGTTTTGATAGTGTTTCTAATGAATCACTTACCTTTAATGAAGAATTATTAAAACTTAATGTTCCAATTTTAGGAATTTGTTATGGGATGGAACTTTTATCATTCTTTTTAAAAGGAAATATTAATAAAGCAAAAAATAGTGAATATGGAAGAAGTTTAATTAATGTTGATAATACTTCAAAGATTTTTAAAGATTTACCAGAAAACTTTAATGTTTGGATGTCTCATTCTGATAGTGTTTCTTTTAATGATGACCAACTTAAAGATGACTTAAAAATAATTGCAAAAAATATAAATGAAGAAGTAGTTGGTTTTTCTTATAAAGAAAATATGTTTGGGTTATTATTCCATCCTGAAGTTAATAACACTGAATTTTCTAAAGAAATTTTCCTTAATTTCATCGATATTTGTGGAGCAAAAAGAGAATATAAAATGGACACATTTATTGAAGACCAAATTAAAGAAATTAAAGAAAAAGTTGGAAATAAAAAAGTTATATTAGGACTTTCAGGCGGAGTAGATAGTGCGGTTTGTGCCCTTTTACTTCATAAAGCAATTGGCAATCAACTTATTCCAGTTTTTATAGATCATGGTTTAAATAGAAAATTTGAAAAAGAAGAATTAGAAGAAAGATTTATTAATAATTTACATTTAAATGTTTTAATTAAAGATTATTCAGAATTATTTTTAAGTAGATTAAAAGGTGTAACAGATCCTGAAACAAAAAGAAAAATCATTGGTAAAACATTTATTGATTGTTTCAGTGAAGTTGCTAACTCTTTGGAAGGTGTTGAATTTTTAGCTCAAGGCACTCTTTATACTGATATTGTTGAATCAGGAAAAGGTGGAATCTCAAAAGTTATTAAATCTCACCATAATGTTGGAGGCTTACCAAAAGATTTAAAATTTTCTTTAATTGAACCTTTAAAAACTTTATATAAAGACCAAGTAAGAGAAGTGGGAACTATTTTAGGTTTAGACAAAGAATTTTTATATCGTCAACCTTTCCCAGGACCTGGCTTAGGAATTAGAGTTATCGGAGAAATCACTAAAGAAAAATTAGATATTCTTAAAGATGCGGATTATATTTTAAGAGAAGAAGTTAAAAAGAATAATTTAACTAACGATATTTGGCAATATTTTACAGTTTTAACTAATATTAAAAGTGTTGGAGTTATGGGAGATAATAGAACTTATTCTTATGCTTTAGCAATTAGATGTGTTACTTCTATTGATGGTATGACTGCAGACTTTTATAGGATGAATTATGAAATAATCGCTAAAATATCTTCTAGGATAGTTAATGAAGTTAAAGGAATTAATAGAATACTATATGATGTAACATCTAAACCACCTTCTACTATTGAATATGAATAAAATTCCTACCCTCGGGGTAGGAATTTATTTATATAGTAATTTAAATATTCTTATAGTATAATTATTAAGCCTTTAAGGTAAAATATATTAAATATAGATGGAGTAATACCCAAGTGGTGAAGGGGCTTCCCTGCTAAGGAAGTAGCTCGGGCAACCGGGGCGAGAGTTCGATCCTCTCTTACTCCGCCATTAAATTATAAGTAATAAAAATGCGATATTTATCGCATTTTTTTATTATTTATTATATATTATTACCTTCTGCTTGTAATTCTTTTTTAATAATACCTAAATCTAAAGAGTTATTTTCAGTTTTACTTAAATCTTCGTTAAAGTATTTTCTAACACTATAGAAGATAAGAAGAATAAGTGGCATTCCTAAATTTGTTTCCATAATTGAATTAACAATAATTGTTTGAACAGACATTTCATTTAATGGTCTAATGCCGTTAATTAAAAGAGCAAATTCCCATCCAAATTGGACGCTAATTCCAATTAGATTTAAAGTTAAGATATTAACAAATTGTTTTTTCTTAATAAACATTACAATTATTAAAATTAGATAACTTACAACAAGCGCTATACCCATATAATGATGGTATTCATTAGTGGTTCTAGTTGTAAAAATAGTTGCTTCTCCGCCAAGTTTAGCAATTGAAGGAGCAATTAGCCACCATCCAACAATCATTGAAAGCCAAACTTTTAAATATTTATCTTTAGCTATACAAAGCCAAATAAATACAAAATTAGTAAAGCCATATGACATACTCATCCATAAAAGGACTAAAAATGTTTGGAAATTAGATGCTAAAACTCCATCAATATAAATACTTCTAGAATGAGCTAAAAGATAAAATCCACCATAATCAACAATTGTATAAATGATTCCCCCAAATAGTCCAAATAAACATGTTTCATATCTTTTTTTATATAAAAGAAGAATCGTAAAAATACATAAAAAGATAATATCGATGATAATATAAAATAAATTTAAACTCCTAGATGGAGTAATTTGAGTAATATCTTCTAATAAATCCGTAAAAATCATAATATCTATACCTTTTTAATATTATTAACTAATGTTTTTCAGGATATTTATCATAAATTCGATGATAATATTCATCCCATAACTTTTTAACATGTTCTTCACTATAGAAATCTTTAATTTCTTTACTATATCCGATAACTTCATTTTTGAAGTTATCGTCATTTTTAATTTTATTAATTAATTCACTAAATTCTTCATTATTATTACCAACTAAATATTTAGAAAGGAATATATCTTTATATAGATCTAAATCTCTAACTAAAAATGGTTTTTCTACATTTAAACATTCAAGTAAAGTCATTGGGAAAAGTTCTTGATAAGATGGTAAAAATAACATATCTGAAACATTAAATATTTCATTCATTCTATTTCTAGGAATAATACCTAAGAATTTTAAATTAGCTGGAGGATTATCCATTAATTTTTTAATTTCTTCATAGCCATCAGTCAATTTTCCAAAAGAAAAACCACCAGCCCAAATAAATTGAATAGTAGGATTAGATTCAGCTACTTTAGCAAAATCTAAAATCCCTTTACGAGTTTGAGTTTGACCAACCCCTAAAACAATAAATTTATCTTTAGGAATATTAAATTCTTCTTTTACTTTTTCAATTGTTTCTTTATCTAAAGAATGGAACTTTTCATTACTAACAAAATTAGGAATATAAGTTACTTTTTCTTTTTCAATTCCTACTTTTGTTACTAAATCATTGATGTAATAAGGATTAACAACAATTGCTTCATCAGTTTTTTTATAAAATTTAAAAACATACCGTCTATAAATCTTAAACATCCATTTAGGCATTTTTAAACTTCCATCATTTGGATCTGGAATAAAATGGACATAACAAATATTAATCTTTTTCTTTTTCATTCTTAAAAAGAAGGTTGGATTAACTGTATGAAAATGATTAATATCAAATCTTTTAACGTGATGATTATTAATATCTATATCTAAACTATCAATTTTTTTGACTAAATCTACTTGTTCAAAAAAGTTAGCACCAACACCTTGGCCTTCGATTTTTAATCCGCCTGCGTGCATATTAATTTTTAATTTTTTCATAAAAGAATTTATATTCTCCTTTTAAACTATTATTTATTTTATCAAATAAATAAAAAAACTTAATTAATTAGTGTTAAAATTACTCGATTTAGATAAAATTTAAATGGTTTATGAAAGAAAATAAATATCTTAAATGGATTGATAAAAATATTAAAAACTTAAAAGAAAAAAGAATAGTTTTAAATGGAGCAACTGGCGGAATTGGAAAAGAAGTTGCTTTTTATCTTTCATATTTAAAAAATAACTTAATCTTTTTAGTTAGAAACATAAACGAAGGAGAAAAACTAAAGGAAGAATTTGAAACTAAATTCTCTAATCATATCGAAGTTATTTATTTTGATTTTTTGGATAAATGTTCTTTAGATAACTCACTTAACAAGCTAAGTAAATATAACGATATTTATGCTTTTATTAATATAGGTGGAATCTATCATCAAAAAGAAGAGTATATTTCTAATATTGAAAAAACATATATCGTTAATTATTTTAATTCCGTCTATTTTATTGAAAAATATATCGCTTATTTCCCTTCTTCAAAAATAGTTGATGTTAGTAGCATTACTTATTCCTCTAAAAAGATTAAAAAGAAAGATTTAAGTTCTTTATCTAATCCTGATGCTTATATCAACTATCTTAATTCATATAAAAATAAAACTTCTAGATATGCTTTATCTAAAAGATTAAAAATGGAATGTCTTTTATTTATAAAAGACATTCATAATATAAACCTTATTTTTACTCATCCAGGTATTAGTAAAACTAATCTATTCTCTAAAAAGAATAACGCTTATCCTTCTTGGTTTTATCTATTTGTCCCTAAACTTATGGAGTTAGTCTTTATGTCTCCTAAAAAAGCAAGTTTACCAATGATTCTAGCTTTAGAAATAGATAAAATTAAAGAAGGCTATTGGGTTGGCCCAAAAGGATTTGCTAGTAGTTATGGCTATCCTAGTATTTATAAACTTAAAAAAGATTTATTTAATAAAAAATTAAATAAAAGAGTTTATGAATTAACTAAAGAAATTAATGAAAGATTATAAGAAAAAGAAATTATGTTAAAAGCAGTAATTATATATTTTAGTGGAACTGGAAATACTCACTTCCTAGCTACATTAATAAAAGATAGATTAAATAAAGAAATCTTATATGAAACTGATTTAGTTTCTATTGATAGTGAAACTGAAGTAGTTGATTTAAATCCATATGATTTAATTATTTTTTCTTATCCAATTTATGCTTTTAATACTCCAATTATATTCGATAAATATCTTAAAAAATTAAAACTCCCAAGTGATAAAAAATATTACATCTTGAAACAAAGTGGAGAAAGTTTATCACTTAATAATTCATCCTCTTACTATATAAAAAGAAAACTAAGAAAATTTAAAGTTAAGCTGAGCGGTGAATATCACTTTCTGCTTCCTTATAACATCCATTTCCGTTATGAAGATGAGTTTGTTAAAGAAATTTATAATTATGATCAAAAACTATTAGATATTTTTATTTATGAATTAAAAAATAATATCGATAGAAAGTTAAAATCAAATCCATTTATTTATCTAGATTCATTATTTTTTAAAATTCAAAGACTAGGCGGACCGGTTAATTCATATTTTTATAAAATTGATTATTCAAAATGTATAAATTGCGGGTTATGTCTATCGTCTTGCCCAACCAAAAATATTATAAAAGAAAACGATAAATATAAATTTAAAAACAAATGTATAATGTGTATGAGATGTTCTTTTAATTGCCCAAAAGATGCGATAAATATCGGGATGTTAAATGGTTGGAGAGTTAATGGAAAATATGATTTTAATCGAATTATTAATTCGAATGAAATAAAAGGCGAATATTTAAAATACCATCAAAAAGGATTTTATAAAATATTCAACAAAGCATTTAAAAATATTAACGAAATTCACGATAAATATTTTAAAAATAAAGGAGAATAAAAATGGCAAAAAGAAAAAGAAATAAAAAGAAAGAAACTATATCAATAATAGTAACTTTAATTGTGATTGTTGCAATTGTTGGTGGTTTCTTATTTTATAGATATGTACTTCAATCACCTCATAAACCACAAGAAGATCCACCAATTGAGCTTCCTACAGATTTAGGAGAAGCAAATGTTGCTAAAGCAGTTTCATGGAACACAGAATTGAATATTCCTGAAAATAGTGTTTTCTATCAAAGCGATAAAGATGATATTTTATCTTACTATTCAACTATTGATTTTAAAGAAGCAACAAATGAAGAGACAAAAGAAAATTTCTTTGCTGATTTACAAGTTTTATTATCAGTAAATTTCACAAAACTAAACTATAACGGTAAAAATAGTAATAGCAAATATCCAGGAACAAATTTCACTTGGGCAAATTATGTAATTGCTGACCGTGATTTTAGTGCATCTCCTTTAACACAAGAAGAAGTTGATAGAGGTGGTTGGGATAAAGATGTTACTTTAGATATTTTATATAGAACAGAAAATGTAGTTTTTGAATCATCATTAGGAAGCAAAGGGCTTTTAGATAGAGAGCACATTTTACCTAAATCATATGGATTTAATTTTTCTGACGATGATGAAGCTTATCAAAAATTAGATGCCGGTTGTGATTTACACAATTTAAGAAGTGCTGATGGTGAGGGTAATAGAACTGGACATAACAATCGACTTTATGATGATTTAGATGAAGGCACTGCTGGAGTTGAGAAAGTATATGATCCTGATGAAAAATCTTACTCATTATTTAATGAAAATTATTTCGAACCTCAAGATGAAGATAAAGGCGAAATTGCTAGAGCAGTTTTTTATATGGCTGTTAAATATCATAATTATGAAGAGGGTGAAAATGGTTTAACTGAAGGTCCTGCTATTAAATTAACAGATGATGCTATTAGAATTCCTTCAACTGTTGAACCATCAGAAACTAAAGTTAATCCAGCTGAATTTGGAGTATTATCGACTTTATTAGAATGGAATCAACTTGATCCGGTTTCTGAAAATGAAATGATTAGAAATAATATCGTTCATCATCTTCAAGGAAATAGAAACCCATTCGTTGATTATCCTAATTTAGCTAATATCTTATTTGCAAAATAATTATAAAAATCGACTTATACAAAGTCGATTTTTTATTAAGATAATATTAATTTTTTTATAATTTTGCATAAAATCGGTTCTTCGTTACATTCCTGTATATTACAGGCGATATATACAGGGGGTGGTGGGGAATCCTTTTATAAATAAAATAAGAACGTTCCCCGTTCTTATTTTATTTATATGCCGGTCCGGAATCATTTTTTAAAAAATCAATAACTCCGTTTTCATTAAATGTATCAACTTTTCCTTTGATTAATCTTTTGATGTAATCTTTATATTCATTTTTGATTACTTTGTTTTCATAATCTAAATATGTTTCATCCATTTTTCTTTCCTTATTTGCAACGTCATTGATACTTGTGAAAGCAAAAACATATTTTCCATCATTTTTATAACCGATCTTAATCATTTTGCTATTGATATCTTTTCTTAAAACATTTCTTAATGCAAAAGAAGAAGCTCTTTTTGCTAAAGTTAAATCGACTTTAGATGGCGAAAAAGAATTAGCTCTTTGAAGAAGTGATAATTCTATTCCTCTAACTTTAAAGCCAAGTTTTTCTTCAACTAATGAAGCAAGATAAGAAGAAACTCCACCTAAAGAGTGATGGTTAAATTCATCTTTTTTTAAGTTGGCTTGATAAACAAGTTTGTTGTTTTCGTTTTTTATTCCTTCACTAACTACGACTAAGCAATGACCTTTTTTATCGTATATTTCTTTTACTTTTGTTAAGAACTCATCAACCTTAAAAGTAAATTCAGGAAGATAAATTAAATCAACAGTTATATTAAAATCTTCTAAAACTTTACTTGAAGCTGTTAACCATCCGGCATTTCTTCCCATGACTTCAACAATATTGACCCTTCCTTTTTTATAAGAGGCGTCGTCGTTATAAATATTAATGATAGAATTTATTACAAATTTTGCACTTGAAGGGAAACCAAAAGAAAAATCGGTACCCATTAAATCGTTATCGATTGTTTTAGGAATTCCAATTGTGTCGCATTTATAGTTGTTGCGTTTTAAATATTCATCAATTTTATTGATGGTATCCATTGAATCGTTTCCGCCATTATAAAAGAAGTAGCGGATATTATATTTTTTAAAGATTTTTAAGATTTTTTTATAATCTGTTTCATCTTCATTAAACTTTTTTAATTTATAGCGGTTACTTCCAAAAAAAGCTCCAGAAGTATTTTCTAACTTTTTATAGTTTTCAAAATTTTTAGGATTAATTACGAATAAATCTTCGTTTAATAATCCTTCAATTCCATAATGCATGCAGATAATTTTATCGATCTTATCAGGATGTTTACTTGCTTCTTTGATTAAACCTAAAAAAGAAGTATTGATAACACTAGTTGGACCGCCGCTTTGCCCATATAAAATGTTGGCTTTTTCTTTATACATTAAAAATTATTTTATTAAAAATAATTAGCTAAAGAAAAAGAAAGTAAAATTTGCTAAAATTAATTGCGGTATGAAAAAGATTATTGTTAGTGATGTTGATGGAACATCAATGAAATCAGGTGAACAAGAATTTAGAAAAGAAGTTAAAGAAGCATATTTAAAAGTTTTAAATAATGATTCTTATTTAATTGTCGCAAGTGGAAGAACTTATCGTAATTTATTTAAGATTTTTAATTATGATAAAAGAATAATTTATATTAGTGAAAATGGTAATCAAATTGTATTTAATGAAGAATTTTTAAAAATAAATAAATTTAATCATGATGAAGCAATCGATATTATTAAATTTTTATATGGTTATAAAAAAGATTTAATCGCTATTTTGATTTCGACGCCATTTGAAGCAATTTATTATGAAAATGATGAGATTTATATTGACGAAGAAGAAACTCCTCGTTATAAAAATATAGATTTAATGAAGTTAATCGAATATTTTAATGGAAAAGACATAATAAAAATATCCATTTTCAAAGAGAAAATGGATACTCTATTTTATGAAATTTATGATTCATTAAATAAAAAATATAGTGATATTGAAGTTTTTGATGCTAACAATCGCTGGATCGATGTTTCTCCACTTAACGGAAATAAAGGGGAAGCAGTTAAATATGTTCTTGATAGATTTAAAATTAACGATTTAGCTTTATATGTTTTTGGTGATGGAGAAAATGATATTTCAATGTTAAAACTTACTGAGAATAGTTATTGCCCAAATGATAGTTTAGATAGCGTTAAGAAGATTGCTCTTCATCAATATGTTCATTTTGAAGATACTCTTTCTTCGCTTTTTGATAAAGAATAAATTTATAAGTAAAAATAACTATTAAAGCAACGATTAAACCTTCTGCCATACCCATTAAACAATCGGTAAAGTAGTGGTGTAAAAGTGCAATTCTAGATAACATTACTCCAAATGCAATAAGTCCAAAAATAACTGAATAAGCAATATGGACCTTATTTTTTCCTTTTTCAATTATTAAAAAGTATAAAAGGAAGGCGAAAAATCCAGCTGAAACAGTTACTGAATGACCGCTTGGAAAAGAATACCCATCAATAAAAAATCCAGGTGGTTCTATTCCTAAGGCTATAAAAGGACGATCACGAGTAAATGCTTTTTTAAGAATTAAATCATTTAAAATAAAAGCAACTACAAGTGAAATGAGCATTAAAATTCCAATCATTCTGTTTTCTTTTTTAAACAAAAACATCACGGCAATTACATAAAAGAAAACGAAAAAACAGGAAATAATTGTCATCCAATTTATCCATTCTGGATTTTCAATAAATTGTTTAAAAAAATTTGTTATGGAATCATCAAATGGATTCCTCATTGATAAAAATGTAACCATATCTAAATTATATTTATTCATAAAATTAATTTACACTAATTTTTGATTATTTAATCGGTATGTAAAAATAATATCGATAATTATCGCATTTTCTTTCATGTAAAATATTATTTACATTTTTGTAAAGATTAATGTAAAGATAATTTCTCTTTATTTTTTGTTGTTTAACTTTAAACTTAAATTAAGTGAGGTGCTTATTTATGGGTGTCGAATTAGGAAAAAGATTAGCTGAATTTAGAAAAAGAAATCAATTATCGCAAGAAGAACTTGCTAATAAATTACAAGTCTCTAGACAAAGCATTTGCAATTGGGAAAGTGGTGATTCATCTCCTTCAATTGAATTTGTTCAAGAAATGGCAAAAATTTATCAAGTTTCAGTCGATGATTTAATCAATACTACAAAAAGTGTTGAGGATTGTTATAAAGAAAATGGGAAGCGGACCATTTGTTCATGTTTCTAAAAAAGGAATTTTTATTAACGATCGAGAAGATGAAACATTTCTCTCTATCAATAAAGATGGAATAAATATTAGTGATGGTAGTTCATCAAATTGTGATGAAAATTATGACTTTGTTAATGATAATGGCAAACGGAAAGTCGTTTATAGTGAAAAAGCTAAAAATAAAAGAATTATTAAAAAAGTTGCCGATTTAATTACTGGAATAATGGCTTTAATTATTGCTGTAATTTATGTCGTTTTAGGTATTTTTATTGAAGGATGTTGGGAAACAATGTGGCCATTATTCCTTACTATTTTAATTCCTGAAGGATTAATTAAAGCAATTGGATTAAGAAAAATTAATCGCTTTCCGATTACTTGGATAGCTTTAACTACTTATTTCTTTTTAGGAACTTTACTTCCTAATAATCAGGGTTGGCATCCATATTGGGTAATTTTATTTATTATTCCTATTTTTTATGCAATTGCTGGATCAATTATTCAAATTAATAAAGAAAAGAAAAAGAATAGTTATATCGATGATGATGTAACCATTGAAATCGATGAAGAAAAGGATGAGGACTAGCCTCATCTTTTTTTAGTGTATTTCATCATTTAAGAATGCTTTTAATACGGCACCTAATACTTCAATAGATTTATTATCATAACCATCGTTATTAATGATTAAATCAGCATAATATTGGGATGGTCCAATAATTTCTTCATACATTGGTTGAACGGTAGAAAAATATTGATCGAGGATATTATCTCTATCTCTTCCTCTTTCTTTGATATCTCTATCTAAACGTCTAACAAGTCTTCTTTCTCTAGAAGCATTAATAAAGACTTTTAAATCACCTAAATCTCGAACTTTTTTATTAACTAAACCCATAATTCCTTCAACAATAATAAGTTTTTTAGGTTCAACGTGTTCAGTTTCTTTACTACGATTATGAATTGCATAATCATAAAGTGGTTTATCAATAGCTTTGTCGTTTTTTAAATCAGAAAGTTGTTCAAACATATATTTCCAATCGAAGGCTTTAGGGTGATCAAAGTTTTGCTTTTTTCTTTCTTCAAAAGGTAAATCACCTAAATCTTTATAATAATCATCAATTGAAAAATGACAGACGTTATCAGTTCCGATGATTTTAATAACTTCATCGATAACATAAGTCTTTCCACTAGCGGAGCCGCCGCCAACTAAAATTAATTTTGCCATATTTTTCTAATGCCCTTTTTAATTTTATTATTTTTTATAATCTTTAAGTAGAGAAAAGTTTAAATATTTATTTATTTTTAACTTCGTGAGATAATTTAGACTTAAAGGAAGGATTTTATTTAAAATGAAATTTAAAATTATTGTTGATTCCTCTTCAAATCTAACTAAAGATTATTTAAAAAATGAAAACGATATCGGATTTAGTGTTGCACCTTTAACAATTAGATTTGATGGGAAAGAATATATTGATGATGAAAACTTAGATGTTCACCAAATGTTAGTTGATTTATCTAAAAGTAAGGATAATGCAAAATCATCTTGCCCTTCACCACAAGATTTTTTAAATCATCTTGAAGGAAGTGAATATTATTTTATTTTTACTATCTCATCTAAATTATCAGGCTCTTATAATAGTGCCTTAATTGCAAAAGATACTTCTGAAAATAAAGATAATATCTTCGTTTTAAATTCAAAATTAGTTTGTGGAAGTATTGAACAATTAGTTATTGAGGCAGTTAAACTTATTAAAGAAGGCTTATCTTTTAAAGAAATTAGTAAAAAGTTAGAAGAATTTAGAGATTCAATGAACCTTTTATTCATTTTAGAAAAGTTTGATAACCTCGTTAAAAACGGCAGAATGAATAAAGTTGTTGCTTTTGTTGCTCAACTTGCTAACATTAAACCACTTTGTTATGGCGATGAAGGTGAAATTAAAATTAAAGAAAAAATTAGAACCGTTCAAGGAGCTGCAAAAAGATTAGTTTTTAATATCGGAAAGATGTGTAAAGATATTAAAAATCGTGTTTGTATTATTTCTCATACCGAGTGTGAAGAAGTAGCAAATTCTATAAAGGAAATGATTGAAAAAGAATACGATTTTAAAGAAGTAAAAGTCGTTGCTAATCGTGGTTTAGCGGGTTTTTATTCCCTTGAAGGTGGCATTATTTGCTGTTTTTAAAATTTAAAAATAATTTTTGATCTACATAATATACAGATAACCTATGAAATCTTTTATAGAAAAGAAAAAGAAGTTTGAAATAAGGCCGGTTGCATTTATATGCATCGCCTTTTTAGTTGTAATACTTATTGGTTCCCTACTTTTATGGGCACCTTTTTCTTTAAATGAAGGAATAAGTGTTTCTTATATTGATGCTTTATTTACATCAACTAGTGCAACATGTGTTACTGGTTTAGTTTCTTTACCAAATGCTTCGGTTGCTGATACATATAATTTATTTGGAAGATTTGTTATTGCAGTTTTAATTCAAATTGGTGGGTTAGGAGCTGCAACTTTAGCAATGTCTTTTATTCTTATTGTTTCTAATAAATTATCAATGTCTCAACAAACTTTAGTTAAGGAAAGTTGGAATATATCATCTTTCAAGGGCTTAAAAAAGATCTTCTTACTTAACCTTTTAATTACATTTATCGCCGAATTTAGTGGTGCTTTCTTATTATTTTTTGATTTATATTTTAATCCGCTATATAGCGAAGTAATTAGTGGCGTTGACGATGCTTTTGGACAAGCTTTCTTTTTATCAATAAGTGCTTTTAATAATGCTGGGTTTGATATTTTTGGAAGTTCTTCATTAATTAATTTTTCAAATGATATTTTCTTAAATTTAATAATTTCATTCTTAATTATTTTTGGTGGTCTCGGTTATTTAGTTGTTATCGATATTGTTTCTAAAAAGTTTAAGTTTAAAAAATTAAATTTACATTCAAAAGTTGTTATTTCGATGACTTTATTCTTAATAGTTTTAGGAACAGTTTCGATTTATTTAAGTGAAAATATGGATTACTTTATCGATAATAGCAAAGATAAAGGAATGAATTTCTTAGAAAGTTATTTTTTAAGTGTTTCAACAAGAACTGCTGGTTTTACAACTTATAATTTATATGATGGAAAAATTGCAACTATCTTATTAATGAATGCTTTAATGTTTATTGGTGCTTCTCCAGGTGGTACTGGTGGTGGTATTAAAACAACTACAGCATTTGCATTATTTATGAGAATAAGAAGTGGAATTGATGGAAAATATCCTCATGCATTTAGAAGAAGTATTTCAAAAGATACTGTTCAAAAAGCATTCACTTTATTCTTCTTATCAATCTTATTTATTTTATTCTTCATCTTTATGATTTTTGCTTTTGAAGGTGGAAATATTGTTACAAAAGATGGAATAACTTACGATTCACTTGATTTTGTTTTCGATGCATTTAGTGCATTTGCTACAGTTGGATTAACAACAGGTGTTACTCCATATTTCTCAATTGGATCTAAGATTTGTTTAATTTTATTAATGTATATTGGAAGAATTGGACCTATGTCTATTTCATTATCTTTATTTAAACTCAAAAGAAACCCTAAATGGAGTTTCGTTGATGAAGAATTACCTATTGGTTAAAAAGGAGACTATTTATGAGTGAAAAAGCATCAATTGGAATTATTGGATTAGGAAGATTTGGTATGTCTTTAGCACATGAATTAACTTCTAAAGGTAGAGAAATTATTTGTGTTGATAAAGAAGAAAAAAAGGTCAAAGAAATTTTGAATTTCACTGATTATGCTTATGTTAGTGAAGATTTAACTCAAGAAACTTTAGAAGAACTCGGTTTTAAAGAATGTGAAACCGTTATTGTTTGTATTGGTGAAAAAATCGATGTTTCTATTTTAACCACATTAAATGTAATTTCTTTAGGAGTTAAAAAAGTTATTGCTAAGGCAGGTAGTGAAGAACAAGGGAGAGTTTTAGAAAGACTTGGCGCTGAAGTCATTTATCCTGATAAAGATAGTGCTGACCGTTTAGCTAAAAAGATCCTTTCAAATAATATTCTTGATTTCATTTCTTTAAACGAAAATATCGAAATCGTTGAAATTAAAATTCCAAAAAGATACGTTGGTGTCGCCTTAATGGATAGTGATATTAGAAGAAAATTCAATCTTAATATTGTCGCTATTGAAAGAGATGATGAAATTGATATTAATATTTCTCCAAAACATGTATTTGAAGAAAAAGATGCGATAGTTGTCGTTGGAAATAAAGATAATATCGCTGAATTTGAAAAATAATTTCACTCTATTTAAAATAAATAAAACAAATTAGCACTCTCAATTGACAAGTGCTAATTTTTTATTATAATTACTAATAGTCAGTAAAGGAGGGTCGTAAAAATGATGATGGAAGATTATTCAAAAGATCAAGATATTTTAAAAAGATTCGGAAGAAATATTACTGAAGAAGTTAAGTCTAATAAAATTGACCCAGTTATTGGTAGGGATCAAGAAATTAGAGATATTGTTACAGTTTTAGCTAGAAAAACTAAAAATAACGTAATTTTACTAGGTGAACCAGGCGTTGGTAAAACCGCTATTATTGAGGGACTTGCTCAAAGAATTATTAAAAACGATGTTCCTCAATCTTTGAAAGATAAAGAAATTTTTGAACTTGATATGGGTTCACTTTTAGCTGGTGCTAAATATCAAGGTGAATTCGAGGAAAGATTAAAGGCTGTCTTAAATAAAATTAAAGATAGTAATCATAAAATTATTCTTTTTATTGATGAAATTCACTTAATTGTTGGTGCTGGAAGAAGTAGCGGTGCACTTGATGCTTCTAATATGTTAAAGCCAATGCTTGCTAGAGGTGATATTGATTGTATTGGTGCTACAACTTTAAAGGAATATCAAGAATATATTGAAAAAGATAGAGCTCTAGAAAGAAGATTCCAACCTATAATGGTTGATGAACCTACAAAAGAAGATACTCTTTCAATTTTAAGAGGTTTAAAACCTAAATTTGAGGCACATCATGGTGTTCATATTTCTGATAATGCTTTAGTTGCAGCAGTAAATTATTCTGTTAGATATATTCCTAATAGATTTTTACCTGATAAAGCAATCGATTTAATGGATGAAGCATGTGCTGAAACAAGAGTTGAAATTGAATCAATGCCTTATGAACTTGATGAAGTTAATAGAAAAATTAATCAACTTCAAATGGAAAAACTCGCACTCGAACAAGAAAAAGACGAACAATCAAAAGTTAGATTAAACGCTTTAATTAATGATTTAACATCTTTAGAAAAAGAAAGAAATGATTTAATGAGTGAATGGAGTAAAGAAAAAGATGAAATCAAAGAAAGTAAGAATTTAAAGAAAAAACTCGATGATTTATCTTTTGAACTTCAAACCGCTTATAATAACGGCGATTTTAAGAAAGCTAGTGAAATTAACTATAAAGAAATTCCTAATGTTAAAAAAAGAATTGAAGAAATTGAGGAAAGAGAAAAAGATCACCATATTATTTCCGAACTTATCGATGAAAATAGTATTGCTGAGATTGTTGCTAAAATGACTCATATTCCTGTTTCAAGAATTAAAAAAGGTGAAAAAGAAAGAGTCTTACATCTTGAAGAAATGCTTAAAAAGAGAGTTATTGGTCAAGATAAAGCAATCGAACTCGTTTCAAATGCTATTTTAAGACAAAGAGCTGGAATTAATGATGGAAGTAGACCAATTGGATCGTTTCTTTTTATGGGTCCTACTGGTGTAGGTAAAACTGAAGTTGCTAGAGCTTTAGCAGATGCACTTTTTGATTCTTCAAGCCATGTTATTCGTTTAGATATGGCTGAATATCAAGAAAAATATAGTGTTTCTCGTCTTATTGGTGCAGCTCCAGGTTATATTGGTTATGAAGAAGGCGGCCAATTAACTGAACCTGTTAGACATAATCCATATTCAATTGTTCTTTTTGATGAAATCGAAAAAGCTTCTTTAGATGTTTTAAATCTTTTACTTTCAATTATGGATGAAGGAAGACTTACCGATGCTCAAGGAAGATTATGTGATTTTAAAAATACTGTAATTATCATGACTTCAAATATTGGTAGTGAAGAAATCTTAAATGGAAATAATGATGCATTAAAATATCTTTTAGGTGCTCATTTCAAACCAGAATTCTTAAATAGAATCGATGAAATTGTTACTTTCAATCCATTAAATAAAGAAGTCCAATATAAGATTGCTAATAAAATGCTTAATGAAACTAAAGCTAGACTTGAAAACGAATATTATTATGTCGACTTTGATGATTCATTAATTTCTTATATTGTTGAAAATTCATTTAGTGAAGAATTTGGAGCTCGTCCTTTAAAAAGATTTATTCAACACAATATCGAAACTTATCTTGCAAAATTAATTATTGATGAATCGATTAAACCTAACACTAAATATCTCCTTAAATACGATAAAGATAAAGAAGAATTAGTTTTAGAATAATTCGTAGCGCCTAGACAAATGTTTAGGCGTTTTTTAATAAAAATTATTTTTAATATTTTTTAATGTTAGATATTTATGATAATAATCGACTTTTTGTGAATTATTATATTTTTAAAGAAAAATTAAAGATTATTAAGTGATTGTAAAGTTATAATAATTTTCTTATCATTTTAAAGTATGGATTTCGGTCAAGTTTTTGAACTTATTAGAGTTTATCCAATATTAGGAGTTGCTTTATTTTTAGTTTTTGGCGTTATTTTTATTAACGGCTGGACCGATGCACCTAATGCTATTGCTACTTGTATTTCTACAAAAGCAATAAAACCAAGAAGCGCGATAATTATGGCAGCAATCTTCAATTTTTTAGGTGTTTTTACTATGTATTTTTTAACTACCGCTACAGCCGATACTATTTCTGATATGGTTGATTTTGGTAGTGACTATAGAATGGCTTTAAATGCTTTATGTGCTGGAATGATCGGAGTTATTGCTTGGGGAGTTATAGCTTGGATTTTTGGTATTCCTTCTAGTGAATCTCATGCATTAATTGCTGGAATTACGGGTGCTGGACTTGCTGCAATAACTATGGGAAAAGATGCAACAATTCCTTTTGGATGGGATAGTTCTTGGGCAAAAACAATTTATGGCTTAATTATTTCCTGTTTATTTGGTTTTATTGTTGGTTATTTATTAACAAAACTGATTGAATTGATATTTAGAAAAGTTAATAGAAATAAAACCAGACCTTTCTTTAAATATGCTCAAATTGCTTCTGGGGCAGGAATGGCTTATGTTCATGGTGCCCAAGATGGCTTAAAGTTTATTGGTGTTATGTTTATGGCTTTAAATTTAGCCGCAAATTTATATAACCAAGAATTTAATACAAACATCATGAATACCGAATTTTCTGGTGATGTATCATTATGGTATTTAGCGGTAATTGTCGCTTTAATTATGGGACTTGGAACCTCAATTGGTGGATATAGAATTATTAAAAAAGTTGGTATGGGCATGGTAAATCTTGAATCTTATCAAGGTTTTGCTACTGATTTTACTAGTGCAATTGGTATTTTTATTTCTACCTATTTAGGAATTCCAGTTTCAACAACTCAGGTTAAATCGGTTTCTATTTTAGGTGTTGGCTGTACTCGTTCAATTAAAAAGGTTAATTGGAACACGGCTAAAGAAATGGTTTTGACGTGGTTATTTACTTTCCCAGGTTGTGGAATTATTGGATATATTTTTGCGCTGATATTTATTGCTGCATTTTAATAAATAAAAGGAGAAGTTTATGGGAATTTTTAAGAAAAAGAAAGATTATTTCTTCGAATCATTTCAAATCTTAGCTACTTATGCAAAAGATGCAATCACTAAACTTGAGGAAGGATTAAATAATTTTGATCCTAATAATTTAATTGTTTTAAAAAATAGTGTTCATGAAATTGAACACAATGCTGATTTAAAAAAACATGAATTTGAAGAAAGACTTGCTAAAGAATTTATTACTCCAATTGATAGAGAAGATATTTTCTTACTTTTAGATAAAATTGATGATTTAACTGACTCTATCGATGAAATATCTTATAAACTTTATATTAGAAACTATCAAAAAATTCCTGCAAATACTTCAATCTTTATTTCTAAAACAAAAGAAGCTATTGAATCATTATTAGAGATCTTAGATCAAATGGATAAAATCTCAAATAAAAAGGTTATGGATCCATTATTAAATAAAGTTATTAATATTGAAGAAGAAGTTGATCAACTTTATGAAGTAAATGTTCGTGATTTATATAAAGAAAACATTACAAACTATATGGATATTGTAATGAGCGAAAAGATTTATTCATATTTTGAATATGTTACCGATAAATGTCGTGATATCGTTAAAGAAATTCAAATCATAATGTATAAAAACTTATAATCGACAAAAATTAAAAAATTGGCACTCTAAAGACGATTTTTAACTCCAAAGTATTAAAAAATTGATTTTTAGAGTGTTTTTTATCTTTAATTCTATGAATTATTTTTCTATAATAATAACGTTAAAAAATTCTTAAGGAGGAATTTAAAAAATATGGCAATTAAAGTTGCAATTAACGGATTCGGAAGAATCGGAAGACTTGCTTTCAGACAAATGTTCCAAGCACCAGGTTATGAAATCGTCGCTATTAACGATTTAACAGACCCAAAAATGTTAGCTCATCTTTTAAAATATGATTCAGCTCAAGGTAGATATGCATTAGCTGATAAAGTTGAAGCTAAAGAAACTTCAATCGTCGTCGATGGACACGAAATTGAAATCTATAAAGAAGCAGACGCTTCAAAACTCCCATGGGGTGACTTAGGTGTTGATGTCGTCTTAGAATGTACAGGTTTCTATACTAAAAAAGAAAAAGCTATGGCACACATCAATGCAGGTGCTAAAAAAGTTATCATCTCAGCTCCAGCTGGAAATGATTTAAAAACAATCGTCTTCAGTGTTAACGAAAATACATTAACAACTGATGATCAAATCATCTCAGCAGCTAGCTGTACAACAAACTGTTTAGCTCCAATGGCAGATGCTTTAAATAAACTTTGCCCAATTCAAAGTGGTATCATGACAACAGTCCACGCTTATACAGGCGATCAAATGGTTTTAGATGGACCACATAGAAAAGGCGATTTAAGAAGAGCTAGAGCTGCAGCTATCAACATCGTTCCTAACTCAACAGGTGCTGCTAAAGCAATCGGTTTAGTTATTCCAGAATTAAATGGTAAATTAATCGGTTCAGCACAAAGAGTCCCTGTTTGTACAGGTTCAACAACAATCCTCGTTGCTGTTGTTAAAGCTCACGATTTAACTAAAGAAGCAATCAATGAATGGATGAAAAACCATGCCTCCGCATCCTATGGATATAATGAAGACCCAATTGTTTCTTCTGACGTTATCGGTATGACATATGGTTCATTATTCGATGCAACACAAACTATGGTTGCTAAGATTGATGATGATACATATCAAGTTCAAGTCGTTTCTTGGTATGATAATGAAAATTCATACACTAGCCAAATGGTTAGAACTATCAAATACTTTGCAGAATTAAAATAATATAATAATTTAGCAATTAAAGGGGTTTTACTATGAGGCAAAGCCCCTTTTAAAATAAAAAGAGGAATTATAAATGAACACAATTGACAGATTAACCGATTTAAAAGGTAAAAAAGTCCTTGTTAGAGTTGACTTTAACGTCCCTTTAAAAGGCAGTGAAGTTAGAGACGACAATAGAGTTGTTCAAGCTTTACCTACAATTAAAAAATTATTAAAAGAAGGCGCAAGAGTCGTCTTAATGTCCCATTTAGGTAAAATTAAATGGGGAAAAGTTGACGATGAAGAAATCGCAAAACAAAAAGCAAAAAATAATATGGAATATGTTTTACCAGTTTTACAAAAATATCTTCCTGATACAAAAGTTACATTCTCTCCAGAAACAAGAGGAGAAGAATTAACAGCTCATATCAATGCTTTAAATGATGGCGAAATCTTACTCGTTCAAAACACAAGATATGAAAAAGGCGAAAGCAAAAACGATGAAACTTTAGCAGCTGATTGGGCTAAAAACTTTGATGTTTTCGTTATGGATGCATTCGGTAGTGCTCATAGAGCTCACGCTTCAACATATGGTGTTCCAGAAATCTTAAAAGCTGAAGGAAAACAAGTTGCTTTAGGTTACTTAATGGAAAAAGAAGTTGAAAACTTAGGTGCATGTGTTAAAGGTGATGTCCATCCTTACGTTGCTATCTTAGGTGGTTTCAAAGTTTCAGATAAAATTAAAGTTATCGATTCATTATTAAGAAAATGCGATAAGATCTTAATCGGTGGAGCTATGGCTTTCACATTCTATAAAGCATTAGGTATTGGAATTGGTAATTCTCCATGTGAAGATGATCAATTAGATTATGCAAGAAAATGCTATTCAAGTGGTAAAATCTTACTCCCTATCGATACAGTTTGTGCTGATGATTTAGAAAATCCAACAAAGATTGCTACATTTGATACAGATAATGATAAACATAGTGCTGGTATTCCAGACGGTTTAGCAGGATTTGACTGCGGACCAAAAACAGTTGCTTTATATGCTGATGTCATTAGAAAAGCAAAATTAATTTTCTGGAATGGCCCTCTTGGTGTCTTCGAAAAAGAAGAATTCAAAAAAGGTACTGTTGAAGTTTGTAAAGCAATTACTTTAAATACCGAAGCATTCTCAGTTATCGGTGGTGGTGATAGTGCTGCAGCAGCTAAAGAATTTGGCTATGCTCAACTCTTCTCACACGTTTCAACAGGTGGCGGTGCATCACTTGAAATGATTGAAAATGATGGTCACCTCCCAGGTATTGACGTTATAGGATAATAAAATATGAGAAGAAAATTATTACTTGGCAACTGGAAAATGAATAAAACAGTTACCGAATCAAGAGAATTTGCTAAAGAAATTAAACCACTTGCAAAAGAAGCAAGATCTCATAAAGTTGATTTAGGTGTCTGTGTTCCATATTTAGATCTTGAACCAGTTAAAAAGATTTTAAAAAATTCAATGATCGTTGCTGCTGAAAATGTTCACTATTTAGAAAGCGGCGCTTATACTGGTGAAGTTTCTATCCCAATGTTAAAAGATATCAATATCAATTGTTCATTAATCGGTCACTCCGAAAGAAGACAATATGATAATGAAACTAACGAAAAATGTAATGCTAAAATCTTAGCTTTACTCAAAAACGGAATGGTCCCAGTTTATTGTGTTGGTGAATCATTAGAAACATTTGAAGCTAATAAAACTAAAGAATTTGTTAAAGAACAAATCTTAGTTGGTCTTAAAGACGTTTCTAAAGAAGATGTTACAAAACTTGTTATCGCTTATGAACCAATTTGGTCAATCGGAACAGGTAAAAACGCTTCTAAAGAAATCGCAGAAGATGTTTGTAAATATATTAGAAAAATCGTTAGAGAACTCTATGATACAAAAACTGCTAATAAAGTTAGAATTCTTTATGGCGGAAGTGTTAAACCAGAAAATATTAAAGAATATTTAACACAAAAAGATGTTGATGGTGCACTTGTTGGTGGAGCTTCTTTAAAGGTTGATTCATTTAAAGGTTTATTACACAACATCATCTAATTAGCCATAAAAACTAAATCTAATAAAGGTGGATATTGCATATATCCATCTTTTTTCATTGCCAAAGTTTAAATTTGAATTATCATTTGATTTAGGTTTTATTTTAAAACCTTTATTATTTATATATAGGAGGTAAGCGAAATGAGCGAAAATAGATATCAAAGTTATGGAAATGCTCCTACTCAATCCGATAGCATTTTTTCTTCACTTTTATTTAAAACATTTGCCTTTTTTGGAATTGAACTTATTTTAACAGCTCTTTTAACATTCGGATTTTCTTATTTATTTAATACGGTTTTCCCTATTGCTGGAAATCCAGTTGTTTATTTAACAATGGCAATTATTTCTTCAATTGGAATTATAGTTTGTTCAATTGTTATTTCAACAAAAGCTATGATGTCAGGAAAGGGAGGCTTAATTACATCATTTTTGTATGTATTTTTTATGTCTTTCTTACTTTCTTCTTTCACATACTATGTTCCAAAAGAAATTTTAGGAAGTGCGGTATTAATTACTTCCGGTTTATTCTTTATTATGGCTATTTTTGGTCTTTTAATTAAAAAAAGAATCGGCTGGTTAATTGGTTTATCAATTGGCTTAATTGTAAGTGTAGGAATTATTTATTTAGTTAATACATTCCTTCTTTTTCCAATTTTATTTGGAAATACTGGATTAGTTGATGAATATGTTACCGGAATCTATGTTGGAGAAGTCATTTTATTAATCTATGCATGTGTTATTACTATCATTGATGTCTTTAAAATCAAAAAAGCATCTCAAATGGGTCAAACAAATAATACATTAGCTTTATATTTCTCTGTTTCATTATATTCAGATTTCATTCTTATTTTACTTAAAGTCATTTCTGTACTTTTAAGAAATAGAAGTAATAATTAAAATTGCTTCTTTATTATTAATAATAAAAGGTTGGGAAAAAAGATAAAAAATTTCCCGACTTTTTTATAAATTTTATCTTTACAAAAATTTTAAATTAATTTAATATAAGGACACTGCGTTTTTAGGAAAGGTTAAAAAAGACTAAAAACACACAAAACTTCATAGCAAAAAGTTATTGAGTTTTTTCAAAAAACTATTGACAACATATTAATGTCTATAGTATATTATTATTCGCGCTGTTAAACAGATTTAATACTTTAAAAGTATTAGATTCACGAGAGTGACGCAGATAAGAGATCTTTGAAAACTAGACAGATGTACAAACAACACAACGTCAATTAATTTAAGAAAATTTTTAACAAAACCAGAATAATAATGAACTAGAGATACAAAACTTTTTGAGAGTTTGATCCTGGCTCAGGATGAACGCTGGCGGCGTGCCTAATACATGCAAGT
>CASGAB010000014.1 GCA_949299395.1 uncultured bacterium | reverse complement strand
TTTTTTAAAAACAAAAAAAGCCCGAATAATGAGCCTTTTCTCCTTTATCATTTATTTTTATCTCCTAAAGAAATCTTGTGCTATCTTCTAAAGACGGGTTTTCTTACATAAAATATAAAATACCCTCTTAAAACGAAAAAGACCCGTTCTATCGGGCCTTTTTCTATATATAAAAAAAATATTAATTAAGTTATAATTAATTAATAATTCTTACAATTACTTAAACATTTTAACAATATTATTAAAAAGAAAGGAGGTTAATTAGATTTATGTTTTTAAGAGCCAGAAAAAAAGAAGAAATTGAATCAAGAAAAAAAGAGATTTTAGATTCGATTGATTCTTTATATTGGGAAAAAAGCTTAAAAGATATTTCGATGGAAGAAATTGCTAAAAAGACCTCCCTTTCTAGAACTTCTATTTATTCTTATTATGAATCTAAAGAAGAAATTGTTTTAGATTCAATGTCTAATCATTTAATTTTAGTAAATGAAGAATTAGAAAATATAATTAATGATAATAAAGAATTAAGTAAAGAAGAATTAGTTGATAATGTTCATAAATTATTATTAACTCATAAAGTTATCTTAAAGTTTTTAGCATCAATTTATGAAGTAGAAAAACATGCTTCTCAAGAAAAAATAGCTCGATATCATGATTTAACTGATAAATTCCATCATAACTTATTAAAATTAATTGAAAGATATTGTCCTAACTTTAATAAAGCTGAAAGAATTAAAAGAGTTCATGTTTTTGCATCAGTTATTTATGGATTTTACCCAATTACTCACTATACTCCTAAACAAATTGAAAAATTTAATTCTAAAGAAAAAGATTTTGATAAAGAATTAGAAAGAATTCTCAAAGGTAGTTTAGAAGTAATTCTTAACGTTGTTAATAATTAAAATATAATTAAAAACTCCTGAACATATAACAATAATTCAGGAGTTTTTATTACTTCAAATTTATTGGTGATCCGCCGGAGACTCGAACTCCGGACCCACTGATTAAGAGTCAGTTGCTCTACCAACTGAGCTAGCGGACCATATATATAATATCTTTTCTTTTTTTAGCCTAATTATTATATCTAAAAGATAATCATAAATAAAGATATAAAAAACTCGCTAGTGCAGCGAGTTTTACTATATCTATTCTTTTTTCTTATAAGAAAACAAACTTCTTTTATTGATTTTAAAATCATCATTAAAGACATGAACTACTTCGGTTTCCCCAATAATTCCTGTTGATAAAGTGATTGTATCAATATTATCAAAACCTAAATCATGATAAAGTTTTAAATTTTTAGAAGCACTTGGATTAACCTCAATTTGGACTCGATCGTTACCAGCTTTAAATAAAATCTTTTTAATTTCATCTAAAGCAAAAGATCCTAAACCTAAGCTTCTAAATTCTTTTTTAACGAATAAATATTCGATGTTATTGATATATCCATATTTTTCATTAACATAGATAAATCCTGCAATCTTATCATCATTCATAATAAGATAAGCAAAGCACTTTGGACTTAACAATCTTCTAATATCTTCTAAAATATCGTCTTTAGTTGCTTCATATAATTGTGAAGTCCAAAAATCTTTTAGCATATTTTCTAATTCTTTTAAGTCATCTAATTCAATTTGTTTTAAAAATTTATTCAATTTCCCACCTCTCTTTCTAATCTCGACTCCTTAATTTTACCATAACTATGGGAAAAAATCGAATTTTTGCATTTCTATTTCTAATTGAGAGGCGTGAAAACTTCCGCAAAATTTAAAACTTTCCTCGTGAAAAATAATGCTGACAAAATCCGATTTATTTATTTTCCACGAGACCTTAATTCCATCTTAATTTATACTTAATTGTTACTAATTTAACACTAATATCGGCCTTATATTTTGTAATTTAAAAGATATAAAAAAACGGGTGAAAAATAGCTAAAAAATTATGAGCAAATTAGTTCACCAAAAACTCTGTTTTTGATGTATATTAATACAGTAAGCGAATTTTAATTTGCACTAATTTTTAAACACTTTAATAATTTTAATTATTAAGCAAGTGTTTTAGTGTCCTCTACAAAACCTTATGAAAATTGCAGGAATTCAAAAATTAACGCTACTAGATTTTCCAGGTCTAATGGCCGCAACTATTTTCACTAACGGATGCAACTTTAGATGTCCGTTTTGTCACAACAGTTCATTAGTTATCAATTCATCAGCTAATAAACTTGTTAGTGAAGAAGATTTATTTGAATTCTTAAATTCTAGAAAAGGTAAATTAGATGGAATTTGTATCACTGGAGGAGAACCTCTCCTTCAAGAAGATATTCTCGATTTTATTAAAAAGATTAAAGAGATAGGATTTAAAGTAAAACTTGATACAAATGGCTATTTATTCCCTAAATTAAAAGAAATTATCGAAACAGGTTTAGTAGATTATGTCGCAATGGATATTAAAAATTCATTATCAAAATATCCATTAACTAGCGGGTTTAACGATATTACTATAGAAAATATAGTTAATAGCATCAATTATCTAAAAGAAAATCACGTCGATTATGAATTTAGAACTACTATCGTTAAAGAACTCCACACATTTGAAGACATAAAAGAAATTGCTTCTTTATTAGAAGGTGCTAAAAGATATTATCTTCAACAATTCGAGGATACGCCTTATAACATCACTTCTGGATATAGTGCTCATGATCCAGAAACACTGATAAATTATAAAAATTACTTAAATGAAATGGGCATAAAAACCGAAGTACGCGGTATATAGAAGGGAGAAATTATGTACAGAGTTATTAAGAGGGATGGCAAAATTACTGATTTTGACATCAGCAAAATCTCAAACGCTATTAAATTAGCTTTTGAAAGTGTTAATAAAGAATACGCACAAACTCAACTTGATTTATTAGCACTCAGAGTCACATCAAAATTCGATTCGAAGATTAAAAACGGATTCATCGCAGTTGAAGATATCCAAGATTTAGTCGAACAAACTTTAATGGAAAGTGGTTTTGATGATGTCGCAAAATCTTACATTCTTTATAGAAAGAAAAGAGAATCAGTTAGAAATATTAAAGCTACAACTTTAGATTATAAGAAAACTGTCGATCAATACTTAGATAGTATCGACTGGAGAGTTAAAGAAAATTCAACAGTCACATACTCAATTGGTGGTCTTATCCTTTCTAATAGTGGCGCTATTACCGCAAATTATTGGTTACATGAAGTTTATGATAACGAAATTGCTGAAGCTCATAGAAATGCTGATATTCATATCCACGACTTATCAATGTTAAGTGGCTATTGTGCAGGTTGGAGCTTAAAACAATTAATTAAAGAAGGTTTAGGTGGAGTTAAAGGAAAAATCACTTCTGCTCCTGCTAAACATTTACACACATTATGTAACCAAATGGTTAACTTCTTAGGAATAATGCAAAATGAATGGGCAGGTGCTCAAGCTTTCTCTTCCTTCGATACCTACCTTGCTCCATTTGTTAAAGTTGATAATTTATCTTATAAAGAAGTCAAACAATGTATTCAATCATTTATCTTCGGTGTTAACACTCCTTCAAGATGGGGTACTCAAGCACCATTTACAAACATCACTCTTGACTGGGTCGTTCCACCAGATTTAGCAGAAGAATACTGTATCGTCGGTGGAAAATTAATGGATTTCAAATATAAAGACTGTAAAGCTGAAATGGATATGGTTAATAAAGCATTCTTAGAAACCATGATCGAAGGCGATGCTAATGGTAGAGGTTTCCAATATCCAATTCCAACTTATTCCATCACTAAAAACTTTGATTGGAGCGAAACAGAAAATAACAAATTATTATTTGAAATGACCGCAAAATACGGAACACCTTATTTCTCAAACTACATCAATAGTGATATGGAGCCAAGTGATGTAAGAAGTATGTGCTGCCGTTTAAGACTCGACTTAAGAGAATTAAGAAAGAAGAGTGGCGGATTCTTCGGAAGTGGTGAATCAACTGGATCAGTTGGTGTTGTTACAATCAACTTACCAAGAATTGCTTATTTAGCTACTGATAAAGAAGATTTCTATAATAGACTTGATAGATTAATGGATTTATCAGCAAGAAGTTTAAAAATCAAAAGAGATGTTATTACAAAACTTCTTGATGCAGGATTATATCCATATACTCAACATTATTTAGGAACATTCAATAATCACTTCTCAACCATCGGCTTAGTTGGTATGAATGAAGTTGGTTTAAATGCTAAATGGTTACAAAAAGACTTAACTCATAAAGAAACTCAAGATTTCGCTGTCGAAGTCTTGAATCATATGAGAGAAAGACTTGTTAAATACCAAGAACAATACGGTGATTTATATAATCTTGAAGCAACTCCAGCAGAATCAACTTCTTATCGTTTAGCAAAACATGATAAAGAAAAATATCCTGATATTAAAACTGCTACTGGTGATTCAAATGCTCCATATTATACAAACTCATCACATCTTCCAGTTTCTTATACCGACGATGTTTTCAGTGCATTAGATGTTCAAGACAGATTACAAACTTTATATACATCAGGAACAGTTTTCCATACCTTCTTAGGTGAAAAATTGCCTGATTGGAAAGCAACAGCTGATTTAGTAAGAAAAATTGCTGAAAATTATCGCTTACCTTACTATACAATTTCTCCAACTTACTCAGTTTGTAAAGAACACGGTTATATCACAGGTGAAGTTTATGAATGTCCACACTGCCATAAACAAACTGAAGTTTATTCTCGTATTACAGGTTATTACCGTCCAGTTCAAAACTGGAATGCTGGTAAGAGCCAAGAATTTAAAGAAAGAAAAACTTATAACATCAATAATTCAGTTTTAAAACATGAAGGAGTTATTGAAACTGAAACTCCTAAAATTACCGAAACTATAAACGAAGTTAAAGAAACTGTTGAAGTTAAAACTGAAGTTACTCCTACTAACGGAGAAACAAAATTCAAATTATTTGTTACTTCAACATGTTCAAACTGTAAAATGGTTGAAGAAATCTTAAAAGAAAAAGAAATTGAATTTGAAGAAATTGATGCAAATCAAAATCAAGAATTAGTTTCTAAATATAATGTTATGAGTGCTCCAACACTTGTAATTAATAATAATGGTAAAGAAGAAACAATTGCTTCATTATCAAATATCTTCGATTATATCGAAAACTTAAAATAGTTAATAAAAACAGTCTTAGCTCCTCACTAAGACTGTTTTTTATTATTATCGATAAATAATAAATCCGTTTTTATTAAGTTTAAATTCTTTATAGTTATTAGCTAATAAAACTTCTTTATCTTTACTAAATGATGAAATATCGATTTCATCATTTTTTAAATTAATAAGTTCATTAATAACTACTTCTTTAGTGTATTTATTATTAACTATTACTTTTAAGATGTTTAAATCAGATAAATAGTTAATATTAAATTCATTATTTTCGTTATTAATATCTAACTTTTTATGTAATTCGATAAAAGATTTAATAAAGATGAATCTAACTTTATCCCACTTAGTTTCATCCCAAATAAACATCTTTCTACAATCTGGATCATTATTTCCATCAAGTCCAATTTCGGTTCCATAATAAACCATTGGAATACCTGGATAAAGGAATAAAAGTGAATAACCAATTAAAGCTTTTGCTTCATCAAAATTAACTTCATTAATAAAACGAGGTTTATCATGGCTATCTAATAAATTAAGCATGTTATGAAGTGAAGCATCTTTATATCTAACTAAAAGAAGATTAATTCGATTAACAAATTCTTTTTCATCGATTCTTTGATGTCCTAAAAGATCTAAAACAGCTGAAGTAAATGGATAATTCATTAATGAATCACATTCACATCCATCATCGATTGTAGCGTGTCCATCATGCCAATTTTCCGAAATTAAGAAGATATTTTCATCAATTTCTTTAAGTTCATATTTTAATCTTTTAAAGAATGTATGAGAAATTTCATCTCCAACGTCAAGACGATAACCATCGATATGATAATTAATTAAATAATGTTTACAGATATCAATAACATAATCTTGAACTTCTTTTACACTCAAATTGAGTTTAGGCATATAGCGAGCAAAGCCAAAAGATTCATAATTTTTATTTTCGATATCGATAGTTTCTTCATCATTATGGACAATAAACCATGAATAATATTTGGAATTTTTTCCGTTTTTAATAACATCTTCAAAAATTGGAGAATAAAAAGCGATATGATTAAAGACTCCATCAAGAACAATTAAAATATCTCTTTTATGAGCTTCTTCTACTAATTCTTTAAAAGTTGTTTCATCGCCAAAATCTTTAGCGATTTTATAGTAATCATAAGTTTCATATTTATGATTTGATCTACTTTCAAAGATTGGTGTCAAATAGATTGTATCGATTCCTAAATCTTTTAAATAATCTAATTTTTTAGTAATACCTTTAAGGTTTCCGCCAGCGAAAGTATCGCTTTTAATATTGTCGTTTTCGCCCCAAACAACATTAATTTTTCCATTAATTTGTTTTTCTTCGCCGTTAAAAAATCTATCGACAAAAATTTGATAAAAAACTCTAGAAGAAAATTTCTTATTAACACAAACAACATCATTAAAATTGATGTATGGAAGTTGGAAATAATCTAGATTATATTCGATAAAATCAGGTTTATAGTCGATAACTCTATTTTCACTAAAATAATATGTTTTATCATCGTTAGTTACGATTTTAAAAACGTAACCTAAACGAACGTCTTCTAAAGGTAAATAAATAAAATAGAAATCGTTAAAAGCTGTTTGAAGTTTTTCTTTCATCTCTACTTCTTTTTGTTCTTTTAAAAATAAGTATTTTGTATTGTAAACAACAAATATTCGTTTAATATCATCATCTTTTTTTGTTCTTAAAATTAATTTTACTTCGTGATTTTTTGTTGCATAGCAATAATTTGACTCACAACTATGATAAAGAGCGCTAAATTCCATAAATTCTCCTTCTTTAGTCTTAAAAATTATACTAAAAATATTTTGCTCATTTAAAAATTTTTTAACTTTTTTTCAAAAAAGTGAGAGGATTTTTCTAATTCCAGCATTCTTATTTATGGGGGGGCGGATTTAATCCCTGCTAATTATTTATAATATATAGACTATATTTATTGATATAATTAACGAAGAGGGTCGACTAAGTCGGAAAATAAATTATGGAAATATTAACAACAGTTTTAGCATCTGCTACAAGTATTGAAGTTTCAAACACTTCGTTTTTATATTACTTACTTTCATACATCTATCTTTTTATGATTGGTAGTATGGTCGGTTATTTAATCGAACTTTTATTTAGAAGATTTGTTTCAATGAAAAGATGGATCAATCCAGGATTTTTAAAAGGACCATATCTTCCTTTATATGGATTAGGAACATGTATTTTATATACAATTTCCGATTTAGGAATTAGATATATCGCTGATATTAAAACACTTCCTGATTATTATTCATTTTTCCTTTTTTCAAATGATATTCCTTATTTAGGAACAGTTAATTTTTATTTAACTGCAGTAATAATTATCGTTTTAGTCGGTATTTTTATGACTTTAATCGAACTTGTTGCTGGTTTAATTTTTATTAAAGGTTTACATATTAAATTGTGGGATTACTCAAAATTAAAGGGTAATTTTAAAGGTATTATTGCTCCAATTTTCTCTCTTGTTTGGACCTTAATTGGTGCTTTATATTTCTTTTTAATTCATCCACTTATTTATGAAGTTGTTTCTTTCTTTAATAATCATTTATTAGGAATTACTTTTATTTGTGGCGTATTTACGGCAACATTTATTATCGATTTAGTTAATTCTGTTGCACTTTCACTTAGACTTTCTAAAGAAGCTAAACTTAATAAATTTATTATCGATTTTGAACAATTAAAGATTAAAGCTCATAAAGAAAAGATTAAAGTTAAAAAGTTTGAAGAAATTAAAAAGTTCCTTAATGAAGTTAGTGCTCCTATTAAAGAAAAAATTGGAGATATTGCTTATGAAGCAAAAAGACATCTTTATGTTAATAACGAAATTCCTACTGAAGGAGCAGCTGAGGTAGATGAAACTCCTCGAATGAAGGAAGAAAGATTAAAAAGAGAGTCCTTAGAAAAAGAAAATAATAAAGAAAGTGAATAATAAAAACGTCCGACCAAATCGGACGTTTTTTAATAGTTTATTAATATAAGAAAGGTAAATCGTTGTTAATAAAGTAATTATTTAAATTAAAAGATAATTGAATAAGAGTATTTCTTAATTCATAATCAGATTTTTCAATATGACCTTTTAATAAGTCATCATTTTCAGCGTTATTATGATCTAATCCACCATTAATTTCTAAAATTGGTTGTTCTCCAAAACTTCTTAAAGTAAAGACTGTATCAATAACTCTTGTTTCATCAATTGTATATTTAAAGTAAGCGTTTGAAGTATTAACTTTTTGATAATCAAAACTTACCGTAAATTTAATTTTTGGAACAATAATATTAGAAATTCCATTTTCATCAGATTCAGCAAATGGAGTAGCGTTTTTCTCAACCTTTAATGAGAAGTCTTTGCTAGAAGATGAATAACCTAAATAATAACCTTCACTAATAAAGATATATTCATAGCCATTTTCAGTATAAGTATCATTTTTATGATCTAAAATATATTCTCTAACTACTGCTCGATCACTAGGAACAACTTGAGAAGTAAATTTAGCTTTAAATGTTGTTGGTTCTAAAATTGGAGTATCTGCTAAATTTCTATCCCAACCAGAGAAAGTATAAACAGTTTTTGTTTCACCATCTTCACTTAATTCATCTGGTTTAGAAGGAATAAATCTATCTGGAGGATAAACTGCACATTCTCCACCAACTACTTCATAAGAATAATAGCAAGTATTTCCATCTTCACTATAGAAACTGACTAAATGTTTTCTGGCAGTTTCATTAAATTGGGCTTGAACAGTTAAATCACCTAAAACGTTTTCTAAGGTAGATTTTTCATTATCAGTTTTAACAATTACCCATTCACCATTAAATTCATAAGAATGCAATGCATCAGGTTCTTTAGTTGGAGTTGGACCTCTATAAACTGAAGCATCTTCAGCTTCAACATTGTTAGTCCAAATTGGTTTTTCGTTTCCATCTAAATAAGTAACTGTATAAGTTCTTCTTTCTTCACTAAAAACAGGTCTAAATGTTGTATCTTGAGTAATATTTTTTAAATCTTTATCCCAACCAGTGAAAGTATAAGTAAAAACGTCATTTTGTTCTTTAGTAGGAATTTCACCAGTAAATGTATAATTTTCGTGATTATAAACATAATCTTCTAAAATTACTTGGTTATTAGCATCTAAAAATGTAACTTTATGTTGTTCAACAATTGGTCCAACAAAAGGATAGGTAGGAGCTTGACATGAAGCAAGTCCAAAAGAGAGTAATGCAATTAATCCAAATACTTTTTTGTTTTTCATTTTCTTACCCTCCTTAACTATTCGTTTCCTCTAGACGCAAAATGTTCTTCAATAACTGCGTCTTTATATTTTTTATATTCAGCATCAGTAATTTTTCTTTGTTGATGTAACTTAGTTAAATCAGCAAGTTTTTCTTCTAATGTTTTCTTTCTTTTTTCAACTTGAGGAGTTTCGATTTCATCTTTTACTTCTTGATCAGATTCATTAACTAAACTTTCATTTAAAGTATCTTCTTTAACATCATCAGTTGATTTAACTTCATCAACATCTAAAGTTTGAGTATTAGTGTGGAAATGATCATCACTTGTAACACTAACTCCTTTTTCGCTTTCTTTATTTTCTTCTTCAGTTTCAACAACTTTTTCTTTTTTATTAAAGAATAATCTTCTTGGTTCTTTTTCTTCTTCAATTAAAAGAGGTTCTTCTGTGTAATCTAAACTACCTGCATAATGAGGATAAGTTCTTAAGCCATCATCTTGATTTTTATAATCGTAAAAACAAATTGCAGCTAAAGTAAGAGCTAAAGCAGCTAAAACAAGTGAAATAATTGCGGTAATTATCGCACCAAATCCAATTCCTTCACTAACTAATCCACCTTCTAAAATTCCACCTTCTTCTAAACCAATATTACCATCTAAAGTAATATTCATAATGGAATTAGATAAGGCAGTCAATACTCCAATTACTAAAGAAGTAATTCCTATTACTCCATTAAAAAGAGAATAAAATATTGAATTTTTCTTTCTAACTGCAGTTGAAACAATTGAAGCAACTAATAAAATTACTAAGAAAATTAAAATAATTGTAATTAACGTTTGAGGAATAACTCTAATAACTTGATTATGGAAATAATCAGTTCCTATAGCATCAAGCCCTAAAGCAAAACCAAGTCCAGTAATAATTATTGAACCTTGAACTAAAGTATCACCATAAACTTGTGAAATATATGATGTATAAAAAGGTGCAACTAAACCACCAAGAGCAAGTAAAGCAGCAACTATCATTAAACTAGAAATTACATATTTTTTTGCCATATCGTTTCCTCTTAATTTTACCTTTATTATTTTAACTCAAAAGACTACTGTTATTAATTAAAAATTATTAAAAACTAAAAGAAGGACAGCGTCCTTCCTTTATTATTTTTATAAATATGGGTTGAAATCAGAAGGTAGTTTATCTCCAACTCGATCAATCCATTTTCTTAATTGAACATTATGTTCTGTAACAATATCTTTTAATTTTTCTTCTCCTTTATTAACAAATTGACCAACTTCACCTGTATATTTACGGTTAATGTTAATTGGAGAAATTGTATTAAGACCTAATGCTTGCATGTTGAAGGTAAATTCAATATTACCTCTTCCATCTGGGAATTCATAAACACATGTTCCAGTAGCTTCAGCAATATTTTTATACTCAAATGGAACTAAATATGAAACTTTAACACCTTTAACTGTTTCACTTCCATCATTATTAGTTAAATCTCTATAACCTTCATATTTTAAAAGGTAGTTATTTGAAGTATCATCTGCTCCTAAATAGTAGCCGCTGAAATTAATATCATCTTCACCAATAAAGATAGTTTTATAAGTGATTCCACCTTCTTCCTCTTCTCCGCCTGGTTCTCCAGTAACATTACCATCACCATTTTCAATAATATCACCAAAATCACCACGATCAGAAGATTCTTGATGAGTTGTAAATAAAGCAGCAACCTCCATATTTCCATTAACAATAGTTGTATTTAAGTTGGTGTCCCATCCACTAAATGTATAAACAGTTTTCCATTTACCATCATCACTTTCTACACTTGCTTTATAAGGAGTTGGACCATCATAAGGACCAATAGCTTGGCCTTTTTCAACACGTTTTGTATGAATTGAAGTTCCATCAACTGTAAAAGTAACATGATATTTTCTAACTTGTTGTTCAAAAACTGGTTTTAAATTTAAATCAGAAGTAACTTCTGAAGTATCAGATGTCCATTTTCCTGTAAAAACATAATCCCAATTTTCATCACTTGGTTTTGTAGGTGTAGGACCATCATAAACCGCTTCTTCACCAGCATTAACAATTTGAGAATCGAGTAAATTACCTTCTTCATCATAATAATTAACAACATATTGTCTTAAAATTTCACCAAACGTTGGACTAAATTCAGTTGGAGCAGTGATATCTAATAAAGGCTTATCCCAACCATTGAAGTAATAATTGTAATATTCATCAGATGGTTTAGCAGGTTTATCACCTTCATAAATTGCATTTTCATGTTCTTTTACATCAGTTTGATAAAGAACATCCCCTTCGTGATCCAAGAAAGTAACTCGATATGTTTCAAAAATTGGTTTAACAAAAGGAGATTTAGCATCTTCACTTTGTGATGCTCCACATGAAGCGATTGAAATCGCTCCAACTAATAAAGGAGCAACTAATAAAACTTTTAATAATTTATTCTTATTCATACTCGTTCCTCCTAGTTTTTATATTTACTATTATAGTGTTTATCAACTATAGCTTGACGATATTTTTTATAATCTTCATCAGAAATTTGTCCGTTTGCACGCATTCTTTCAATATCTGCTAATTTTTCTTGTAATGTTTTTTCTTTATGAGGTTCTTCTTTTACTTCTTGAGTAGGAGTTTCTTCATTATTTTGTTCTTCAATCATTGGAGTTTCTTCGTTTTCATCGTCTTTTTTAAAGAATCCAATAAGTTTACCCATAAATTTATTTTCTAATAATTTAGAAGCGCCATAACCTAAAGCAGGTTTCTTTTCTTGTTCAATTAATGGTCCTGCATAAGTTCTTCTTCTAGAATTATTCATCATAACTCGATAAGTAACAAATGAAATAACGGTGATTGCAATTCCAATAAATCCATAAAAACCTAAACAAACAGCTAAAAGAATTGATCCATAACTTAAACCTTCGGTTTGAAGTAAAGTTTCATATCCTTCTAGCTCACCTAAAAGTCCGGTATTCGAAATATTTAAAGAGAAAATTGTAATAAACATTAAAACTACACCACTTATACCAACACCTAAATTTAAAATATGGTATAAAACTGAATCTTTTCTTTTTAAACAGATTAATAAAATTGCAAGTGCTAATAAAATAATTACTAAAATTCCAACAACTAAATAGAGAGTATTTGGTCGGACATATAAAGGATTACTAGCATTAAATTTAGTTTCAAAATAACCCGTTGTTATTGCTTGTAAACCAAATAAAAATCCGATACCGGTTGCAATTAAACTACCATCAACTCTGGTATCTCCTAATAAACCGCTAATATCAGCTCTATAAAATGGAAATATAAAACTTGCGGTGGCTAAAACAATGAAAAATATCATTAAGCCACTTAAAATGAATTTCGTTTTTGTCATAATAAAATTTACCTCTACTCAAAAAAATAAAAAATAATTCTGATAGAGCAAATATAATTTCTTCTTCCAAAGATAATTATAATATCTACTCATTATTTTTAAAAGACAGGTTATATAACCTGTCTATATTGTCACAAATAGTTACCTATTAATCTAGGCTCGACCCAATCATCTTCAAAAAGTATGGTGCCATCACAGAAATTTTCATCGAATGATTCAGGAAGTTCAGGATATTGTAAATAGACATTTGAATCAGAGCAACCAAATATTGCTTGTTCTACAAAGTTTTGAGCGCCTTTTTTAATAAAAATATTGTTTAAACTATTACAACTATAAATAAAATGACTAGAAACTTGGTTAATTGTTGATGGTAAAACTAAATTTTCAACATTTGCAAGATTGTTAAATGCGTATCGTCCAATTTTCTCTACTCCTTCTGGAACTTCATAATGATTTTTATCAACTAATGAAGGGAAAGCGTATAGAGTTTTTAAATCTTCTGAATAAATTGAATTTTCATATGATTCTAAATAAGGATTAGCTAGAGAAACATCAAAACTTTTTAATCTTGGAGCATTAAAAACTGGATTACCTCCAAGTTCTTTTAAAGTTGAAGGAACATAGAAATATTCAAGATTTCTATTTGTTCCAGTAAAAGCACTTTCTTCAATTTTTTCTAAACCCTCATTTAATTCAACAGATTGGAATAAATAACAATCAATAAAAGCATTTGTTTCAATAGTTTTTAACGATGAAGGGAAAGTTACGCCGGTTAAATACATATTTGAATCAAAAGCACCACTTTTAATTACCTCAACTTCTTCTGGAATATTAAATACTAAATTAGTTTCTCCAAAATATTTTGGAGGAAGGCGGTATAAAATAGTTTTATCTTTAGAAAATAAACATCCATCTTCGATAGTAAAATATTCATTTTCAGGGGAAATTTCGATATTTTCTAAGTTGTAAGTAATGCTAAAAGCGTTTTGTCCTAAAACTTCTAAAGTTTTTGGCAAAGTTATTTTTTCTAAGGTTGAACCAAATCGATATGCATAACTTTCAATTTCTTTAATTCCATCTTCAAAAACAATTTCTTTAATTAAATCATCTTGACGGAACGTTTCCCTTTTTACTTTATAAATTTCTTTATTACCAATTTTTGAAGGAACAATAACTTTTTGAGCAGGTCCTCCAATATAATCAGTAATTACATATCCATTTTCATCTTGTTCAAAAACAAAGTCTTTTTCAAAAGGATGATTTGGATTAGTTTTATTTTGATTAGCTAAAGATAAAGGAATTGCTAAAGAAAGAGCCAAGACTCCAACTACACAGATTGCAAAAGGAATGACAAAATGAGGATTTTTAAATAAAAGTAAGAATTTATTTTTCTTCCTCATTTTCTTTATTGTCGTTTTTATTAAATAACTCTTTTTCATCAATGGTGTAATAAAATGAAGTAATATTAACATTAAAAAATTCAGCAATTTTTAAAAATTCTTCAATTTTTAAATTACTATTACATTGTTCAATTTTTGAAAGTCTAGTTGCACTTATTCCGATTTCTTTTGCTAAATCTTTTTGAGAGATCATCTTTTTTTCTCTTAAAAAGATTATTGATTTAGCTAATCTTTCACTATCAAAAGTGTAATTCTCTGTAAAATCATTATTCTTTTCATATTTTTTAAGTAAAAATGATTCAACATCTACCTTTAAAGCTTTAGCAAGTTTATTTATAAAAGATAAATCAATATTTACTAAATCATTTTCATATTTAGAAATTGCTTGATAAGAGCAAGATAAAACTTTGGCTAAATCTGTTTGAGATAAACCAAGTTCAACTCTTCTTCTTTTTATATATTCACCATAGGTAAGTTTTTCCATATTTATTAGTTATAATATTTTATCAAAGATATTAATTATTGACCTCTTTTATTTATATAAAGATAAATAATACTGACTTTTTTTAAAAAAAGTGTTTATAAAATTATATCAGGAGATGAAAAAAGGTTATTAGGCAGTATTTTTAAAGATTAACATTGCCTATAACCTTCGTTTAAAACAACATATATACTCTTTACATCAAAAAACATCGATGTTCACAATCTTTCATTATTTGAAAAAAGTTTCTAAAAAATAGGTAATCCAAACAATTAAATAAACTAAATTAAATTTCTAAAATATTAATATTCTCTTTATAAAATTCATCTTTTATTGTTTTAATATTTCTATAATAGGCGAAAGCTTCACATACAAATCTCTTTTTTAAATTCTTCCTTGCCCATTCTTTTATTTTTCCTAGATTTTGAGGACGATAATTAACTGTTTTAGCGCTTACATAAATATAATTTTTATTATTAATAACTTCATTATTATGTAAATGGCCGTGTATATTAATTATATATTCACTATCCCATGCTTCCTTTATTGGTTCATGAGATAAAACAACTTTTCCGTCTTCTAAAGAAATAGGTGAATCATATACTTCATTAAAACCTAAATTCTTATAATAATTAGCGCTTTTTACATCGTGATTTCCCATTATCATTATCTTATAACCGTTAAGGCTTGAAATAAGTTCACTAATATATTCTTTATCCATATGCATTGTTAGATCGCCAAGAAAATAAACTGTATCATCTTTTTTTACAGTTTTATTCCATCTTAAAACAATATGTTCATCGTGCTCATTAATTTCATTAAATTCATTTCTTTCGTAATCTAGAATATTTTTATGATTAAAATGTAAATCGCTAATTGCATATTCCTTTGGCATTTTTAACCTCCTTTAAATTAAGAATCTTTATAAAAAAGAAATTATCTATAACCTTCTACTTCAATAATTTCTATTTTAATAGTTTTTATTATTTAAAATAAATAAAAAACAATAATTATTACAATTTGACTCATCAAATATAAATTATTAACTTCAACTATAAACAATATTAATTAACTTAATAAACCTAATATCTATAACGATTAAACGTTTAAACAACCCAACCATAACAATAAAATATTTTGCGTAAAATGATATTGTTTTCTAAATATTTAAATAAAAGGTAAATAAATATATAAAACTAGTTTTCTGTAAGTATACTAAATGTCAACTTCCACCTCGTTTGTGAGGTTAGCTAAATCGATTAACATTTGTAGTTTTTGAATGTTTTTTCTTGTAATTTGAAGATCATTTCTAACATCTTTTAATTCATAATTCAATTTAGTATATTCAATCGAATTTGCTCTTCTAATTAATGTTGTTCTAGTAAGAGCATCTTTATTTGCTAATTTTTTTAATCTTTCTAAATTTATATTTTCTTGAGCAAGATAGATTAATGCTATTGATAAAGGGATATTGTAATCATCTAAAATAATTTCATTATTAGCCTTTAATAAATCTAATTTAAGTTTTCTTTCTTTAAGATTTAAACTCTCCAATCTTTCGCTAACATCTTTATAATCATATGGAGATTTTAAAGGTGTTTCATTTTCTGCGTAAGATGTTTCTTTATTTCTATTTTCATAGTCTAATATTTCATCTTTTTCTCTTGCTAAATTTTTTAATTCTTTCATAATCTCAACATTATTCATAATTTTTGTCATAAAATACTTTTAAAACCTCCAATAAATTATGTTATTTTATTATTAATAAACTATTTAAGTTAATTTCTATACCCCTACACTTTAGTGTAGGGATAAATTATTTTGTAGGCCTTCGCCTTACTCTTAATTAAATTTTGTTTATTCGGCCACTAATCGAAGTTAGCCCGAGCGTATAAGAGCGACTTATACACTACTAACTCCATCTTCTAAATTAGAAGATTGATAGATTAGGCTAGATTTCCTAGCAACTTTCACTAAACGTCGGAAGTTAGTTTCTCAAAAACTATTCAGTCGTTTTACCTTCGCAGCTGAGTCAGATTTAGCTACTCGCACCATTTGTTTGCAATCCTTATAGTTTAATTACTTAAACGTCACCTCAGAGATCTTTATTGAGTTTGCCACTTGCTTGGTAGTCTCTCACACTACTTGCAGGAGGGCGGGCTAAGCTAGCTTTAATAGCCACTTATAGATCCGGATCGCTCATTGCCTTAACTAGAGAATTTAATAAGAGCACTTCTTAGAACAAGGCTAATCCAATAACCTTCCTTATATATCTCTATATAAGGTATTTGCTATTTAATAAGTATCCTTATTAAACCACTCACATTCTAAGAATCCTGACGGTCTGTAAGACCAACTTCATCAGGTTACAACAATATTATAGATATCAAAATAAAAGATTAATATCCTATTATTTTTTATTTATTTAGTAGATATATCTATTGATAACTATCGTATTTTTTAGTAATATTTAACTAATAAAGGTAGATAAAATATAAACTTATGAATATTAAATATAAAGTAATGTTATCATATTACACTTATTCAACCATATTAAATGATATAGATGCTTTTAGATTTTATAAAGCTAATGGAGATACTAATAAAAATAAATTTATTAATCGTCTGATATCTAACTATTATGAAACTATTAATACCAACATTAATAAATTAGAAGATAATCTTCTTTTATTATTAAAAGATATTAAAAATAAAGAAGAATTAGTTAATGATATTTTAAAAATAAAAGAAAGAAATGAAGAAAGTGATTATAAAAAAGAATATGAATTAACATTTATATCAACTAAAGAATCTAAAGATGCTTTAGTTGATATAGAATATTCTAATTATTCTTATATTTTTACAATAAGTGGATATTTAAGAAAACTATTTAATGATTATGCTAAATTAAACCAAGATGAAAGAGAAAGAATAATTTTTAAAAATGAAATAGAATTAATTAATAGTGCTATTAAAAATAATAAAAAGATATTCTTTAAAATAATAAGTAATAATATAGAAGAAAAACATGAAGTATCACCTTTAGGGATATTTAATTCTAAAGATAGACAATTTGCATATTTAATTTATTATACTTCTACTTCTTATAATGTTATTAACTTATATAAATTAGTAGATTTAAGAATATCCAGATCTTTTAAAGATGAATTAACACCATCTTTAAAAGATCAAATAAATAATGATTTAGATAAAAATGATCCTCAATTTATTAATTCTCCAATAATAAAATGTAAAATTAAACTAACAAATAAAGGTAAAAAGATGTTTACTAAAATATTTATCAATCGTCCTAAGCCTATAAAAATAGAAGATGATATTTATTATTTTGAATGTTCAATTAATCAACTATTTCAATATTTCTCTCGTTTTGGAAGTGATGCTTTAGTTTTAGACAATGAAAAACTATCTAATAGATTATTTAACTTTTATTATTTTGGGTTTAAAAATATTAAGAAAAATATGGGGAAAGAAAAAGATTGATAAGAAAAGAATAAAATATAATTAAATTGTTATGAGTAAATACTTTATTTTTAGCGACATACACGGAAGAAACTTAGATGAACTTAAAACTAGATTAAAAGAATCTGGTTTTGAAGAAGATAATCCTAATCATATTTTAGTATCTTTAGGAGATCTTTTTGATCGAGGAAATGATTCTTATAATCTTTGTAAATATATTAATTCAATGATTAAAAAGGATAGATGCATTGCTTTATGGGGTAATCATGAAGTTATTTTAGCAAGTTGGTTATATTCTTCTTTTCAAAATTATTATAGTGTTATTTATGCTAACGGCACCACTAAAACAATTAAGTCTTTTGTTGAAGGATTAATTAAAGATAACAAACTTAAACTTAGTAATGATGAAAGAGCTTATATATCTTATTTTTATAAAAATGGTTATGTTATTGATGAACTTCAAGCTAATGTTTTAAATAAAATTAGAGCAAGTGAAGAATTTAGATATTATATAAATCATTTATTACCTTATTTAGTAATAAATGATAGATATTTATTGTGTCATAGTGGATTAACATATAAATATGATTATGAAATCTATAAAGAAAACTTTAATAAATATAATTTTATTAAAAATGATGGTAGTTTATTAGTTGAACAAGAAACACGGTCATTAATAATACCATTAGTAAATGAAAATAAATCATTACCTAAAATACCATTTAATAAATTTAATTATGATAAAGTAGTTCATGGTCATTTATATGTGTCTCATTTTAATAAAGATGATCCATATAATATTTATTTTGGTAAAGATACAATTTGTATAGATTCACCTTATTATATTAATGTGTTAGTGATAAATGAGGATAATTCTATAAAATTTAACAAATATAATGAAAATATAAAATAAGAAATTATTAGGAAAATTATTATTATTCTTCAATTAAGCTTTGTTAGTGAAAATACTTTATTGTAACTAGGGCTGCTTAGACAAATAAAATAATTAATTATTTAGCGTAATCATATATATTTAATAAAAAATGAATATTTTTAAAACAAATTAAGGTTAATATTAACTATATTTAAAATAAATAATATATGGAAAACAAGTTTAAATATTTACAATTGTTAGCATAAAAACAATTTAATTACGATTTATATTTAGATCATAAATATTTTTTCTATCAAAAATTAAATTCCATATTTATTAATAAAAGTAAAATAAGAATTAACGATTTTAGGAAAATAAGACTTCCGCTTTAGGTAATTCTTTTTTTACCTTTATTATAAAGATTTAGATTATTAATTATTTGAATAAGATTATTAGAATCATTTAATTAAAGTAAAATCTTAAAGATTCATTTTAAAATTAATATTATTTATAGTTATATTTATTATCACTATCGACAATTGTTTTTATATTTTTATAATAGTTGTAATGAATATAGCGTCTAATGATAAATCATATGACTTTTTAATTAATATTGGCTTTACTTTAAATGAAGCTAAAGTTTATCTTGCTTTAGTTAAATTTCGTCTATTAAATGGTTATGAAGTAGCTAAAGAATCGGGTGTTTCTAGATCGTTAGTATATGATGTATTAAATAGATTAGTGACTAAGGGGTTTGTTAATAAACTATTAGGTGAAACAACTTTATATAGCGCTTTAGAATTTGATAAAGTTTTAGATATTATTTCTAAAAATACTTATAGGAATATCGTTGAAGCCAAAGAAAGAATAAAAGAAATAGAAACAAATAATAAAAACACTAATTTAATCTATAATGTTAGTGGTTTTGATAATTTAATATTAAAAGCAAAGGAATTAATTAATAATTCAAAAAAAGAAATATCTTTATCTATTTGGAAAGAAGAGTTTGATTTACTTAAAGAAGATTTAAAAAAAGCAATTAGTAAAGGTATAAAAGTATATATATTTACATTTTCTAACATAATGTTAGAAAATGCTTATATATATTCTTACAACATTAAAGATCCATCTAATTTATTTCCATATAGAAGATTAACTCTTATTTCTGATAGTTTTGATGTATTAATAGGTGAAAATACATCTAATGAAGTCATATCTTTATATACTAATAATCATGCTTTAGTCTCTTTAGCTATTGATGAAATTGTTTTAAATATTTTTTGGTATAAATTGATAAAAAAATATGATTTATTAAAAGATTGCGAAACTTCTAAAGGCTTTTTAAATACCTTAAATAAATTAAGAAAAGAATTAAACATTGATACAAATATGACAAAAAATTTCTCAGTTTTTTCTTTGCAAAAAGGAGGGTTATTTAATGAATGATGAAAAAGTAGCTAAATTGAAAATTAAAGAAGCTAAAGAATTAAAAAGAAGAGAAAAACAAGCTAAATTTAAAGAAAACAAATTCTATTTAATTTATCTTTTCATGATTTTATCAATCGTTTTTATTACAGATGAAATCGCTTCTACTATCGGTATTCAATTTCAATCTAATATCATAAATGAATTTTTCGTTGATGGTATGGGTATGACTTATGGGGAAGGTTTATCTTTATCTTCTGCAATAGGTTTTATATCTTATCCAATAACATTACTAATCGTTTTTTATAGACCTTTAGCCGATAAATTTGGTCGTAAACCTTTTTTAATTATCAATACCTTCTCTATGGCATTAGGTTTATTCATAGTTTATCTATCAAATAATTATATTGTTTATATGATTGGATCTACTTTAATGGGTTTTATGGTTTCTCATGACATGCAGGCGGTTTATATATTAGAATGTAGCGAACCTAAAAATAGAGCAAGAAACTATTCAATAATCAAGGCTATTGCTATTTTAGGAACTTTACTTGTGCCTTTATTAAGAGAAACATTAATGAAAAATATTTCTTCAAATTGGCATATAGTTTATTTAGTTCCAGCCATTATTGGTTTTGTTTTATCTTTTGTCGCCCTACTTTGTGCTAAAGAAACTCATACCTTTTTATTAAAAAGAATTAAATATTTAAAAACTCCAATTGAAGATAGAGAAAAAGCTAGTAAAGAAGAAAAACTTAATAATTCTCAAGGTGGAATTATTAATGGCTTAAAATTTGCTTTTAAACATCATCAACTAAGATGGTTAATAATTGCTTGTACCTTCTTTTATCTAGCTTCTTTAGCTACTGCTACTTATTCTACTGTTATGGCTGAATCAGCCTTAATGAGTGAAGAGGAAATCACAATGGCTTTATATTTATATCCTGTTGGTAATGCATTATCTACTTTAGTAACCGGTTTTGTATCGGATAAATTTGGAAGAAAAACAACGATAATTGCTATGGGTAGCGCCTCTATTGTAAGTTATAGTTTATTTATCGCTTCTAGCATGTTAGGTTGGACACCATTTTTAACTGGTTTTGCTATTGGTGCATTTATGGGATGTTATTGGGGAGCCGGGGATACAATTGGTTCAATTATGTTCTCCGAATCTTCACCTACTAATTTAAGATCTTCAATAACCGTTATTAATACTTTATTAAATGGTGTTGTTGGTGGAGTTGCTTCTATAATTTCTATGATAGTTATTCCTTTAATTCCACCTATTGGTTTCGGTTATTTCTATCTTTGCTTAACAATTCCTGGTTTAGTTGGAGCAGTTATTGTTATGTTAAAATGCATCGGGGAAACTAAAGGATTAGATTTATCAAAGGTCACTGGACTTGAATGGGATAAAAAGAAAGAGGATAAAATAAATGGATAAAAGTATTTTTGAATTAAAAAAGGATGAAAAACCATTAGAAAATATCGATAGAACATGTGGTTTTGCTTCTATTTTAAAAGAGGTTGGAGTTATTGGAGATTCATTAGCTAGTGGTGAATTTGAAGCCACAGATGAAAGTAATAATATTACATATCATGACATGTATGAATATTCTTGGCCTAGTGTTCTTGAAAGAATTACTGGGACTAAATATTATAACTATTCTCGTGGAGGAATGACTTTTAAAGAATTCTACGAAACTTGGGCCGATAAAAATAATTTTTGGGAAAAAAGACAATCATATATTGTTGCACTAGGTAATAATGATTTATTTGTCTTTAATCATAATGTTGGTTCTCATCTTGATATAGATGTTCTTCATCCTGAAAATAATAAAGATACATTCTTTGGTTATATGGGAAAAGTCTTATCAAAACTTAAATCATTAGAAAAAGATGCTCGTATCTTTTTAGTTTCAATGTTACTTGATAATGAATTAAAAGAAAAAGACGAATTAACTCTATATGTTTTAAATGAAATGAAGGAAGTAATAAAATTATATTCTTTTACATATTTAATAGATTTAACTACTTATGGTGTTATATATAATAAAGAAGTAAGAAGTAAATATGCATTAGGATATCATCCTAATGCAATGGGATATTATATTTATGCTTTAATGATAGGAAATTATATCGATTATATTATTAAAGCTAATTATAAAGATTTCTTTGAATTACCTTTTATTGGTAAAAAGTTACATAATTCTTATTTAGATAAATAATAAGTATGGATAATATCTAGAAAACTTATTTAATTATTTTGATAATTTATTATTAATAGTCCCACTTTTGTGATTTAAATTTCTAAAAATTTTCTCATTATATAAATTTCTTCTTCATTAAAGATTAGACTTTTGTCTTTACCAAAAAGTAAATAATTTATGCTTACTCCATATATTTCTGATAGTCAAATTAAAGTATCGATTGAAGGTTCATAAACGCCATCTTCATATTCACTAGAAACATTAATCATTTTGCAGCCTCTTTTACTTTTAAACTAGATTTTCTTCTTATATCGATAAATAATATATAACTTTTCGTTACTTACCCTCCTAAGCCAACAAAAGTTCGACTCTCTCTGATTAAAAGTTGCTGAAATTAACATTAAAAAACCGCAAAAAAGTAACAAAAAAGAGGGAATTGGACCCCTCTATATGAATAGACATTTGATTCTCGTGCTACGAAAATGCCACGAGAATTTAAAAAACATCGATGGTTATCATGTTTGGTGCCTTCTGCCGAATTTATAATTAATACTATCTTAATATTTAGATATTTAGAAAAATACGATATTTATCGATGTTTTGAAATTTTGATAAAAATTAGAAAAGTTTAAACTATAGATAAAAGTTCCCTTTTTTTATAACTATTAATTTATCTTTTGAAATATAAAGGCAAAAAACGCAAATTAAAAATTATCGATGAATTCAATCTTTTAGTGTCCACTTATCGTATTGATTAATCCTATTTTCGATAATTCCTTTTTTTCTAAGCGAAGAAAATAAACGGCGCACGGTTGCAATAGAAACATTGAGTTTTATAGCAACTTCTTCATAGGTTATATATGGATTTGATTTAATTAGTGCAATAATAGATTCTTCACGATTTTTGCTTGATAATTCTGGGTGCTCATTTGGGTGCTCATTAGGGTGCTCATTTGGGTGCTCATCCTTCGAAAGTTTCGAAATAACTTCAGAATTATATGGCAATGTGACGAGTATAAAACTTTCAGTAATATCAAAAGCTCTCTTACCATACTTAGCAATTATTTGAGGAATACCATGACCCGTTCTTTCTGCAAAATCCAAATCTCTCAAAATTCTAATAAAACTTTCGCTTCTAGGTTTACTAATACCTTTAAAGAAATTTTCTTCGGTTTGACCAAAAGGGAGTCCACCATACGAAATAACTTCTATCCTATTATTATAAACATAGACAGATGGCACTCCACCATTTAACCAGTCGTTATGGGCAAGTGCATTATAAACAGCCTCTCTTAAACAATCGATGTCAACTAATGTCTTTGTGCTCCTTGTAGTTGCTGAAATCTCTGTAATACCTCTATTTTCAGCCTCCAATCGATACATCAACTTTTCAACAGCAGTAAGAACACATTGATTTCCGAAATCAACAGTCTCACTAAAGGCTGATTTATCATTTCCATTATATCTAGCATAAATAAAGCCTACGTGATTCTTATCTGAGCGCAATTCAGCTATCTTATTATATTCGCCATTCTTAGTAAACAACCCTAGATTTGTAGCAAAAGTATCATCGTTTAAAGTCATTCCTGCCTCATTATAAAATATTTTTAACTGTCTAAATGTCAATGGACTATAGGAAGCTCGTGTTTCTTTTAATAAATCTTCTGTTGCAAGAGAAAACTTCCATCTTCTTTCTATTTCTTCCTCAGTCATTGGAGGACATGTCGTTCCATCTCGATAAAAACAACCGGTTGCGCTTCTTCCTTCTTTTTTAATGTAATAAAGTTTATTGCCTATATTTACTTTAACAACAATGATTGTTTTTCCACCTTCATCAATCGATTCAATTTCGCATAAACCTTCTGTAGTTGGAAGAATCTGATCTGTTAGCTCACAAATGATGTGAAACATCGTGGGCATCTGATTTCTCTACTATTTAAATATATGTTCTTAAAACTTTCAAGTTCCATTTGATTTGGGGTTTTAAATTTTAAAATAAATCTTGGTGTATTATTGTATTTATCCATCCA
>CASGAB010000013.1 GCA_949299395.1 uncultured bacterium | reverse complement strand
TTTTTATTTATTTGCCACATTTCACGGGGCTCTGAGTAGAAAAAAAAGAGCCGAAGCTCTTATATTTCCCGATAATACCCCGTACTTTGTCGGAGTACCTAAATCTCCGTTGACTTCAACACTAAAGACACCTTTTTCCATTGTATAAAATGTATATTCATCACTTCCAATTGTTGCATCAACACTTGTAGGAGTTCCGTTTTCATAAACTCTTAATTCGATTTTTGAGCTAACTGGTGACCAAACTTTAAATATGGTTTTACTTTTTGTATAAATTGCGCCTAATTCGCCATCATAATAATATGCTTCATCTAACATTTCTGTTGAAAAAAGATACCTAAATGAAACTGATGATTTTAAGGTTGCACCAGAATCTTTAAATTTAACACCAACTTTATATGAAGCTGTAAAATCTGGTAAATCCTCAAATTCAAAATAAGCTACGTCTTTATCGACATTTGTTAAAATTTCAACAACACCATCATTTTTATAAAGAGTACATTCAGAAATAAGATTTGTTGTTTCAACCTTTAATCTTCCAGTTAATAAGAATAATCCTTTTTCAATTTCATCACTACTAACAAAATCAGGATTATTGAATAATTTTTCTTCTTCACTATTAATATAGACATTATAATAGCCATCTTCATCAACGCTAAAACCATCAAAATTAAGAATCACATCACCAGTTTGACCTTCCCAGGTTCCTGGTTTTTTAACAATGATTCCTAAACCATTTGATTCAACTGTTAAAGAGAAAGTATTTAAAGGAATAAAACAAGCTACGCCGAATTTATCAAAATCACTAAAGAAATATTCTTTTCCTTCGCCGCCATTATTTTCCCAAACCATAAACAATAATCTTCTTCTAATCCATCAGTTCTTTGATAACGTATTGCTACACCCTTTTCTCCTTCAGGTAAAGCAGGTCCTTTAGCAAATTCTTCATCTGGATTATCTAGGTTAGGATTATCAGGATCTGAATTATCTATTGGAGGATTGTCTCCAGTATTATCATTACAAGAAACAATTGTGCCAGTTAATAGACCAACAATACTTAAACATAATAAAATTTTTCTACTTTTCATTATTTTCTCCTATAAATTTAAAATTACTTTATTAAGCAATATAAATTAGTTTCATATATATTTAATTCATTAAAAATATATATGAAACGTTTCAAAAATCCATATAAACAAGAAAAAAAGTGACTTTTAGAAAGTCACTTCTTTAATGGAGAAATTTAATAATTTTTACATTATCAAGAAACTAATTTTTAGCTATTTTAAAAATTAGTAATCTCTTTGAACTTTAATAAAACCGACTGAAGGAGTATAGTTGCCCAAAGCTGTGAAATAATTTCCAACCCCAACCATTTCTACTTCGTTATCATTTTCGTTACGTTCATTTTCATAATGATCATAAAAATATTTATCGTTAATCATACCTTTCATACCTCCTTTAATAAATAAGGATTTATTCTATTAATGATTCTTTTAATCTAATTAATATAAATAAATGTCTTTAATAAAGTCTTTTTATTAACTTTTAAAGACAACAATATCTTAAAGTAATTTCAATTAAATTCGTAAAATTCTTATAATTTGAAGAAAAAATGTAAACGTTTTCATAATATTTTCATAAATAAAAACACCGAAATTTATCGATGTTTTTAAGTATTTAAGTAGTCACAAATGAAAGTGCTTTCATATCATTTTCATTTTTTAAAACAATTTTTCTTTTCTATTAATTTCGACATCGTACTCACATTTTATAGTATTAACAACTCTTTCATTCGTCGAGATAATTCTTGCATCATAAGTATAATCTAAAAGCATTCCATATTTATTCACACTGTATTTTTGATTCATAATAACATCTTCATAAGTTATATCATTCACTAATTCATAAACTAATAAATCATCTATAACTTCAAAATTTATATACCATTTATCAATAGCTCTATTTATTAAATCTCCATAATAAAATGACCCGCGATAATAATCATAATCTTTTTGAGTAAAGAAAAATGTATCAATCGAATCATTGACGTTGATTTCTTTTACATTATAATCACTTTTTTTATCATCTTCGATTTTTTGAGCAAAACCGGCATTATTATTTTTATCAAAATATTCTAATACCTCTAGATATTCATATGAATTTTCAGGTTTATTTTCACCTTCAAATGTTGCTTTCTTATAAAAATAAGGTAGAGATTCATCACTTCTATCAAATTCCATCATTGAATAAGTATGAGAAATTTCATTACCATTTCCATCGTATTGATAATTATGTTGTTCCATTTTTCCTTTTAAAACTTCTTGTAAAGTTTTAGAAATAGAAAAATTAACAACAAAATCTTTGATTGGGCCATCAGGAATTGGTTTATTGCAAGATGATAAACTCAACGAAAATGTGGAAATTAATAGTGTTAATAAAGATAATTTTTTGTTAATTTTCATACATATAAAGATTATAAACTTACTTTTTTAAAATTTTTAGTAAAAAAAGAAAATAGATACCGTTATTAAACAAATATCTATTTCCTTTTATTAAAATTTATTTTCTATTAAGCATATGTGTAGACACATTCTCCGAAAATACAATCTGCTAAATTACTATCTCCTTTACGGTTAATTGTTTCGAATGACTCACTAATTAGGTAACCATTTGCATCATAAACCATTTCAGCATTCCATTTAGCAGAAGATTCAATTCCAAACTTGTTAATAAATAATCTTTTATTAATAGAATAGACATTGAATGTTAATCCGCCCTCATCTGTTTTATAAGTATGAACTGTATCAACTGATGAAGTTGTAACCCATCTAGAAAGTATAGTATCATAACTATCTTCTAAATTAGTTGTATCAATTTTTAAAGGTAACGATAAATAGAACGAACTTAAACCTTCAAGATCTTGATTGGTTTTAGAAATATCGTAATTACCTGGATTAACATTGCGAAGATTCATTCTACCTTCATAAGAAACAGTTGTATAACCTTTATCAGTAAAAGTAGCAACAACCTCTTCTATTTCTTGATAAGATAATTCTCCTGCTGGAATCGTTGAACAAGAAGCTAGACATAAAAGAGACAAACCAACAAATGCACTTTTTAAAATTTTGTTCATAGTCAATTTTCTCCTTTTTATTAATAAATTCTTAAGTTCATTGATTTTTCAATAATTCTTGTATCTTCTAAATTGAATGAAAGTTGAACTTCTGTTCCTTTTTCAAGTTTTTCATTATGTAAAACATAGAATGTTTTAACACTACCTTCGTCTTTAACTTCACAAATCAAGAATTTCTTTTCTCCGTAATCTAAGAAATCAGACACGGTTGCTTTAATACCTGAATCAGAGACACAAATCTTATCATTAGGGATATCAATTTGGAAATCCTTAACAAAAACTTTTGTTCCTAAACCTTGAATCATCTTGTTAGAAATAATATCTGGTGAGAGATATAAATAACCATTAATCTTAATAAAGAAAATTTGTTTTGCTTTTAATAAAGCAGTTTTTCTTTCTCTTTCAAGATTTGATAATTCTTCTTTTTCTTTCTTTTCTAAGACTTTAAGAATGTTATATTCCATTGTTAAATTTATTTTTTCATTCTTTAAATTATTTTTAAGAACTTTCTTTTCTCTCTTATAATTAGCTTTAATAGCATTAATAATGCTTTCATAGTTAATTGATTCAGTATCAAGAGCTCTATTAATATCATTTTCTCTTTGTTTAGGGAAATTTTCTTTGAATTCTTGATGTTCTGTTTTTCTCTTATAGTAAACGTCTTTATCTTTATTTACTTGTAAGAAATGTTTATAAGATGAATTTTCTTCTTCTTTTTGTCTAGCATATTCAGCTTTTACAGCATCAACAGCGTTTTTCTTATTAACTTTATGTTCAGCTTTTGCTTTACTAGATTCTTCTTTAAACTTAGCCTTAATTTCTTCTAAATGAGCGTTTGTTGAATCTTCTAATTCTTTAATTTTTTGATCGTTATGAGCTTTAATAGCTGCTAAATCTTTACGAGAAGCTTCTTCTTTTTGAGTTGCGTATGTTGATTTAACATCAGTGACTTTTTGATCATATTCTCTATTAACAGCGGCAATTCTTTCAGATAAGATACCATCATATTTGTTCTTTTCATTTGAATTAGCTGTTGCAAAGTTAAGGAATGTTCCTGATATACTATTGTATTTTTCAAGAGTTTTAACAATAACTTCTTCTTCATTTTTAATAGTGATGTTTGTAATATCAATGTGTAATTTTAAAGATTGGCCCTCTTGTACTGATTCATCAACGAGCAAAAATAAAACTCTTTCATTAATCTTTAAATAAGCTAATCTTTGACCATCAACGTTTTCGACTTTAACAACTTTAACATCGAGTTGTCCATTTGGATCAATAGTTAAAGCTTCAATTGGAATATAAAGTTGACCATGACCATCTTTAGCTTTGGCCACATCTGGTAAATCTAAACCGACGCCATCAAAGTTAACTCTATTTCCATTAACGTCGCATTCTATAACATTTAATGTTGGAATACGTGGAACAATCGAATTCTCATCTTTAAAATCAAAGAAATGAATCTTGTTAACATTAACTGCGACTTTTGCAACATCACCAGGTTTATAACCTAATGTTGAAGGTGCTTTAATAATTGCTCTTGTTGATGATTCTTTGAAACCATCGCCACTCATATTGATATCACCATAGATTAATGTTTCGTTACCTAATTCTTCAAAGTGTGAAACTTTAACATCGAAGACTGATTGAGAATTATTAACGATTTCTGGATCACAACTCAAATCTTCACATCTAACACCAACCCAGACTTTATGTTTGCCATCTAAATAATGTGGTTGGACTTTGATTAAATCATTAATATTAACACTTAATTTGTTATCTGAATATTCAAAATTTATGTCAACATAATTACCATTTCTTACAAGTGTTGCTTCGAAGAAATTCATTTGAGGTGTACCAATAAACCCAGCAACGAATTTATTAGCAGGGAAATCGTAAAGGTTTTTTGGAGTATCGATTTGTTGGATTATACCTGATTTCATAACAACAACTCTAGTGCCTAAAGTCATAGCTTCAACTTGATCGTGTGTAACATAAATGAAAGTCGTTTTTAAATCTTGGTGAAGTTTTGCAATTTCACTTCTCATTTGTGTTCTTAACTTAGCATCAAGGTTTGATAAAGGTTCGTCAAGAAGCATAACTTTTGGATTTCTTAAAAGTGCTCTACCTAAAGCAACTCTTTGTCTTTGACCACCGGACATTGCTTTTGGTTTTCTATCTAAGTATTCGGTTAATCCTAAAATATTTGCTGCCCACAAAACTTTTTCATGAATTTCTTCAGTTGGAACATGTCTTAATTGGAGACCAAAAGCCATGTTTTCGTAAACAGTCATATGTGGATATAAAGCATAATTTTGGAAAACCATTGCGATGTCTCTATCTTTAGGTTCGACATCGTTAACAATTCTATCATCAATATAAAGTTCACCTGCAGATATATCTTCTAAACCTGCAATCATTCTTAAAGTTGTAGATTTACCACAGCCTGATGGACCAACGAAAACAATAAATTCTTGATCTTCAATTTCCATTGTAAAATCAGAAACTGCTTTGACACCATTTGGATAAACTTTATAAATGTGTTCTAATTTTAGTCCTGCCATTTTTTCTATCCTCCATTTTTGGTTTTATTTTAATATTGAAATTGAGAATGGTGGGAATATATAAGTTCCATCCTTCAATTTGCCGATATATTTTGTATTATCTACTACTAATTGTCCGACAATATCTTTATTTCCTAACTCTCCTGCTTTTAAATTAGCAGCTTGAGTTTCTTTAAAATTAAATAAAATATCTATCGAATTTCCGTTATATGATTTAGTAATAATTAATATTCCTTTATCTTTATCGAAAGATTTTAATGATATTTCACCTCTGGCTATTTCTTTAAAGGTATTTCTCAAATAATTAGCTTTCTTTTGGTAATTAAGAATTGAATTTGGATCATTGATATTTTCTTTTACTGTGCCAAATACATAATCTATTTTTCCACTTGTTCCAGCAATTCTAGAAGTATCATATTTTTCATTTTCTTCACCCCATAAAATTGGAATTCTAACATTTTGATCTGGTTTAACTGTTCCAGTCATTCCAATTTCACTTCCATAATAGGTGAATGTAGTACCATTTGACATTGCTAACAAGCCATAAAAATATTTATTTAATTCTTTTGATGAGGATCTAGAATATCTAGACATATCATGATTATCTAAGAAAGGTGCTGGAATTCCACCTTCAGAAGTCTTAAGTAAATCTTCCAAACCGTCAAAGTAAGTTTTACCTAATATTCCATCTAGATTCATTGAATTCATATAGAAACTATCAGAATAACTTGTTGATCCTTCAAAATAGAAGAATGAATCAATACCTGAGTCATAATAATTGGAGATTGTTGTCGTATTTGTCCAAGCTTCTCCGACAATATATGCATCTTCTTTTATTCCTTTTACTAAATCTTTGAACCATGATAAGAATTCTATATTTTTAGCAGTTTCTTTCACGAAATAATACAAGACTGCATCTAATCTAAATCCATCGACTCCGAGATCTAAATAAAATTTAACTAATTTTTCTAAATCTTCTTTTACGTATTTTGAATCTAAATTAAGTTCTGGCATTTCACTACTAAAGTTACCTTCGTAATAAAATGATTTACCTGGCGCTTGATATAAGATTTTGCCTTTTGCATTTGGATCATCTTTACTTTCAAAAAGTGAATAATAATCTTTATATTTATCTTCTTCTTCTGTTAATGTATCCCCGTTTAAATATTTTTCAAATGCGTTGATACTTTTTAAAAAGAGTTCGTTTTGATTACTTGAATGATTTATAACTAAATCTAATATAACTTTAATATCTCTTTTATGAGCTTCGTTAAGAAGATTTTTTAAATCATCCATCGTTCCATAACTTGGATCAATTTTATAGTAATCTTTAACATCATATTTATGATACGAAGGCGATTCGTTAATTGGCATTAACCAAATTCCTGAATAGCCCATATCTTGAATATAATCTAATTTTTCAGTAACACCGTTTATATCTCCAATCCTATCTCCATCACTATCAGCAAATGATCTGACAAATATTTCATAATAATTTCGATAATTATCATCTTCTATTGAAACATTTTCATAATCAACGTTTTCTTCGATTTTATATCCATAATTTTCATCATAAGTCTCACCACAAGAAACTAAAATCGAAACTGAAGTAAAGGTAACTGTTAATAAAGATAAAACGGTTGTTATTTTTTTATTTAGCTTAATCATATAACTTAATTGACTTTAACTAGCCTTTAACAGCACCACCAGTGACACCTTCAACATAGTATTTTTGTAACCAGAAGAATAATGCCATAATTCCGATAGAGACAAATACTGCGCCAGCACAGAATCTAGGGAAATAAATGGTGTCTTTACCTTTTGAAATCATTGTTTGCAAACCGACTGCAACGTTATATAAATTTTGATTACCTTGAGCGATATATGAAGCAAACATATAATCACCCCAAGGACCTGTAAAACTCATTAAGACAGTATAAACAATAATTGGCTTAGAAAGAGGTAAAATAACTTTCCAGAAAATTGTATTTTTGTTAGCTCCATCAATCATTGCAGCTTCATCAAGTGAATGTGGAATTGTATCAAAGAAACCTTTTGAAACATAATAACCCATACCACTACCTGCTATATAAACTAAGATAAGACCAAAGATAGATCCTTCAAGTCCAATCATTTGAAGAATGAAATAGTTAACAGTCATACCTAAGAATGAAGGGAACATGCCGATAACAAGAATCATTTTCATATACGATTTTCTTAATCTGAATCTTAATCTTGAGAAAGAATAAGATGTCATAAGAGTTAAAACAGTTTGAATAAGAGCTGTAATAATTGCAATACCTAAAGTATTAAGATACCAAGTTCCAAAAGGATAAGTGATATCGTTAAATAAATTAATATAGTTATCAAATGTCCATTGTTGTGGAATGATTTGTGATGGACTATAAGATACTGCAAATGATTGTAAGATTAAATAAACGAAAGGAACTAACCAAATAATAGAGATTATGATTAAGAAGATATAAACAATTGTTCTTCCAGTAATCTCTCTAAATTTTTTACCATGATAAATTGATGTTTTAGACATATTATTGGAATTCCTCCTCGTTTTGTATTGATTTACTTCTTGAATATGTAATGAGTGAGAAGAATGAGACAATGACGAAGACAACAATACCAATTGCTGCACCAGCACCATAATCTTTTTCGACTTGACCCATTGTCATTTTATATAACCAAGTGATAAGTAAATCTGATTGACCTGCACCGAAAACATTAGCTGTAATCGGTTGACCAGCAACACTAGCGAAGACAGGACCACCACCTGAAAGAAGATAAATAACATTAAAGTTATTGATATTTCCAACAAATGAAGAGATTAAATATGGAGTTGTAACAAATAGCATGTAAGGGAGAGTAATCTTCATATACATTTTATATGGACTTGCTCCATCAATCTTCGCAGATTCATAAAGATCATCAGGAATATTCATTAAGATACCTGTACACATAAGCATTGTGTATGGGATACCAATCCACATATTAACAACAATAATGACAATCTTAACAATCATTCCATCGTTTAACCATCTAATATTCTCACTAATGATACCTAAGTTTCTTAAAACAGCATTTAAAGCGCCGGTATCATAGTTTAAGACTTTAGACATTAATAATAATGATACGAATTGGGGAACAGCAATTGTTGTAATTAAAATTGTTCTCCGTAATTTCTTTAATTTAATGCCTTTTTTGTTAATAATAATTGCAACAACCATTCCTAAGAAATAGTTTGTAAATGTTGCAAAGAACGCCCGAATTAATGTCCATAATAAGATTTGACCGAAAACAATTGAGAATTGAGTTCCGTTATTTGTTCCGGTTAAACCTAATAATTGTTCAAAGTTTGCTAAACCAACCCAGTCAATCAATTCTTTTGGTGAGAAGTGAGAACTGTTATAGTTAGTAAATGCAATTAAAACCATAAAGATTAAAGGAATAATAGTGAATATTGCAATACCAATGGTAGGAATAGTTAAAAGAACTTTGTGATATTCTTTACCACCTGTGAAATCTCTAATTGTTTCACCATCACTCATTTTTCTTCCGATTTCTTTAAATTTTTGGAGTTCGTAAGCATCTCTGATATTTGTGTACCAAAGGAAAACTAAAATAACGAGAATTACCAAAGCAAAAACTGAATTTAATAAAATGTTAAATGAGTTATCGCTATACATATAGCCAACAAATGGTGGAACATCAATTTCGTAAAGTGTTTCACCAATGTAACCAAATGTTGGTAATTTTATAAAACTTGGAAAACCTATAAAGACAAGGAATAAAATAGCAGCTATTTCATATAGTAGACTAAATAACCCTCTTAAAACTTGATGATGTGTCATTTGACCAAATCCCATAATCAAATAGGATAATCTTGTGGTCGAATTTCCTCTAACGAACCAAGTAATTAAATTTCCTAAAGGAGCAAAGAATCTCTTCAAAAGATTCATTAATCTTTTAGGAAGTTTTTTTAATCCTTTCCAGGTTGAAACAGGTACTTTTGTAAATAAAGAGCTAATTTTATATAAAAATCTTTTAGGTTTAGAAAGTGACATATATTCTAAATTTGACATATATAATGGCTCCTATAAATAAAATAAAGTGCATTGGAAAACCAATGCACTTTATCATTTTAAAAACAATTAACTATTGATAATAGAATCATTTAAGATCTTAACTTGTTCAGCCATATTATCTAAAGTAGCGATACCTTCTTTAATATTTTGAGCTAAGATTTGTGGAGCTTCCCATGCTTTTGATGGAACTAAGCCTTGAGCATGGCCCCATTCATTTTGTTTACTTAAAACTGCAATGTTTTCATTTTGTTGGACTTTATCCATAGCAGCAACTGTTGTATTTGATGGAGCTGTATTTCTTTCATCAAATCTAACTTCTTGAGCATGAGCATCAGAAAGATATTTAGCAACTTCAAATGCAGCTGTTAATCTATCTGTATCAGCGCCACTAGCTTGTGGGTTAACACCATAAAGTTTAGCACCAATGAAGCAACCTAAAGATTTTGTATCACCGTCAACTGTAACTGTTGGCATTGGTGCACAAGCATAATTTTCACCTAAGTTAGTTTGAGCTGCACCGATATCCCATGTACCATTTACTGCAATAGCAACATCTTCTGTACCAGCAACTGTATAAGTCTCAACATATGCTTTATCTGTAATAATTTTATACATTGCTTTACCAGCTTTAATACCATTTTCGCCATCAAAGTCAGCTGTAATGCTCTTAATTTGTCCATCTTCAGTTGTTTCAACATTATAATCGGCACCGAACGTGAACATTAAGCCCATTGAGTAGAAACCTGTTGGTAATGGGTATGAGAATCTAACATTCTTTTCAGCACATTTTGCTAAGATGCCTTCAACTGATTTAACATCTTCTTCTGTAAAGATAGACTTATCATATTGTAAATAATATGTGTTATCACCAGTGTATGGGAAAGCATATAATGAGCCGTTAAATGTAGCTGCTTCGACACCTGTTTTTGAGTTATTTTCTTCAACAAAAGTTGCATATTGGCCACCTAATTTAGCCATAGCGCCTTTTTTGAATAATTCTTGGATTTTATCGGAAGCAAATTGATAAACATCTGGTCCTGTTTTCCAGTCGATAACTTCTGAGTCAACTTTATCAACACCATGATCAACTTGTTCGAATACATAAGTGTTTGGATCACCCATAGCTTTTCTTTCAGCGATGAAATCATCTAATAATCTTTTATTTGTTTCCATTTCATCGCCTGGACCTGAAATAACAAGGTTAAAAGTTTTACCTTCATCTGGATTTGGGCCTGGACCTGGTTCAACGCCATTTGTTTGGCCACATGCTACTAAGCCTGCAAGCGAAAAACCTGCGACAGCTAAATAGCTAAATAATTTTGTTTTTTTCATAATTAATTAAATTCCTCCTATGAATATAAATAAAATTATTTCAAACAATTTATATATTATTAACTCATTAACGAGTTTAATAACCTAATTTAATCACTACTTCTTTGATAATTATCATTCCATCTAAGAAGCATTTGGGCTAACTCTTTTTTCTTTTTATCAAAGAGTTTTTTACTAATTCTCCAAGACCAATTTGCTGTTGAGAGCGAAGAAGGATAATTCATTCTTCCTTCTTTACCAATTGTAAATAAATCTTGAAGAGGTAAGATTGCAGCTTTAGAAGCGGATGCAATATTTAATTCACAAATTTTTAAAGTTAATTCTTCATTCGTTAAATCTTTAACAAATGGAATTCTAAATGTTTTACATTCTTCTTCTAAAACTTTTAAGAATAACTTCTTATTCTCTTTAGATAATTCATCAATATATTGACGAGTTGTTTGAGAATCATGTGTTCCACTATAAGAAAAATAGTTATAAGTGTAATTCGATGGTCTCCAAATATTTTTTTTATCATCGTTATCAAAACATTGAGTAACAATTTTCATACCTGGATAACCACAATCATTAAAGAATTTAATAAAATCATCATCAATCATTCCTAAATCTTCAGCAATAATTGGATAATCTAATTTATCTTTAAATAAATCAAATCCTGGACCTTTTACCCATTTTCCATTTCGAGCAGTTGTATCTTTAAAAGGAATTGAGTAATAACCACTAAATCCTCTAAAATGATCAATTCTTAAGTAATCAAATAGCTTTAAACAATAATTAATTCTTTCATTCCGCCATTTATAATTTGTTTCTTTATGATAGACCCAATTATATAAAGGATTTCCCCATAATTGACCATCTTCACTAAAGATATCAGGTGGACAACCAGCTACATTAACTGGATATCTAGCACTATCTAGTTCAAATAAACTAGGATATTTCCATACTTCTAAAGAGTCATATGCTACATAAATTGGAAGATCACCCATTATTTTGACGTTTTTCTTTTTAGCGTAAGCTTTTAACTCTTTATATTCATTTAAGAACTCATATTGAGTCCAAATGTAAAACAATATTTCATCTTTATAAGACTTAATTATTTCTTTTTCTAAATCTAAACTATAACTTTTATATTTATCTTCCCATTGATACCGTGGTTTTAAATGATTGATATCTTTTAAAACCATGAATAATGCAAAATCTTTATATATAGGATTATTGATAATGAATTCTTTAAAATCTTCTCTTGCTTTATCAAAACGATTAAATGCTTTATGAAGGATTTTTAAACGATTATCAAATAAGATTCCATAATTTACTCGATCTTCTGTTTCAAACCAAGTTACACTTTCAACTTCTTCTTTAGTTAATAACCCCTTTTTAATTAAAGTTTCTAAATCAATGAAATAATAGTTTAAACCATTATTTGAAGGTGATTGATAAGGTGAATCTCCAAATGAAGTAACATTAAGTGGTAAGATTTGCCAAATCGAGCAACCTGATTCATTTAAAAAATCAATAAAATCATAAGCTTCCTTCCCTAGACTTCCGATTCCATATTTTGAAGGTAAAGAAGAAATATGTAATAAAATTCCACTTTCTCTAAGTTTCATAAATAAATTTATTTTTTAAATTAAATAAAACAGCAAAATTGTTGTAAGCGCTTTCATTATAATTTCAAGTTTTACATTAGTCAAATATAAAAAAATCGATTTTATTCAACATTAAATCTACAATTTGTAAAAAATTGTTAAAAATTGAAAAAAAATATTTAAAAATTGATAATGAATTGAAAAAATTTCGATGGTTATCGTATTTATTAATTATAAAAAAGTTATTTTAAAAAAATTGATAAAATTCAATTCTTTTATATTTTTAATTTATTTTTGAAAATTTTTAGTATTTAAACGATTATATTTTTCATTGAAAAAGAAAATTCTATTTTTTAATTCATCATTAAACTCAAAACTTAAAAAACGATAGGTCCAATTATCTACAATCGTTGAAGGACGGTTCATTCTAGATTCTTTTCCTTTAAACATTAAATCTTGGAAAGTAAAAGAAACATGTTTAGCTTTAGAAGCAAAAATAAGTTCAATAATTTTATATGCGATATCAAAATTTGAATATGCATCACTTAAATAAGGAACATTAAGATTTTTTGCTTCTTTTTTTATTAAATATAATAGATTATTTTTCTTTTCTTCATCTAATTCTTCAATTTTAGATTTAATTGGAGTATTATCGTGATTTCCTAAATAAAAATAGCAATTTTCTTTAACGGTAGTTGGAAAAATTTTACTTTCATCATCAATATTATCGAATAAAGAAGGTATTAATGTTCTAATAGAAGGTAATCCTGTTTTATAAACAAAATCAACGAATTCAGGAGAATAATTTCCTAAACCTGAAGCAATTAAAGTTGCATCTTCTTTGATAATATTAATAAATTCTAATCCAGGGCCAGGAAAATATGTTCCTCTTTTAGGGCTTTTGCTTCTAAAAGGAATCGCATAAACTTCTTTAAAGCCTCTAAAATGATTTAACTTTATTCGATCATACAAAGTAGATGCTCGATTAATTCTGTTTCTCCACCATTTATAATTGTTTAATTTCATAAACTTCCAATCATATAATGGATAGCCCCATTTTTGTCCTCGAGAATTAAAATTATCAGCTGGATAGCCAGCAACGTGAGTAACTAAATTTCTTTTATCAACAATAAATAATTCAGGATCAAAATACATTGAATCGCTATCGTAACCTAAAAAATGAGGCATATCGCCAATTATTTCCATATTTTTACTTTTTGCATAAGCGTGTAATTTATCCCATTGTTTTCTAATAATAAATTGAACAAAAAAATTAAATTCAATTTCTTTATAATGTTGTCTTAAATAATGTTCTTTAACTTCTTCTTCGTAATATCTATCTTCTAAAGAATAATCAAACCAAGCTTTATTCTCGTTATTTAATTTAATTGTTTTAAATAAACAATATTTAGCGATTGCATCATCTTTTTTAAATTCTTTATATTCTTCATTTTCTAAATTAAATCTTTTAAAAGCTTTTTTTAAAACAAATAATTTTGCATTAGTGACTTTAGCAAAATCAACTTTTCTAGGATTATCACCAAAATCTAGCCCACTTAAATCTCTTGGGTGTACTAAATTTTCTTCTATTAAACTCTCTATATCGATTAAAAGAGGATTTAAGCCATATGCGGTGATAACTTGGAAAGGCGAATTATTAAATCCAACATCTTCTAAAGGCAAAATTTCCCAATAAGAAAAACCGCATTCTTTAATAAAATCTATAAAATCATATGCTTCTTTGCCAAATCCGCCGATACCATATTTTGATGGTAAAGAAGTGATATGCATAATTATTCCGCTTTCTTTAAAGTTTTCCATATATTAAAGAATTTTAAATTAAAAAAGTTAGATATTCAAAATATTTATTAACTAATACAAACAAAAAGTGATTGTTTTTTTAAATTTAAATAATAAAATAATTTACGTATGAAAAACGAATTAAAAAATAAAATTATATATCAAGTTTTCACAAGAAACTTTACAGAAGAAGGCACATTTAATTCCTTAATAAAAAAATTAGATTATATCAAAGATTTAGGAACAGATATCCTTTATCTTTTACCTATTTCTCCAATTGGAAAAGTAGGTAGAAAAGGCGATTTAGGTTCACCATATTCAATCAGTGATTATTATGCAATTAATGAAGAATTAGGAACTCTTGATGATTTTAAAAACTTAATCAACAAAACTCATGAAAAAGGTATGAAAATCATGATTGATATCGTCTTTAATCACACTTCTCGCGATTCAATTATTTATAAGGAGCATAACGAATGGATGTATAAAAATGAGAAAGGTGAATGTGCTAATAAAGTTGGTGATTGGAGTGATGTTTACGATTTAAATACTGATAACGATGAACTTATTTCTTATTTAGTTAATGTCATTAGATATTATTCATCATTAGGTGTCGATGGATATAGGTTTGATGTTGCTTCTTTAATTAGTGCAAAATTTTATAAAGCATTAAAGGAAATGTTAAATAATGAATATCCAGAAACTATATTACTTGCTGAATCAATTCATGCTTCTTTTGCTTCATATGTTCGAAGTTTAGGATTTAACGCTTTAAGCGATTCAGAATTATATGATTTAGGGTTTGATTTATGTTATTGGTATAACACAATCGAATCTTTTGATGGTTTTATTAAAGAAAATGATGTTAATCTTTTAAACACATATAAAGTCTTATTAAATAACGAGGAAGCTTATAACCCTTCTTCTGCTTTAAGAATTAGAGGCTTAGAAAACCATGATCAACTTCGTATTTGTGAATTAACAAAAAATAAGAGATTAATGAAAAACCTTGCTGCTTATCCAGTTTTCTTAAAAGGACCAATGTTTATTTATAATGGTTTAGAAACCGAAGCAGACCATCATTTAGATTTATTTACAAAAGATTTACTTGATTTAACAATCGATGAAGAATGGTATAACTTCATTCTTTCTTTAATTAAATTTAAAAAAGATAAATCAAATTTAGAAGTTCTTACTAGTGAGGTTTTATCTACTAAAGGTGAAAATTTAGCAATTATTAACCACTATAAAGATGGCTCAAAATCATATGGTTTATTTTCTTTAAGTACTTTACCAAATGGCTCATTGATTAAAGATGAAAAATTAGAAGATGGTGCTTATGTTGACTATTTCACTAATAAAGTTGTTGTTATTGAAAAAAATTCAATCAGAGTTAAAGAACCATTATTCTTATTTAAAAGTGAAAAAATTGATGGATAGAAATTTATTATGTCTTTAAGAGTTTATCGAATTATTTCTTTAATCCTTACAACAATTCAAATACCAATTCATGGATATTTGTTATTTTTGAATTTAACTCATGTAGAGACTGATTCAACAATTGTTTTAGTATCGACTTTAATTGTTTTACTTCTTTCTATTGTTGAAACATTTGTTTCGTTTAAAACAATTAAACAAGATACCAGTGCTTTATATGATCTTGCTTTTGAAAAAGACGGTTCATTAAATAAATTTGCTTTTATAGTTTCACTTATTCTTGGAGTCATTGGTATAGCATTACTTGCATCCGGAATTTATTTCTTTATCATTTCTAATTATTTATTAGGAGTTTGTTTTTCTTCTATTGGAATATTTATGGTTTTAAATATTGTGATTTATATCTCGTTTATCGTTGTTTCTAAAAGAAATAAATATATTAGATAAAACCATATCAAACGTATTCAAATATTAAGACAACATTAAAGTTGTCTTTTTTTATATGTAAATTTTACATATTTTGAAAGAAAATTCGTAATTCTAGCATTCTTGTTTATACAAGGGTGGGTGATCCTTTTATAAGAATCCCATTCTTATTATATATATGTATATGTTTAATAAATATATTAGTTAAACTACTTATATTTATTAAAAAAAATCGTGAGTTTTCACTCACGATTTATTGTTCTTAGAAATCAGTATCGTTTAAGAAATCAGGAATAATTGATTCTTCTTCACTAACTTTAGTGTTAGCTTCATCAGTATTTCTTTCATCAGCTTTTAATTTTGATTGTTCAACACTTCTTTCAAATAAGGCTTGTTCTTTTAATTTCTTTTCTTCTTTTAAAGCACTTAAATCAAGTTTCATACCTGGATTAACTGAGAAATCAAATTCTGTATTGAAATCACCAGCAATAATAGAAACCATGATTTGATCATCAAGTTGATCATTAACACTGATACCAAATTTTAAATCAAGTGTTCCACCACAACTATAAACCATATGATCAACACAAGTTTGACAATCTAAAAGTGAAACTCTCGGACCACATGTGATATGACAAAGTGCTTTTTGAGCGCCTTCAATTGATTGTTCAATTAATGGTGAAGATAATGCATTTTCAGCAGCATCAATTGCATTGTTTGCACCTTGACCCGTACCAAAACCAATTAAAGCAACACCGCTATCTTTTAAAGTAGCCTTAACATCAGCAAAATCTAAGTTAATAAATGAAGGCATTAAAATTAAATCAGTAACTGTTTTAACACTCTTTGTTAAAACTCCATCTGCTAAAGAGAAAGCATCTCCTACTGGAAGATTCCCACTACTCATTAATAATTTATCGTTAGAAACAACAATTAATGAATCGCAGTTATCTCTTAATTCATTTAAACCTTGAATTGAAGCTTCAACCTTTTTTCTACCTTCAAAAGTAAATGGTCTAGTAACAATAGCAACTGTTAAAGCACCTTCTTCTTTTGCAATTCTAGAAATAACTGGGGCAGCACCTGTACCAGTTCCGCCACCCATACCAGCAGCGATAAAGACTAAGTTTGCACCTCTAACAATTTCTCTAATTTCTTCACTTGATGCTTCAGCAGCTTCTTTACCAGCAATATGATCGCCACCAACTCCTAAACCACCAGTAACATTTTCACCTAAGATGATTCTATTTGGAGCTTTTGATAAAGATAAAGCTTGTTTATCAGTATTTGCGACATAAAACTCGACATTTCTAATGTCTTCATCAATCATTCTATTGACGGAATTATTTCCAGCTCCACCAACACCAATAACAATAATTCTAGCTACTGGTTCAAATCCATCTAATTCATGAGTATCCATCATAGTTTTATCCTCGCTTATTCTTATAATTCATCATCGTCTTCACGATATTCTTCTTCTTTTCTAGAAATAGGTTTTATATCAACCTTAGTTTCATCTTCAAGTGAGCCTTTATAAATTGAAGTAAAGGCAATAGCTCCTAAAAGGTTTACATCACCTGGTTCAAGAGCTCCAATTGAATCGTTTGTATAGAATTTAATTGGATGATTGATATGATTTTGACTAACAAAACCTTTAAATCCATTAATTAAAGTTCCGTTCCCTATAAATACAAGAGGAATATCTTCTTTAAGATTTCCGTAATCTTTTAATAAATAATTGATGGAATTAGTGAATAATTTATTCCATTCATTTAAACATTCACTAACAACTTGAGTAAGTTCGTTTTTGTTATATTTTCTTTTAATTCCATCTTCTCCTAAAACTGAAAGAATTGAAGCATTAAATCTAGTTTCTCTTAAATCTTGACCATAAATAATTTTTAATTCTTCAGCTTTATCCATTGAAATTTCAAAGGTATTAGCGATAGCTTTTGTAATATCATTTCCGCCATTTGGGAAAGATGTTGAATCATAAAGTCGACCATTTCCAAAGAAAGAAACAGTTGTATTGTCTTTGTTATAGTCAACAAGTAAATATTTATCGAAAGATGCTTTATTAACTTCCAAAAGAGAATTAACTCCTAATGGAGCGACAACTACTCTTTTAATTAAAATTCCAGCATCAGTAATTGCTTTTTTAAAGTTATCAACCATTCCTTTAGGAAGAGTAAAAATATGAGCACTTACTAAAAGTGAATTTGAAAAATATCCTAAAGGTGGATCTTTAAAGACTCTATTTCCTTCAAGTGAGAAGACATAAGGAATAATATCAACGATTTCATCGTTTGGTTCATTAGTTCTTGCTTTTTTAATCATTGCTAAAGCATTAGCAATATCAATTTTTGCAACTCTTCCATCACTTGAAATTGTATTTGTTGTTTTTTCATTAGAAAAAACTTTTAATCCAAATGGAGGGAGAATTAAAACGATTTCGTTAATATCAACTCTTAATCTCTTTTTTGGATCAGAAATAACTTTAATTTGTTTTAAATCTTCTGTTAAAGAAACTAAATCAAAAATATCTCCATCTTTATTGGAGACTCTTAAAGGATATGTTCTCTTATAAAGAACATTGATTTTATTATCATATAAATAGCCGATTAATAACTTGAATGATGTATTTTTTATTTCAACGGCAGCAACTGTAATATCCATACCCCTAATATTTTATTATGAATACTAATAAAATACAATTAATAATATTATATATTATTAGATGCAAAAATTAATAAATTTAGCCAATTTAAAAAGCCAGACAAGCTATGATAAATATGCTTTTTGTGTCTGACTTTTTAAAAAGGAAGAAATTATATGTGCAATAGAATTATTCTTAAATTAAATTTGCTGGAAAAATAATTAGAATCTTAATAATTCATCGTGATTATTAGTTTCACTTAATTTGTTTTCAGCTTCTTTTTCAACTACTGGTTCAGCAACGATTGCTCTAATAATTGAAACAGGAATTGCAAAAAGGATAAAAGCTCCTACTGCGGCACCACTATAGATACCGATTTTTTTGAAATAATAAAATGCTTTTGAATGGTTGTTTCTATAAATTTTGTCTTTCATTTGCATAAAGCTTGATCTCCTTTTTGTCTTTATAGTTTTTTTAATATTCTTAATTTGGCGCTTTTACTTCTTCTATTTGTTTCAATTTCATTTTCTGAAGGAGTAATCACCTTTTTATTAACGACTTCATATCCTGCTTTTTTAATTTCACTAGGAAGAAGATAATCATTTTTTCTATCTCCTTTTATGAATGAAACTTCTTTAAAGATATTTTTTGTAATTCGATCTTCGAGTGAATGGAAGGTAATAACAACAATTCTTCCATCCTTTTTAAGAAGTTTAAGTGAATCATTTAAAGCGATTTTCAATACTTCAAGTTCATTATTTACTTCAATTCTTAATGCTTGAAATATTCTTTTTGCAGGATGTTTATCTTTAAATAATTCTTTTTTAGGAAGTGAAGATTTAATAATTTCAACAAGTTCAAGAGTTGATTCAATTTCTTTTTCTTCTCTTCTTTTACAAATTGTTTTAGCAACAGAATAGGAATATTTTTCTTCGCCATATTCTTTAAAAATTCTAGTTAATTCATTTAAAGAATATTCATTAACAATTTTTTTAGCGGTTAAAGTGTTTCTTTCATCCATTCTCATATCAAGTGGCGCATCATATCGATAAGAGAATCCACGATAATCTTCATCAAATTGAGGAGAAGAGACACCTAAATCAAATAAGATTCCGTCTACTTCTTTAATTCCTCTTTTTTCTAACTCTTCCTTAATATTTTTAAAGTTAGAATAGATGATTTCGAAGTTATCTGAGATTGAAGCAAGTTTAGTTTTGGAATATTCAATTGCTTCTTTATCTTGATCAAAGCAATACAGTTTTCCTTTCTTTAATCTTTTTAAGATTACACTACTATGTCCTGCTCGACCTAAGGTTGCATCAACATAGATTCCATCTTCTTTTATATTAAGTCCTTCTATTGCTTCTTTTAGAAGAACTGAGACATGTTCATTACTCTTCATCGCTAAATATTTTTTCAGCATTCATTTCAAATTCAGAGTCGATTGAAGATTCTTCTTCATTCCATTTTGTATAATCCCAAATTTCGAAATGATCAATTGCCCCTAAGATATGAACCTTATTACCAATAGAATATTTTTCTAAGATTTTTGAAGGAAGAAGAATTCTACCTTGATTATCAATAGAAAGTTGAACTACTGAATCGAGGAAACTTCTTAAGGTTTTACGAACATCACTCTTTTCATATGATTTTTTTTGATAGCGGATGATTTGAGCTTCGAAGTCTGTTTCTTTATAGATTGATAAGCATCCATCAAAACCTCTAGTAAGATAAACGTTATTATCATTACCAAGATTGTTCCTAAATTTTGATGGAATGACTAATCTTCCCTTGGTATCGAGATTATAGTCATAGCTACCTATAAACATATCTTCTACTTTCTCCCACTTTCTACCACACGACTATATTTTATAGTACTACTATAAATATTGCAAACATTTTCTTCAATTCTTTTAAGATTTTTTTATTTGACAATTTTTTAAGTTAAATTTTAGACAAAGTCTAAAATTTAAAATCTTATATTTTTAATATATTATATCTATTTTTTATTAAAGTGGGAGATTAACCCTAATAGTGGAATAAAATAGAACAAAATAAAAACTAGAGATAATTAAATCTCCAGTTTTAAATGATTAAATTTAGTCTATCGAATTAAAGATCTAAATCTTTTAAGCAATCAAATGGTGATGAAGATTCTTCATTTAATTCATTTTCAAGTTCATCTTCACTATATACTTTAAAATCTTCTCCCTTAGGAAATTCTTCATTTTCTTCATGAATATTTAAAGGAATTGAAGTAACAAGTAATGAATAGACTATTTCATCGATATTAATGATTTCTTTAGTATAAAAAACCTCTTCAGTTTCGTTATTTTCATCGTTAGTAAAATATAAAGTATCTTCAAGTTTTAAATCTTTTTTAAATACTTTTAAAGTATAGCCACTAATCGCATCAATATTAACATCGATATTAAAAGTGATAATTAAACAATCATTAACTTTACTAAAAGTTATTTCACCATTTACTGAATTTATTTTTTCAATAATTGAAGAATGATTTAGTTCATTAAATTCACTAATATCAGGAGCATAATTTATTTTTTCAACGACTCCTTCTTTAAAGGAAGAAAAATTAATATTCATAAGATAATTATCCTCTAAATTCAACTTTATATTTTGAGATTAATGTTTCTTTAATTTTATTATCTAAAGCAACAATTTCTTCTTCTTTTAAAGTTGAATCCATTTTTTCTAATGTAACACTTAAAGCTAATGAAACATGATTTTCTTTAACATGTTCTCCTTTATAAATATCGAAAAGTGAAATCTCTTTAATTAATGATGAACATTTTTTAATATCTTGTTTGATTGATAAATATGGATATTCTTCACTAACAATAAAAGCATAATCTCTTTTAACTTTAGGGAATTTAGAAATATCCATAAATTTATTATTTGCGCTACGTGTTGCAAAAAGTAATGAAAGATTCATTTCTAAAATAATACATGCTTCTTTTTTAAGAGAATATTCGTTTCTTTTAAGTGGATGAATATCTCCAAAAACTGCTAAACGTTTTCCATCTAAAGTTACTTCTGCACTTCTATTAGGATGGAAATCATTATCGTTATCTTTAATTAAATTAAATTTAATACGATTAATATCAATATTAAATAAATTAAGAATACCTTCTAGATAACCTTTCATATCATAGAAATTATATGAAGAAAGAGTAATTCCATCTTGAACATGTTTATTTCCTACTAAACTCATTGCAAGATGAACTTCTTCTTTATCGCCTTTAGAATAAACATTTGAAATTTCGAAGATCTTAAAATCGGTTTCTTTATGATTGATGTTATATTCTTGAGTTCTAAGTAAAGAAGTTAATAAATTTTTACGAATAAATTTATGATCTTCGGTTAATGGATTAGAAATAACAATGCCTTCATTTTTATTAACATAATTAAATGCATTATTATCTTTTTCATTAACTAAAGTGTAATTTAAAGTTTCAAAGAAGCCATTATCTAAAAGATATGATTCAATTAATCTTTCTTTTTCTCTTAAAGAAGAGACTGTTCCAACAGTTGTTTCCATAACAGGAAGAGCATTAGTAATATTATCAAATCCTTTATAACGGATAATTTCTTCACTTAAATCAGCTTTTCCTTCAACATCTATTCTATAAGAAGGCACAACCGCTTTAAAATTATCACCATCGATATCACTAATTTCAAAATTTAAGAGTGTTAAAACTTCTTTAACTTCTTCGTAATTAAAATTGCTTCCTAATCTTTTATTAATATAAGTTAATGAGCAATCAATGACCTTTTTATCGTGATTAAATTTATCATATTTAATAACTTGAGAAACTTCATCAAATGAAGACAAATCTTTTAAAAGATGGATAAAAAGATTTAAAACTTCTTCAGCTTGATCTTTATTAATTCCTTTTGAGAATCTTAAAGATGAATCACTTGATAAACCAAGTCTAGAAGATGTTTTTCTAATTGAAGCAAAGTGGAAATTAGCAACTTCAACAACAATATTTTTACTTGTAAAAGAAATTTCGCTATTTAACCCACCCATAATTCCACCTAAACACATGGTTTTATTATCAGATGCAACACATAAATCTCCGTTTTTAATAGAATATGTTTTTTCATCTAAAGCGGTGAATTCTTCTTCAATATTATCTTTAACGATTAATTCTTTTTTATTTAATTTGTCATAGTCATAACAATGAATTGGTTGACCAGTTAAAAGCATTACATAATTTCCTAAATCAACGATATTATCGATACTTCTAATACCTTCACTTTGTAAAACATCTTTAAGCCATTTAGGTGATTCTTTAATTTCAATACCTTTAACAACTTTTGCATAGAATGATTTACATTGTTCTGTTTCTGAAGAAATAACAAAATCATTTTCTTCATAATTATGGAATTCTTCATATGTAGGAATAGAAACTTTTCTATCAAATAATGCACCAATTTCTCTAGCAACATTATATAAAGAATAACAATCACTTCTATTTGCTAAAAGTGATAAATCTAAGATTGTATCGTCTAATCCTAAATAGCCTAAAACATTTGTTTCTCCAAGCGGAGCATCTTCAGGAAGTTCTTCAATACCTTCAATTTGTTCTTTTCTTAAATATTTTGGATCAACACCAAGTTCATTTAAAGCACAAAGCATACCATTAGATTCAACACCTCTAATAGACCCTTTAGTGATTGTTCTACCGCATAAAACAGCTCCTGGCAGAGCAACAATAACCTTTAAATCTTTTCTAACATTTGGTGCACCACAAACAATATCTAAAATATCTGATCCAATATCAACTTTACAAACATGTAAATGGTCGCTATCTGGATGGTCTTTACATTCAATAACTTTACCAATAGTTAAATTTGTAGCATCAGCACTCTTTTTAATTTCCTCTACTTCAATTCCTGAAAAAGTTAAACGAGAAGCAATTTCTTCAGGAGTTAATGAAGAAATATCAACATATTTTGCAATTTCTTTTAAGCTAACTAACATAAAAATTAATCCTCCTTAACTTTTTTGAATTCTTTAATGAATCGAATATCATTTTGATAGAATCTACGAATATCATCGATTCCATATTTAAGCATGGTGACTCTTTCAATACCGATACCAAAAGCAAATCCACTATATTCATCGGGATCATAGCCAGACATTTTTAAAACGTTAGGATGAACCATACCAGCTCCTAAAATTTCAATCCAACCTGTTCCTTTACATAAAGAACAACCTTTTCCTTTACAGTTAAAGCAAGAAATATCGACTTCAACAGATGGTTCTGTAAATGGGAAGAACGATGAACGGAATCTAACTTTCGTATCTTTAGAGAACATTTTTTGAGCAAATAATTCTAAAGTTGCTTTTAAGTTTCCTAAATTAATATTTTTATCGATAACTAAGCCTTCAACTTGAGCAAATTGATGTGAATGAGTCATATCATCATCATCTCTACGATATGTTTTTCCTGGACAAATAATTTTAATTGGTTGTCCTTTTGCTTTTTCCATAACATGCGCTTGAACTGATGAAGTATGAGATCTAAGTAATAAATTATTATCGATATATAAAGTATCTTGCATATCTCTAGCAGGATGATCATGTGGAATATTTAAAAGTTCAAAAACATATTTGTCATAGTCAACTTCAGGACCGGTTTCGACACTATATCCCATTCCTACGAAGATATCTTCGATTTCATTAATTACTTTATAAAATGGATTAGCAACACCACGAGAATAATTGTTTCCTGGTAAAGTAATATCTATTTTTTCTTTTGCTAAATCTTCATTTAATTTTTTAGTTTCTTCTTCTTTAATTTTTAAATCGATTGCTTCTTCAACTGCTTTTCTACAAGCATTATAAAGTTCACCAAATGCTTTTTTATCTTCAACTTCTCTAATATGATTCATCATTAAAGAAATTTCGCCTTTTTTAGCAAGATATTTATTCTTTAAATCGTTTAAATCTTTTAAAGAAGAAGCACTATTAAGTTCATCTAAAGCTTTAGATTTTAAGGTTTCAAATTCTAATGCGTAATCCATTTTCTTTCCTCCGTAAAAATAAAAAAAGAATTAGTTATAGGAGCGAAAATTATTTTTCGCGGTACCATCCTAATTCTTTAAAAATCTTAATTAAACTTTATTACGTCAAAGCTAACGGGTTCATCAAACCAGCTCCAAGGCGAATTCATTAATCCATTTTATAGAGTTTTTCACTATCACTCCTCACTAATATAAAATTAAAGAAAAATTACTACTCCTCTTCAACGCCTAAATAATTATATCAAAACTTTTTATATTTTTAATATAAAAATGGTTAATTACTTACTTTTTGCTTTCTTTTTATAGCTATATAAACAGCTTCATATCCTAAAATTAATAAAACTAAGAAAGCCTGTTTTCGGGATTTAACGCCTTAAAATTTAGAAAAATAGGGGTAATAATTATTTGGGGCTGTTAAGAAATAAAAATTCTTAACGCCTCTTTTCTTTTTATAAAAAAAAGGATTTTTTTGATAAAAAACCCTTAAAATAGCCTAAAATATCTTTGTTCAGGAGATATTTTATGCCTTATTTTACCATAAGACGTTCAATTTTTATCAACCTTTCAAATATGACGACAAAACGTTTAAAAATTTGGACAGATATTTAATGTTTTTGGAAGAGTCTGGAGTTGGCCAAATTATTCAAGAAGCTGTCTATAAAAACGAAACAAAAGGAAGAAAATCTTATAATCCATACCTTTTGTTTGCAGCAATTTTATATGGATTTACCAAGTGTGATGGATCACTAAGAAAACTTGAAGAAACGTTTAAATTCGACACAAGGTTTTTATACATTTTAGAAAACGAAACACCGTCTTATGTGTCAATAGAAAACTATCTTAACAATAAAATTGTTAAGAAATTAAGGTATATCTATACAACCATAACTTTACACATAATCAAAAAATACAACCTTGATGTATCTGATGTGTTCGTAGATGGAACAAAATTAGAAGCAAATGCAAATAAATATAAATTTGTTTATCGTCCAACCATTTATCAGCAAAACATTAATAAAAAAGTCGTAGATCTCCTAAGTCAATATTTTGAAGGAATCCCTTCGAAAAGGATTATTAAATCTAGCGAGATCGGCGAATATATAAATAAACTTAAATCTTTAATTTTAAAAACCGGAATAGTTGGAAACGAAATAAAACTGAGAAGAGGAAGAGGTGTTAAAAATCCGAAAATTGTAAAAGACTATTTCGAGTTAAATAAATATTTGTGCAAAATGCTTAGTTATGAAGAAATTAATTCTATTTGCGGTGAAAACAGAAACTCATTTTACAAAACTGACAATGATGCTACTGCAATGTGTTTAAAAAAATATTATTATTCTGGCTTAGGAAGTAATACACATGCAGCATATAACGTACAAAATTGCGTAAGTTCCGGATTAATTTTATATACATACGTATGTCAGGACAGAAATGATACATCAACATTAATACCTGTTTTAAAGAGTTTGATAAGTTCATATGGATTTTTACCAGAAAACTTCTGTGCTGATGCCGGTTATGGTTGTTTAGAAAATTATCTATTTTTAGAACAAAATAAAATCGGTAATTATATAAAATTTAACTCTTGCGAAAGAGAGAAAAATGGTGAAACAATTCCATTATATACATTCGATGATGAAGGTAACTTGTTTTGCTTAAGAGGAAAAAAGGCTTATGAAGTTCCATATAGAAACGGTTATCGTCCGAAAAAAGGAAATAAGTTTTATCGAATTGATGATTGCTATGATTGTCGATTTAAAATATTTTGTAATGCTTATATAAAAAATCCGGACAAGAATTTTAGGATTTTTGAAACAAACTATGATTATAATCGACTCAAAGAAATTGCAAAAAATAATCTTCTTTCTCCAAAAGGAATAGAAATGAGAACAAACAGAAGCTGTCAAGTTGAAGGATCTTTTGGAGTACTAAAACAAGATATGAACTATGTTAGAGCACGAAGAAGAGCCCTTGAAAAAGTGTCAATGGAAATTATGCTTTTTGCTCTTGCTTACAATATTAAAAAACTTTTCAGATTACTTAATGGTGAAAAATAAGTGAATATTGGACAGCACCTAAAGATTTAAAACCAGAAGTATTTAAAGAATATAAATTTGATAAAGTCCAAAGAAAAAAGATTTTATCAGTAAATCAAAAAGCTAAAAAAGGATATAAATATAGGAAAACAAAAAAGAGGCGTTAAGAATATTTATTTCTTAACAGCCCCTAATTTAACAATTAATATTTTTAACTAATAACAAAATAAAACATTAATTGTTTTTTTCTACATTATTAACAGTACTTTGTTCTTTAGAAAGCATTTTATAAGTTTTAGTTTCATTATTTAAAGAAATAGACATTTTAATAATTGAATAAACACTTAAAAATACACCAAGAACAGTATTTAAAAAGAAAGCAATAATTTTTCCAATAGTTGAACCAATAAGACCTCCGGCTAATGTATAACCATCATAACTAGATGCTGCAACAATTAAATCATCTACTTGTCTTTCTTTTCTGCCAGCCCAAAATACTTGTATTCCTTGGAAAATTCCAGCAATTAATATGCCAAGAATTAAAACCAAGACTACTCCAAGTGTATCTTGATTAGTAGCAAAACCAACAATAGCCCAAATAATAAGAATGAATCCAACAAACCATAATAAAGATTCAATTCCTAATCTAATTGAATCTTTAATAATTTCTTTTTTTAAGAATTTAACAGATTCATTAAGTTTTTGTTTAAAGCAATTAGGACATAAAATTCCATAATATGGCTTTAAAACGGAAGAATAGGATTCGCATTCACTACAAACTCCTATTCCACAATTAGCGCATTGAGCTATACTAGCCTTGTCAGTATGAGTTCCACAATTCATTTTTTTATACCCCCTTTTTTAAATTAAATGTATCCCTCGTTATATATTTTTTCAATCCCTTCAACAAACCCTGGAACTGCATTTAAGGTCATGAAATAACTAAATAAATCAACAATATTATCTTCAGAATAAAGATTCTCATAGAAAGTAAAAACAATTAATACAGACTCATTATCAGGATCATTATCTAAAGCCATTGTAAGTCCAACTGCATAAATATTAAAATTATTAATTAATTCTTTTAAACGATCATCTAAATCTTTTTTAAGTTTAAAATTTAAAGAAAGCATTGCAGAATTTGAATCATAAAAAGTATAAAAAACGTTAGTATCAATTTCTATATTTTCTTTAAAACATAAATTAATTACTAAAGAATAAGATATTTTATCTTCATCATCATATCTTTCAAAATATAATGAATTCTTATTAAAAAATTTCTCTAATTTTTTTGAAGCTTTAGCTAATTTCATAATTAAAAATTCTCTCCAAATTTAAAAAACTTTTGAAAAGTATCTTCTTTATCTAATATCTCATCAAAACATGATCTTAAACAATTAATTAATGTAAGTGAATCTAATACTAAATTTTTTGTATTTGTTATATACAAAAAATTTCTTTCTTCATCAAATTTAAAAATTGTATATTTCATAAAAAGAGCATCTTTATTAGCTTCATTTAATAAATCAAAAGTATTTATACATGTTTTTGAATTATCAATAGGTATTTCAAAATCAACTTTATAAATTATCTCTCCATTATTTGCTATGTTTATATAAATATAAGAATCAAGTTTATCTAAATTAATTCCATATGCTTTAGCATCGAATTTGATATTAAAGACTAATTGATTATTTTCGTCTAGTCCACTTTTATTTTCGCATTTATACGAAAATAATAATTTTTTGATTGCACTATTTAATTCGTCATAGTTAACTTTCATAACTATAATTATAACAAAAGATAAAATGAATGTAATCTAATAATTTTTTCACAATTAAATAGATTGTTAAATGAATTTTAAATATTTAGTCTTTAAAGATTTGTTAGCTCACAAATGATGTGAAACATCGTGGGCATCTGATTTCTCCACTATTTAAATATATGTTCTTAAAACTTTCAAGTTCCATTTGATTTGGGGTT
>CASGAB010000012.1 GCA_949299395.1 uncultured bacterium | reverse complement strand
AGCAACGTCTTTTAAATCATCTGTATACAAATTTTTATATGGAATATCAATGGTTACAGTTGTTTGCTGATTACCCCTTTGTATTTCACCATTCCCTAAAATCATTCCAATTAAATATGCCATTTCTGCATTCATAAAATCACTCCCCTAACTCTTCAAAAATTTTATCTGCTATTGCTTTTGCCAATAATGGCGGAACAGCGTTACCAATTTGTTGTCTTATATAAAGTTTTGGTCCAATAAAAATAAATTTATCGTCAAATGACTGTAATCTAGCCGCTTCACGTGGTGTGATTGCCCTGTTCAAAAAAGGATGATTATTTTGCCCGTTCGAACACGCATCAAAGCGAGTATCAATTGTAGGAGAAACATCATCCCACACCAATCTTCCCCAAGTTCCACTAAATTTTTGCTTTCCCAACAAATTTTTTGGCAAATATTCTTTACCACTTTCAGGCGGAATTAAAGAGAGCTTTTTTATTGCAATACTAAGATGATTGGAAGCCCTATGATTGTATAACGCTTCACTCCCTCTTCTCATTTCAATTTGATAAGAACTTGTTGGATTAGTTATATATGGTTGAACAAAATCGCCTTCGCCAGATTCTAAATAAGCTAAATCAGAAATCGCATCTCTAACAGTAACGATTGTATTGTTTTTAGGAAGAGGTAAATTAATTTTTTTGTATTTACAGCAAATAAAAATGGCTCTTTGTCTAGCTTGTGGTACTCCGAAATCAGATGCAGTTAATATTCCGCAACTTATAAAATACCCCATTTTTTCTACCCTATTTATAATTTCATTTTTAAACCAACCTGATGAGGTAGACATTAATGATTTAACATTTTCAATGACAAAAACTTCTGGCTTTATAACAGCAACTAAATTTAAGTATTCATTAAACAAGAAATTTCTTGGGTCTTTCAAACCAAGCTTTTTACCTTTAAGTGAAAAACCTTGACATGGTGGACCACCAATAATCATATTAATCTTAGCACTCAAACTTTTGGCAATGATGTCTTTTTTCACTTTGCAATCTGTAATATCACCATTAATTATTTGTGCATCAGGCATATTCTTATGGAAAGTTTCTAGCGCTTTCTCATTAAAATCGACGGCAATAACAGTTTTAAAATGTTGATTTTTTTCTAAACCATAAGAAAAACCACCTGCACCAGAAAATAGATCTAGTACTCTAAAATTTTTAATTCGATGGTTTTCTGGATTTTTATTTCTTATTAATATACGTTTAAAAATTTCTCTACCATTGATAGCTGGTTTAAACAAATCGTATTCACTATCAGAACCATGATTTGCTTCACCTATAATTTCAAATTGTTCATTGTTAAATTTGTTAATTATTGTAATAGGAACTCCCATAATACCGCTATAATCAACAGGGATGTCTCTAATAGTCTTTACATTAATGGCATCATAATTATCATATTTAGGATAATCTTCTGGATTATAATGTTTTGTTAAATTTAAAAATTCATGACGTCTTTTCGTATCTAAGTTAGTCAACCACATTGCATTACCCATGCTTCTCCATTTTTGTCCTTTTTCATCAACCCAATATCTTATTGTTCTTGGCATAGAAAAATCAGGAACCATAAATTTCATTTCTCCGAATTTATAGCCTGTCCATACTTTCCCTTGTTGTATTAAAGGAAATATCTCTTTATAAGTTAATGCATTTTGATTGCCTATTATCAAAAATTTCTTATCATGCTTAATCATTAATGAAACAAAATCTTTAAATAATGAAAATGGTGGATTAGTAACCACTATATCTGACTGAGTTAAATAAGTAATGCATTCTTCGCTCCTGAAATCTCCATCACCAGACAAATCTCTTATTGATTCGTATATCTTCTCATTACTATCAAGAATATTATTTAAATTAATATCATCAAAGTTCTTTATTAAGTCTGTATCTAAAACAAAGCCAGTTTTCCTTCTTTTATTTGTTTTTAATTTTCGTGATATTTTTGATGAATAATAAGTTGTGCATATTAATCGTTTTAATTCTAGAAATTTGAAGTTTCTTAAAAAATAAAGGCAAAAATTAGATTCAAATGGATCATCACAATTACATAAAACGGTTTTATCTTTAAATTGTTCCTTATAATTTGATAGTTCCTCTTCTATCGTTTCATAAGTTGTGTAAAATTCATCATCTTTTAAATATTTAGCGTTTTGCAGATTCGTATTTTTGTTAGCCATATTTTACCTACTTTCCCGTAAAAATTTTATATTTTTTGCATAGAGCAACTATTTTTCTTTTAGCTTTAATAGTAGGCTCACATTTACCATTTTCCCACCTACTAATCGTTGTAAAGTTAACATCTAGCAAATCTGCTAACTCTTTTTGTGAAACAATCATTTTCTCTCTTAATTCTCGAATAATCCTTGTATATTCCATAACAACACCTTACAAAAAGAATTAGCAATAGTATAGCACTTTTTAAGCATTTTGTAAATTTTCCAGCATACTTTCTAAAATATCCACTACTACCCCATTCCCTGCCATCTTGTACAGTTGATTATTACTAAACTCATTAATGACCTTATTTATTTCATTATCATGCCAGCCCATAAGTCGCCAACACTCCCTAGGCGTTAATCTTCTAATGGAGATAAGTTCATCCTTATCATTAGCAACCACTCCTATATCAGTTACTGATGTTTTGATGGTAGGAATCATCGATCTTTGAACCACTCCTCTTTTTGATGGACATCTATTTGTATAAACACCATCACCTACTTCGGCTAGCTCATAACCTTCTTTAGTAGCTTGTGGAATAATGATGTAATTATCGGTTGGTCTATAACCAGCGTGAGTAGTGATAGCAAAAGCATAATCGGTTTCATTCATATATTTAGGTTTAAATCTAAGTCCACGAATAAGACCATGTCTATCTTTCATATCAGCAAAACAAGTGATGAGCTTTTCACTAAGAAAATATTTCTCATCCACATCATTTTCTAATAGATCTGCAAGCTTTTTGTTTAATTTAATGGGTTTTGGAAACTCATAGTTAGCATTTTGATCTCTAATTGAAATCATAAAGCAGCGTTCTCTATTTTGTGGAATACCATAGTCCCTAGCGTTCAACACCTTATAAAAATTCTTATATCCTAGATTAGTTAAATAATCTAACCACACTTGAAATAATGGCATAAACTTCTTTGATACTATATTCTTCACATTTTCCATCAACAAATATTTAGGAAGTTCATCATTTTCTTTTGATACTTCAAGTAGTCTTTGAACTTCCCATAAGAGTGATGAATGAGTATTACTACCTTTTTCAAAGCCTTTCATTTTTCCTGCTAAACTTATATCAGTGCAAGGAAACGAGTAAGTCCATAAGTCCGCTTTAGGCAATCTTTCTATTTCTCTTATATCTCCTAAATTAGTAGTTGCTCCATGAAGTAACTCATAAGCCTTACTTGCATATTTATCATTTTCACTAATCGCTACTATTTCATGCTCGATATTAGCTCTTTTTAATGCTTCTCGCTGACTTCCTATACCAGCAAATAACTCTATAACTCTTATCATGCATATGCACCTCCAAGAGTTAAGGAGCAAATGAGATAGGATTGTTCACCTACTAATTTATATAAAGATATCGATTTCTAGGGGTGTCGTTTTTGCTGTTTCTCTAATAAGTCTCGGTTTCGCTAGTAGCCTTAATTTTCATAAAATCGTCGGTTCGAACCTAAAATTGCCTACTAGAGAAACTGCATAATTAAAAAAAGCCCTTATTTTCAAGGACTTTATCGCGACATTTCGACACCTTTCTTTGTATCAAAACGTTAGTTATTAGATGGTGGCCCAAGTCGGGGTCGAACCGACACGATATCGCTATCACTGGATTTTGAGTCCAGCGCGTCTGCCAATTCCGCCATTAGGCCAATATTTTATTTTTTGTTATCTTCCTCTTCTTTCTTTTTATTCATGAAGTCTTGTTCATTTAAAAACCTAACCATCTCTTTAGTTTTTTCACTTTCTTCGATAGTTTTTAATTTATTACCTTTCTTTAAAAGAATATAGGCGATAACAAAAATAATTATACCTAAACCAAGAATGATAAATAAATAATAAGATTTTGAGATATCTTCTATTGGTTGAATAAAAGTAAAAACAATCAAAAATAAAAATATTGCTAAGGCAATAGAAATAAGCGTAATTCCAACTAGATAATATGTTTTTGATGTTTTTTCTTTTTTATCTTTCATAGATTAAATTCTTTTTTTGGCATGTCCAAGAGGATTTGAACCTCTAATAATGGCTTCGGAGACCACCGGTTTACCAGTTAACCTATGGACATATTTTAAATCTAAAATATTTTACAATACTTTCTTTTAAAAAATAATAATTTCCCTATTTATTTCTAATAAATAAGTGATTAAAATAATAGCCGGTTTTGACTTAAAAACCAATTTAATTATTTATGATAAAGAATTTATTTAAACCAATTGATCTCACAAACGGAAAAATTTATAAGGTAATCATTTTATTTATGATTCCTATTTTTTTATCTTATATTTTTCAACAAATTTATACATTAACCGATGCAATTATAGTTGGACAAAATTTAACTGCAAGTGAAGTTAATGGGGTTAATGATGTTGGTTCACTAACCTTTATCATCTTACAATTTGCTTATGGTTGTACCGCTGGATTTAGCGTTGTTTCATCAGCAAAAAGAGGAAAAGGCGATAATGATGGGCTTAGGCAATCATTTTTTGTTCAATTTGTTTTAGGCCTAATAGTTTCAATAATATTAACTGCTTTATCAGTATTTTTTATTGATCCACTTCTTTCTTTAGTTGGTTTAACCAAGAGTCATGGTGGAGCAACTTATGAAGCAGCTAGAACTTATCTATTTATTATTTTCTTAGGAACAATTTTTCAAGTTGCTTATAACCAAGTTTGTTCATTATTAAGATCAATTGGAGATTCAATGACTCCATTAATTTTCTTAATCATTTCAACAATTTTAAATATTATTTTAGATTTAATTTTTATTATTTTATTTAATTGGGGCGTTGCTGGAGCAGCAATTGCAACGATTTTAGCTCAAGGATTAAGTGCACTATTTTGCTATATTTATTCCTTTATAAAATATCCATTTTTAAGATTTAAAAAAGAAGATTTAAAAATCAGATTTAAATTTTATTATGAACATCTTAAACTCGGACTTCCTTTAGCTTTTCAATTTTCAATTTTAGGAATTGGGCTTATCACCATGCAAAATACAATTGTTAAATTTGATACAACTATTGAAGGAATTGTTATTGATAATGGTCCAGCTCAACTAGCTTATGGAGCGGTTAATAAACTTCAAACATTTTTATTTTGTCCACTTAATGCTTTAGGTACAGCCATGCTTTCTTATTGCGGTCAAAATAAAGGTGCAAATAAACTTGATCGAATTAAAAGTGGAATTAATCAATCCTTTATTATTATGCTAATTATCGTAGTTTTTGAGCTTTTCGTTGCTTCTTTTCTTTTAATTGATAATGTTTTCATGAATATATTCTATTCCTCAACTTCAATTAATGAAAAAAGTGCTTATTTAGGTCGACTTAATCTTTTAACTGTCATGCCTTTTCTTCCAGCAATTGGAGCATTATTTATTTTAAGAAGTTCTATTCAAGGCTTAGAAAAACCAATTATCCCTTTTATATGTGGAATCAGTGAATTATTTGCTCGTATATTAATGTGTAGTTTTGGACCATATATTTTTATTGATACTATTTCTACTTCAATCGATCCTTTTACTACTCCTTTACCTTTTATTTCAACTTATTTAGCAGATCCATTTGCTTGGTTAGTAGCTTTAATCCCGCTCTTTATTGGATATTTCCTATACGTTTATCGTCCTTATAAACTGAATAAAGTAAAATCACTTGGCTAGGAAGATAAAATACCCACATTAAAATACTAAATATAACATTATTAAAATTAAGATTAACTAATCCAACATTAATATCACATAAAATAAATAAGAAAAAACCAACAACTAAAAGTTGGTTTTTTCTATCTTTATAATTACTAATTAGAGGATCTAAAAAATTAAAAACAAGATTAATAAAATAGAATACTGCTAAGATATTTAAGGTATTAAAATAAGATTTATCTAATAAAAAATAAATGAATAAAAAAGCAATAATAAAAAGAACAATTCTTAATACTAAAGAAATAATAAATTTATTTTTATTAAACGATAAAAGATGGAATCTAAAAAAATAAAGAAATTGAACAATATTAAAAGTAATTAAACCAACAACAAGATAGTTATAATCACTTTCAAAAAGTAAAAAATAATCACTAATAAGAGTAAAAATAACAATAAATATCGTAATTAATCTTTCTTTATTAAAGAAAAAGATACTTAAAAGAATAATAAAAATTAAATTGATAATTATTGAACTATATTTAATTATTGAAGAGGTTAAATTAAATGTGTTAAAAGTAGTATCAAGAACTAAAAAAGAAATATATAGCCCAATTTCAATAGCTAAATATATCCATAATCCAATCTTTTTAATAACTAATTTATCCATCTTTTAAAATTATACTAATATTAAGATAATATTAAAATTAATAAAAAAGTGAGAGGATTTTTCATTTCGTAGCATGTTACTTTATGTAACCGGCATAAAGGGTCAGGCACTGAGTTCCTTTTATTAATAAGGTGAGAATTTTTGCCCAAAAATTCTCACCTTATTAATATTAGTTTGTGGGGATAATTATAAATAAAAACGGGCTAATCTCATAATTAACCCGTTTTATTTTTTTAAAACATTTTTTTAACGATCTCTATTTAAAGCATTTTCAGCGATAACTCTATCTTTTAAGTTTGCTGGAACTTCTTCATAGGATTCGAATTGACGGTTGAAGTAACCTCCGCCTTGAGTGATAGATTTTAATTTTGCACTATAATCATTAATTTCTGCTTCAGGAATTGAAACGATAATTTTTTGACTATCTGGTCCATCTTCTTCCATCATTAAGTTTTTAGCTCTTCTTGTATTTAAATCAGAGATAACATCACCAATATATTGGTTTTCAACATGGATTGTGACTCTCATAATTGGTTCTAAGATGATTGGTTTACAGTTCATATAAGCTTCTTTAAAAGCTAAAATTGCTGCCATCTTAAACGCCATTTCGTTTGAATCAACTGGGTGATACTTACCATCTTTAAGTGTACCTTTAACACCTAAAACTGGGAAACCTGCAAGTAAGCCAGATTGTAATGCTTCATAGAAACCTTTTTCTACAGCTGGGAAATATTGTTTTGGAACTGTTCCACCAAAGACTGTTTCTTCAAATGTACTTTCTTCACATGGTTCAAAGTCCATAACAACAACGCCATAGAATCCACTACCACCAGATTGTTTAATATATTTTCCGGTAGCTTCAGCTTTACCTTTGATTGATTCACGATAAACAATCTTAGGTGCTTCTGTTTTACATTCAATCTTATATGTATTCTTTAATTTATCTAAGATATATGAAAGATGATGATTTCCTAATCCACCAACTAAAAGTTGTTTTGTTTCTTGATTTCTCTTAACTTCGATTGTTGGATCTTCTAAGCATAATTTTTGTAAAACGCCTGAAATCTTATCTTCATCTTTTTTATTAGAGAGTTCGATACCTCTAAAATAAACTGCTGTTGGGTATTTTGGAGTAACGTATTTGATTATATTTTTTGGATCACAGATTGTATCACCTGTTCTAACGTCTTCTAATTTAGCAACAGCAACGATATCACCAGCTTGAACTCTATCAACAGGGATTTGTTTTTTACCTTCTAAATAGAAAAGTGATGATACTTTTGTTGTTTTATCAGATGTTGGGCAATAGATTTCATCGCCAACTCCGATTGAACCACTATTAACTTTAATAATATTAATAGTTCCACTATAAAGGTCAGAAATTGTTTTAAAACAGTATCCAGAAAATGGCTCTTCACTTGTTGTTTTTCTTTCAACTAAATTTCCGTCCTTATCATATGCTTCAAATGGTTCAAGGTCTGCTGGAGATGGTAAATAGTCGATACACATATTTAATAATGTATGGCAGCCGATATTTTTAGTAACAGCACCAACTAATAATGGAGTGATTTCACCATCTAAGACACCTTTTCTTAAACCGGTACGAATTTCGTCACGTGTTAAGGTTTCTCCACTAAAGAATTTATCTAATAATTCTTCTGAAGTAGTAGCAACAGCTTCTAAAACCATATTATTGTATTCTAAGACTGTTGGTTTTTTATCTTCATAAATTTCTGCATCTTCACATTCTGTTCCGTTAAAGATACGAGCTTTTAAGTCAACACAATTTGCAAAACCATCAAATTGATCGGCATGGCCTAATGGATAACAGAATGGAGCAACTTTTTTACCTAATTTATTTCTGATATCTGTTAATAATGAATCGAAATCAATATTTTCTTTATCCATCTTATTAACAAATATGAGAGTTGGAATGTTTTTACGTTTGAGCATTCTGAAATGCTTAATTGTACCTTGTTGGACTCCACTAGTAGCATCGATTACTAAGATTGCGCCTTTAACACAATTTGTAACGCCAATAATTTCGCCAACGAAATCATCATTACCAGGTAAATCGATTAAATTAATACGATAACCTTCATATTCAACAGGAACAACAGAAGCAGATATCGATGATAATCTATCTTGCTCTTCTTTTAAATAGTCACTAACGGTTGTTCCTTTTTCCACCGTTCCCTTAGTTGGGCTATTAGTAGCTATTTGAAATAAGGATTCAACTAATGTCGTTTTCCCAGAGCTTTGATGCCCTAAAACGACAATATCCCTTATTTTGTCGGGTGTAAAACTCATTATGATTCCTCCTAATTATGTGTGAAGAGTTTTATAAAAAATCTATATCAATAATAACACACAAAAATAAAATCTTATATAAAATTTTTAGAATATTTTAATGAATAAATAATCTTTCATTTTTGTCGATAAAATCTTGATATTTTAATACATAGTATTTAAAACTAGGTTCCATAGTATTTAAAATATTAAATTTTAGAATAATTGATGATTATGCTTGTTTTTTCATATTTTTAAGTTTATTATATTGTAGTTTTGATTAGGATTTTAATTTTATGAAAAAAAGTTCGAAATTTTTAAATTTATTATTACTTTTACCAATATTTACAAGTTGTGCTAATCCTAACAATGATGAAAATTCATTAAAAAACGATTACACAAATCCATATAGAACATATACATTCCTAGATTCCGTTTATAATAACGGAAATTTTAATTATATTGCTGAAACAAATTATCTTTTAAAAACTGAAAGAGGAAATAGCCAAACTTTAAAATCTTTTAAGATTAAAAACGATAATAATTTTTATGAACAAAAAAGTGGTATTTCTGAATTATTTGGCTCTAGTTCTTTAAAAAGATATTTTGATAGTTCTACTTCACAATATGGAGTTAGTATCGGTAGTGGAGATTTAGCTAACGATAATCACTTAACTTCTAGTGAATATTCTAATCTTTCTTTATCATCTATAGATACCTATTTTACTGATTATGGTGAACAACTCAATTCTTTAACAAATTTTATCGTTCATAGAGATTATGAGAAATTATCTTTCCTTTCAGCAAAATTAATAGAAGAAAGTGCAAATAAAAACGCTTACCAATATGAAGTTAATTTAGAAAACATTAAAAAAACTGATACTGAAGATAATAATCTTGATAATTTTACTCAAATTAATGCTGCAAGATATGAAGAAAAAGAGGTTTTATCTTTTTTAAATCTTGCTAAGGTTAAAGTTGATTCTGCTACTTTTACTTTAGAAGTTAATCCAACAAATCACGAAATTAATAAAATTAATGTCCACGAAATTTTAAAAGCCAACACAATAGAATTTGATTATTCTTATGAAACAACTTTTAAAACTTATGAAGATATTAGTGAAGTTGATAGTTTTTACAAAAACTTGAAAGGTGAAATTGATAAAGCAGTTGAAAAAGCAAACAGCATGCAAAAAGATGAACTTTATGCTTTTTATGTTGATTTAAATAAGAAATATCAAAATTTAAATTACTATACTCAAACCGACTCTAAAGTTAACGCTTTAGGTGGAATTTATAGTCAAACTGTTAAAGGTTTTAAGCTCAAAAAAGATAAGGAGTATTTCTTCCAAACAGTTACAACTAGTGCTTTTGTTAAAAAAGCAGAATTAAGATATGAAAATGAAACTAATGAAGATTATTGGCTTGCCGATGGTAATGATCCAGACACTTCTTCAACATTTGGTACAGTTTCTTCTTGGAATTCATGGAATAAGCATACAGAATCAGAATATTTATCTTTCATAGGTCACAAAATGAACAATATTACTAACTTTATTGTTGATGAAAATGAACCATCTAAATCTTTCTTAGATGCTCGTTATAACGAAGATAAAGAATTTAAGATTTATACATATGATATATCTGTTAAAGAAGATGAAAATCATATCGACGCTACAAAAGACTATAAAGTTGAAATGGATCATATGTCAGGAATGGGACTTCCAAACTTTGAATATTCAACAATCGAAATTTATATTTCAAAAAACAATGAAAACATTAATAAGATCATTCAAAAAGAAAAATATACAGCAGGTTCATTTACATGTGATTCAGTTATGACTACATATTTCAATCTTTATGAAAATGTTTCTGCTCTTCCTAACGAAATAACCAATACCTACAACAACCAAATCGGAGGCAACTAATATATGAAGAAAAAAAGATTACTTTTATTAACTGTTTTACCACTTTTATTAGTCGGATGTAATCCAACAACCAATGAAGAAGAAAACGGTGGAGAAATTACTAATCCAGATGAACCAAGTGGAGAAAAAGAATATACATACAAAACTCCAAAAACTTATGATGGAGTAATTAATTCTTCTATCTCTTACGATGTTTTATCCAATATTGGCGTTGATTTAGATATTTTTTCTTCATATGTTACTTTAACTTATCAAGAAGTTGATGGCGAAGTTTTAGAAACTGATTATGATAAAGCTTTTAAATTCCATATGAATCTTGATTTATATTCAATTAAAGAAACATATGAATCATCACTTTTAACTTCGACTTTACTTCCTTCAAGTTTTAATGAATTTAAATATCAAAATATTTTAAACAATGTTTCCGATTTAGATCTTTATTATTTAGCTGATGGTAATTTATATACAACTATTTCCCGTTTTGAAAATAATCAAAAACCAGCTAGAGGTGATAAAGAAGCTTTAAAAAATTACAAAAGAGAAATTATTGGAACATCTAAAATGGATATTTCCGCAATTTTAGAAATGATGAACCCATCTTCTACTGGCTCTTCGTCATTAGATATGATTTTTTCTCAATTTTTTTCAATTTTAAATGGCTTTACAATTGATTTTAGTTTAATTGATAACATCATTTCATCCACACTTTTAGAATTTATTGATGGTGGATTTAAAGTTAATTTTAAAGAAGATGGACTAACATCTTTTTCATATATTTTTAATATTATTGCTTCTTATATTTTTAAAAATAATGATATCGGTTTAACAATTGATGAAGAAGAACCATTAATTAATATTACAAACGCTGAAATTGAAGTTAATCCATTAGAAATTAAAGCTTCTTTTGAAGATGAAAACTCTTTAAAACCACTTTTTTATCTTTCTTTAACAAGAAACGATTCAAAAGAACTTAATATTGAACCTCCATTTAATTTAGAAGAAGATTATTTAATTCAACTTAAAGCGCTTGATAATATTAATATGCTTTATGAAATCTATGATAATTATTCTTTTGAAAGCGGAATTCAAACTGAAATTAAATCTTTAATTCAAAATATTAATAATTTAAGTGAAGATGAAAAGAAAAGAGTTGAAAACTTCAATAATTATTTAGGTTATCCTCTTTTAAAAGAAGAAAATGATCAATATGTTTCATTAATTGAAGAAGATAATTTAAATAAACTTAAAAATGATTTAGCTACTTTGGTTACTAAAAAGGTTAATAACGATGCATCTTTTATTGATGCTTATAGAAAAATTAGTGATATCTTCTCTTCAAAATATTCTATTTCTACTAAATATAATATTTTAAATAGCATTGCTAAAACTAATGAAGAAAGATTTAATGAATTTAAAAATGAAATTCAAAGATATATGAATAGTTTTGTTGATCCTATTAAAAAAGAAATTACTACTCTTTTAAATGAATATAATAACGGAGAAGATAAAACTATTGAAGATAAACATGAATTAATTGAAAAAATCTATACTTTAACTGTTTTACCAGTTTTAGTTTTAGAAAATAATCGAGTTATTAATATCGAAGATTTTAAAGAAGGCGATAAAATCAAAGTTTTATCAAGTGAAATTATTAATAATACAATTAATTATCTTTCACTCACTTCTTCTTTAATTGATGAAACATTATCTCAAAGTATTTCCAATATCTTACTTGATTATTTTAATGATTTAACTCTCTACTTTAATAAATTAAGTGAAAAAGAATTAACTAAATTTAATGATTATGCTTCTTATCTTTTAGTTAATGAAGATAAAGATAATTTATATGAAATCTTTAATTTAGTTTCTAATAATAATTCCGCATATTATCTTACTTTAAAAAGAAAAAATGATGAATTAATTAATCTTTTAATTTCTAAGGTTGATAAATTTGCTAATAAAAGAATTGATGAAAGTGTTACTAGTGAAGAAATTTATTATATGTTAAATATTAATAGATTAAATGAAGCAAAAACTGAACTTGATTCAATTTTTTCAATGTTAAATAACTTTATTTCTTCACCGCTTTTTAAAAACTATTCTTCATCTTTAACTTATATTGATAAATATTATCTTTTAGTTGATTTAATCAATAAACAAATCACTAATCTTTCTTAATTTTCTCTTTTATTATAATAAAAGAGATTAATAATTTGACTTTATAAGAAAATAGTATTTAAATAAAGAGGTTTTAAATATTATTTTTATGGGAAACGAAAAGAAAAGTTTAATTATTAGTGGTATTATTTTTATTATTATTTTACTAAGTGGCTTAACCGCTGGTTTAATTCTTTTATTTTTAAATAATATCTCTAATTTTTTATATACTTTTTTAATTTCTTATCCATTTTTAATTTTAACTTTTATATCACTTAAATTTACATATAAACATTTTGATAATACTTCAAAAGGTAAGATTTATTTTTTAATTGGCTATATTATTCGCTTTATTTCAATTATTGGAGCGCTTGGATTTAGCCTTTTATTTTTAAATTTTAATGGCGGATTAGCTTCTCCAAATATATTTTATATATTTATCCCAGTAACTTTATTTACTATTGGTTATATAGTTGGAGTAATATTTAGATAGGTAAAAAATATGAATGAAGGCGGTTTAGATTTTAATAAAGTAATTGAATGGCTTGGATGGAATGAACTTCCACCTGAATTTTTATCATCGATTATTGTTTTACTCGTGATGTTAATTTTTACTCTCATCATTCATTTTAAAATTAAAAATTATGATCCACTTAAAAAGCCAAGTGGTTTTATAAATGTTATTGAAACAGTTGTTGAATTTGCTGATAAACAAGTCATGGAACTTATGGGTCCAGCTTTTAAAGGGTTTGGTGGATATATTGTTTTTGTTGGAATTTATATCTTCTTAGGATTCTTTATTGGAATGATTGGTATTCCTAATGTTTTTCAACCTGGTGCCGCAGTTTATTTAGAAGCAATGCCTAACCCATTTACAAATATGGCAATGCCTCTTTCTATTGCTTTAATTACATTTATTATTACTCACGCTACTGCTATTAAATATAAACATTGGACTTATTTTGAAAGATATACTGAACCAATTGCACTATTTTTACCAATTAACTTAGTTACAATGTGGTCTCCAGTTTTATCACTTACATTACGTTTATTTGGTAATGCATTAGCAGGATATTGTATTATCACACTTATTTATGTTGGCTTAGGAAGTGTTATTGAACCATATTGGGGCTTCTTCTTTGAACCAATTTTAGCACCAGTTGCTCATTTATATTTCGATATGTTTGATGGTCTTATCCAACTTGTCGTCTTTACTATCTTAACTATGATTAATGTTTCTAATGAATATATCTCTCCTGAAGACTTTAAAAAAGCTGAAGAAGAGAAAAAAGCTCATAAACTTGCTAAAAAACAAAAAAGAGAAGAAAAAAGAGCTAAAAAATTTGCAGCCGCTGCTGCTAGTAATGAAGAGGATATTTAATTTAAGTTAGTTAACTTAATTAATATAAATTTTATATCAAAAGGAGTTTAAAAATATGAATTTTATCGGATTAGGTATTGCTTGTATTGGTATGGGTCTTGCTGCTTTAGCAGAAGGCTGGTCTGTCTCTAAAGCGATGGAAGGAATTGGTAGAAATCCATCTGCTTCAAAAGATATTCGTACCACTATGATTATTGGTGTTGGTCTTATTGAATCAATCGCTATTTATATCCTTGTTGTCGCTATTTTAATGGCTTTCGTTATCTAAGTTTAATAAGTGGTTATTTTATGAAAAAGAAATTAAAAATTATCATACCTCTTCTATTAGTTTCTTTTACATTAACTTCTTGTAACACTGAAGAAATCGGTGATCGTATCCAAGAAGTTGTAAATAATATGCTCCCAAATCTTTGGGTCACTTTAATGCAACTTGGAATCTTCGTTTTAATCGCTATGCTTTTTATCTTTTTAGCATATAAACCTTTAAAGAAAAAGATGAAACAAAGAGCTGATTATATCGAAAACAATATTAAAGAAAGTGAAAGAAAAAACTTAGAAGCTGATCAAAATATTGAAAAATCAAATCAAATTATTGCTGAAAGCCAACAACAAGCTGGTGAATTAATTAAAAATGCACAAAAGACCGCTGAAGTTAAAGCTCAAGAATTTGAAAAAGAACTTGCTGTTACTTTAGAAAAACAAAAAACACAAGCTCATAAAGATATTGAAGCAGAAAGAGAAAAAATGCTTAAAGAAGTACACGAAGAAATTATTGATAGTGCTATTGCTGCTTCAAAAGAAATCTTAAAAAGAAATATCAAAAAAGAAGACAATGACAAATTCGTCGATGATTTTGTCAATGAATTAACAAAAGGAAGTAATTAATAATGATTAATGATGCTCTTATAAGCAAAATGGCAGAAGGATTTTATCAAAATGCCGTCGAAAACAATCTAGTTACTCTTTATCAAGAAGATCTTAAGTTTTTAACTTGGAATTTACAAAAAAATAAGGAATTCTTGATGTTTTTAGCATCTACTTTTGTTGAAGAAAAAGAAAAATTTGAAGCTTTAGAAAAAACTTTTGGTGATTTATTAACTCCTAATGTAATCATATTTGCAAAAATGCTAATCCAAAATAAAATCATCAAAAATATTGCTGAAGTTAACGAAATTTTTACAACTCTTGCTTATAGAGATCAAAACGTTTTAGAAGGGGTTATTTATTCTCCTTTTATGTTAGATGATAAACAAATAAAAAGAATGTCCGAAGCTTTTGAGAAAGTTTTAGGTAAAAAATGTGTTTTTGAAGTTTCAATTGATAAAACTTTAATTGTCGGATTAAAAGTTTTAATTGATGGAACAATGTATGAACTTAATGCTTCATCTCGTTTAGAAGATATGAAACAAGAGATGATGAAAAAATATCAACTTAATCTTGTAAATGAAAGGGAGGAAAACTAATGAGCGATAATAAAAACTTAAATTCTCTTTCAGAAATTATTAAAGACGAACTTAATAAATATGAACATAAAATCGATACTTCTAGTGTTGGTCAAGTTGTTTCAGTAGGTGATTGTATTGCAACAATTTATGGTATTGATAATGCGATGTATGGCGAATTAATCGAATTCCCAAACCATAATTTTGGCATGGTCATGAATATTGAAGAAGATTCTATTGGATGCGCACTTTTTGGAAGTGTTATTGAAATTAAAGAAGGTGATACTTGTCAAAGAACTGGACGAGTTGTTTCTGTTCCAGTTGGCGATGCACTTTTAGGAAGAGTTGTTAACTCTCTTGGTCAACCAATTGATGGAAAAGGTCCAATTAAACCTGATGGATATCGTCCAACAGAAATGCCTGCTCCTCAAATTATGGATAGACAAAGTGTTAACGAACCTTTAGAAACCGGAATTAAAGCAATTGATTCGATGATTCCTATTGGAAAAGGACAAAGAGAATTAATTATTGGAGATAGACAAACTGGAAAAACTGCTCTTGCAATCGATACAATTATCAACCAAAAAGGAAAAGATGTTATTTGTATTTATTGTTCAATTGGCCAAAAGAATTCTTCACTTGCTCAAATTGTTGATCGTTTAAAAAGATTCGATGCTTTTGATTATACAGTTATTGTTAACGCTAGCGCTGCTGAACCAGCACCTATGCAATATTTAGCTCCTTATGCAGCAACTTCTATTGCTGAATATTGGGAACATAAAGGAAAGGACGTCTTAATTGTTTATGACGATTTATCAAAACATGCCGTTGCTTATAGAACACTTCTTCTTTTATTAAGAAGAAGCCCAGGTAGAGAAGCTTATCCAGGTGATATTTTCTATATTCACTCACGTCTTTTAGAAAGAAGTTGTAGATTAAATGATGAACTTAAAGGCGGATCAATCACTGCTTTACCAATTATTGAAACTCAAGCTGGTGATATTTCTGCTTATATTCCTACTAACATCATTTCAATCACTGATGGTCAACTTTATTTAAACAGCGATATGTTTAATAGCGGCCAAAGACCTGCAATTGATTCAGGTTTATCAGTTTCCCGTGTTGGTAGCGCTGCTCAATATAAGATTATGAAGCAAGTTAGTAAAGATTTAAGAATGGAACTTGCAAATTATCATGAAATGTTAGATTTCTCACGTTTTGGTAGTGACCTTGATAAAGGAACTCAAAAAATCTTAACTCATGGTGCTGTTTTACTTGAAACATTAAAACAAAGACAATATATGCCTCTTTCATTAGCTCAAGAGGTTGTTGATATTTATGTTGCTCAAACTGGTGAACTTGATGATTTAAAAGTTGAACAAGTTCACGATGTTTTAAAATTATTAGATAACTCAATTGTTTCAAAACCAGACAATATTTTTGAAAAAATTAATAGAACAAAAGAATTTACTGATGAAGATAAAAAACATGTCGTTGATCTATTAAGAACAATCAAATTATCAGTTAAAGACGATAAGAAAAAGAGTATTAACGAAACAGATTATAGTATTTAAAAGATATGGCTCATTCACTTTTAGCGGTTAGAAAAAGAATTAATACTGTTCAATCTATTAGAAAGATTACAAAAGCAATGAAGTTAATCGCTTCTAGTAGATATAACAAACTTAAAGAGATTTATGATTCAAATACCTCATATATCTCCGCTTTAAGATACGCAATGCAACTTTGTCTTCAAAGAGTTGATTATGATGAAACCAATCTTCCAACTTGTTTAACTAAAAATGATGGCAATAAAAAGTTATATATTTTCATTACTCCAACTTTAGGATTATGTGGACCTTATTACTATAATCTCGATAAAATCGCTAAAAAATATTTAACCAAAGATGACGATTGTATTTTTATTGGTGAAAAGGGCTATAAACATTACGCAAATAAAGTTAATAAAGCAATTCATGATTATGTTCAAATTAATGAAAATTTAACTTTAGAAAATGTTAATTCTTTCCGTCATGATATCGATAAGATGTATCGTGATAATAAATATGAAGGAATTTATATTATTTATACAAAATATATTAGTTCAATGTCTGTTGAAGCAAAAATTGAACAACTTTTACCTTTACAAGAGGCTAAAGTAGATTTTACAAAACCCTTAAAATTACCATTTTTTGATAAACAATCCGCAAAAACTGCCGATTTAATAGTTCCGCATTATCTTGATGCTTTGATTTATCGCTACTTCTTAGAGAGTGCCTTAAGCGAACAAACTTCAAGAAAGAATTCGATGGAAAATGCTACTGCTAGTGCGGATAAACTTATTTACAACTTAAAGTTAGAATATAACAAAATTAGACAACAAAAGATTACTCAAGAAATTACTGAAATTGTTTCAGGAAGTAATGAAAGTTAATTAAAGGAGGGAAAAAATAATGATTAAAAGCTATAAATTTAATGCAAAAAATAGAGAAGCTGAATTTGGTTATATCGTTCAAGCAATCGGACCAGTCATTGATGTTCGTTTTACTGATGGGCTTATTCCTTCTTTAAGAACTGCTTTAACTGTTGATTTTGATTATCAAGATAATTCTCACCATTTAGTTATGGAAGTTGCTCAAGATATTGGTCATGATACCGTTAGATGTATTGCCATGGGAGCAACCGAAGGAATTAGAAGAAATTTAAAAGTTCAAAACACTCATTCTCCTATAAAAGTTCCTGTTGGAAACGAAGTTTTAGGAAGAATGTTCTCTGTTTTAGGTGAACCTATTGATAGAAAAGGTGAATTTAAAGCAAAAGAAAAAAACTCAATCTATGCTCTTCCACCATCTTTTGAAGAACAACCAACTATTAGTGAAGTCTTTGAAACTGGTATTAAAGTTTTAGATCTTCTTTGTCCATATCTCAAAGGTGGAAAAGTTGGTCTTTTTGGTGGTGCAGGCGTTGGTAAAACTACATTAATTCAAGAATTAATCCATAATATTGCTACTGAAAAACAAGGTACTTCTATTTTCGCTGGTGTTGGCGAAAGATCTAGGGAAGGAAACGACTTATATAAAGAAATGGAAGAATCAGGCGTTTTAAAAAATACCGCTTTAGTATTTGGACAAATGAATGAATCACCAGGAGTTAGAATGAGAGCTCCATTAAGCGCTTTGACTATGGCTGAATGGTTTAGAGATGTTGCTCATCAAGACGTCTTACTTTTTATCGATAATATCTTTAGATTTACTCAAGCAGGTAGTGAAGTTAGTGCTCTTTTAGGAAGAATGCCTTCTGCCGTTGGTTATCAACCAACTCTTGCTACTGAAATGGGTCAACTTCAAGAAAGAATTGCTTCAACTCGTGATGGATCAATTACTTCTATTCAAGCTGTTTATGTTCCTGCTGATGATTTAACTGACCCAGCTCCAGCAACTACTTTTGCTCACTTAGATGCAAAAACAGTTTTAGATAGAAATACTGCTGCTTTAGGTATTTATCCAGCAGTTGATCCACTTGAATCTTCATCAAATATTTTAGATCCAAATATTGTTGGAAAAAGACATTATAATGTTGCTAGAAGAATTCAAGCTACCTTACAAAGATATAAAGATTTACAAGATATTATAGCTATTTTAGGTATTGATGAATTATCTGACGAAGATAAGCTTGTTGTTTCAAGAGCAAGAAGAATTAGAAACTTCTTATCTCAACCTTTCTTTGTTGCTGAAGCTTTCTTAGGAACAAAGGGAAAATATGTAAAACTTGAAGATACTATCTCTTCTTTTGAAAGAATTTTAAACGGTGAAGGTGATGATATGATGGAAAACGCTTTCCTTTATGTTGGAACTTTTGAAGACGCCGTTTTAAAAGATAAAGAACTTAAAAAAGAATTAGAAGTAAAAGAAGAAAATAAAAATAATGAGGAATAGTTAACTATTTATTAAAAAAATGAATGAATCAGTAATGGATTTAAAAATAGTTACACCTTATAAAGTTATTGATTTAAAAGATGTTAAAAGTGTAACCGCAGAAACTAATTTAGGAGAAGTTGAAATTCTTCCTTTTCATTGCGATTATTTAACTAATGTTGAAATCTCTATTTTAACTGTTAATTTTAAAGATGAAACAAAACATTATACAGTTGGAGGTGGTGCACTTCATTTTAGAGAAGATGATAATTTATTAGTTTTAATTTTAAATTCAATTATTCCTGTTGAAGATATTGATATTGCTAAAGCCTTTAAAGATAAACTCCTTGCTGAAGCTAAACTTAAACGTGAATTAAGTAAAGAAGAACATAAGAAAGCTGAACTTGCTTTAAGAACTTCTATTGTTGAAATTAACGCTAAAAACACATTTAAAAAATAAAGTATTTATATTAAAATCATAAATACTTTCATAAACGGGGCTTTAGCTCAGTTGGGAGAGCACTTCCATGGCATGGAAGAGGTCACCAGTTCGATCCTGGCAAGCTCCACCAAATATAAAAAATACGCGATAAATATCGCGTTTTTATTTTATTTAAAATTAATATAAATGGCGCCCACGAGGCGATTCGAACGTCCGACTTCCACCTTAGGAGGGTGATACTCTATCCAACTGAGTTACGTGGGCACTTTTTATATTATATTTTTTAAAAATCACTAAATAAAGATAATTCATCACTTTCTCTTAAATGTGATAAACTTCCCATATTTTTAAGAACATCTACTACTTTAGAAGGTAATTTTGCTCGTTTAGTAAAATCTTCTATAGAATCAAATTCTCTTTCACTACGAGCATCTAAAACACCCTTACCACCGTTTTCACCAATTCCATCTAAAACTTTAAATGGTGGGATAAGAGATTTATTTTGTTTATCAATAATAAATTGATCTGGCAAAGAACGATTAATATCAATTTTTTCAAACTTAAATCCACGTTCAGCAAATTCTAAAGCAGCAATTAAAGTATCTAAAATTCCTTCTTCTTTTGTTGATAATTTATTTAATGGATCACGACTATTTTTTCTACCTTCAAGTTCTTCAATTTTAGCATTAATTGCATCAATTCCTTTAATCATTGTATCAATATCATATTGGTCACATCTTAAAGTGAAATATGTAACATAAAATTCAAGTGGATAATAAACTTTAAAATATCCAACACGAAGAGCCATCATAACATAAGCGCAAGCGTGTCCTTTAGGGAAAAGATATTTAATCTTTTTACATGAATCAATGTAATAAGAAGGAACGTCATGGCTTTCCATATCTAAGATTTGTTCATCAGATAATTTCTTACCTTTTCTTACAGTTTCCATGATTGCGAAAGCTTTAGAGTTATCTATACCCATTGAAATAAGATAAGACATAATATCATCTCTACATCCAATAACACCGTTAATATCAGTAATTCCACTAGAAATTAAAGTTTGAGCATTATTTGACCAAACATCAGTTCCGTGAGAAAGACCAGAAACAATAAGTAATTGTTTAAATGATGTTGGTTTTGCTTCTCTTAAGAGTTGCTTAACAAAGTTTGTACCAAATTCTGGAATTCCAGTAGTACCAACATCATTTTTAATATATTTATGTTGAAGTTTTAATGCTTTATTAGATGTGAAAAGCGATAAAACATTCTTATCATCAAACGGAATCTTTTTAATATCAAGTTTAGCTAAATCGCTCATCATTTTTAAAGCTTGAGGATCGACGTGACCAAGCATATCAAGTTTTAAAATTGTATCGTGAATAGCATGGAAATCGAAGTGAGTTGTTTTCCATTCAACTGTTGTATCATTTGCAGGATATTGAACAGGAGAGAAATCATAAATTTCCATATCACGAGGAACAACAATAATACCGCCTGGATGTTGACCAGTTGTTCTTTTAATACCTACACATCCATAAGCTAAAGCAGCGGTATATGAACCCTTAATTTTATTTGGATCGATACCTTGTTGTTCAAAGAAATTTCTTACATAACCATAAGCCGTTTTAAATTGAACAGTAGAAATTGTTCCAGCTCTAAAAACTTTATCTTCACCTAATAAATCTTTAGTAAATCCATGTGCTGTTGATTGGAAATCGGCAGGGAAGTTTAAATCGATATCAGGAACTTTTTCAGCATGGAATCCTAAGAATGTTTCAAAAGGAATATTTTGTCCATCTTTGATCATTTTTGTTCCACAATGTGGGCATTCTTTTTCTGGTAAATCATATCCAGAAGTACATCCATCACTCATATCGTGGAATTCTACATGTTTACATTTTGGACATCTATAATGAGGTGGAAGAGGATTAACTTCAGTAATTCCTCCACAATATGCAGCGAAAGATGAACCAACAGATCCTCTAGATCCAACAATATAACCAGCTTCATTTGTTAATCTAACAAGTTCATGAGCAATATAATAAGTAACGGAATAACCATTAGTAATAATACCATCAAGCTCTTCTTTTAAACGATTTTCAATATAAGCAGGTAAAACTTCGCCATATTCATCATGAGCTTTTTTATAGCAAAGTTCAGTTAAAAGTTCAGAACAATTTTCAATTTTTGGTGGGAATAATTGATCGGAAATAGGTTCGATAACATCGCACATTTCTGCAATTTTATTTGTGTTTGTTATAACATATTCTTTAATTTTTTCTTCATCATTTAACCAAGAAAAAGCATCTAACATTTCTTTTGTTGATAAGAAATGTTGATCAGGGTTTTCAAATTCAGGATGATCTTTACGATTATATGGATTTAATGGGTGAAGAATTTTTCCAACTGCTTCAGCTTTTATCATAATATCTCTATAAATCTTATCTTGAGGATTTAAGTAGTGACAATCTCCTGTAGCAACAATGATTTTATTTTGCTTTGCTGCTTCATCAATAATTGAATTTAAATAGAGCTTTATAGTATCTTCATCTTTAACTTCTTCCATATTAATTAAATATGAATAATTTTCTAATGGTTGAATTTCAATATAATCATAATAAGAAATAGCTTTTCTTAAAGTTTGCTCATCTCGATAAGCAGCGCTTTGGAAAACATCGCCATTAAAACAAGCTGATCCAATAATTAAATTCTTACGATATTTATTTAATAAAGAACGTGGAACTAGAGGGATGTTTCCAACATAGTTACATTCTGAAATAGAAATAATTTTATATAAATCTTTTAAACCATCTTTATTTTTACATAAAACTGTTGCATGGCTTGCACTTCTAGAATTTTTATAAAGTTCTTTTGGATAAGGAAGAGCGGATAAATCTAAAAGAGTAGGTTCATTCATTTTTTGATCAATCATTGATTTTATAGAAATCCAACAAGATCCTAAAACTTGAGCGTCGTAATCTGCTCTATGGGCGCTTTTTTCATCATAAATAACATCAAGTCTACTACATAATTCTCCTAATCTATGACGTCTATTTGCTGGAAAGAGATATCTAGAAAGAGTTAATGTATCAATAACTGGATGAATAAATTCACTTCCATAACATTCTCTAAATGCACGATTTAAGTGCTCGTAGTCAAAGTTTGCGTTATGAGAAACTAAAACTGAATCGCCAATGAATTTTAAAATTTCAGGGAAAACTTCTTTAATAGTTGGAGAAGCTTTAGCCATTTCATTAGTAATTTTAGTTTTTTGAACAATTTTTTCTGGGATTTCTTTTAAAGGATTGATAATAATATCAAGTCGATCAACAACCATGCCGCCTTGAATTTTTACCGCACCAAATTCAGTAATATTATCATAACGAGTAGATAAACCTGTTGTTTCTAAGTCGAAAACAACAAAAGTTGCATCTTTTAATTTTTGATTTTTTGGATTAATACAAGCATTTAAAAAATCTGGAATTAAATATAATTCGCTACCATAAAGAACCTTTATTCCATATTTTTTAGCTGCTTTTTGAGCTTCTGGGAAAGCTTGAACAACCCCATGATCTGTAACAGCAATTGCTTTCATTCCAAAATGAGAAGCAAGTTTACAATAATCTGAAATATTTGTAATTCCATCCATTTCACTCATTTGAGTATGAAGATGGAGTTCAACTCTTTTTTCTTCACTTTCATCTTCTCTTAAAGGATCATCTGGAAGAAGATAAAAATAATGGCCAGTAATAGTGAATTCTTTACTATTTTTGAATAAAGTTACTTTACCTTTAATTTCAATATTTTTACCAACTACATCATTAAAATTAGTTTCACTCATTTCTTTTTGAGATGGATAAATATTTACATAAACGGCACTCTTAGGAGTAAAAACTCCGAGTTTTACCATCTTTTTATTATCTCTTAAGTCTCTAATTTCACTTTCAAAAATCTTAGCTTTAAAATCGACTGAACCTGAATTTTCATCGATATCTTCGAGATTCATTACTTTATATTCGCTATCTTTTTTAAAGACTTCTCTTTTATAATCTTTTTCTTTTTTATATTCTTCGTATTCTTTTTCTTCTTTATGAATATTTTTTAAAGTTGTTTCGTTTAACTTTTTAAATTCTTCTTCTTTTGCTTTTTTGACTTCTTCAAGATTAAGCTTATCTTCTTCTTTTGTAACATTAGAAATATCGGTATTATTATTTTCTTCAAAAGAAATATCAACGATATCTTCATTAATATTTACATCGATATTTTCGTTTATTTCTTCCTTCTTCTTTTTATTTTCTAAATCTAATTTTTCATATCTTTCTTTAATTTGTTCGATATTTTCTCTTGTATCAACAAAAGTTTCGATTGGAAAATCATAACAAACAAAAGAAAATAGTTCTTTTAATTCATCTTCTATTAACTCAAAATTTGATAAATCAAGTTCATTAAGAAAATAGATTTTTAACTTAGAATTAAGATGAATATAAATATCTAAATCATCAAATATTTTTGAATAAATAAAATCATGAATAAAGTTTTCTAAAAAATCTTTATTCATTTTTTCTTTATAGGAAAAAATAAACTCATATTCATATGAATTTATTGAGCTTAATTTATCTTTAAATTCGATTAATGTATCAAAATCCCAAAGAGTATCTTTTACAACATAATAACGATATTTATCAAGTTTTGCTCCACCTGTTTCTTTAGAAATCTTAAGAAAATCTAAATCGAATTTTTCTGTATTTTCGATTCCAATACTATTTAAAAAGCGAAGCATTTTTTCATTCATAAATAAAGTTAAAACAATCCAATAATGTCTTTAATGATAATAACAAAAAATAAACCAAATAGTAAGATTAAGCCAATCGAAGACATAATGTTTTTTACCTTTTGAGGAATATGCCATTCATCATCATATTCAATGTGTTCATTAGTCTCATTACTATCTTTATTTTCATCATTTCCGACTACTAAAGTTGTGTCTTTATTTATGGAAACTTGATCATCTTTTACTTCACTAACAATAGCTTCATTGCTAGCTAAATTGTCACAATTAGAAATTTCATTGTTACTTACTTTGTCACTATTATCTATAGCACTATTTTCGATAACTTCTTTTTCATTATTTTTATTTTTATTCTTTCTAAATTTCTTGCTAACTTGATAACCACCATTAACAATTCCTTCGACAATTTCAACTAAAATTTGCCATCCATCAAGTCCTGGGAAAGGAAGGAGGTTAAATAAAGCAAGGTTAACAGAAATAACTCCCCAAGTATTAAGATAAATATAGAAAGGATTATTAGCTAAAATTGAGGTTGTTTGAGTAAAAATAGCAATTGGTCCACCAACATTATTCCAAGCTTCAGCTGAAGTAAATAATTGGATTAAAGCATCACTAATTAAAGTTGTTGAATTAACCCATTGTTCTCCGGCAACTCTAAAAGAATCCCATCCAAGCCATTTATATTCAGCGTTTGGTCCCATACCAACTCTTTCATATTTTTCACCTAAAGTATCTTTTTTGAAAGTAACTCTAACTTTATTAAAGACTTCATTTTCAATATCAGTACTTCTAAAAGTTAGTAATGCTTCAACTTCTTTTGATGCAGGAATTTCAACTTCTTTTAGATTATAGTTTTCATCTAAAACAGGTAAATTTAAAACTATACCTTCTTCAAAAGGAACTACTTCATTATTAATGACACGCTTAACATCGACATAATTTGCAGGTAAAGTATCTTTTCCTACTTCATAAGTGAAACCTTCATAAACTTTAATAAATTGAGAGATTTCAGTATCGTTATATGAAAAATTAGTAAGATCGAAAGCTAAAACATAGCTTGATGTTCCATTATATGAAATTGATGAAGAATTAAAGAAATAATAATTAGGAACAATAGTTTGAGTTTTTCCATTATTTAAATTTATATCAATTGATAAAACATCAACTTCTACCGCAGGTTTTTCATTAAAATAAGTTAAAAGTTCATCACTTATTTCACTACCATCTTCCATTTTGACATGGCTTTTAAAAGTAGCTTCATCATTAATACTAAAAACATTAATATAAAAATCAGTAAGGTTAGGAAAACAGGAAGCTGAAATAAAAAATATCACATAAGCTAAAACAAAGTTCATGACAATTCCGGCAGCCATGATGATAATTCTTTTCCATCTTTTTATTCCTTCTAAAGAACGGGAACGAGGAATTGAAACTCCATCCGGAAGATCAATACCTTCACCATACATTGAAACATATCCGCCTAAAGGTAAAATACCAACGACAAAAGATGTTTCGCCACCTTTTCTTTTATAACGAATAAATTTTGGACCAAAACCAATTGCATATTCATTACAATAAACATTAAAAGATTTAGCCGCGATTAAATGACCTAATTCATGTATTGAAACTAATACTCCAAGGGCTACTAAAAAGAGTATTATCGATAAGATTGTAGTTAAAATTCCCATGATATTTAAAATTCCTTAATTTTTATCAAATTTGATGTATCGATCCTAACTTTTTTATTTAATTTGACAAGCATTTCTTCACTTAAAGGCGTCGTCAAATCGTACATCTTTAATATTTTATCAATAATTTTATTTATATCAACATAATCAATAATACCATATAAAAAAGCCTCGACTGCAATCTCATTTGCAGCATTTAAAACAAGTCCTGAAATGCCTTTATTTTTAATAACTAAATAGCCATAATCTAAGGCTTTAAAGCGTGTTTTATCAACATCATAAAATTTATATTTAGAAAGAGTATTAATCTCAGTATCTTTAAATTCTTTTCTTTTAGTTTTAAAAAATGATAAGCAGTCCTCAATTTGAATATGCATATCTGGTTTTCCAACTGATAATTTATAAGTTCCATCTTTTAATTCAATAAAAGAATGAACATAGCTTTTACGGTCTACCTTAACCTTTATTTTACTAGCTGGAACATTAAATAAATAATGAGCTTCAATAATTTCAAAAGCTTTATTCATTAATGTTGAAGAATCGATAGTAATTTTTTTACCCATTTTATATGTTGGATGTTTTAAAGCATCACTTACTTTAATATCTTTAAATTTCTTTTTTGATAAAAAGAAAAATGGTCCACCTGAACAGGTTAAATAAATTCTTTTTAAATTCTTTTTATTAACATTTTTTAAACATTTAGTTATTGCGGCATGTTCACTATCAATTGGATAAAGTAATTTTCTTTTTCCAATTATTTTTTTAATTATTTCTCCAGCGACTACTAAACTTTCTTTATTAGCAAGCATTAACTTTTTGTTATTTTTTAATGCAGAAATTGAAGGTAAAACACCACTAAATCCAACTAAAGCATTTAAAATTACATCGCACTCTTCAATATTGGTTAAAGAAATTAGCCCTTTATCACCATGAAAAAACTTAATATTTTTATATTGTTTTCTAAGTTCTTTATAGTCATTTTCATTTTTTACACAAATATATTTAAGATTAAAACTAGGGATTATTTCTCTTTTTAAATAAGAGATATTATCCCCAACGCTTACCCCGATTAAATTATAAGTTCTTGTTTTTTTCTTTAATATGTCGATAGACTGACTTCCAATACTTCCAGAAGCACCTAAAATAATTATATTATTCATTTTTAAAAGTTGATAAATCCAACTCCGTTAATCATAATTAAAAGAATTAAAGAAACTGCAATAACAGTAACAATAATTGAATCAAAGCGGTCTAATATTCCGCCATGTGATTTTAAAATGGTACCAAAATCTTTAATTTTATAAGCTCTTTTAATTGATGAGAAAAGTAAATCTCCAAGTGTACCGACAAGTGGCATAATGATTGAAATAATTAAAATGTTATACCAATGAGCATAATCTAAAACTCCTTCTAAAAGAGGGAATCCTAAATATGAAAGGATAAATCCGTATAAAAACGAAGTAACTATTGAAAAAATAACTCCACCAACAAATCCTTCTACAGTCTTTTTAGGAGAAATTTTTGGACATAATTTATGTTTTCCAAATAAAACACCAATAAAGAAAGCACCAACATCATTTAAACAAGTTCCCATTAAAACAAAGATTATTAATAATGTTGAAGTGAAATATTTAAATAAAGGATCAGGAGTAATTCCTGGATCAAGATTTAAAAATGGTAAAAATCTAATATAAATTAAACTTTGAAGCCCTAAAGAAATTGTAAAAAGCATCATGATTAAATAAAAAGCATCATGAATTGTAAATGATTCATCAAAGAAAACATTTAAAAAGAAAAATGCAATTGATAAGCAGAATAGAGTTAAAGAAATTTGAGGTCCTTTAAAGCCTCTTAAAATATCAAAATAAAATGGGTCTGTACTTCCGCTAGCTAAATATTTTTGATATTCAATAATTAAGTCTTTTAAAAAGATATAATAAACCAACGTAAACATCATAAAATATGCAAAAACATAAATAATATTTTTAAACTTTTTCTCAATTGATTGAGGAGCCTTGCATAATTCATGAGTCATAATCAAGGCTAAAAAGAAAATTAAGGCGAGCCAAAAATAGCCGCCTAAAATTACGCATGGAATAACAACCGCTACTAAAATTGCACCAATAACAATTCTAGAAACAATATTATTTTTAGCTTCTTTATTAAGTTGGTTGACGTGATGTTCTCGAGTTTCTAATTGCGAATCTTTTTGATTATTCTCTTCCATACCTTAAAAAGTTATTTAAAAACTAGACTTTCATGATTTCTTCAGTTTTTTCTTTTAATAATGTATCGATTTTTGCGATAAATTCATCAGTAATCTTTTGAATTTCGCCTTCTTCTTGTTTACGTGTATCTTCAGTATATGTATCGTCTTTTTTAATTTTGTCCATTAAATCTCTACGGACATTTCTAATAGCAACTTTTGCTTCTTCGCCATATGTTTTAGCTTTCTTAGTTAATTCTTTTCTTCTATCTTCAGTTAAAGCAGGCATATTTAATCTTATTTGTTTTCCATCAACAATTGGATTAATTCCAATATCTGAAGCATTAATTGCAGCAACAATACTCTTAATATCGTTTTGATCAAAAGGAACAATTAAAAGTTGTCTTGGTTCTGGAACTTTAACTGCAGCAATTTGAGTAACAGGCATTCTATCGCCATAATAATCGCAAGTTAAATTTTCAAGTAAGGCAGCATTTGCTCTTCCTGTTCTTAATGTGTTTAAAGAATCTTTATAATTTGCAACACATTTTTCCATTTTTGTACTACATTCATTTAAAATATCCATAATTTTTACTCCTTTTTAATTGTAGTTCCTATATTTTCATCCCCTTTGATGACTTTAATAAAATTATCAAAATCATCCATCGAGAATACTCTAGTAACGATATCGCTATTTTCTAATAATTTTAAAGCTTGCATATCCATAACTTTTAAATCTTTTTCAATGGCATCTTTATATGTTAAGTTTTTAATAAACTTTGCATCGCTATATTTATTTGGATCTTTATCATAAACTCCATCAACACCATTTTTTCCAGCTAATATCATATCAGCTTCCATTTCAATAGCTCTTAAAGCAGCGCATGTATCGGTAGTATGACGGACTTTTCCAACTCCACCTGCAAAAAGAATTACTTCACCATTATCAAATTCATTTTTAGCTTTTCCGATTTCATATTTTGGTGCGACATCTTCAACAGCAAGAGCACTATATAATTTATTTTTGACTCCATGGACTGTAAGAATAGATGAAATTGCTTTTAAGTTAATTACAGTTCCAACCATTCCCATGTAATCGCCTTCTTCATAAGGAATTCCATTTTCTTCAGCAATTCTACCTCTAAAAATATTTCCAGCTCCACAAACTACTCCAACTCTAACATTATTAGAGAGTAATTTTATAATTAACTCAACAATATCATTCATTTTTTCTTTTGAAAAAATTAAATGTGATGATGAATCACTTAAGGCTTCACCGGATAATTTTAAAATAACCCTTAAATTTGAACAACGATTTTCCATCTCAATAATTATACCAATAAACAATAATATATTTAATAGTAAATAGTTCTTATAATAACTAAAAATATACTAAATTATTACTACTTACTTACTCATGAATAAAGGCTCTTTTCTTTCTAGTGGTTTGGTATTTTTTATAAGCCCATTAAATTGAAAAAATTTTTTATTATTGTTAAGAAAGACAACGTTTAAGATTGTCAGTTGATAAGGCTATAATATTTTTACAAATAAGGCCATTAAAAAATGTACCACATCATTTATAATCTTTCGGGGGTGCTAGAAATAAGAATAAATGAATTGGCTGCTGAATTATAGAATCTTATTATAAAACATACGGAAATTAACTTATTTCATCTCTTGCAAAGATATTATTTGGTAATTAAGAAAAGTGAGATATGAAAAATCATTACAACAGATTACAATATTTTTGAGTGGTAAGAATTTTTTCTAATAACAAGACATCTTTAAATGAAATGTTAATCTTCTATTACACCACTCACATCTAATTACAATAAACGATCTATCTTATATATAAGTTAGCAAATATTTAGTATCAGAAGAAATATAGTGGTACGAAATTCATTTACTTTATCACTTTCCAAATAGAATATACGGATACCACAGCCATTTTACTTCTTTTGGCTCAATTTCACTTGTCTTGATAACTTCAAGAAGTAAAGTAGCAAGTGTAATTGAGGTGGTGGAAAAGTTTATAAAGAAGTGATATAAAGTGAAATAGATAAGAGCAACAAATTGGAATTTAGAGGAGTGTTAATATTATGTTTGAAAAATTTTTAATTACCTCAAAAAATATCCAGAGAGTACTTCACATATTGAGAGTATTCTTGTTGTTGGTGCTTATGCAAGGGGAACAAAGAAAGAGAATTCAGATTTAGATATTGTTATCATCACATCAAATAAATCGGATATGCTTACAAAGCAAGACTTCATGCAAGAGTTTAGGGAAGATTTACAAACAACAAACAGAATATTATGGTGCTTGTACTTCTATTCGTGTGTGGTACAAAGATGGAAAAGAAGTTGAATTTGGTATTGTAGAACCATCATGGATTTCAATGCCTTTAGATAGGGGAACTTATAAAGTACTATCCGATGGATATAAAATTATCATCGACAAGAAACAACACTTTGAAGATTTAAAATTATAAAATCCAGTTTGCCAGTATCTCAAACAGAATATGAACAACAAAGAACATCGTAGCAATATGGTGTTTTTTTGTTATCCAATACCTACAACCCATTACATAACAACAGGTAACGTTCGTATTATTTGTACTTATAAAACTTATAATGTGAGAATATTAAAATTGCGGCTAAATATATTACAAAAGGAAGTGGGTTAACCTCCTTCCTTCGAAAAGTTATTTTTGCTCAACCCCATTAGTTTGAAAATATTCTAAATAAAAGACCTCTTTCGAGGTCTTATTAGATTTTAAAAATTTAAACTATTTAGCTTGAGCCATAACTTCGTCAGCGAAATTATCAACTCTCTTTTCTAAGCCTTCACCGACTTGGAAACGGATGAATTTAAGAACTTTTGCATTCTTTTCTTTTAAAGCTTGACCAACAGTTTTTGAAGGATCCATCATATATTCTTGATCTTCTAATGTAACTTCAGCAAAGACTTTATGAACCTTGCCAGCAATAATATTCTTTAATGCTGCTTCTGGTTTTCCAGCTAATTTAGGATCATTTTTAACTGCTTCGAGTTGAATTTCAGTTTCTTTTGCTTTTGCTTCAGCATCGATTTCATCTTCACTGATATATTTTGGATTGTTTGCACAAACGTGAATTGCAACACCTTTTGCTAATTCTTCGTCTTCTTTATCTAAGACAACGATAACAGCAATTTTACCACCCATGTGGATATATGTTCCAACGCCTTGTCCTTCACTTGGATTAACAACTTCAAATCTTCTGAATGTTAATTTTTCACCGATTTTAACAGTTGCATCTGTGAATAATGTAGCAGTAACTGCATTAACATCATCAACTGATTTGCAATCGTTATGTAAGATTTCTTCATTAACTTGTAAAACTAAATCGTGGAAAGCATCTGATTTAGCAACGAAGTCTGTTTCACAGTTGATTTCACTAACGACAACTTTACCACATTTATCGCATTTTGAGATTAATGCTAACCCTTCAGCAGCGATTCTATCAGCTTTTTTAGCTTGTTTTGCGATACCTTTTTCTCTTAACCAGTCGCAAGCTTTATCAACGTCATCATTACAAGCAACAAGAGCATTTTTACAATCCATCATGCCTGCGCCTGTTCTTTCTCTTAAGATTTTAATTAATTCAATATTTGCCATATTAAATATTATTCTCCTTTTTCTTCAGTTGCTGGTGCTTCTTCAACTTTTGTTTCGCTAGCTTCTTCAGCTTTTACTTCTTCTTTTTTAGCTTCTTTGTTTGCTTTGTTAGCAAATCTTGCTTCATATCTAGCTTTTTCTCTTTCCATTCTTTCTCTTTGCATTTCTCTTCTTGCAGCTAAACGTAATGCATTTTCTCTATCTGCTTGTCTAATTGCATCTTTCATAGTAACTTCTTCGCCTTCGTCTTTACTATAAGCGATTTCTGGAAGTCCACCTTTAGCTTCAACAACAGCATCTGCTAAGACTGAGAGTAATAATTTAACACTCTTTTGAGCATCATCATTACCTGGAATAACATAATTAATACCATCTGGATCACAGTTTGTATCACAAATTGCGAAGACAGGGATATTTAATTTGATAGCTTCTTTAATAGCAATTCTTTCTTCAGTTGGATCAACAACAATTAAAGCATTTGGAGCTTTTCTCATTTCTTTGATACCATCTAAGTTTTTAGCAAGTTTTTCTTTTTCTTTTCTTAAAGCAGCTTGTTCTTTTTTAGGAAGTCTTTCCCAAACACCATCAGCTTCATCTTGTTCTAATTCTTTTAATTTTTTAATTCTTAATTGAATAGTTTTGAAGTTTGTTAATGTACCACCAAGCCATCTATTTGTGATATAGAAAGATCCACTTCTTTCAGCTTCTTCTTTAACGATATCTTTAGCAACTTGTTTTGTACCGACTAAAAGAACTTTTCCGCCTTCTAAAACGATTTCTTTTAATTTTGTGTAAGAATTTTCAACAGCTTCTTTTGATTTGTTTAAATCAATAATATAAATTCCATTACGAGCACAGTAGATAAATGGTTTCATTTTTGGATTCCATTTTCTTGTTTGATGTCCATAGTGAACACCTGCTTCGAGTAATTTCTTTAATGTGATGATAGGAGCATTTGGATCAAAAACTGCTTCTGCCATTTCTTGTTCTGCAGCTTCTTTTGCTGCTTCTTCTTTTTCTGCTTGTTCAGCTGCTTTGACTTCTTTTTCAGCTTGATCAAGCGCAACGTTTAAATTTTCTTCGGACATTTAAGTCTCCTCCTTATTTGTTAAGCCTCCACTATTTCGAACAGCCTTCCCTACTTAAATAAAGTAGACACGGACGCTGAATCCATAGTGTGCGAATTCTTTTATGCATACTAAAAGCGCACAAAAGTAGAAATATTATATATATTTGTAATATATATTTCAACGGAAAATTTAGAAAATATTGCTATTTTTTGCTAGATTTTTGTGGGAAATATTTATTATATTCCCCGTCTTTAGAAGATAGCACAAGATTTCTTTAGGAGATAAAAATAAATGATAAAGGAGAAAAGGCTCATTATTCGGGCTTTTTTTGTTTTTAAAAAAC
>CASGAB010000011.1 GCA_949299395.1 uncultured bacterium | reverse complement strand
CCTATTAAAAGCAAGTATTTAAAGGCTAATGATATTGAAAAATTTTTAAATTTTAAAATTTAGCACAAGAAATTAGGCGATTCTCCTAAAGTCAGGTTAATTAATTATAACTTAATTAATATTTTTTTATATATAGAAAAAGGCCCGATAGAACGGGTCTTTTTCGTTTTAAGAGGGTATTTTATATTTTATGTAAGAAAATAAATCTTACTTTCTAATAAAGACGCTAAACTTTATTAGAATATATTTATTTTATATTAATTTATTTTAAAATCTATCTAATGAAACTAGATTTAAAAAAGTAAGGTTATATTCATATATTTTTCTTTTTTTATTTTTATAATCTCATTAAAATAGATAGTAGAAATATTAAAAATAAAAGGAAAAATAGATATGAATATAACCTTAATTAGTGGTGCAGCAAGTGGATTAGGTAAAGAATTTGCTCATTTATACTTTAAAGATAATAATAATTTGCTTTTAGTAGATATAAATAAGGAAGACTTAGAAAATTTAAAAACTAGTTTAGATAAACAAAATGATAACAATCTTTTAATCGATATTTATGTTTGTGATTGTAGCAATATGGATGAATTAAAAAGATTAAATGAATATTGTAAAGATAGAAAATATTTTGTTGATAATTTAATTAATTCTGCAGGTTTTGGAGACCGTGAAGACTTTTTAAAGATGGATATTGATAAACAAATCAAGATGAGTGAAGTTAATTGTAATGCCTTGCTTTATTTATGCCGAGTAATGGGTGAAGAAATGGCTAAAAATAAAGAAGGTCATATTATAAATGTTTCTTCTATTGCTGGTTTTATGAGTGGACCTTATATGTGTACATATCATGCAACAAAAGCTTATGTTTTACTTTTAAGTGAATCAATTGGTTATGAACTTAAAAAACATAATGTTCATGTTTTAACTCTTTGTCCAGGTCCATTTAATTCTGATTTTGTTAAAAAAGCTCATAACGACTATACTTTTAAGAAAATTAAACCATTTGAAGCAAAAAAAGTTGCTGAATTAGCTTATAAAGCATCTAAAAAGAATAAAAAGTTATTAATTACTGGTTTTAAAAACAAAGTTACTGTTTTTATCACTCGTTTCTTCCCTCGTTCATTTGTTACCAAAGTTAGTGCTTCAACAATGAAAGAAGATGCATAACAAACGAATATTTTTATGGAACGGAACGAATTTTTTAACTCTATAAAAAATAAAGAATACTATAAAAAAATCGAATCGTTTTTAGATAAAGAATATAAAGAAAATGTCGTTTATCCACCAAGAAACGAGATTTTTAATGCGTTTAATTTATGTAAACTTGATGATTTAAAAGTTGTAATTATCGGGCAAGACCCATATTTTAATAAAGATCAAGCAATGGGTTTAGCTTTTAGTGTTAAAGAAGGAGTTAAACTCCCACCAAGTTTAGAAAATATTTATAAAGAAATTGAAATTGAGTTTAATGCTTTAATGAATTATCAAAGTGGAGATTTAACTTATCTTGCTAATCAAGGCGTCTTTTTAATTAACCCGATTTTAACAGTTAAAGAAGGAAAACCTTTATCTCATGATATTCCTGAATATAAAGAATTTTTCAAAGATTTAATGATATTTATCGATGAAATTGATAAACCAATTGTTTTTATTTTATGGGGAAATAAAGCAAAAAGTTATGAAAAATATATCTTAAATAAAAATAGATTAGTTATTAAAACAACTCATCCATCTCCTTTAGGAGCAAATAAAGGAGGATTTTTTAATACTGATATGTTTAAAAAGACCAATGATTATTTAAAAGAAAATGGTTTAGACGAAATTAATTGGTCAAATTTAATATTTTAGATTGTTTTAATAAAAAAAGAGGAATATTATATTTTCTGGGTGCTGGTGATACCGGCTGAGATAAAAGTAGTTACTTTTGACCGTTAAACCTGATCTAGGTAATTCTAGCGTAGGAAATTCATATTTTTATTAAGTAGAATTTGCTACCTAGATAATAGGTAGTTTTTATTTTTAAGGGAGGAAAAAGAAAAATGGAAAACGCTGAAACTAAAAATAAAGAAGGTTTTAATATTGATTACAAATTTTTAATCACTATTTTCCTATCTTTATGTATTTTAATTTTCTTACTCACACCAGTTTTAAACATTAATATTGATGGTGGAGATCCATTATTAATTAATTATGCTTCAATTATTTTTGGAGGAAGTGTAGCTATTGAAGAAGGAAACAGTATTCTTTTACATCCAGATCCAATAGCAATTTGTTCATTTATTCTTCCTTTTATAAGTTTATTTATTTTTATAATTGCACAATTTGTAAATAAAAAAGCTAAAAATGCTTTATGCTATATTTCAATTGTTTCATCATTTTTAGCATTTATTTTCTTCTCTATGATGTCTTATTTAGTTTTAAGTTTTAATCAAGAACTTGAAACAATTCCTGGATTTGATGGAGTTAGCGCAACAACTGCAACATATATTTTCTTTACTATTATTTGTTTTATCGTAAATATTCTTATTTCTTCTTATATTGAAAGAGAAAGAAGATTATTTACTACAAAAGAAATTGCCGAAATTTCTATGATGGTTGCTTTAGCAGTTGTTTTAGATAAAATTAAAATTCAAGTTGGAACAAGTGGAGGAAGTATTAATGCTAGTGCTCTTCCTTTAATGATTTTATCGATAAGAGTCGGATTTATTAAAGGTGTTTTTGCTTCTTCAATTCTTTTTGGATTAATTACAAATATTTTAGATGGATGGGGAGTCCAAACTCTTCCATTTGATTATATGATTGGTTTTTTAGGATATGCTCTTCCAGGTTTATTCTATTACATCTTTAAAAAGACATGTTTTAAAGATTCATCTAAAGAAATTGGTAATTTAATTTTATCTTTTGTTTTAGGAAGTATTTTTGCATTCGTTATTAGAATGTTTGGAAGTGGATTATCTTCATGGTTAATCTATGGACTTACAGACATTGTTGAAATTATTGCTTTTAACTATATTTATATTGGAGTTTCTTCTATTACTTGCCTTATTTTATCGATTTGTCTTGCCCCAGCAGTTGATAAAGTTAATAAGATTTTCCCTCTTAAAAGAGATTATCAAACATTCTAAATAATAATATAAAGCACGATTAGAATCGTGCTTTTTTAAATAATATTTACTTTAAATAAATTTTGTTTACATTAGTAAGTTTTACATTGTTTATTTTTATTCATAGTTTATGATTAACTCATGGGTGAAAAAGAGGAAAACAAAAAAAGAATTCAATTGGCTAGAGATGGACAAAATAGTAGCGGGGGAATGGGCTCCTTTATTGGAATAATATCGAGTTTATTCGATATTGTCACTACACTTATTGGTTCAATTTAAATTGGTAAAATTTTTACTATAAACCCTATTTTAACCAATAAAGGATTTTTCATGGAAATAGCTAACAATTGGTATGGCGGATTAATAATTATAGCGATAATAATTATTGTGTTTATTTCAAATGTTCTTATTACAAAAGTTACTTTAAGGTTAACTAAAGAAATGTTTGTCGCTGCTGTTGATCTTAATCGTAAATTTTTATATTTTTATAGGTTAATCGAAGATGATTCATTTGCAAAAGATGCTCGAATTTATTCATTTAAAGATGTTGTTTCAAATAAAATGACTGAAATTGGGAATGAATTAGATTTACGTTTTTCGAATTTATCGAAGAAAACAGGTAAATATGGAGCTCTTTCCACGGCTTTATATGTATTTGTTACTCTTTCAGCTTATTTGATCGTTTCTTTAAAAGCTTATTATGGAGTAATTGAAATCGGAAGCATTATTTCGGTTGTTGGGTCAGTTTCTAATATTTTAAACGCCTTAATTTTCTTAGTTGGAGTTATTTCAAATCTATCCTTACAATCTAATTATTTAGTTCATTTTTATGATTATGTTAATTTAAAAAATAATGATGAATCTGAATTAATTTCCAACGAAGAAATTAAAAGACCATATGTTTTTGAATTTAAAAATGTTTCTTTCAAATATCTAAATAGTAATGAATATGCTCTTGATAATGTTTCTTTTACACTTGGAGATTTTGATAAAACAGCTATTGTTGGTAAAAACGGTGCTGGAAAGTCAACGATAATTAAATTAATTGCTAGGTTTTAGAAACCTGAAAAAGGCGAGATTTTAATAAACGGAATCAATATTAATCGTTTCAAATTTGCTGATTATCAAAAATTATTCGCGATTGTTTTTTAAGATTTCACTTTATTCCCTTTAACAATTAAGGAAAATGTTGTTGCTGATTTACCACTTGATGAAGAAAAAATAAAAAATGATTTAACGGCTGTTAATTTTGATTCGAAAAAATTCGATAATGGTATTGTTGCTTATTTATATAAAGATTTAGAAGAGGGAATTGAAGCAAGCGGTGGTGAAGCTCAAAAAATTGCTATAGCAAGAGCGATTTATAAAAATAGTGATTATGTATTTTTAGATGAACCAACCTTGGCATTAGATCCAATAAGTGAAGCTGAAATTTATAGTTTATTTGATAATTTAGCAAAAAATAGAAAGGCAATTTATATTTCTCATCGTATGTCTTCAACTAAATTTTGTAATCATAACATTGTTATTGATAAAGGAAAAATCATCGAAAGCGGTACTCATGATGAATTGATGAAGATAAAAAATGGTGTTTATCAAGAACTATTTAACGTACAAGCAAAATATTACAAATAGGCGATTAAATTCACTATTTTTATTTATTACGTGAAAACTTCTTTAATATAATATAAATGTCTTATTATTCTATATTTTTAAGAAAAGTCTTTTTAATTTTTAACTATTAAGCAATTCATTTATAATTATAAATGAATTTGCTAGGAGATTATTAATTATGGGATTCAAAAAAGAAGAAAAAAAAGTTGAGGTCGTTACTCCTCCTCAAGACTTAGAAAAAGAACCGCTAAAAGAAGGAGAAGAAGAAACTAATCTAGATGAAAATGAAGAAGTAGTTGAAGAAGAAATTTTAACGGTTGAAGATAGCTCTAAAGATTTAGCTAAAAGAATCGATGAAAAAAGGGAAGAATTTAATAAGTTTGCTAAAAAAATGAAAACTTATAATTACATTCTTACCGGTATTTTATTAGCAGTTTTAGTTGCTGCTTTAGTAATTGCTTTAACAGTTGGTAATAAAGAAGATAATTCTTGGGTAACAATTGTTGTTTTAGTTGTTGCAATTGCTTTACTTGTTGCTTCATTTGTTTTTTCAAAATTCCAAAGAAAGAAAATGGATGCTGAAGGTAATAAATATGTTGAATTTGTTTTAACGGAACTTAATAAAGAAATTTATGATGATCCAAGATTTAGTAATAAAACTTTTAAATTAAGTGATGATTTAAAGAGTGAATTCGATGAATCTCGAATTTTCTTAAATATTAAGGGCTTTAAAGCAATTAATATTAGTGAAGGAGAACTTGATAATGTTCACTTTAAAGTTTTTGATTGTGCAGCATCAGTTATGGTTAAAAATAGACCATCTCCTCGTTTTTTAGGAAGAATGTTTGTTTTTAATCTTCCTTCTTTAGAACCTTCAATTAGAGGTATTTTCCAACTTAAAGGTGGAGAATATTCTTATCCAGTTGATGACACCGATGGATTAACTTTATATGAAGGGAACAATAAATTTAGTTTCTATGGCAACAACGAAAAGGTTAAAGAAGTTTTAAATAATAAAGTTTTAGGGATTATTAAAAAAATTAAAATTGATAAAACCATTATTGATGTTATTGTTTCAGTTAATAACTCTAAACTTTTTATTGGTTTTGATTATAGTGATGATTTTATTAATGTTCCTACTAAAGATTCCATTAATTTAAAACATGTTGCTAAAGCAAAAGCTGATTTAAATAAAGTTATTGATATTATTAACAATATTTCTATTACCAAATAAATTCATATTTTTATTTAACTTTTTATTTTTTTTAAAAGAAAGGGGGCAATAAAAATATGGATAGTTTTAAAAAGAACTATATCGAAGTGCAGGGTTATAAACATGATGGTAGAATGCACCGTATATGGGATAGAGTATATGTAGTAGAAGAAAAAGATAATTATATAGTAGTATGTTCGACAAAAACGAAAGTTGTCGAACATAATTTTAGAGTCTGGTATACCAAAGAACCAGCTGTTATGATTTTTTTTAAAGATAAATGGATGAATGTTATTGCAATGTTTAAAAAAGGTGGAATAACATATTATGTTAATTTAGCATCACCATATATTAAAGATAAAGGATATATTAAATATATTGATTATGATTTAGATATGAAATTATATCCTAATGAAAATATTAGGATAATCGATGTTAAAGAATATGCATATCATAGAGAAAAATATCAATATGGCGAAGATATTGATACGATTCTTAAATATAACATTAATAAAGTAAAAGAAATGATGAAAAATAGAGAGTTTCCTTTTATTGATGAAAAAATAAAAGAATTTTATGAACTTTATAAAAAAGAAGAAGGTGAATTAAATAATGGAAATAACGATAAAAACAAATAGTAAAGAAGAAACACTTTCTTTAGGTGAACTTATAGCTTCTTATAGCTTTATAGGTGAAATCATTACTTTAAGTGGTGATTTAGGAGCTGGAAAAACTACTTTAACTAAAGGAATTGGTAAAAGATTAGGGGTTAAAGAAGAAATTAATTCTCCAACCTTTAATATTTTAAAATGTTATTTTTCTTCTTCTCTTCCTTTATATCATATTGATGCTTATCGTCTTGAAGATATTCCAAGCGAAAATAAAAATATTGGTTTAGAAGAAGTAATTGAAGGAGATGGTGTAGCAATTATTGAATGGCCTAAATTCATCGAAGAATTTATTAATTTTGATGAAGTTTTAAATATTGTTATTACCATTAACGAAAATAACGAAAGAGAATTTAAAATTTCTTCAAAAAATACTAAGTTTAATGAACTTTTTAATAAATTAAAGGAGGAATATTAATAAATATGATTAGTTTACTTTTAGATTCCTCAAATACACTTTTAGTTGTTGGTCTTGCTAAAGATAATAAGATTATTGATAAAACCATCTATAAAGCTTGGCAAAAACAAAGTGAATTTATGATTTTAGAGATTGAAAAAATCTTAAAAAATAACGATATTGATCCTAAAACTATTGAAGAAATCATCGTTAGTAAGGGACCTGGCTCATATACTGGAGTAAGAATTGCCTTAACTATTACAAAAATTTATGGTTACGCCTTAAATATTCCGGTCTATGCCGTTTCTTCTTTACAAATGTTGCTAAAAAAAGATGAAACTTCAATTTGCTTAATGAATGCTAGAAGACAAAGATCTTATTTTGGAGTTTATAAAAACGATGAAGTTATCGAAGAAGATAAAGTCTTAACTAATGAAGAAGTAAAAAAATATATCAAAGAACATCCTAGCTATAAAGTTATGGGAGAAGTCGAATATTTAGGATTAAAAGAAGAAGAAAGTGATATTTTAGAAAACATGCTTTTATTAAGAGACGATAAAACAAAAGTCGAAAATATTCTTACCTTAAAAGCAGTTTATTTAAAGGATTAAAAATGGAAATTATTGTAGCAACTAAAGAAGATTTTAAAGATTTATATGAAATTGAAAAAACTTCCGCTCATGAACCAATGAGTGAAGAAGAACTTTTATATGAATTAAGTGAAAATCCAGTTTCAAAATTCTTTGCTTTAAAAAATGAAGAAAATAAGTTAGTTGCTTACATTGATTTTTGGATAACCTTCGATTCATCGACAATTTTTAAAATTGTTACTCATGAAGATTATCGAAATAAGGGTTATGGAAAATTACTTTTAAATCACGTAATTGAATATTTAAAAACTCAAGAAGTCTTATATTTAACTTTAGAAGTAAGAGAGTCGAATATATTCGCATTAAAGTTATATGAATCCGTCGGTTTTGAAAGAATTGTTACTAAAGAAAAATATTATAAAGACGGTGAAGACGCTATTTATATGGTGAAAGGGATTTATTAATTATGGATAAAATTATTTTAGCAATCGAATCAAGTTGTGATGAAACTGCGATTGCGATCTTAAAAAATGATGAACTTAAAGCAAATGTAATCTCTTCTCAAATTGAAGTACATCAAAAATATGGCGGAGTTATGCCAGAAATTGCTTCAAGATTACATTTAGAAAATATTGGTGCTGTTTTAGATGAAGCTTTGAAAAAGGCTGATGTAAAACTTGAAGATATTAGTGCCATTGCTTTTACTCGTGGTCCTGGATTAATCGGAGCTTTACATGTTGGTCTTCAAGCCGCTAAAACTTTAGCTTTAATTTATAATAAGCCTTTAATTCCTGTTCACCATTTAACTGGTCATATTTATGCAAATGAATATATCGAAAAATTAACTTTCCCACTTTTAGCTGTTGTTGTAAGTGGTGGAAATACCGAGCTTGTTTATATGAAAGATCACCTTGATTTTGAAATTATTGGTGAAACAAAAGACGATGCAATCGGCGAAAGTTATGATAAAGTTGCTCGTGTTTTAGGTCTTCCTTATCCTGGAGGAGTTGCTATTGATAAATTAGCAAAAGAAGGAATACATACTTATAAACTTCCTACTCCATTACGTGATGATTCGCTAGATTTTTCTTATTCAGGACTTAAAACTGCAGTTATTAATTTAATTCATAAAGAAGAACAAAACGGAAATGAAATTCGAGTTGCTGATATGGCAAAATCTTTCCAAGATATTGCTGTTAAAGAAGTTATTGAAAGAGTAAAAAGAGCAACCGAAAGATATGATATTAAAGAAATTGTTCTAGCTGGTGGAGTTAGTGCAAATTCTTATTTAAGAAGTGAAATTACAAAAGCTTATGAAAACACTGATATTAAGGTAATTATCCCACCATTATGGTGTACAACAGATAATGCAGCAATGATTGCAAAGGTTGGAAGTTATCTATTTGATCGAGGAATTTTTGCCCCGTTATCAATCGGCGTTGATCCTTCTTGGAAAATCGAAGATTTCAATAAGTTTTAAATATTTAGTGTGATATAATTTAAAAGATTTAGGAGTGTATTATGGAAAGAACAATGGACTTATGTCGCGAATTATTCGTTAAATTACGTAAAAACGAACTTCACGATGGTGATAAAGTATTTTTAGAAGGTTGGGTCAGAGGAAATAGAGATAATGGCTCAGTCGGTTTTATAGAATTTAATGACGGAACATGTTTTAAAAATGTTCAACTTGTTTATACTAATGAAACTACTGGCTATGAGGCTATTTCTCATTTTAAATATGCCGCTTCAATCTCAGTTAAAGGAAGTATTAAATTAACTCCTGAAAATAAACAACCATTTGAGATTCTAGTTGAAGAAGCAGCAGTTTTAGGTGATGTAAGTGATGATTATCCACTTCAAAAGAAAAGACATTCTTTCGAATTTTTACGTGATATTGCATATTTAAGACCAAGGGCAAATACATTTAATGCCTTATATAGAGTTAGAAATAAACTTGCTTTTGCAATCCATCTTTTCTTCCAAGAAAGAGGATTTATGTATGTTCATACTCCTATTATTACTGGAAATGATGCTGAAGGAGCAGGCCAATGTTTTAAAGTTGTTGAAGATTTAAAAAATCCAACAGAATTTTTTAATGCTAACTCTTGTTTAACAGTTTCTGGTCAACTTCATGTTGAACCATTTGCTTTAGCTTTTAGAGATACATATACATTTGGTCCAACATTTAGAGCAGAACATTCAAATACTTCACGTCACGCATCTGAATTCTGGATGATTGAACCAGAAATTGCTTTTGCTGATTTAGAAGATGATATGAATTTAATGGAAGAATTCCTAAAATTTATTATTAATTATGTTTTAACAAATTGCCCAGATGAAATGAATTTCTTTAACACAATGATTGAAAAAGGTGTTATTGATAAAATGAATGCAATTTTAAATTCTTCATTTAAAAGAATGACTTATACTGAAGCAATTGAAATCTTAGATAAAGCAGCAAAGAATGGTAAAAAGTTTGAATATAACAATATTTTCTGGGGAATGGATCTTCAAAGTGAACATGAAAGATATATCACAGAAGAAGTAGTTAAAGGTCCAGTTTTCTTAATTAACTATCCAAAAGAAATTAAATCATTCTATATGAAACTTAATAGCGATAATAAAACAGTCGCAGCATGTGATTTACTTGTTCCAGGAGTTGGAGAAATTTGTGGTGGATCACAAAGAGAAGATAACTATGATTTATTAAAGACAAGAATGGATGAGCAAGGTAATACTGAAATCTTAGAATGGTATTTAAATTTAAGAAAATATGGAGGATGTATCCACTCTGGATTTGGTTTAGGTTTCGATCGCTTATTGATGTATTTAACAGGATTAAGTAATATTAGAGATGTACAACCATATCCAAGAACTCCAGGGAGCTTAAAGTATTAATTTATGAAAGATAAAAAAGAAAGAAACGAATATTATATTGATGAAAACGAAGAAAGCTTAAAACCTAAAACTCGTACAACTTCTAAAACGGTTGAAATCGAAACAATTAAGGAGAAAAAAGCTATCAATTATAAAAGAAATAGAACGATATTAATCATTTTTTCTATTCTTTCTTTCCTTTTATTTGCTTATATTATTTATTTAGTTGTTGTTACATTTATTGGACAAATGTAGAAAAAATAAAGGCTATTCAAATTGAGTAGCCTTTTTAATTTATTCATTATCAACGTTTTTCATTGAATTATTATAGAATTCATTTAAATCAATTTTATCTAAATCCGCACTATAAATTTCTTTAGAAAGTTTATTAATTCTCCATTTTCTTGCGGCATAAGCTTGAACATCAATTAAATAGATGATTAATCCAGAGAAAGTAAATAAGAAAATAAAATAGTTAAATATTCTTTCATCAGTAAATGGTTCAGGAGTAATCCAAACAATTTCATCCCAGTTAACTCCTAAAGGAGGAAGATATTCAATAGAGGAGAAATCAAGTAGATAAAAAAGCGATAAAATGCCGGTTTCTCTACTAAATAAGCCATCACTCCAATGGTTAAATGTTAAGCCATAAATTAGATAAATTATTAAGGCTACAACAAGTAAACAAATAGGAAGAACACTAGCTTTAAAGAATCGATCCATACTTTTAATATTGGCAATTCTTTTAAAATCTTTTGGATTATCAATAAGACGAGATACAACAAGTTTTCCTACATCCTTGTCAACGGCTTTAGCTTGTTTCCTCATAATAAAACGGATTAATGCACCGATTAAACCAATTAAAACCAAGATAAAAATGATAATAAAAAAGATAACAAGGAGGATTTTCCACCAGTTTCTAGTAAAGAAATTATCTAAAATAATAGGTAAAATCATAAATTAATTAATCCTCTCTTTTAAGAAGAGACATATCGACTCTTTCTTCTTTAATACTTTCTTTTATTGCTTCATTTAATTCATCAGGATCATCATCTTCTAAAGTAGTTTCATTTTTATGTTCCAAATAAAAATCATCACTAACATCGTGAGATTCGATATATCCTTTATTTTGATTATGTGATAATTTTTCAAAATATGAAGGATCTTCCGCTAACTTTTTTTGAGCAGTTTTATAATCCATTCCAGTAATAATGATGTTATTTGTAGTGTTATAAGTAACATTTTTATCTTCGCTTTTTTCTATAACAGTTTCAGTGTTAGTAGCGGGAGCTTCTTCTTTATAACGATTTTTTTCTAAGATTTTTTGAGCTTGTTCTTCATTTTCATAGATTTGAGCTTTATATTTCTTATTTTTAAATAAGAAAATCCATACGAAATTTTTAAAGAATAAATATATTCCCAAAAGTGCTAAATAGACCACTAAAAAAGGTAAAAGAATAACGTAAAGTAAACCTAATCCAAATGTCTTAAAAAAATCTTTCATAACTCTAATATTTTATTTTATTTTTTTAAACTTATAAACTAATAATCTTTTAATTAAATAAATAATTCCGGAAGCTAAAGGCGAAATATTAATCAATAAGAAAGTGTTAAGTGGATCTACATCTTTTAAATAAGCAATAATTACTAAAGAGATAATAAGTAAAATAATCGAAGAAACTAAAATAATAAATCTTCCTTTTCTAGCTTCTTCAAATACTAAAGTGATAATTCCTAAAAAAGAAATAAATAAAAATAGATAAGCCCACTTAAAAAATAAGAAGTTAGAAAAAGCGATAAATATCGAAGAAATTACAATTATTAAAACTAGATATAATCCATTATTTTTTGATTCATAAAAAGAAACTTCATTATTAAATCTTTTAAGTTCGAATTTTAAGAAAATAAATGAAACTAAAATATTCATAAATGAATAAAGGAAAATGACCATCAATATAAAGTTTTTTGCTACTTCATTATTTTCTAAACTAAAAAGTCTTAAAAAAGCTTCGACAATATTGAAATTAAATAGATAAATTCCAATATAAATTAAAGTAATTTCAATAAAAAGATTGATAAAAGAAGTAACAAAAAGAATTAAATATTGATCGATTTTTATCTTTTCTTCTTTATCTTTATTTATTAATCCTAAAGAAAATAAAAATGAGATTAATAAAGATGGTAAAAAGTAATAAATTACAAAAGATATATCCCCAATTCCTACTAAAAAAGCGAGAATAGTCGAAGTAAATACATATAAAAGATAATATCTCTTTTTAATAAATGTTGCTAAAACGGTTGAAGGAAAAGTAATGATTAAACTAACAAAAACAACACTAAAAGGAAGATAAGTCCCTAAAATTATGAATATTAAATCAATTCCTATAATTAATGAAATTAAAGGAAGTGATGATTTTAGATCTTTTTTATAAGTTAAGATTTTCATTTTTAAAATTCGATACTACCAAAATTATAAATGTCTGCGTGTAAAAGTGAGGTATTAACCTCATTATTACGATATAAATTATTTTCAAAAAGTGAACGATTATGGATATAACTTAAATTTATTGTTAAGTTTTCGAGGTTTTTAACATAAATATTTGTGATTAAAACCGGTGCAACTTTAAGATAATTAAAGATATTTCCAATTTTATTTGTTGGTCTAATTGGAAGAATAATATTTGAGGTTGGTTCGACCATCTTTTCAATAGATTTAGTATATAAAGAATCTGGCACTACCCCGCTATTACTATCAAAATGAACATAATAAACTGTTGATTTAATCAAATCATCTTTAATTAAATATGATTCTTGATTTAAGTTAACAATAAATAAATCAGTCTTTTCAAAACTAAAATTTTTATTAACTATTAGCATTATATTTATACGATAAATATCGTTATTTTCTTCATTTTTACTTTGATAATTTCTTATTCTTAAATCAAAATAATTTTTATCATTACTTTTAAAAGTAGTAGAAATTAATGTCTCCTCTTTTTCATTTATTTCATTAATATCAAAACTATTAATATCAAGTTTATCAACCACTTCACTTGAACAAGAAGTTAAAGTTAAAACCGGTAATAAAATTAATGATAAAAATCTCTTTTTCATAAGATTATTTTATCTTAACACTATTAAAAATCATATTATCATTGTTAAATTTTTATTAAGTCAACAAATAGTCACTTATTTTAATATATTAATATATTAAAATTTGATAAAATTATTTTCGTTATGAATTTTGATTTAGATTTAAACAATAAACAATATGAAGCAGTAACTTCAAAAGAAAAATATAATCGAATTATTGCTGGCGCTGGAAGTGGTAAAACTAGAGTTTTAACATATCGCTTAGCTTATTTAATCGAAGAAGAAAATATTGATCCATATAATCTTTTAGCAATTACTTTTACTAATAAAGTTGCTAAAGAAATGAAACAAAGAACAAAAGCTTTATTACCAGATTATGATTTAAATGAACTAAAAATCTCTACTTTTCACTCTTTTTGTAATTACTTTTTAAGAAGAGAAATCAAAATTTTAGAGATGCCTGCTTCATTTACAATTTTAGATGAAGAAGATAAAAAGAATTTAATTAAAGATATTGCCCTCGATAAAGGATTTAGAAAAAGCGATGATGTAGTTGAAAGAAGTATTGATTTTATCGACTTTAATAAAATGGAAGGTAACCTTCCTGGAGATATCGAAATAGCTAAATTAGCTGCAAAATATAAAACTCCTTATGAGATTTTTATTGAATATGAAAAAAGAAAAAACCAACAATTTTCTTTAGATTTTGATGATTTACTTATCTATACTCGTATTATTTTAAGAACTTATCCAGAAATTAGAGAAAAATATAATCGTCGATTTAAAGAAATTTTAGTTGATGAATTCCAAGATACTAACGATATTCAATATGAACTTTTGACTCTTTTAGCTGGAAATCATACGGGAATTTATGTAGTTGGTGATCCAGATCAAACAATTTATACCTGGAGAGGTGCTAATCAAAGAGTCATTTTAGATGTTGGAGAACATTTTAAGCCACTTAATACAATTATTCTTAACGAAAATTATCGTTCAACTGAAGAAATTTTATCTCACGCAAATAGTTTGATTTCAAAAAACGTTGAAAGAGTTAAAAAAGATCTTTTTACATCTAAAAAAGGTGGCGAAAAAATTGTTGTTAATGAATCACAAGATGAAAAAGAAGAAGCAAAATTCGTTATTAAAAAGATTACTGAACTTAAATTAATTAAAAAAGTTGATTACAAAAATATCGCAATTTTGTATCGCTCAGCTTTCTCTTCAAGAGAATTTGAACGTCAACTTATGTATTCAAAAATCCCTTATAAGATTTATAGTGGGGTTAAATTCTATGAAAGAAAAGAAGTTAAAGATTGTTTAGCTTACTTTAAGCTTTTAATTAATACTCGTGATGATATCTCTTTTTCTAGAATTATTAATGTTCCTAAAAGAGGAATTGGTGACCAAACTTTTGCTTTAATTAAAAAAGGTGCGATGGAAATGGATCTTCCTTTATATGAATATTGTTTACATATTGAAGAAAATAATTGTCCAATCGGACCTCGTTCAATTAAAGCAATTAAAGAAATGATTACCCTTTTAGAAGATACAAAAGCGAAAGTTATCGATAAAAACCTTTCTTATTCTGAAGTTTTAAACGAACTTGTTTCTAATTTAGATTATTATGCATATTTAGAAGAAGTATACGACGATGATGATGAAAGAATCGAAAACGTTCACTCATTAATCGAAGATATTCGTAATTTCTTAAAGGAAAATCCTGAATCAACTTTTGATGAATATTTACAAAATATCACTTTATTAACACAACAAGATTCAATTAATGACGAAGATGATTGTGTTTCTTTAATGACCGTTCATACAGCTAAAGGATTAGAATTTGATTACGTATTTATCGTTAATTTTAGCGATGGAATTTTCCCAAATAATAGAAGTATTTCAGAAAAAGGATTAGCTGCTTTAGAAGAAGAAAGAAGATTAGCTTACGTTGCTATTACTAGAGCAAAAAAAGAACTTTTTATTACATACAACACAGGTTTTTCTTATGTTGCTCAAGGAAATGGTGCTGGCTCACGTTTCTTAAAAGAAGCAGAATTAAGCGCTAGAAGAGTATTATTTGAATCGTCTAACACTAGAAAAGAAAATATTTATAAGATCCATATTCCAGGAAGTGGTGTTAATAAAGATAGAAATGTTCGAGATAATAGAAATGCGAATATTATCGATTTAGAAATTAAAAACAACATTTCTTGGAAAGTTGGAGATACAGCAATCCATGAAGCATTTGGCGAAGGAAAAGTTATTGCTATTGAAGGTGATATTTTAACAGTCGATTTTAAAAATTTCGGCATAAAAAAGATGCTTGGAACACATAAAAAGATGAAAAAGAAGGAATAAGTTATGGATTTTATTGAAGCAAAGAAAAAATATGATGAAATAACCAAAAAATTAGAAAGATATTCTTATGAATATTATGTTTTAGATAATCCAAGTGTCGAAGATTATGTTTATGATCAAGGAATGGAAGAACTTTTAAGATTAGAAAAAGAATTTCCTCAACTTGTTACAAGAAATTCTCTTTCTCAAAGAGTCGGCGGAACAGTCTTAAAAGGATTTAAAAAAGTTACTCATGAAAGACAAATGTTATCTTTAGCAGATGTTTTTAATAAAGAAGAGTTAACTGATTGGGTTAATAAAATCTATGAAACTTTAGGAAAAGAAGTCGATTTTACTGCTGAAATGAAGATTGATGGACTTGCTTGTTCACTTGTTTATAACGATAATCATTTATCTTATTGTGCAACAAGGGGTGATGGAACAACTGGGGAAGATGTCACAACTAATGTTTTAACTATTAAAGATATTCCTACAATTGTTGATAAAATTGGTCGTTTAGAAGTTCGTGGTGAAATATATATGCCTAAAGCTTCTTTAGAACAATTAAATAAAGAAAGAGAAATTACTGGCGAGCCACTTTTTGCTAATGCTCGTAATGCTGCAGCAGGAAGCATTAGAAATTTAGATTCATCAATTGCTAAAAAAAGAAATCTTGATGGCTGGTGGTATTACTATATCGATGCTGAAAGAGATGGGTTTACTCGTCATAGCGATTCAATCAATGCTTTAGATAAATTAGGATTTAGAACAAATCCTGAAAGAAGAGTAGTTCATAATTTAAAAGAAGTTTTAGATTATGTTGATGAATACACCTTAAAAAGAGATGATCTTCCTTATGACATTGATGGTATCGTCTTAAAGGTTGATGAATTTAAATATTATGATGAACTTGGCTATACTGCTAAGTCTCCAAAACGGGCAATTGCTTATAAATTCCCTCCAAAAGAAGTTCAAACTAAGCTCGAAGATATCGTTTTTACGGTTGGAAGAACTGGAAAAATTACACCTAATGCCGTTTTAGAACCTGTTAGAGTTGCTGGAAGTTTAGTTGCTAGAGCTACACTTCATAATGAAGATTATATTTTAGAAAAGGGTTTACGAATTGGAGATACAGTCATTATTAGAAAAGCGGGCGATATTATTCCTGAAGTTGTTAAACCATTAATTGAAAAAAGAGATGGAAGTGAAATTCCATTTAAAATGATTGATAAATGCCCATATTGTGGCAATGAATTAACAAAAATCGATGCAATGCATTTCTGTTTAAATCCAAATTGTCCATCTAGAAGAATTGAAAGTTTAATTCATTTCACTTCTAAAAATGCGATGGATATTGAAGGTATGGGAGATAAGGTTTGTGAACAACTATTTGGTGAAAACTTTATTAGTGATATCCCTTCAATTTATAAACTTTATGAACATAAAGATGAAATTATCGCAATGGATGGATGGAGCAACAAATCAGTCACTAACCTTCTTGATGCTATTGAAAATAGTAAAAAGAATTCCTTAGAAAGATTAATCTTTGGTTTAGGTATTAAAGAAGTGGGTGAAAAAATGTCGAAAGTTTTAGCAAGAAGATATAAATCTCTTGATGAATTATCTCGCCAAACTATCGACGATTTATTAAAAATTGATGATGTTGGAGAAGTCGTTGCTAAATCAATATTTAATTACTTCCAAAACGAAACAAATATTGAATTGATAGAACGATTAAAAAATAGTAATGTTAATATGCTTTATTTAGGTAAAGATGATATTAATGAAACAAATTTCTTCTATAACAAAAGATGCGTAATTACCGGAACTTTTGATAGATATTCTCGAGATGAAATGACTGAATTTATTGAGTCTCAAGGAGGTAAGGTTTCAGGATCTGTTTCTAAAAAGACTGATTATGTCTTAGTTGGGGAAAATCCAGGCAGTAAAGAAACTAAAGCAAAGGAACTTGGAGTTACTATCTTAAACGAAGAAAGTTATTACGATATTGTTGATAAAAATAAAGAAGGAGAATAGCTAATGAAAGAAGTTAATAAAGATGTCTTAAAAGATGCTGCTTCTAGATTATTATTCGATATGAAAGATGAAGAGTATGAAACTCTTTTAAATGAATTCGATATAATCACAAAGCAACTTAAATTAATGGATGAAATTAAAGGTTTAAATGATGTTACACCTATGTCTTTTCCTTATATTGACGAATCTTTTTCACTTTTAAGAGATGATGAAACTCTTGAAGAAGATTTAGTAAATAAAGAAGAAATGTTAAATAACGCAAAAGTTTATAAAGATGGACAAGTTAAGCTTCCAAAGGTGGTTAATTAGTTATGAATTATTTAGATTTAACAATAAAAGAAATTCACGAAGCTTTACTTAAAAAAGAAGTAAAAGTTTCTGATTTAGTAAAAGAAGCTATTGAAAGATGTAAAAATGATAATTTTAACGCTTTAGAAGCTACAAATTATGAAGAAGCTTTAAAAGAAGCTTATGAATTAGATAAAGAAGAAGTTCCTTCAGACAACTTCCTTTTTGGTATTCCTTATATTTGTAAAGATAATCTTTCAACAAGAGGAATTGAAACAACTGCTGGAAGTAATATTTTAAATGGATATGTCCCTTCTTTTGATGCAACAGTCGTTAAAATTTTAAAAGAAAATAAAGCTATCATGATTGCAAAATCAACTTTAGATGAACTTGCAATGGGTGGAAGCGGAAAATCTGGTCATAAAGGAATCCAATATAATCCATATGATGAAACTAAAAACCATTTAATTGGCGGTTCTTCAAGTGGTAGTGCAGTAGTTACTGCTGCTTCATATGTTCCTTTTGCTTTAGGTAGTGATACTGGCGATTCAATTAGAAAACCTGCATCTTATGCTGGTTTAGTTGGTTATAAACCAACCTATGGATTAATTTCTAGATTTGGCTTATTCCCTTTCTCAGTTTCTTTAGATCACGTTGGTTATTTCACTAGAAGTGTCGAAGATGCTGCTATTTTATTTGATTATTTAAATAAATATGATGTTAATGATTACACATCAAGTTTAAAAGAAAGGACTAAAGTTTATCCTTTAAATGAAAAGAAAACTCATAAAATTGCTGTTATTAAAGAAATTATTGATTCTATTAAAGATGAAGAAATCTTATCTGCTTTTAAAAAATTACTTACTAAGTTAGAAAGCGAGGGTAATCAAGTTGATTTCGTTTCAGTTGATAGTTCAATTTTAAAAGCAATTTATCCTTCTTATATTATCATTTCTAGTGCTGAAGCTACTTCAAATAATGCAAACTTAGATGGAATTAAATTCGGAAATAGAAAAGAAGGAAATTCTTATCAAGAAGTTATGTTTAATACACGTAATGAAGGATTTAGCGAACTTATTAAAAGAAGATTCGTTCTTGGTTCATATGCTCTAATGAGTGAAAACCAAGAAGAAGTCTATTTAAAAGCTAAAAAAGTTAGAAGAGTAGTTGTCGATACAATTAATAAATTATTTGAAGAATATGATGCTTTTATTGCTCCATCTTCTCCAACTGCTGCTCATTCTTTAAATGAAGTTAGTGATAATCTTGATGATACATATTTAATTGCTGATAACTATTTAGGTATAGGTAATTTTGGTGGATATCCTTCAATCACAATTCCTTTAGATATCAATAAAGAACATCTTCCATTTGGACTTTCAATTACTGGAAAAATCTTTGATGATGCTAAAGTTTTAGAAATTGCTAAAGAATGTGAAGATATTACTGGTTTAAAGAACTTATCAACCGTCACTATTAATGAAAAGGAGGGTAGATAATATGAATTTTGAAGCTATTATCGGATTAGAAATCCATGTTGAGATGAAAACAAAAACAAAGATGTTTTCAAATGGTCCTATTCAATTTAAAAGTGAACCAAATACAAATATTACATATTTAGATTTAGCTTATCCTGGTTCATTACCAAGATTAAATAAACAAGGCGTTATCAATGCTATTAGAGTTTGTAATGCTTTACATATGGAAATTGATCACGATTTATATTTTGATCGTAAAAACTATTTCTATAGTGACCTTCCAAAGGGTTATCAAATTACTCAACAAGATAGGCCAATCGGTAAAAAAGGTTATTTAGAAATTGAAGTTGATGGTAAAAAGAAAAAAATCGGTATCGAAAGACTTCATATGGAAGAAGATACTGCAATGCAACACCATTTTAGCGATTACACTTTACTTGATTATAACCGTGCAGGTATTCCGCTTGTTGAAATCGTTTCTTACCCAGAAATTAGAAATGGTGAAGAAGCAAGAAAATATGTTGAAAAAATTAAAGAAATTGTTACTTATCTTGATGTTAGTGATGGAAAAATGGAAAACGGTTCACTTAGATGTGACGTTAATATTTCTATTAGACCATTTGGTAGTGAAAAATTTGGTACAAAGGTTGAAGTTAAAAACCTTAACTCAACAGCAAATATTGAAACTGCAATCGACTATGAAATGATGAGACAAGCTTCTATGTTAATTAAAGGTGAAACAATCCAACAAGAAACAAGAAGATTTGATGAAACTAAAAAAGAAACTGTCTTGATGAGAGTTAAAACAGACGCAGTCGATTATAAATATTTTAGTGAAGGCAATATTCCTCCTGTTCATTTAAGTGATGAATTCGTTGAAAATGCTATTAAAACTTCAAATGAATTATATGATGAAAAATTAGTAAGATTTGAAAATGATTATAAACTTAATACAGTCGATGCAAAAATCTTACTTTCTAGTAAGGAATTATCACTTTATTATGATGAAGCCGCTAAAAATACTGATCTTTATCAACCTTTAGCAAACTATATTATTTCTGAAGTTTTAGGTTATCTAAATAAAAATGACCTTTCGATTACAGAATTTAGTGTAAAGCCAAAAGATGTTGCTGATTTAGTTATTATTTTAAATGAAAAGAAAATTAACTCAAAACAAGGTAAAGATATTTTTGCAAAAATGATTGAAACTAATAAATCACCTCTTGTTTTAAAAGAAGAAATGGGTGCAACAATTATTAGTGATGAAGGTCAAATTAGAGCAGATATTCAAGAAATTATCTCTCAAAATCCAACTCTTCCTGATGATTTTAAAAATGGTAAAACAAGAGCTCAAGGATTTGTTATGGGCTTATTAATGAAGAAAAATAAAGGAAAAGTTGATCCAATTCTTGCAAATAAATTAATCGTTGAAGAGTTAAATAAATAGTTGTTGAAAGGCATAAATATGAGCGATTTTAATAAAAATTTATCAAATAAAGAAGGAAATGATATTTCTGAAAGTCTTTTCTCTTCTTTTAAAACAAATTATCAAAAAGATAACAAGAATGACATTGTTAGACATTCTCTAATTAAAAATCCAATTTCAGAAGTAGTTTATGATAATAAAAATGAACCAGATGCAAGATTTATTTTCTCAAATGAAATTAAAACTTTATCTGCAACAAATCAAAGATCTAGCGGTAGATGTTGGATTTTTGCTGGACTCAATGTTTTAAGAGAAATTATTGCTAAAAAATTAAACTTAAAAAGTTTTGAATTATCACAAAATTTCGTTGCTTTTTACGATAAGTTAGAAAAAGCAAATTATGCTTTAACTTCAATTATCGATTTAATTGATAATGAACATGATGAAAGAGTTTTAATGCATGTTTTAACTAATGGAGTTGGAGATGGCGGGCAATGGGATATGTTTAGAAATCTTGTTGTTAAATACGGTATTTGTCCAAAATCTTGTTTTAACGAAACATTCCAATCTTCAAATACAATGGAATCAACAAAATTATTAAATACAAACATTAGAAAATTTGCTGCTGAAGCTAAAAAATTAGCTAATGAAGGTAAAAAAGATGAGATTTTTGCTTTAAAAAATGAATATTTAAGAAAATTCTATAATCTTTTAACAAATTCTTTTGGTGTTCCACCTACTGAATTTGATTTTGAATATTATGATAAAGATGATAATTATCATATTGAAAAATGTTTAACTCCAAAAGCATTCTTTGATAAATATATCGGAAATGAAATTGAAGAATATGTTTCAATTATTAATTCTCCAACAAAAGATAAACCATTTTTCAAATCTTATACCGTTGCATATTTAAATAACGTTGTTGAAGGTAAACCAATCACCCATTTAAATTTACCAATGGAAAGAATTAAAGAACTTGTTGAAGCTCAAATTAACGATGGAAATATCGTTTGGTTTGGTAGTGATGTTGGTTTTTATCGCGATAGAAAAGCAGGTTTATGGGATGATTTAAGTTATGACTATGAAAGTGCTTTTGATTTAGATTTTAAATTCAATAAAGAAGATATGTTAGATTTTCATGCTTCAGTTATGAATCATGCAATGTGTTTAACTGGTTATAACAAAAAAGATGGTGTAACTAATCGATATAAGGTTGAAAATTCATGGGGAGAAGATGTTGGAAATAAAGGCTACTTTATTATGTCTTCATCTCGGTTTGATTCTTTTGTTTATCAGGCAGTTATTTTAAAAAAATATTTAACAGAAGAAGAACTTAAAGCCTATAAGGAAGAACCAAAAATCCTTGCTCCATGGGATCCAATGGGAACTTTAGCAGATTAATAAAAATCGAATTTTATCGCTTGACACATTTTCATTTTAGGTCTATTATTTATTACCTTGAGCAAATCAGGTAATGTTTAATAACCCAAATACATGCCGATTGTGCTTAAGTAAACGAAAAGGAGACGATAAGAATGATTAAGAAACTCATTAATTTAATGAGCGGCAAACGTCATTCTTATAAAGACACGAATTCATACAGAAATGAAAATGGGTTGGAAAACTTTATAAATGACTATGTCGCTTATTCTGACTTAAAAGACATGGATCTTTAAGAAAGTAAAAAGACTACTCAAGAAAGTAGTCTTTTTTTATAGAAATTATAGAAAAAGTGAAAAATTTTCTTAATTCCAGCATTCTTGTATATATATGGTGGAAATTAAAAATTTATATAAGTCATTTAAAATAAATGGCAAAGTTAATCAAATTATCTCGAATTTATCCTTTGTTTTACCTTCTAAAGGGATGTATTTTATTTTAGGGAAATCCGGAAGTGGAAAATCAACTCTATTAAATTTAATGGAAGGATTAATTAAACCTGATAAAGGAAGTGTGAAGTTTAATGGTAAAAGAATTGATAATTTAAGTGAAGAAGAAAAAGAATTATTTTATAAAAAAGAAATTGGTATTTTATTCCAATCTTTTAATCTTTTTAGTGATTTAAGTGTTAATGATAACTTAAATTTAGCAACTTTAATTAAAGATAATTATGAAGAAGAAAATATTGAAAAATATTTAGCTAGATTTGGTTTAAAAGATAAAGTAACTCAAAAAGTATATACTTTAAGTGGTGGAGAAAAACAAAGATTAGCTTTAATAAGATGTTTATTAAATAAACCTAAAATAATTTTTGCAGATGAACCAACTGGCGCTTTAGATGATGTTTCTTCTCATATTTTAATGGATGAATTAAAAAGAATTAGTGAAGAATCTTTAGTCGTGGTTGTTACTCATAACAGAGAGTTAGTTAATAAATATGCCGATGGTTATCTTGAATTTATTAATAATAAATATGATTTAAATAATATTGAAAAAGAATTAAAAGAAGTAAGAAATAATATCTTAAGTAAGGAAAAGCTAAAAAAATCTCGAACTAGGTTTTTCTTGCCGTTTTTAAAAAGAAATTTGTTAAAAAATATAACCAAAAACACTTTAACTACGTTAGCATTAATCTTTTCTTTAGTTGTTTCGATCTTTTCGTTTACCTTTTATTTCGGAATTAAAGATTTTACTTCATCTTTAATTTATACTTTCCCAAGTTATAGTGTTTTTGAAGTTTATAAATCGCATTCTTCATCAATTAATGGTTCATCTATGGCAATTGAAAAGAAAGAAAAAGTTCCAGGAGGTGATATTTTTGATCTTTTAAATGAAGTAGAAGTAAAAAATTTTTCTATTTATGAAAATTTAGATTTCTTTTTTAAAAATAATGTTATTGAAGTTGAGGGAGAAAAATATGAAAACATCATTTTTGAACCTTCAATGGATATATATGAAAATGAAGTTTTAGTTAATGAATCTTTTGTGAATACATATATTAAAAACTATGAAAAAGATATGACTTTTAAGTTTTCATCAACCAATGATTACAAATATTATGATGAAATTATTGAAGATGAAATTGATGAAACTTTTAAACTAGATTTAAACTTTAAAATTGTCGATATTAGCAATGAATTTTCATTTTTAGAAACCCCCAAAGTTTATTATTCATATTCATATTTAGAACAAGTTTTAAATTTAAGTATTGCTACAAATATTTCTAATGCTTTAGGAACAGATGTTTCTTACTATTATTTACTTATGAATGCACCTTTTAATGATCAACTTTGTTCTTATTCTTCATTAATTAATATTTCTAACGAAGAAGAATTTATTAAGTTTAATAATCTTATTAATGAAGGATATGATTTTGGTGATATTAAGTTTAATAATGAATCAAAAATGATTATTGATTCATTTAATGAGATTATTAATACCTTATTTATAGCACTAATATTTTTTATCGTAATAATCACTCTAACATCGATATTTATCGTATTTTCTTTAACTTATCATTCATATATTTCAACTAAAAAAGAAAGAGCGATTTTAACTATTCTTGGGTCAAATAAAAGTAGCATTAATCTGATTTACGTTTTAGAAGAAATTGTTATTTATTTAATTTCTTTTATATTTTCTATTCTGGTTTTTAACTGGATTAAAAATCCGATTTTAGGAATTATAAATTCATCTTTATCATTTAATCTAGTTATTAATACATCATATTTAATAATTTTTGTTGTGTTTTTATTCTATTTTATCGTGGTTTTAGCTTCTTCAATTATTCCTTTAAAGGTTTCTAAAGATATTGATATTGCTGAAGAATTAAAGGAGGAATGATATGTTAAAAGTTACAAATTTAGGTAAAAGTTATAATGATAATGTTGTTTTTGAAGGTATAAATTATGAATTTAAAGATAAAGGCTTTTATACGATTTTAGGAGAATCAGGATCAGGAAAATCTACTTTTTTAAACCTTATTTCTTTAATAGAAAAAGAAAGCAGTGGTTCGATTATTTTTAATAATCGCAAGATTAATGAATTTAAAGAAAAACAAAGAAGAGATTTTCGCATCAATAATATTGGATTTATTTTTCAATCTTTTAATCTTTTTAATAATGATACTGTTTATAACAATGTCTTTTTAGCATTTAATTCATCTATAAAAATATCAAAATCTAAAAAAGAACAAAGGATTGATGAGCTTTTATTCCGTTTAGGCATTGGAGAACTTAAAGACTCTTTAGTTCAAAATATAAGTGGAGGTGAAAAGCAAAGAGTTGCTATCGCTAGGGCTTTAATAAATAATCCTTCAATTATTTTAGCTGATGAACCAAGCGGTTCTTTAGATGAACAAAATGGAAAAGCAATTTTTAATTATTTAGCTGATTTATCAATCGATCATTTAGTAATAGTTGTAACTCATAACAAAGATTTAGCTTATAAATATAGTGATTATATCTTAAAACTTCATAATGATAATGTTGAAGAAACTGTTTTAAAGAGAAATAAAGATCGAAAAAGAAGATTATTACTTAAAAAAGAAAAACAAAAACAAAAATCACCTAAATTAAATTTAGGTTTTATTTTTAATCATTTAAAAAACTTATTTAAGTTTAAAAAAGGTAGAATGGCGGCAACTTTAACCTTTTTATCTTTTTCCTTATTAATAAGTGGACTAACTTTTTATTTAAAAGATGGCTTAACAAACATGATTCTTTCATCTTTTGAAAGTTTAAGTGGAGAAAACTCTCTTTTATTAAAAAGAAAAGAAGATGATAGTGCTATTTTATCTTCTTATTCAGCTTCGATTGATGACGTAGTAAATATCATGATTAATAATCCAACAGAAGTAGATTATGTTGGATGTAGTTATCTTAATAATTTAGAAGAGTTTTTCATTGAAGATAATTCTGTTTGTCTTTTAGATAAGTTTGATAAACCGATAATTATCGATGATTATAGTGCAACACACTTTAATGAATTTAGATATATTCCAACCTTTAATTCTATTCCTTCAATTTATCCTCGAATAAATAATAAGATCTCTCAAAATGATATAGTTATTTCTTTAAATAATGATAAATTAAAAAAGATATGTGACGCTTTAGGAATTGAACAAACGTATAAAGCTTTAGGTGATTATATTGAACAATATGAGCCTGGAGTTTTATTAAAAGTTCGTAATGATTTTTGGACTTATCAAGATGAAATCCTTTTTAATTTAAGAGGAGTAGTGCCTCTTCAAGAAAATGTGATTTATTCAAATGATTATTTATTTAATGAATATGTTTTTGAAAATCAATTAATGTTTCCTTCATCAAATAATTTAGATAAAAACGAAGAATATCCGTGGGTTTTAAAGAAAGTATATTATTTTCATACGATTGATTTTCCTTCTCACTTAATAAATAAACTTATTAAAGAAAGTGCCTATCGAAATTTTATTTTTGATGGCGATAAAAAAATCTATCATTCATCTTTAAAAGATGGCGAATATTCTAATAGAGTCTATTGTTATCAATCTTTAAAAAGAAGTATCGACCTTTCTTTTGTAGAGAATTTTGCTAAAACTTATAATTTTCACGATTATTATTATTCAACTGATGGGGGTTATGTAAACTTTGGATCAATCTTAAATGGATTTTATAGGCCGACCTTCTTTTCTTTTTCTTTAGAAAAGATTAATGAAATTATTGATTTAAATGATTCACTAAAATATGAAGACTATTATTCATTAGCTGTGCCTAAAGGTGTAGCAGAAGGGAATTATTTAAAACAAGAAACCAATACAGTTCGTTTTAATCCGAAAATGAGTAATGAAATAAATGGTAATTATCCTACCTTATATAATGAAATTGCTATATCTAAGGGAATGGCGAAAATCTTAGAAACAGAGGATGCAATCAATAAAAATTTATATGTAACTACGATTTCAGAAATAAAAACTGATGAAGAAGGAAATTTAAGACCTGAATTTAAAACCATATCTTTAAAAGTTAGTGGAATAGTTGATGATAATAATTGTGAAATATATCAGGAAGGAGATTTTACTTTATCCCTTTTTAGAGATCTTTTTTCTATTTCTGGATTTGAATTAAACATAAATAGTGTTACCTTTATTCTTAATGAAGCTTTGCTCGATAGTGAAATAGAGGCTTTAAATTCAAAATTAGAAGACTATGAAATCATAATGCCTTTAAAAGAAATTAATGATTCATTAAATGAAACAATGAATTATGTTTTCTTATTTCTAATTATATTTAGTTCATTATCGTTAGTTTCATCATTGATTCTTTTTTCACTTTTAAATTACATTTCATTTTTAGAAATGAAAAAGGATGTAGCAATATTAATGACAATCGGTTTTTCAAATAATGAAATTTTAAAATATTTTTTATTATCTAATTTATTTAGCGGACTTATAGCTTTATTAAGTGCAACAGCTTCATTATTTATAGTGTCAATATCAACGCAATTACTCTCTAACAAGATATTTGGCGTTGCATCATCTTTTTACTTTTCTCCTATTTCGATAGTAGTAATGTTCCTATTTTTAGCGATTATATCAGCACTTTCTTTAATTGTTTTATTAAGACCATTACAAAAAGTAGACCTAAAGAAAGAATTACATTAGCAACAAATTGTTTTACAAATGTCGATACTCGTAATAAAATGGAGGCATTATGGTGCTACCATAGAAAGGTTAAATCTGGTTCTATATGGCTAAAATTACCGGAAAAGTTAAAAGTTTTAATAAAGTTAAAGGATACGGTTTTGTCATTGGAGAAGATAATAATGAATATTTTTTCCATTTCTCATCGCTTAATATGAAAGGCTTTAAAACTGTTGATATAAATGACCAGCTTTCTTTTGAACCTGTTACTACTGAAACAGGCAAAAGAGCAGTAAATATTGACGTTATAAAATAAGATATTGAACTTTTAAAAAATAAGGCACAAAAGTGCCTTTTTTTAATGCTTTTTCTATGAAAAATGCTATAATAATCAAGATTTGAAGGGAAGTATTATTTATGGGATTAAAAGCAGGAATTGTCGGTTTACCAAACGTAGGAAAATCTACGCTTTTTAACGCTATTACCAATTCTAAAGTTGAAGCCGCAAATTATCCTTTTGCTACTATTAAACCAAATGTTGGAATTGTTTCTGTTCCAGATAAAAGAGTTGATGATCTTGTAAAGATTTTTAATCCAAGAAAAACAATTTATACAACATTTGAATTTTTTGATATTGCAGGTCTTGTTAAAGGTGCTTCAAAAGGTGAAGGTTTAGGTAACCAATTTTTAGCTAATATTAGAGAATGCGATGCTATTATTGAAGTTGTTAGATGCTTTGAAAATAATGAAATTATTCACGTCGAAAATACTGTTGATCCGGTTAGAGATATTGAAATTATTAATCTTGAATTAATAATGGCTGATTTAGAAACTTGTGCTAATAGACTAGGAAAGATCGAGAATAAAGCAAGAATTTCTAAAGATAAAGAAGCATTACTTGAAGTAAATGTTTTAACAAAAATTAAAGAAGTTTTACAAAACGAAAAACCAATTAGAAGTTTATCTTTTAATGAAGATGAAAAGAAAATTCTTAAAAACTTCGGTTTTTTAACTGCAAAACCTATTATTTATGTTGCTAACGTTAGTGATGAAGTTTTAAGTGATGTTGAAAATGATGAATATTATAAAGCTGTTAAAGAATATGCCGCAAAAGAAAATGCTCAAGTTTTAGCTATTTCTTGTGAAATTGAAGCTGAACTTTCTACCTATTCAAAAGAAGAAAAAGAAGAATTTTTAGCTACAATTGGCGCAACTGAATCGGGTTTAGAAAAATTAATTCAAGCTACTTATAAATTATTAGATCTTTCAACTTTCTTTACAGTTGGAGAGGATGAAGTTAGAGCATGGACTTTTAAAAACGGAATGCTTGCTCCTGATTGTGCTGGAGTTATTCATACAGATTTTAAAAAAGGATTTATTAAAGCTGAAACCTATACCTATAAAGATATTATGGAATTTGGTAGTGAACAAGCTTTAAAAGAAAACGGAAAATTAAGAATTGAAGGTAAAGAATATGTTGCAAAAGATGGTGATATTTTCTTTTTCAAATTCAATGTTTAATTAAAAAAATGAGAATCGGATTAGGGAAAGACATACATAAATTAAAAAAAGGATATTCTCTTACTTTAGGCGGAATAGAAATTCCTTATAAAAAAGGATTAGAATCTTATAGCGATGGAGATTGTTTAATCCATTCTCTTATTGATGCAATTTTTGGTGCTTTAGCTCATGAAGATATTGGAAGAACTTTTCCAAATAACGATCCAAAATATAAAAATATTGCTTCAACTGAGTTACTTAAAGAAACAAAAAACATCTTAAATGATAGTAACTATAAAATTTCAAATATCGATGTTTTTATTTCTTGTGAGGAACCAAAATTATCGCCATTTATCGATAAAATGCGTGAAAATATTGCTTCTATTTTAGAAATTAATCTTTCTGATATATCAATTAAAGCCGGAACAAATGAAGGACTTGGCTATATTGGTAAGAAAAAAGGAATTGAATGTATAAGTGTTGTTTTATTGGAGGATAAATAAGTATGGCAAATGAAAAAGTAAGAGTTAGATATGCTCCTTCACCAACAGGTTATTTACATATTGGTGGAGCAAGAAGTGCTTTATTTAATTATTTATATGCTAAAAAGTTCGGTGGTGACTTCGTTTTTAGAATTGAAGATACTGACGTCGAAAGAAATATTGAAGGTGCTGAAGAATCTCAACTTCATGATTTAATTTGGCTTGGAATTATTCCTGATGAATCAACAGAACATCCAAATCCAAAATATGGTAAATATCGCCAAATGGAAAAACTCGATATTTATCGTGAATATGCAGAAAAATTAGTTGAAATGGGTTATGCATATTATTGTTATTGTACTACCGAAGAACTCGCTGAAATGAAAGAAGAACAACTTCGTAACGGCGTTAAATCTTTTAAATACGATAGAAGATGTTTAACTTTAACACCTGAAGAAATTGAAAAATATAAAGCAGAAGGTAGAGTTCCTTCAATTAGATTAAAAATGCCTGCTAATCATACATTAAAATTTCATGATTTAGTTAGAGGCGATGTTTCATTTAATAGTGATGATATTGGTGATTTCGTTATTATGAAGTCTAATGGAATTCCTACTTATAACTTTGCAGTTGTTATTGATGATCATTTAATGGAAATCACTCATGTTTTAAGAGGTGAAGAACATTTATCAAATACTCCAAAACAACTTCAAATTTATGAATATTTTGGTTGGGAACCTCCTAAATTTGGTCATATGACAATTATTGTTAATCCAAATGGTAAAAAATTATCAAAAAGAGACTTAAACATCTTACAATTCATGTCTCAATATAGAGATTTAGGATATGTGCCAGAAGCTATCTTTAATTTCTTATTCCTTTTAGGTTATACCGATCAAAACGGACAAGAAATTTTTACAAAAGAAGAAGCTTGTAAATCTTTTGACCCAGCTAGACTTTCTACATCTCCAGCAATGTTTGATCAAAAGAAATTATTATGGGTTAACTCAACTTATATTAAAAAGATGGATAATGAAACTTATTTTAATTTCATCGATCCATTCATTGGAAAGGTAGATTTCTTAAAGAACCTTCCTTTAGATAGAAAAAATGAAATTTCATTAATGTTTAAAAATGAAATTAATTATGGTGCTCAAATCGTTGATTTATTAAACGATATTATTGTAAAAAAAGATGAACTTGATGATGCTGAAAAAGAAATTTTAGCAAAAGAAAGTGCTCCAAAAGTGTGCGCATTATTTAAGGAAAAATTAGCTTTATTAAATGAAACAAATAAAGAAAATATCAGTAATATTTTTTACGAAATCAAAAATGAAACCGGCTTAAAAGGTAAAGACATTTATATGCCTATTAGAATCAAATTAACCGGCGTTATGCACGGTATTGAAATGTATAACATCATTGATATTTTAGGAAAGGAAGAAACTCTTAAAAGATTATAGAATAGGACTTTAATTTTAAGTATAATATTTAGGGTATAAAACGAGGTAAAAATATGGCAGAAAATTACAAAAACGAATCATTAGTTGATGTAGCTTATAGTATTTTAAAAGACCATCCAGGTGAAATTGCTTTCCGTGATTTATTTAATTTAGTCGCTGAAAAAACAGAAATGACTATGGATAGAAAAGATGCTGCAATTTCAGGTTTTTTCACTAATCTTTGTTTAGATGGAAGATTTGTTACATTAAAAAATAATGAATGGGACTTAAGAGAAAGACATACTTTCGATAAAGTCCATGTTGATTTAAATGCTATTTATGAAGACATCGAAGAAGATTCATCAATTGCTGATGATGACATGATGGATGAAGATGAAAAGAATCTCCATCTTGGCGATGACGATGATGAAAATAGCGGTAGTGATAACGGTTATTATGATGATGGCGAATCATCTGAAAATTATTAATTAAATAATTTAATTTAGGAGGAAGAAATTATTTATGTTAGTATCTGCAACTGAAATGATTAATAAAGCTCATGCTGGTCATTATGCAATTGGTCAATTCAATATTAATAATATGGAATGGATCAAAGCTATTTTAACAGCAGCAGAAGAAATGAAATCACCAGTTATTTTAGGTGTCTCTGAAGGCGCTGGAAAATATATGTGTGGTTTTGATAACGTTGTTGGAATGGTTAAACACATCCACGACTTCTTAGGAATTACGGTTCCTGTCGCATTACACTTAGACCATGGTACATATGAAGGTGCAAAAGCTTGTTTAGCAGCTGGATTTACTTCAATTATGTTTGATGGTTCACACTTCCCATTTGAAGAAAACTTAGAAAAGAGTAAAGAATTAATCGCTTTAGCTCATGGCCAAGGTAGATCAATTGAATGTGAAGTTGGTGGAATTGGCGGTGTTGAAGACGGTGTTGCTTCAAATGGTGAATTAGCTGATCCAAAAGAATGTGCTACAATCGCTGGTTTAGGAGTTGATTTCTTAGCAGCTGGTATTGGTAATATCCATGGTGTTTATCCAGATAACTGGGCAGGATTAAATTTCGATAGATTAAGTGAAATTCAAACTGCAACAAATGGTAAACCACTCGTTTTACATGGTGGAACAGGCATTCCAACAGAACAAATCCAAAAAGCTATCTCATTAGGTGTTTCAAAAATTAACGTTAACACTGAATTACAACTTCAATTTGCTGCTGCAACAAGAAAATATGTTGAAGAAGGCAAAGATTTAGATATCAGCAAAAAAGGATTTGATCCACGTAAATTATTAAAACCTGGCTTCGAAGCTATGGTTGAAATTACTAAAGCAAAAATTAGAGAATTCGGAAGCGACGGAAAGGCTTTGTAGTATCAAAATGTTTACTAATGAATTATCAAGAATGATTGAAGCAGCAATCGATGCTAGTAAAATCATTCTCGATATTTATCATAACGGCTTCCATGTTGAGACAAAAGATGATGACTCTCCAGTTACTGAAGCCGATAAAAAAGCTGATGAATTAATTAGAAATTATTTAGGAAAATATTTTCCAGATCATGCTTTTTTAACAGAAGAACACGCAGATAATTTATCTCGTTTAGAAAATGATTTCGTATTTATTGTCGATCCACTTGATGGAACAAAAGACTTTGTTGAATACGATGATGAATTTACTATTAATATTGCTTTAGCATATAAACATAAAATTGTCGCATCAGTCGTTTATGTTCCGGTTTATGGTTATTTATATTATGCATTAAAAAATTATGGAGCATATAAACTTGATTTAAATACAAACGAAACAAAAAGAATCCTCGTTAATGATAAACTTGATAACTTAACAGTATTAAAATCTCGTTATCATAGTGTTGAAGAGGAAGAAAAAGTATTTAAGAAACATTCCGACAAAATTAAAGAAGTTAAAACAGCTGGAAGTGCTTATAAAGCTTGTTTAATTGCTGAAGGAAAAGCTGAACTCTCATATCGATTATCTACTGGAACTAAAGAATGGGATACTGCTGCATTTGATTTACTTGTTTATGAAGCAGGAGGTTATGTCCTTTCTTTAGATAAAACTCCAATTGAATACAATAGAAAAGTAGTTCAAAACGATTATTATTTAATCGTAAATAATCTTAAAAACTGGTTATTATAAAAAAATGGGCTAAAATCGAATGATTCTAGCCCTTTTAAATTAGTTTTTAACTTATTTTAATCAATGTTATATCCGTTTTCTTTTAAAGCTTTTTTAATTTCTTCTTTTTGAGAAGCAAGTCGAACCGCGACAACTCCTGGAACCTCTTCCATTAAGATAACTTCAATGCCGCTTTCTAAAGTATCATTAATTAATGAACAGCCTTCACAAGCTCCAATCATATTAATATAAACAATTCCATCTTCAAAAGAATCGAATTCACAGTCTCCGCCATCTCTTTGAATAAAAGGACGGATCTTTTCTAACGTATCTTTAATTTTTTGAATAGTTTCTTCCATTTCCATACCTCAATAATTTTATAGATACTTTTTAATAAAATCAATTAAAATGAATATATGGATTTTTTCTATTTACCTATAATATTAACTCCATTATTTTTTACTTCTTTAATCGAAACACCCTTATATTATTTTTTATTAAGATTTAGATATAATAGGGGACTTTTAGTATTAACTTTTTTAAATATTTTTACTAATGTAACAATGAATTTAATTTATATATTTATTTTTCCTTATGAATTATATATTTATATTGCGGAAGTAGTAGTCTTTCTTATTGAAGGTATCTTTTTATCGATTTATATCTTAAATTTAGATTATAAATCTTCTTTAATTGGGATAAACGATAAAGGATGGCTAATTAATTCAATCTATATATTATTTATTGCTTTTATCACTAATTTTATCTCTTATATACTAGGTACTATCTTTAATTCTTTTATTTATAACTATATTAAAGATATCTATATATTATTAATCTATATAGCAATATTTATAGTAGAAATAATAATAATTATATTAATCAATTTAAAAAGACATAAAGTTTAATTTATGTCTTTTTAAATATTTAATAATTAATTATTATCTTCTTCATCTATAGAAGTAATAATTACATCATTAGAATTATTATTATTATCTATATTACTATTCTTTCTAATTTCTTTTTCTAATCTCTTCTTTTCTTTTTTAGCTTCTTTATTTTTTCTTTTTTCTTCTTTTTTTAATCTAACTTTTTCTCTTTCTTTTTCTTTTGTTTCTTTTTTTAACTCTTTAGCTCTTCTAGTAGAAAGGAAATTAACGATTAAAACTATTAATGCTCCAATAATAGAGATAGTTAAAATAGTTGCAATAAAGATTAATAATAATTTTAAAGGAAAAGGCATTCCACCCGGATTATAGTTAAAAATATGTTCGTCTTCATAGATTGCTAAAGTAAGATTTTTTAAATCAGATATATTAATTTCGCCTTTAAGAGCAAATTTAACTCGAATAGTATTATCTTTGTTATAAGTATGAATAGGAATAGATAAAACATGATTAACTAACTCATTATTTTCATCTAAAAGACTATACTCAATACCTAAATACCAAACACTAATATATTTTGTTAATCCACTAAAAGTAAGATCAAAACTAGTTACTTTTTCTCCTTCTATTCCAGTTTGATAATAATTATTAATCCTATATTCAGTTAATCTAATTTCGTTATAACGATGAGCGACTGCTTCCGTGGCGCTAATATTATCTAAAGTGATTTCAAATTCTCCATATCTTTCAAAATATCGATAAAAATCAAAAGTTAATTCTTTTGTTTCTTCACATAAAATATATTCAACACCTGTTTCATATAATGGAATATCAATTTCATATTTATCATCAATAACAAAAATAATTGAATTATCCATTACGTAACTTCCATAGTTATAAATAGTAAAAGTATAAAGTGGAGTATTTAAATCAAATTCTTCACCACTTTCTGGATCATTTATTTTTTCTACCCTTTCCACACTTTTAATTTGATAATTAGTGTAATGTTCATTTCTATCAAAATAAGGAATCGGTGCTGGACTATTTGAGATTAATACTGGAAAAAGTAGTGCTAAAAACAAAAACTTAGATCTTTTCATAAACTATTTTTCCTCCCTCTTTTTTCTATTTTTTCTAACAAGAGAAGCAATTGCTAAACCAATTATTGTAAGAGCAAAGATAAAAGCTATTCCTAAAGATAAGCCTGAAATAATAAGTGCAATTTTATCATTTTCATTTAAACTAGATTCCTCGTTCTCATTTATATAAAGATAAAATAGGGTTGTTTCAATATTTTTAAGTTCACTAGTTAAAACACATCCATCAAGTTCAAAATTTACTGTTAAAGTGTTTTTTTCTCTAGTATTTTCATCATAAACAATACTAGGAAGATAGGAAGAAACAATTTTATAAGTGTTGTCAAGAGTAAATGAAATTGAATAAGCTTCCATTATTACCTGATGATCAAGATAATAGTGGAATGTAAAATTAGTTTTTTCTAAATAGCTATCATAAGTTCTATTAATTGAATAGCTATAATTTTCTTTTGAATAAACATCGAAATCAAAGATTCTCATATGCGGATCATTAATATCTTCTAAAGAAAATTCAAAGCCATTATATGGGATTTTTTCAATTTTAAAGATTATTTCTTTTGTTTCACCAGGAACAAGAATTGAGTTTTTATCATTAATTGGTCTTAAAGTGATATCGAAAGTTTCTTCTACCTCCTTATCATCTTTTATAACTACATCATCAACCATTGTATAAAGATAAACATTATTTCCAATTACATAGTTTCCAGTATTTGTAATATCTAAAGAATAATAAGTAGCTTTATTTTCAATTTTTGTTAAATTATTAATCTTAAAACCACGATAAACACTTTCATAGACATCTCTACTTTGAAGTGGTGCACTAGAAATTAAAAATGGAAAAATGAGGATAGGTAAAACTCTATGAATCTTTTTCATATTTATATTTTAGTTTAAAAATATATTATTCACAATTTTAAAAGAAAAAGTGTGCAGCTTTTTGGGGTAATAAAAACATAAGAAAAGTAATAAAAAAACCGAATATCATCGGATTTTCGGTTAATTTATAAATTGAATTTACCCCAATTAGTTGCACATAATTATTTCAAACCAACACCATTGGTAAATACCTATAGTTCTTTCTAAATTTAGTTGGCGAAGTTTTAAGTT
>CASGAB010000010.1 GCA_949299395.1 uncultured bacterium | reverse complement strand
CGATTTAATTATAAATAAGTAAGGCTCTAAATTCTACATTCTCAGGAAAGGAAATGTTCTAAATTTCATTACTCTAAGATGTAAATTTAGAATACAAGAAAAGATATGTTAATTGATACAATAAAAAAAGAAAACATGTTAGCTTTAAAAGAAAAAAATGAAAATAAAAGAGCGGTTTTATCAGTAATTATTAATAAATATATGATTCCTACTACTGAATTAAGAGCTAAAAATGAGGAAGCTAAAGATGAAGATTTAATTAAAATTATTCAAAAAACATTAAAAGAATTAGAAGAAGAAAAATCTTCATATTTAAATGCTTCTAGAGAAGATAGTGCTAAAAAAATTGAAGAACAAATTTCTTATATTGCATCTTACCTTCCTAAAATGATGAGTGAAGAAGAAATAAAAGAAGAAATCTTAAAACTTGAAGATAGATCTATTCCAAGTGTCATGAAACATTTTAAAACTAATTTTGCATCTAAATGTGATATGGGACTTGTCAATAAAGTCCTTAAGAGTTTATAATATTTAGGCTTTAAAAAAGCCTAAATATACCAATTGGGGGTGTGGTTCAATGGTAGAACAGCGGTCTCCAAAACCGTTGACGTGGGTTCGATTCCTTCCACCCCCGCCAGAAAATGAAATAAATGCGATGGTTATCGCATTTTTTTATTTTTCTCAAAAAAAAGTTGGTAAAAATGTTGGTAAAAAAATACTTGTTTTTTCGTATAAGTAAAAGATTTACATCTTATCTAAAAAACAGCACCAGAATTTGATGCTGTTTTATTTTTGGCGGAAAAGTGCGCCGAGCGAACTTTTCGACTCTACATTTTCCCGAGTAAATATTTTTTATTATATTTTTAAGTGTAAAAAATTTTAAATTAATGTTCTTGAGAAAAAATATTTTTATCATTTTCCCTTTTATATATAATAATTAAGGATTTATCAATGAAAATTTTATTAGCTTGTGTAGGATTTAAAAATAAAGAGATTAATTTTAATAAAAATCAAATTATTAAAGTAATTAAAACTTCTCCAAAAGATATTGATTTAATTGTTTTTGGAGAATCATTTTTACAAGGTTTTGATTCGTTAAGTCGGAATTACACAATAGATAAACAAATTGCAATTTCTAAAAGTGACAAAATTATAAAAGAAATAAGTGAACACGCAAAAGAGAATAATGTTGCTGTTTCATTTGGATATTTTGAATTTTTCAATGAATCAATTTATAGTAGTCAAATTGTTATAAATCATAAAGGAATTATAATTCATAATTACCGCAGAATATCGAAAGGTTGGAAAGAAATCTCAGCCAATGAAAATTATAAAGAAGGAGATGAATGTTCATTTTTTGTTTTAAAAAATAAAAAAATTGCAATTTCACTCTGTGGAGATTTATGGTTTGATGAAAACATCATTAAATATAAAAATCTTGAATTAGATTTACTTTTATGGCCTGTTTATACAGATTTTAATTATAATGTTTGGAATAACACCGAAAAATATTCTTATGCAAATCAAGTTAAATCTTTAAAATGTCCAGTTTTATATGTTAATTCTTATTACCTCGATAAAGAGTACTTTGAAATTGCTAGAGGCGGAGCAACACACTTTAAAAATGGTAAAATCATTCAAGAAGTTTCTGCTGGGACTGAATCTACTCTAATTGTTACAATATAATATTGGTATTGCTGATTGTTTTATTAAATTTTTTAAAAATACTTATAATTAAGTTATAAATAATTAAAATTATGCATTTGAGATACTAATTTTTTTATCTTTAAATAAATTTTAAGTGATTGTTGGTGGAATAAATTTATCAGGACGGCACATTCACTTCTTATCACGTGATTTAAAATATGGTTGTCATATATTTAAGTTTTCTTCAAGTAAAGCAACTTATAAAATATATAAATTTAATCAATGGAATATAATTTCCCTAATTCTGAAGAGTTTTCATCCTCAAATCTAAGTGAAAATTTAAATGAAAAAACTAAAGTCATTGAAGGATAATAAAATAAATTTAATAATTTATTTCTATTTAAGACAATAGCATAATGTTATTGTTTTTTTATAAGAAAGCGACTATCAATAATTGCTATAAATTAAAAGTTATTTTTGAATCATCTTGCATTTTTTTACTAGCTTTTAAAAAGCCATCTAAAATTAACGGATAATATTTTTTATATTGATTATTTTTTATTTTTAATAAATTTTTTTCAAGCATTGTATTTTCTCTAGAAGAATCAAAAGTAGGAATATTATTTTTTAATTTATATTCATTAACTTTTTTAATTATATCCATTCTTTTTTCGTATAATTCAATAATTTTAGAATCGATTTCATCGATTTTTTCTCGATATAAATTTAATTCATCTTTTTCCATGTTTCCCCCGTTTATTCAAAATTAAAATATAAGTAATCCTAAAGGATAGCTAATAATTAAAGAAATAATAATTGAAATTAACATAACTATAGATCCATAAATTAAACAATCTTTAGTTGATGCACTTTCGCTAGCACTAATGATTGCAATGTGAGGCATAGATGGAGGAGTAGCAAAAGCAAAAGAAGATAACATTCCAATAATTACTATTACGGAATATATATTAATTGAAGACATAGTAATAGTTATAACACTACTTGCAATAGTTGCTACTAAAGTAGCAGTAACCATATTAGAAGATAAATTAGTTTGTATTGCGGCCCAACTACTAAAAATTATTAATAATAAGATTGGAGAAAGATTAATTAAATAAGTAGATAAAGTATTTTCTAAATAAATAATTAAGCCAATATCATTACTTTTAAATGCTTCTCCTAAAGCCAAAGTTGCGGCACACATCATTAAACTAGACCAAGGAACTCCCTTAGTAAAGGCTTCATCAACCTTAATAATTGGTTCTCCACCAATTCTTATAATAAGTAAAGCAATAACTCCTAAAAGAGGAGGCATAGCAGTGCCATATTTACTAAAAAATTCATAAATTGGTGGATAAATATTTTCAAATAAAGAAGGAATTATCCATAAAATTAAAATAACGATAAAGATAATTAAAACTGTTATGTCTTTTTTATTAATTTTTTCTAAATTATTTTTTAATTTCTTAATCTTATCAAAATCAATCTCTCTTTTTTCAGGTTTTATAAATAATATTAATAGAAAATACATCAGGATAAATAAAATAAAACCTGAAGGAAGAGCAATTAAAGTATATTCTAAAGTTGAAATAGTTAAATTTGCGGCATTTATTGCTAAAATTGGGAAAACATGAGCAATAGGAGTCATTCCACTTGATATAGAAACACTAAACCCTAAACCAAGCATCATAACTTTAGCCATTTTTGATTCTTTTTCAATTTCTAAGAGTTCATAGATCTCTTTTAAAATTGGAAGAAGAATCAAAAATAATACTGATGGAGAAATAAATAGTCCTAAAAAGAGTGTTCCTAGTAAAAAGAAAAATATGAATAAATAACTATTTTTTCTAGCTAATTTAAAATTTATAAATCCTATTGCAGTTCGCTTTATTAAAGAAGTTTTACTTAAAGCATAGGTTGCAACAAAAGTAAAAAGTAAAAAGAAGAATGTTCCGTTTCCAAAAGAAGAAGTAAATACTTTATTAAAACCAAATGAAGGAATAAAACCTAAAGAAAATAAACATAAAATTGAAGGCCAATCAATTCCAATTGTTAACCATAATATTAATATTCCTATAAAAATTAATATTAAAGTTAAAGCATCTTTAGGAATAGTACCTGTTTCTGGAATAAAGTGACCTATAAAACACAAGATTAAAGATAAAGGAATAATAATCCATCTAAAAATATTGTTGTCTTTAAGTTTTGTTTTCATATATTTATTTTTTTATTTTAATTATTTTTCTTTAATTCTTAAAATATCATATTTTTTTAAATGATATGGACATTTAAGATATACTCTTTGTTTAATTGCTTTTACTTCATCTAAATCATTATTTTTAAGATCTTTTATTTCTTCTACAAAAAACTTTTTATTAAAACTATCGGTAATAGATAATATTTCAAGTTCATCACCTTTTTTGAATTTATTACGGTGTTCAACTAAAACATAACCATCTTCATTAGTGTCTTCAACAACTTGAGCAATATATTTATGAGTTTCACTTTGTCTACTAGTTTCAATATTTTCTCGATCTGTTTCATTAAAATAAAAACCAGTAGTAAAGTCTCTATTAGAAGTCTTTTTTAATTCTTCAATATAATTAAAGTCAGGTTCTTTATTATTTAACATGTTATCAATTGCTCTACGATAGCAATTGATAACAGTAGCAACATAATAATTAGATTTCATTCTACCTTCTACTTTTAAAGAAGATATACCTGCTTTTTTTAATTCTTTTAAATAATTAATTAAACATAAATCTTTACTATTTAAGATATAGGTTCCTTTATTATCTTCTTCAATTGGATAAAAAGATAATTTATTTGTTTTATCATTTATTTCTTTAGTTGGATCTTCTTTAACTCCCATCATTAAAAAATTCCATCGACAGATTTGAGCACAGGCTCCTTTATTAGAATCTCTTTTAGTTAAATAATTACTTAAAAGGCATCTTCCGCTATAAGAAATACACATTGCTCCATGAACAAAACATTCTATATCAATGTCATTTCCTACATATTCTTTAATCTCTTTAATTTCTTTTAAAGAGAGTTCTCTAGCTAAAACTAATCTTTTAGCGCCTAAATCAACCCAAGCTTTAGCACTATATTTATTAGTAACATTTGCTTGAGTAGAAACGTGTAATTCTAAATTAGTATATTTTTTAACAAGTGTTGCAATTCCAAAATCACTAACTATAACACCATCACAATTATTAGCATCTAAAAATTTTAAATATTCGATCATTCCATTAAAGTCATTATTATGAGCAAGAATATTTACTGTGATATATACTTTAACATTATTTTTATGAGCATAATTTATCGCTTTAACAATTTCATCATTATCAAAATTAGAAGAAAAAGCTCTTAAACCAAAACTTTTACCAGCAAAATATACAGCATCTGCACCAAAATGAATTGCAGTAATTAATTTTTCATAATCTCCACAAGGAGCAAGTAATTCAAAGTTTTTCATATATATTTATATATATTATTTATTTAACTAATAAATAATACTTTAATTTAAGAGAGTTTTAAATAAAATAAGAATAAATATTACTAACCACGTAGTTAGTGAACACGTAGTTAGTAAAAACAGGGGCGTATTTATGAGTAATAATAAGTATTATGGTAGAGAAAAACAACTTGAATTATTAAATGAAAGATTTAACTCATCTTCTTTTGAGTTTGGATATATTTATGGTCAAAGAAGAATTGGTAAATCAACCCTTTTAAATATGCTCAGTGAAAATAAAAAAACTCTTATGTTTTATGCAACAGATTCTTCTGATATTGAACAAAGAGAAGCTTTTTCTAGAACACTTAATAAAACTTTTAATGTTAATAATGGTGTTTATAAGGATTGGAATCAATTTTTCGAAGCGATGGATAATTTCATTAAAGATGAAAAAGTTTTAGTATGTTTCGATGAATACCCTTTGATTGTTTTAAATAGAGATTGAAAAAGAAAAGTAACTGACTTTGCTTCATCTTTACAAAGAGCAATTGATCTTTTTTATAAAAATAGAAAATTTACTTTAATCTTAACTGGTAGTAATGTTTCTTTTTTAGAAAAAGAAATCGGAAATGTTAAAGCTCCTTTATATCAAAGAAATACATTTTCTTTACTAGTTAATAAATTTGATTTTAGTGAAGCTTTAATTGGTTTAAAAAATATTAAAGACAATTTTGAAAAAGTTAAGATATTATCTTTAACTAATACTTTTCCATACTATCTTTCTTTAATTGATGCTTCCAAAAGTTTTGATGAAAACTTAGATAATTTATTTTTTAAAGAAACTGGAGTATTTATTGAACAACCAACTAATTTAATTACTAGTGATAAGGCTAGAGGTGGATTATATGCTTCTTTAATTAAATATATTGCTGAAGGTTTTGACTCAGTTAAAGAGTTATCAAATAGATTAAATATGGAAACTGCTAAGATCTCAAAATATATAAAAGAATTGGTTGATGATAAAATCTTAATTCGCCGATCATCATTTTCATCTAAAAAAGATATTCGTTATGAAATTTTTGATCCAATGGTAGCTTTTTATTATCGTTTTATAAGAGAAAATAGCGAAATGATTAGAAATGGATATGGAAAATTAATTAAAAAAGATTTAATGAATTCGATTAATGAATTTATTGAACATCGCTATGAAAAAACTTGTTTAACTTATTTAGAAGAAGAAGTTAAAAAAGGAAATGTAAATGGATTATTTTTAGAGTTTGAAAATTTTGAATATTATTCTAAAAAGTTAAAAAGAAGTGTTGAAATAGATATTATTTCTTCTTACAACGATAAACTTTTAGTTGCCGAAACAAAATTCTCTAAAAGAAAAAGAACTATTAGAGACTATAACGATATGAAAGAAGATCTAACTAGTGAATTATTCAGTAGTTATAAAAAAGAAAACATTGAGTTATATTTATTTGGGGCAAATGGATTTGATGAAAAAATAACTAATATTAAAGATAATAATCTTCATTTAATAGATTTAGAGATAATGTTTAAATAATGTGGAAAGATGCGAAATTCGCATCTTTTTCTTTTAGACATCATTTTTTAAATTCCAGCATTCTTGTTTATATAAGGAAAATAACTTATATGAAAAAGAAGGAAAAAGAAGGGATGTTTATTTAATAAAAAAAAGAAGATAACCAGTTTTAACAATAGAAGATAATGAAAAAATATGGGAAAACATGGTATAACTCATCATACAAATAAAGATAAAAAATATATTGAATTAGAAAATAAAGATAAATTTAACAATAAAAGCTATGTTAGAAAATATGTAAATAAAAATAAATCGAGTTTAAAAGACGGGAAAAGATCTGTCGTTCTTTTTAAAAAAAGATAAAGAGAAGATTTTAAAGCGGCTAAATAGTAAAAAGGGAAGATAATAGCTTATCTTCCCTTTTAATATACTTATATGAAGTTAGGCAAAACTGATTTCTCTGCTTTGACTATTACTCTCTATACATAATAGTGATTAAGTTCTAAATTGACGCTTAAACTATTTATTGATAATTAATTATTTAATTATCAAATAGAGATATAAATATTTATATGTATAAAAGGTTTCTTTGTAAAGAAAATAGTTAGGTCATATAACTAAAACTACGTATTTAGTTATATATAAGAATATTATTAAATATAGTAGTAATCTAAATAAAGATTTATTACTTTTTAATATTTTATTATTGAGATAAGAGAGCTGCTTTTCTATGCCAGAGTTATTACTTGTTCAAGATTTCTTTCAAATAGTTTCTTAGTGCTACATTTTCACAATAGATATAACAACCTTTTAAACCTCTAGATAATAAAACTTTATAAGTTCTACGAATTAGTTTATCTGCTTCTTCATCAGAAGTTGTTTTTAATCTAATCCCGCTAGATTTGTCATCTTTTGAAATCGCATTTCTATTAGTGTAAACACGGCCATCCTTATAATATAAATCTTGTCCTATAAAGACTCCTACGTAATCAAATTCGAGACCTTGAGCAGTATGAATACAACCAATTTCTTCAAAGGAATTTTTGTTGATAGCCCAGATATTATCTTTTTCCAAATTCCATTTTGCTTTGAAATTATTAGGTAATTCAATATCCCATTCGCCTCTTTTATTTTTTACATTCCAATCATAACAATAACCTGCAACCATACGGGTTTTATCATTTGTTTTATTCAAATCTCTTAATTCGTTTCTCATTTCGTTTGGATCATCAAAAATTTTCACTTTAAAGTTTGTTACTTCGAACGAATTATTCAAGGTATTTCTTAATCCCAAAAGATTATCTAAAAAAGCTATATAACTATCACTACCATTACATCTGAATTGAGATTCTAATTCAAATGGTTGATGAACAATTGCGTTTTCTTTGTTTGCATAATCAATAATAGATTTAATGCCGTATTTATCATTAATAGTGATTCTTTGATCTTCATCAACAAAAAATATTCCAACTTTGGAAGCTCTAATTGCATCTAAAAGCATATCTTCACCTTTATACATGTATGGCTTCTTTTGCATACGGTGAGCTTCGTCAAAAATACCAACATCGAGCCCATTATAAATTGTATGTGGTAGGCAGAATGGTGATTGAATTGCTTTTTGTAGATTAACTATTTTTTTAGCATCGCCATGAGTAAGTAAATACTCATAACATTTTCTTGGAGCCATGTTTTTTGTTATATAAGAAGCGTTAAGATCTAAATCGATAATACATCTTGCTAAAACATTAATTGCTAAAACAGATTTCCCGGTTCCTGGGCCTCCTGTAATAATAATTATATGCTTTTTATCATCTTTCTGAGATTCTTTAATTTCTTTCATGATTTTATCAAATGCAACAACTTGATCATCAATCATATGAAATTCTTCATTACCACAAAGCATTGAATCTAAAGCGTCTTGTAAAGATTTAGTTGGTTTTAATCTACCTTCTTCAATTTTATAAAGTAAAGAATCATCACTAGCTTTTAATTTAATATATTGTTTTATATATTCACGTATTTTTAAAACATCTTTTTTTAAAAATACTGGTGCTTCATTAGTCCGTTCTTTATAAATGTCGTCTTCGATAACTGGTCGATATTTTTCATCAAGATTATGTAAATATGCACAAGCTTTTAAAGATTCATCATTTAAAACGTGATTATTACAGTAGTCTAAAATTAATGATTTATATGAGTATGCTTGATAAGAAGGATGAGCAGTAGGTTCATGAGATTTTAAATCAGACATAATTGAATGAGAACATTCTTCATCTACTTTTTCAACCTTTACCCATTGTTTAAGTTCAATAATAATGATGTTATCTCTTTTTCCATCATTCCCCATTATCATGAAGTCAACCCTTCTAGATGTTTGCGGAATATTATATTCGATTGCAACTTTACAATCTGGATCAAAATAAGGATCATCTAAAGCATCTTTCATGAAATGTAAAGAATTATTCCGTGAATTGACTTCGCTAGGAGAACCGCCACTTAAACCTTTTTCTCTAAGTATTTTTAGGATTTCATCTTGTATTAAATTTAAGGTTACATCATATTTAAATTTATTAAGTGTATCATTATATACAATCATTTAGAATGTTCTCCCTAATTAATTAGCAAAAAAATTATAGCATATAAAAATATGATAATTATCATGTTATATATTCTTATAGTGACAAGAATATAAAAAAATATCAGTTATTTAAGCAGAAATTATGATGGCGAATAAAGAGTTAGTTTATTTTTTGTTAATCAAATATTCTTTCTCAAATAAAAAAGTAGCCTACAACCAAATATTTAATGGTGTATGTTCCTTTATTAAGGAACGAAGGCTACTCTTACTAAGATAAATAATATCATTATTTATCAATTTATAATAATTATTTTATATAATAATACTTGGTTTTAGAGAAGACAAAATGTTAATTCAATTCCTAGATGAGTGGGAAGAAAGCGGTTATGCAAATATTATGGGCTGTTTTGGCGGAAAACGTGTTTATAAAGATGATTATTTTGATTCAACACCTACTTTAGGGAATAAATTAGATAAACTTATAGGATGTGATTTATATTCAGAGAGAATGTGGGATTCTGAATTTGCAGATTATTAGTTTTAAGGAGTATTATTTAATTATGACTAAAAAGGAAATTATCAATAAATATCATCTTATTGCTCATCCTGAAGGAGGATACTTTAAAGAAACATATAAGAGTGATATTAAATATAATAATAACCAAGTATTATATTCTTCTATTCTTTTTTTATTAGGAAATAATGATATATCTCATCTTCACGAGCTTGATGAAGATGAATTATGGTATTATCAAGATGGTAATTCTTTAATAATAGTAGATATATATTTAGATGAGAATTCATCTAAATATATTGTTAAAGAAATAAAACTAGGTAAAGATATCTCTAATAATGAATATATTCAATATTTAGTTAAGAAAAACCATATCTTTGGATCTTATTATATTAATGATAGTAATAATAACGATAATAACTCTTATTCTTTAGTAGGTTGTATGGTCTCTCCTTCATTTAGTTATGATCATTTTAGATTAATTAAAAAAGAAGAATTAAAAGATAAACTAGATAAAGAATCATTTAATAAATATGAATTTATGTTTATAGAATGAGGAATAAGTTGTTCCTCATTTTTTAATATTTATAACTATTTATAAATTATTAGTAGTTAATCTATTGACACTTATTATTTTATTAATTATACATATACTTACATAGTAAGTATATGTATAAAGTTTATATTTATATTTAAGAAAATATACTTTAAGTAGACTTTAAGTGAACTTTAAAATTTTAAAGTAAGTTATAATTAAAAAAAGAAATAAGTTAGGGGTATTTTAAATATGAAAAAAGAAAAAGAAACATTAGAAAAGAAGTTACATAAAAAGAAAATAACTCCACCAAATAAATTTATTTATCTTTTACTTGGATATTTTTGGAAAATGACAATGGCTAAAAAATATCATATAAAAGAAACTTTTATTGATGATCCTCGAAAAGAAAAAGGGGCTTATGTTTTATTAAGTAACCATGCTTCAAGAATGGATTATATATTTGTTGCTATTCCTTTACTTCCTCACCGCTTTAATTTTGTTGCTGCATATAACGAATTTTTTAGAAGTCACTTAAAAGGAATCTTTTCCCTATTAAAAGAAATACCTAAACAAAATTTCACTCCTGATTTATATGCGGTTATGGAAATGAAAAGAGTAATCAATAAGGGTGGAAGAATTTGTCTTTTTCCTGAAGGAATGTCTTCAATTTCTGGAGGTTCTCAACCAGTTGCTTTAGGAAGTGCCAAATTATTAAAGTTTTTAAAAGTTCCGGTATATTTAGCAAACATTAAAGGAGCTTATTTAATTGCTCCTAAATATAACTTAAAAGAAAGAAAAGGGAGAGTCGAAGTTTCTTTTAAAAAGTTATTTTGCGAAGAAGATCTTGCTTCTTTAAAAGAAGAAGAAATTACCAAAATTTTAAATACTGAAATAAGAACGGATGATTATTCTTATAATGAAAAAGAAAAAATTCATTATAAAAGTAAAGAAATTGCCAAAAATATTGAGCAATTATTATATAAATGCCCAGTTTGTGGAAAAGAATTCAAAAATGTAAGTGGAGATGATTTTATTAAATGTAATTACTGTAATAATACTATTTATTTAGATGATACTTATAGTTTTTATTTAAAAGATGAAACAAGTAAGATTCCTTTTAAAAATCCTAAGTTATGGTTTGAATATCAAAGAGAAGAAGTTAAAAAAGAAATTAGAGAAAATAAAGATTTTGAACTAAGAGACGAAGTAGAAATTGGCTTCTTAGATTCTTATAAATATTTAAAACATCAAAAAACTTCAAATATTCAAGGAAAAGGTATATTAAAAATTAATCATAACGGTATTTTCTTTGAAGGAGTTAGAAATAATAAACCTTACTCTTTTGAATTAAGTTTAAAAGAAACTCCTACCTATGGAATGTGTACTGATGCATCAAGATTTTATACCTTTATTAAAGGAGAATTTATTGAGTTTTATCCAAAAAATAGAAACTCTACTATAAAATGGTTATTAACTACTGAAGAAATGCATCGACTTCATGAAGGTAAATGGAAAGATTATAGTGAATAATTAATATTATTTATAACCTATTACTAATTTTTCTATAGATTCATCATTAAGTAAATTATTTAATTCTTCTATATTATTAATAGTTAAATCTTTAAGTTTAAAATATAAATAATTAATAAGTTTATCCTCTATATTCTTATAATGTTTATACCTTTTATCATTATCTTTAGTATTATTAGAATTATTATTACTATATATAGTTTCTTCTATTAATGTTAATAAACATCTTCTAATATAACACTTTATTTCTTTATCTATCCAAAATAAAACTTTTGATTCATCAAAAGATTTATTTTCTAAGATATTATTAATCTTTAAATAGAAATATAAAGCATCAAAAGAATTATGATATATATCTATATAAATATAATCATAGCTAGATAAATCATTATTAGTTAAATAGGATAAAGCATCATCATTAATAATATTTATTTTATTTTTATATTCAAACTGATTAAATAAATGATTATTAAATAAGGAAATAATATCTTTATCTAGTTCAATAACATCAATATTAGTAATATCTTGCTTTATTGAAGCCATAAAGGTGAAGTAGCCAAGTCCTAATCCTAAAACTAAGATTTTACCTTTAACTTTAATGATATCTTCTTTCATTGAATTGATTTCATGAGGAGTGATGCTCATCCAAGTTTTGTTATTTTTAGCAATTGATAAAAAGCTAAAAGCTTCATTAAAATAACCCATTTTATTAATTTCTTTATAAAAAGAAGAAGAATCGACTTCAATATTTTTATATAAAAAACATTCATATGGATTATAAAAGTCATAACTTAAAACTAAATCATTAATTTTATATTTTTTATTTTTATCTAATTTTATCCTTTTATAATATGGATTTTCTTTAAATTCGGTTGGATCAAGTAAATCAAAATTAGATAAATCATAAAGCTTTGCTAATCTTTTAAAATCTTGGTCATATGAATCAATTTCTAAAGCATCTAAAAAGTAAGAATAATAATCGTTTTTATATTCATTAATAAATGTGTTTTTATCAATAAATGGTGCAAAATTCTCTAAATAATCATTATAAATATTAGAGATTAAAATATTACTCTCTTTTGTATCTAAATATTTTCTAACTACTTTTTTATCAAGATTAATAATCATATATTTTATTTTCCATGAGAGAAGTTGGTATAAATATGTTCTTCTTTTTCTGGTAAACCATATTTTTCTTTAGCGTCTTTAATAGCTTTCATTAAAAAAGTCATATTTTTTGCTAAAGTTCTCATTGTTTGTAGACCCTCTAAATCTTTAGAAGCTTCCTCTTTATTATTACCATGGATGTTATTCCAATATTGAGAAGAAACAATTGGCATATTTGCAATAGTGAAGAATTTATTAATTGCATCAAAAGTTGAAGTATTTCCTGCTCTTCTTGCTGAAGTAATAGCTGCTCCAACTTTAAAAGATAAATCCTCTGGATAAGAATAAAATAATCTTTCAAGTAAACTTAAAAGAGTTCCGTTTGGATTAGCATAATAAACTGGAGTTCCAATAACTAAGCCATCAGCATGTTTTAATTTTTCACTTAAAAGGTTTACTGAATCTTCAAAAATACATTTGCCCGTTTTTTTACAAGTTCTACAGGCAATACATCCTCTAACTACTTGATTTTCAATATTAAAAATTTCAGTTTCAACACCTGCTTCATTTAAAGTTTTTGTAACTTCATTTAAAGCTAAAGCTGTTGAACCATCTTTATGAGGACTGCCATTTATTAATAAAACTCTCATTTTTATTTCTTCCTTTATTTTTTAAATTTAAATCCTTCAACAAAAGCATCCCCAACAACATCTTTAACTAAAAGATATTTATGATTCATAGGATCAAAACTTATTGGTTCAAATTTATTGATATCGATTTTACCTTTTTCATTTAAAATTGATTCATCAATTGAGACATTTTTGATTCTACCTTTAAGTTCGCAATTTTCTTCGTTATATGAAATAAGTTCACATTCAATTGCTAAAGGAAGTTCATCAATAATTGGTGCATCAACAAGTTCACTTTTTGTTACATGCATTCCTGCTTTTTCAATTTTATTGTTGTATCTATTTCCACTTTCAATTCCAAAATAATCGCATTCTGACATATATTTTTTAGTTGCTGGAGAAACAGTAAAAGCTTTTTTAAGTAAGATATTCTTCGTAGTTTTATGATCTGCGCTAATACAAATTGTGAGTTGATCTTCTTCACCAATTCCTCCCCAAGCAGCATTCATTGCATCAGGAATATTATTTTCATCAAAAGTAGCAATAATTAATACTGGTTGAGGGTATAAATATGTTTTTACACCAAAATTTTTTCTCATATCTAAAAATCTCCATTTATTAATAAAATTATAGTTCAATTTATCTATAAAAATTAAATAAAAAAATTAAATATTTTCTTATAAATTGGTTACATTTTTATTTTATTAAGTGTGCTATAATGTAAAACTATGAGCGTAAGAGAAATTATTGCAAAAAACATCGCAGGTTTACGTAAACAAAAAGGAATGACTCAAGCTGAACTTGCAGACAAATTATGTTATTCAAATAAATCTATTTCTAAATGGGAAAGAGCAGATTCTCTTCCTGATGCTGAAATGCTTTATCGAATTGCAGAATTTTTTAATGTCGAAATTTCATATCTTTTTGAAGAACATGAATTTAATAAGCTTGATGATGAAGAAAATAAAATCTTAGAAAAAAGAAGACTTAAATTTAAACTCGCATTCTTTATTACAACAATTGTTGTTTTAATTGTTTTAGCATTCTTAATTTTAGGTTCGGTTTTAGTTTATGTTGAAATAACAAGTTTACAAATTGCAGCGATTGTTTTCTTCATATTAGCTTCTTTATGTTTCTTAGGTGAAGGAATTTTAATTATCTTAAAGATTTATAAATATACTAGAATTTTATCTTCCTTAGTCCTATGGTTCTTGCTTATTGGTTTAGAGTTATTACTCCCAGTAATTCCTTGGTTATTGATAGTTGCAGCAGGAGTTGTTATTCAAGCGTTAATCATAGTTATACCTCGCTTTGATCAATTAACTTTAGTAAAAAAATTATTAAGCAAAAATAGCGATAAAGATGATAAAAAAGATAAAAACGCTTCCTAAAAGAAAGCGCTTTTTTCTTTTTTAATTAATATTCTAGTGTATAATACAGAAGACCTTTAAGGAGGTTATATGGACAAATTTATTTTAAGTTGTGAATCTACTTCAGATTTAAAAAAAGAACATCTTGATGAAAGGAATATTTCATATATTTGTAATCATTATTTTTTAAATGAAGTTGAACATGTCGAAGATTTTGGAACTTCAATCCCTTTAAGTGAATTTTATCAACTTATGGAAGATGGAGTCATTACTAAAACTTCTCAAATTAATACAGTTGATTACATCGAATATTTTGAAAAATTCTTAAAAGAAGGAAAAGATGTTTTACATTTAACTTTATCTAGTGGATTAAGTGGAACTTATAATGCAGCTTTACTTGCAAAAGAAGAACTCGATCAAAAATATCCAGATAGAAAACTTTATATTATTGATTCATTAAATGCTTCTAGTGGATTTGGAATGGTTGTTGATAAAGTTGCTGATTTAAGAGATGCTAAAAAAACAATTGATGAAGTTAAAGAGATGACAGAAGCAAATAAACTTAAAGTTAATGCATGGTTTTTTACAACTGATTTAACTTACTTTATTAGAGGTGGAAGAGTTTCAAAAACTAGTGGTTATTTAGGAAAAATGCTTCATATTTGTCCTTTATTAAACGTTGATAAAGAAGGTCATTTAATTCCTAGAGAAAAAGTTTTAGGTAAAAAGAAAGTTCTTTCTAGAATTGTTGAAGTAATGAAAGAAAGAGTATTAAATCATGCTGATTACGATGATATTTGTTATATTTCACATTCTGCATGTTTAGAAGATGCTGAATTACTTAAAAAGATGGTTGAAGCTGCTTTCCCAAAATTAAAAGCAAAAGTTCAAATCCTCGATATTGGAACAACAATTGGTTCACATACCGGACCTGGAACAGTTGCTTTATTCTTTATAGGTGATGAAAGAACTGAATAATTAGTCTTCTTCTTTCTCTAATTCTGTTCTTAATTCATCTAAAAAAAGACGAGCATGTTTAGATAAACCGATATCAGTTTTCCAAACTAGATCTAAATAAGCGGTAACTTTAGGACGTAGTTCTTTAAAAGTTAGTTCTAAATCGCCGCTAGTATTAACCAATTTATCTAAAGTGATTGCATAACCCAAGCCATTTTTAACTAAAAGCGACTCGTTATAAATTAAATTCGCAGTTGCAACAATGTTAATATCGCTTGGGTTTTTATTTAACCAAATTTTAAACATATTTAAGTGAGCACTTGAATGAAAAAGAAGTAATGGCTTGTCATATAAATCATCCGGAGTAACGAATTCTTTAGAAGCAAGATCTGAATCTCTTCTCATTAAGCAACCCCAAGTATTTTGACGAGGTAATTTTAAAAAGTTATAGTCGGTTATTGGAGCTGGTTCAATCATAATTCCAAAATCAATTGTTCCTTTTTCAAGACGTTTTATAACTTCCTTAGTTGCAACGCTTTCAATATCGAGTTTAACGAGTGGATATTTTTCGTGAAACTTTTTAAAAACTTTACCGATAAAATCCATTGCATAAGTTTCTCCACCGGCAATTTTAATGGTTCCAGCAATTACTGAATTTAAAGGATCGACAGTTTTTATTTCTTCATTAATTTTATCGAACAAGTCTATGATTTGATTTGCTCTTTCGCGTAAATATATACCTTCCTCAGTTAAAATCATTCCTTTTCCTCTTTTAAAAAGAGGTTTACCAATTTCATCTTCAAGATTTTTTAATTGTCTTGTGATATTTGGCTGAGAAGTATGAAGAAAAAGAGAAGCTTTAGAAATGTTTCCTAATTCAGCAACGGCTAGAAAATAACGCAATGTTCTAAGTTCCATAAAATACCTCCACATATATAAATATCATTTATATTTTAATATCAAATATAAATATTTAACATATATGATTTTAATAATTAAAATACAAATTGAAGGTAGATGTTATGACAGTAAATGAATTAAAAATTGAAATGAATAAAGGCCAAGATATTAATTTTGAAGAGGCTCTATATGTTATTCATAAATGTCGAGAAGATGCTTATAAAATTTGTTCAAAACTCAATAAAAAATATCATACAAATCGACGAATTTTAAAAATTTTCTCTGAATTAATCGGAAAAGATGTTGATAAAAGTTTAAGATTATTTCCGCCATTTTATTCAGATTTTGGTAAGAATATTCATATCGGAAAAAATGTAATAATTAATTCAAATTGTAATTTCCAAGACCAAGGCGGTGTTTATATTGGTGATAGATGTTTGGTCGGGCATCGAGTTGTTTTTGCAACATTAAATCATGGCTTTGAGCCCGAAAAAAGAAAATGCCTTTTTCAAAAACCAATTAAGTTAGAAAATAATGTTTGGATTGGATCTGGATCAGTAATTCTTCAAGGAGTTACTATTGGTGAAAATTCTATTGTTGGAGCAGGAAGCGTGGTTACAAAAGATGTTCCTGCAAATGTTATTGTTGCTGGTAATCCAGCAAAAATAATTAGAAAAATTGAATATTAAAGGAAGCAGATAAAAGCGGTAAAATTCGTACTTTTCATTTGACAATATATAGTGAAGTAACTAAAATAAAAGTCCCAAAAAGGAAAGTCGAGGATTTTTATGGAAAATAAGGAACTATTTGAAATAGCTTTAAAAACCGTAAATCACAACTATATAAAAGATTATGGTGAGTTTGGCCAAGTAGCTTGTGCATTAGTTACTTCAAAAGGTCATGTTTATACAGGTGTTAATTTAGATTTAGCTTGTTCATTAGGAATGTGTGCTGAACAAGCAGCTATTGCTGAAATGTTAAAAAGTGGCGAAACAAGAATTGAGAAAATCATTGCTGTTCATGAAGGTGGAGTTATTTATCCTCCTTGTGGAAGATGTCGTGAATTCATTTACGAAGTTAATAATGAAAATCTTGATGCAGTTATCCTTTTAAGTGATTTAAAAGAAGTAAAATTAAAAGAATTACTTCCAAACACTTGGATGGATCACCGCTTATCTGAAGAATAAAATGAGTAATAAAAAAGTTATTAAAGATCAAAGATTTGAAGAAGAAAGAGCTTTATATAATGCAACTAATTTAATAGTTGAAAACTGTTTATTCGTTGGCGAAGAAAACGGAGAATCTGCATTAAAAGAAGCTACTGAAGTTGAAATTAAATCTTGCTATTTCGACTTAAAATATCCTTTTTGGCATGATGATAATGTTGTTATTTCAAACTCAACTATGACTCCAAATTGCCGCGCTGCTTTATGGTATAGCAAAAATATTGAAATAAATGATTCAAATCTTTTTGGAATCAAGGCTTTAAGAGAATGTAATGGTATTAAACTTAATAGATTAAATGTTTATTCCGTTGAGTTTGGTTGGAAATCAAATAATATCGAAGGCAGAAATCTCATTATTAACGGTGATTATGTCTTTTTAATGGGCAAGAATATTAATTTAAGAAAAGTTAGATATGAAGGAAAATATTCATTTCAATATATTGAAAATCTTACTATAGAGGATTCAATTTTTGATACAAAAGATGCTTTCTGGCATTCTAAAAATGTAATAGTTAAAAACTCAATCATTAATGGTGAATATCTTGGATGGTATAGTGAAAATTTAACATTTATTAACTGCAAAATTAAAGGAACACAACCTTTATGTTATTGTAAGAATTTGAAGTTAATTGATTGTGAACTTGATGGATGTGATTTAGCTTTTGAATATAGCGAAGTCGATGCTTCTTTAAAAGGTAATATTAAGTCTATAAAAAATCCTTTATCCGGCAAAATTGTTTATGACGCAGCGGATGAAATTATCTTAAAAGATTCTAAATATCCTTCAACTTGTGAACTTATAAAACGATAATTTATGAAAAATGGACCAAAATGGAGGTCCATTTTTTGGTTTTAAATGAAATATGTATATGTTTTGATTGAAATAGGTATATAACTTTTTTCAATTTTTTCGTTATCAATGCGTAAAAAGTCAGCTGATGGAAGCATTCTTGCTTATGAAGCGGCCTTGGGTTAATCCTTACCCATTTAATTATTTATAATAAGAGTACTTTTTGAATAGATAGAGGATGAAAAGCACTTTAAATTGGCTAGCGTTTTAAGTTATATTATAGGTATAAAGGTGAGGCATAATTTAATTATGAAAATTGTCTTTTTAGAACCATTAGAAGTTGATATCAAATCTTTTTTAGTGCATCCAAAATTTAAAGAGCACGAAATTATAATTTATGATGAAAGAACTAATGATAAACAAGGAATAATTAAACGTATTAAAAATGCAGATATCATAATTAGTGATAATACTCCTTTAGATGAAGAGATTTTAAGTAGCGATAAAAAATTAAGAGCTTTATTTATTGCTTTTACTGGTTTAGATCACATTCCTTTAGATTATTTAGAAAAAAATAATATCGAAGTTTATAATGCTGCTGGTTATTCAACTGATGCAACAAGTCAATTAACTTTGATGTTTATTTTAATGGGCTTAAGAAAATTTAATGAGCTTTCTTATAAAAACAAAGTTATTGGAAGAGAATTAAAAAATTTAAAAATTGGTTTTATCGGAATGGGAAAAATTGCTCAAGCTACATTAAAATTATTAGCACCATTTAAAGATATTGAAATTTTATATAATGCAACTCATGAACATGATGAAATTCATGGATGTAGGTTTGTTGATCGTAAAACAATTTATGAAGAATGTGATATTATTTCACTTCATGTTCCAGCAAATGAAGAAACTAAAAATTTAGTTTCTAAAAAAGAATTTGCGATGATTAGAGATGATGCAATTTTAATTAATACCGCAAGAGGAAGCTTAGTTAATAAAAGATATTTAGTTGAAAAACTTAATAATTGTCCAAATTTCTTATATATGAGTGATGTTTTTGAAAAAGAACCTCCACTTGATGATAAATATGAACTTATTAAACATCAAAATGTTGTAATTACTCCTCATGTAGGTTTTTATACAAAAGAAGCAATGAATAAAAGAGCGCAAATTATCGTAGATAAATTAACAAGTTATCTTTTATTCTTAAGATGGTTTAATAGATAATTTTTAATAAAAATTATAAACAAATAGAGACCCTAGTGTCTCTATTTTTATTAGAAAGACCATATAAAGTAATTTTATATAAAATTAAGGTTAAAAATACTCGAATTTGTGAGTATAATAAAAAAAGTTATTTATTAATTTTTTAGGGAGAAAATAATAATTATGCATTTAAGAAAAGAGGCAGTAGATATTATTGTTAATATCTGCAACAAGTATAAGAATGAGCCTTCTCCATTAATGCTTGTATTATCTGAAACCCAAAAGGAATATGGCTATATTCCACTTGAAGTTCAAGAAATTATTTCTAGAGAACTCAATATCCCAGTTTCAGATATCTATGGAGTTGTTACTTTCTATTCATTCTTCTCATTAAAACCTAAAGGAAGATACGTTATTGGTGTCTGTTTAGGTACAGCTTGTTATGTTAAAGGTAGTCAAAACATCTTAGATAAGTTCGCTGAACTTTTAAAGATTAAACCTGGACAAACAAGTGAAGACGGATTATTTACTCTTGATGCTTTAAGATGCATCGGCGCATGTGGTATTGCACCAGCTCTTTCAATCAATGGTAAAGTCTATCCAAAAGTTACACTTTCACAAGTACAACAAATAATCGATGAATATCGTAAGAAAGATAAGGAAGGTTAATCTTATGGCAGTCAAAAAAATTAAAAATGTTGAAGAATTAGAAAAGAAGATTAGCACTTGCTCATCTTGTTTAGAAAAGAAATTTAATGGTAAAGATGGCAAAAGACATATCGTTGTTTGTGGTGGTACAGGTTGTTTATCATCAGATTCTCAAGCTATCATTGACCAATTAAATAAACTTATCAAAGCTAAGAAACTCGAAGACAAAGTTACAGTTAACGTTGTTGGCTGTTTTGGTTTCTGTTCTCAAGGTCCATTCGTTAAAATCTTCCCAGAAGATCGTTTATATCACGCTGTTAAAGTTAGTGATTGTGAAAGAATCATTGAAGAAGATATTATCGGTGGAAAATGTATTGAAGAACTTTTATATGAAGATCCAAATACTCATAAAAAAGTTGAAAAACAAGAAGATATTAATTTTTATAAAAAACAATTACGTATCGCATTGCATGGTTGTGGTACTATCAACCCTGAAGTTATCGATGAAGCTTTAGGTTATGATGCATTTAAAGGTTTGATTAAAGCTTTAAGCATGAAACCACAAGAAGTCATCGATGATGTTTTAAAATCAGGACTTAGAGGTAGAGGAGGCGGTGGCTTCCCAACGGGTAGAAAATGGCAATTTGCTCATGATCAAGTAAACGATACAAAATATGTTGTTTGTAATGGTGATGAAGGTGACCCAGGTGCATTCATGGACCGTTCTATCTTAGAAGGTAACCCAGTCTCTGTTATTGAAGGTATGATGATTGCAGGTTATGCAATTGGTGCTCAAAACGGTTATTTCTATGTCAGAGCTGAATATCCAATTGCAGTTAACCGTTTAAAATTAGCTATCAAGGAACTCGAAGAAATCGGACTTTTAGGTGATAACATCTTAGGAAGTGGATTCTCATTTAGATGTCATGTCCGTTTAGGTGCAGGTGCTTTCGTTTGTGGTGAAGAAACTGCATTATTAAATTCAATTGAAGGTAAGAGAGGTATGCCAAGACCTCGTCCACCATTCCCAGCTGTTAAAGGTTTATGGGATAAACCAACAATTATTAATAACGTCGAAACATTAGCTAACGTTCCATATATTTTAAGAATTGGCGGAGCTAAATTCGCTGAAGTTGGTACTGAAAGAAGTAAAGGTACAAAAGTATTTGCTCTTGGTGGCAAAGTTAAAAACGTTGGTCTTGTTGAAGTTCCAATGGGTACAACTTTAAGAGAATTAATCTTCGATATCGGTGGAGGTATTCCTAACGATAAGAGATTCCAAGCTATTCAAACAGGTGGACCATCAGGTGGATGTTTAACAATGAATGAACTTGATACACCAATTGATTTCGATAACTTAATCGCAAGAGGTTCTATGATGGGTAGTGGTGGAGCTATCGTCATGGATGAAGATAACTGTATGGTTGACGTCGCAAAATTCTATCTTGAATTTATTTGTGATGAAAGCTGTGGTAAATGTTCACAATGTAGAATTGGTACAAAGAGATTATTAGAACTCTTAACAAAAGTTACTGATGGAAGAGCTACATTAGAAGATTTAGATAAACTTGAAGAACTTTCAGAATCTATTCAAGTCGGTTCACTCTGTGGTTTAGGTCAAACTGCTCCAAATCCAGTTTTATCAACACTTTCTAAATTTAGAGATGTCTATGAAAGACACGTTGTTGATAAAAAATGCGATGCTGGAATTTGTAAGAAACTTATTTCATTCACTATTGATCCAGAAAAATGTAAAAAATGTTCACTCTGCGCTAGAAATTGTCCAGTCAATGCAATTACAGGTACAGTTGGTAAAACACCATTTGTTATTGATCAAGCAAAATGTATCAAGTGTGGATCATGTATTAGTGCATGTAAATTCGGTGCAATTAGTAAGAAGTAGAGGTTAGAAATATGGCAAAAATTACTATATATATTGAAGATAAACCTTATCTTGTTGATGATGATTTAACTATCTTAGAAGCTGCAAAAGTTTGCGGTTATAACATTCCTAACCTTTGTAACTTCAAAAAAGGAAGATGTTCAGTTGCATCTTGTAGAGTTTGCTTAGTTAAAGTTGAAGGCGAAAGAAGATTAGTTCCTTCCTGTGCATATCCTGTTAGAGACGGATTAAAAGTTTATATTTCTGATCCAGCTGCAATTAATGCAAGAAGAACTTCAGTTGAATTACTCCTTTCAAATCACTACTATAACTGTCAAGCTTGTAGAAAAAATGGTCAATGTGAACTTTTAGAAGTCGCTAGAAGAGTTGGTGCTCGTCCAGAAGTTTATGTTGGTGAAAAAACTAAGACAACATTAGATAATGTTGCTCCAGGTTTAGTTAGAGATACTTCAAAATGTATCCTTTGTGGAAGATGTATTGAAGCATGTAAAGATGCTCAAGGTATTGGTATCTTAGGCTTTGAAAATAGAGGTTTCAATACAATCGTTTCTCCAGCAGGAAATAGATCATTTGCTGATGTTCCATGCATTCAATGTGGCCAATGTACATTAGTTTGTCCAACTGGTGCATTAATGGAACACAATGAAATTGATAAACTTGATGAAGCATTTAAAGAAGGAAAATACGTTATCGTTCAAACGGCTCCTGCAGTTAGAGCTGCTTTAGGTGAAGAATTCGGTGATCCAATTGGAACAAATGCAACAGGTAAAATGGTTGCTGCTCTCCATAGATTAGGATTCTATCGTGTTTTCGATACTAACTTTGGTGCTGACTTAACTATTACTGAAGAAGCTAATGAATTTGTTCATAGAGTTATTACAAAAACTCCAGGACCAATGCTTACTTCATGTTCACCAGGTTGGATTAACTATATTGAATATTACTATCCAGAATTAATTCCACACCTTTCAACATGTAAATCTCCTCATGAAATGATGGGTGCAATTATTAAATCTTATTATGCTGAAAAACATAACATCGATAGATCTCAAATTTGTGTTGTTTCTATCATGCCATGTACAGCTAAAAAGTTTGAAAAAGAAAGACCACAAAATAGTGTTGATGGAATCCAAGATGTCGATGTTGTTTTAACAACAAGAGAACTTGGCCAACTCATTAAAAGAAGTGGTATTCAATGGGAAAAATTACCAAATGAAGAATTTGATGATGATTTAATTGGTGATTATACCGGAGCTGGAGTTATCTTTGGTGTTACTGGTGGAGTTATGGAAGCTGCTTTAAGAACTGCATTCTATATCTTAACAAGCCATGAACTTGAGCCAATTGAATTTACTCCATGTAGAGGACTTGATGGTATTAAAGAAGCTTCATTAAAGATTTTAGGAAATACTTATAATGTTGCAATGTGTTCAGGCATGAAAAATGCAAAAGTCCTTTTAGATCAAATTAAAGAAGGTAAGTCAAAATACGACTTTATTGAAATCATGGGTTGTCCAGGTGGATGTATTAATGGTGGTGGTCAACCATATGTCACACCTCTTTTCCTCCCTAAAGAAGATGATGATATCTTAGAAACATATCCAGCAAAAAGAGCTGCAGTCTTATATGAAGAAGATAGAAATAGACCATTAAGAAGAAGTCACCTTAACCCAGATATTAAGAGATTATATGAAGATTATTTAGGAGAATATGGTTCTAAAAAAGCACATAAATTACTCCATACTTCCTATAATGTCGATAGAGAAAAATATCCAAATTTAAAAATTGGTGAATAATATCTATTAATTAAAAATATCGAAAAAATGCGACTAGTTAGTTATACTAGTCGCATTTTTATATGAAAATATAAGTATATTTAGATATTAGATAGGAGATTAATATTTTATTTATTAAATAGATACTTTAAAATTTAAAAGGTAAGTTATGAAAGATGTAAATAAATATAACGCTTTGAAATTTGTTGTTAGCTTTATTTTAATGGCTGCAGGTATTTTATTTTGTGTTTTTTCTTATCACGATTATATGGATATCTTTTTAGGATATCTTTTTGCTTCAACTCTTCTTTTAGTATCAATAATTTTAATTATTTATACCTTTATTAAAGATAGTGAACACTTTTTTAGAGTTTTAATTTATCTATTAATTGTTGCTTTATCGATAATTGTTTTTATTGATCCAACAATATTTGTTATTTCTATTCCTATAGTTATTGGAGTCTTTTTAAGTGGAACAGGATTATTTTTTATAATTAAATTTATTATTTTAAAAAGAGTTTCTTTAAGATCAATATTCAATATTGTTCAACTTATAGGATGCTTAATTTTATTGGTAGTAGGAATTTTGTTTTGCGTATTTTATCGACAAATTGATGTTTATATAACTTCATTTATTATTGGTATTCCTCTATTTGTTTTAGGTTTAATTGTTTTCTTGTTCTCACTTTTTGGATTAATTAAACACTCTAAAAATGAAGTTAGTTTATATGTTGAAGATTATGAAGGTAATACTAATAATATTTCTAATAATAAAAAGTTAGTTAATAAGAAAAAACTCGATAAACATCATAAAGAACATACTAAAGCAACAACTAAAAGAAATAAAAAAAATGGTTCGAAATAGTTTGTTCGAACCTTTTTTATTTTATTTATTAAATACTAATAAATTTAATTCCATTTCATCTAAAGAACATCCAGCATGAGTTCCCTTCATATCAAAGTCTGGGCCATTTTTATTAACTAGCATTGAATCACTAAATGAAATAAGGAAATAATTGCCTAATGTATTTAATGTGTTAATGTTTATTTCTTTTTCTTTGATTACTTCACCTAAAATTGGAGAATTTAATAATTCTTTTTTAGTGAATAAAAGATATTTATCTTTATATCTAGCGTTATAAATTTCTTTAAATTTTGTTTCATTAATAACATTAAAAGAAGCAAAACGAGGTTCAATAGTAAAGATTTGTTTTTGGTCTCTACTGGATAAACATGCTAATAATTCTTTATCTTCAAAAACTTTTAAGTGTTTAATATCAATAAATCCATGATCTGCAATAACTATAAATAAAGTTTCAGGATTAGCTTCAACTAATTCTTTAATTTTTTTATCTAAATAGATAATTTTTTCTTTTATTTTTTCATTTATTATTCCATATTCATGCATTGAATGATCTGGCTCAGTAGAATAAGCATAAATAAATTCTTTTGTTTTTAATTCTTCATTAATTTTAGAGAAAAAATAATCAAAATCATCGTGTTTATCTTCATCTTTTTTATCAAAAGAAGAAATTTTAGTAGCAATTTCTTTACCATGTTTTTTATTAATAAGATCAGTAATAAAGGCTGGTTTAAGGAAATCATTAATAACGTTTAAGTCTAATTTTTTATCATTAATTGGATCTTTATTAATGAAAACATCAATATAAGTATCAACATCTTTAAAATATTGATTCCATCCAACAAAACCATTTTCATTAGGATATTTAGCAGTTAAAAATGCATTTGTTGCAGCAACAGTAGTTGGAGGATAAATTGAATAAAAGTTTGTATAAATATGAGAATATAAAAACGGACAATCATTTTTATATTTTTCATAAATTACTTTTCCAAAAGCATCTAAAAGAAGGACACAAACTTTTTTGTTTTTTCTAGTTTTTAATAATTCATCAACCATTTTTAAAGATGGATGGAATGTAGGAACATCATAAAATTTCAATATTGAGTTAGAAAGATTAACTAAGTTTTTATCTAAATGCAATTTAACGTCTTTTTTATCCATAAATATTTACCTTAAATTCATTAATAATTATATAAAAGTATTAGTCTTTTTAATATTAAAATGATTAAAAAGAAAAAAACCAGAGATTTTTCCATCTGGTTTTTCTTATTAAAGTGAAATATTAAATCGAAATAGTTGAAATTATAATCTTCTGTTATAGTATTCAACGATTAATGATTCGTTAATTTCTTGTGATAATTCACTTCTTTCTGGAAGACGGTCGAAGCTACCTTCTTTCTTTTCTTTATCAACTGTAATATAGCGTGGAGTAGCAGCACTTGCTTCTAAACTTGCTTTAACAATTGATAAGTCTTGGCTTTTTTCTCTTAATGAGATTTTATCGCCGACTTGGCAAAGGTATGAAGGAATATCAATCTTCTTACCATTGACTAAGATATGTCCGTGGTTAACAAGTTGTCTTGCTTGAGGTCTAGTTGAAGCTAAGCCCATTCTATAGACTAAGTTATCAAGTCTTGATTCAAGTAAGATCATGAATGCTGTACCAGTAACTTCATTTGAAGCACTAGCGATTTTGAATAATCTAACGAATTGTTTTTCGTTAACACCATAAAGGTCTCTTAATTTTTGTTTTTCGTTTAATTGACGACCATATTCAGATAATTTTTTCTTATCTTGACCATGTTGACCAGGTGCATATGCTCTTTTCTTTAATTCTTTGCCTGTTTCAGAGAGTGAAAAGTTAAGTCTTCTGGAACGTTTCCATTTGGAATCAAAATTTCTCATTTCTTATTTCTCCTTTTATTTTGACTGGCATCTAAATAAAAGCAAGAATATAAATTCCATTTCGCGGATGAAGGAATTTACTTTAATTTCAGCTTGTAGCTAAGCCTACTTTATCTTCTAAAATTGCTTTTAGTTTCTTTCATCAGACCGAAAGTATTTATATGCTAGATTTAAATGCTTAATAAATATATAACATTTATAATGTTAAAACAAGTAAAAAGTAGAGATTTATCAATATTTTTAGTGTAAAGTAATCTCTTTATTATAAATTTGATAGTAATTATTTTTAATAAATTCAGTTTTTGGATAAGGAAGATTTTTAATATAAAGTCTTAGATGAGTTGACAAGTTAAAATTTGCCATACTATATATGAAGTTAGCAATAATATCAGCCATACGAATATAAATGCTTGTTTTACTATCTAAATAGGTAACTCTTACATCATTTAAGCGTTTAAAAAGAGGAGGAAAATATTCATCGGTATAAAAATTCATATTTCCTCTTTTAAATTCCATTTCTAGAGACTCTTTAAGTTCATAAAGTCCATCAGTAGCAGTAGTATGTTCATCACAATATACATTTAAAATTATTGGATCATTAGGAAAAATAATGTTTTCATCAATTAGTTTTTTAAAAACATTTTTTAATCCCATTTTATAAGCAAAATCTAAATATCTTTGTTTAGTTTTTTTATCTTTTAAAATATTTTTATTAATCATATTTAAATTGATAACTGCGCCAAAAATAATATATTTAGAAATACTTTTCATGAGTTTATATTTATTTGAAGTTGCGAGGTTACTAGCTTTAAGTTCACTTTTACATTTATCACCTCTAATTTGAGTTACAGTATGATGAAAATGATGAGCAGCCTCATTTTTTTCTTCTTCAGAAAGAAAGATTATTCCTCCAAATGCATAATAATCGAAATGAAATGGATCAAAAACTCCACTTTCATCACTATAAACATAAATATTTTTTACACCGTTTGTTTCCATAAATCTTTTAATTATTTTTTTATCTAAATGTACTAATAGATTTTTAATTTACCTTTAATTTTTAAAGTATAAGAAAAATAAACCACCTACCTAGTTTAAATAAAATAAGTAGGTGGTCTCCAAGGATGACGATTTTTTTATTTAAATCGCTTAAACATTATGTTCATCTTACTCGGATTGGCAGTAATATTTATTCTGCTTTAATATTATAATTAATAATTTAAATATGTGCTACTATATTTTTATACTTTGTATAAAAATATACTTATTAATAAAACTTATACTGATTTAACAAATATATCTATTATTTAAGGGTATTTTTAGATAAAATAATATAGTATGAAAAATATTGTATTTATAATACAATATTACTCGAGGTAAAAAGAATTATGAATGATACGATTTTTGGATTAGATAGTTTAACTTTTATATTAATTGTTGTTATAGCCGCTGCCATTTTACTTTTAGCGATTTTATTTATTGTTTTAGAAGTCACAGTATTTTCAAGAATGAGAATTAAAAAACAATATAATGAATTAAATAAAAATTATAAATATTTAAATAGTTTGCTTACAATTCAAGATTCTCAATATCTTTCTCGCCTTGAACAAATTTCTCAAACCAATTTACTTTATATCGATGTTTATGAAGAATATTTAGCTAGATATAATGAAATAAAGGATGAAAAAGATGCTAATGTTGCGGATTTACTCAATGCTTTAGCAGTTTATGTTGAAGATAAAAATGTTAAGGGCTTTAAGAAAATTTATAATGAAAATTATCATTATTTTAATGAATTTGAAAAAGCTGTTACTGATTTAAATATTGATTTAGAAGTAGTTATTCGTCCAGAAGAAGATTGCCGAAAAGATTCTTTAATGCTTAAAGATAAATATAGAGAAGTTAAAGCTTTATATATGGAAAAACATGAAGAAATCTTAACTGTTGAAGAACAATTCGATAAGATTTTCTCTAATATTGATAAAAGATTTAATAAATTTGAAGATTTTGTTGATACCGCTCAATATGATGAAGCTAAAGAATTACTTCCTTCTTTAGCTAAAGTTTTAACTGAACTTAAAAAGATTTTAGAAGTTTTACCAAACTACTTAAACGAAGTTAATGATTTCGTTCCAAAAGAAATGGGTAAAGTTTTAGATAAATATAATGCTTTAGTTTTAAGCGAACTTCCTTTAAGACATCTTAATGTTGAAGATGAAATGGAACATATTAAAAATGTTTTAGTTGCTTTAAGAAGTGATTTTAAAAATCTTAAAGTTAATGGGGCTGGTGAAAAAATCGAAGCTTTACATGCTATTTTAGCTAAACTTGATAATGACATGGATCTTGAAGAAGATGCTAGAAATAAATTTAATAATCTTTATCAAGATGTCATGATCTCTTATACTCTTTTAGAAAAAGATATTATTAAACTTAATAATTCAATTGATAACTTTGAAAAATATTATATTATCGATGATGTAAACCAACAAAAACGTATTGCTTTAAAAGAAGAACTCGATACTTTATCAAAATTTAAAAGAAGAGTTGATTTCTATGTCCACGGCTTAGAAAAAACTTATTACACTGATCTTTTAAATAAAATTAATGATTTAAAAACCGGAATTGATGATTGCAAAAACCATTATGATGAATATAGTGCTTATTTAGCATCACTTAAAACTGATACTGATAAAGCTTATGAACTTATTAATTCTCGCTACTTAAAGATGAAAAAATGTGAAGCTATCTTAAGAGAATTTAATAACGAAACTTTAGAAACAAAATATGCTGAAGAAATTAATAATGTATATACTCTTTTAGATGAAATTTCAGTTGTTATAAAATCATTACCAATCGACGTTATTAGACTTAATGAATTATGCGGATATTTAGAAGAAAAATCGATTAAGATTTTCACTGAAGTTGATTCACTTAATTCATATAGAATTCTTTCAATTGATAACATTACATTAATTAATAGAGATAGAATGAAATTCGCTGATGTTCATAATTTATTAACTCAAGCTGAATCATTATTCTTTGATGGAGAATATAAATCAAGCTACGACATGAGCGAAACAATTATAAATAGAATAGAAGATAAGGATAAGGTTTCTAGATAGTTATGATATATTTTGATAACGCAGGAAGTACAATCGTTGATAACGACGTACTAAATCTTTTTGTTGAGGATACAAATAAATTTATTGCTAACCCAAGTGCACTTCATGGACTTGGAATGAAGGAAAATTACGATATTATTAATTTTAAAAGAGAACTTTTAACCTCTTTAAAATTATCTCCTTCAACTCATGATGTTATTTTTACAAGTGGAGCAACTGAAGCTAATAACTTAGCTATTTTAGGTTTTGCTAGGAAAAATAAAAATAAAGGAAAACATTTAATTACTTCAAAAATTGAACACCCTTCAGTTTTAAATGTTTTTAAAGAATTAGAAAAAGAAGGATTTAGCGTTACTTATTTAGATGTAAAAGAAAACGGAACAATCGATATTAATGAATTTAAAAAAGCATTAAATGAAGAGACAATCTTAGTTTCTACAATGTATATTAATAACGAATGTGGATGTATTTTAAATATTGAAGAAATTAGAGCTGCAATTAAAGAAAGCGGTAATAAAAAGGTTGTTTTACATAGTGATTTAGCTTCAAGTTTTGGAAAATATAGAATCGATTTTAATCTTTTTGATCTTTTTACAATTTCTGCTTATAAACTCCATGGAATCAAGGGAATCGGTGCATTAATTAAAAGAAAAAATGTTGAACTTGAATCTTTAGTTTATGGTGGAGGACAAGAAGATAATTTAAGAAGTGGAACTTTATCTTATTCTTTAATTCACTCCGCAGTTTATGCATTTATTAAAGGAAATAAGGATGTAGAAAATAAAAGCAAATATATTCAAGAACTCCATGATTATGCTCTTTCTAAATTAAATGAAATTGAAGGAATTAAAATTCATAATAATTTTAATAGAAAAACTCCATATATCATCAATTTTTCTACATTAAATAAAGAAGCATCAATTGTTGTTGAAGCTTTATCAAATAAAGAAATCTATGTTTCATCAAAATCTTCATGTTCTTCAAAATTAAAAACAATCTCTTATGTTATTTATGAAGTTACTAAAAATGAAGAAGAAGCTTTAAATTCAATAAGAATTTCTTTCTCAAAATATAATAAAATAGAAGAAATAGATGAATTTATTAATGCGTTAAAAGAAATTTTAGCCTCTATTAAAGGAAAATAATTATGGAATTTAATACAATTATTGTTCGTTTTGGAGAAATGTCGACTAAAGGTAAAAATAAAAAAGATTTTATTAACCGCTTAGCTTCTTCAATTAATAATCACTTAAAAGAATATGAATCAAGTTATGAAATGAGAAAAAGACATGATCATATTTATTTAGATTTAAAAGAAGAAATCCCAGATTTAGTCGAAAAATTAAAAGAAGTTAGCGGTATGTATTCTTTTTCACTTGCTAAAAAAATCGAAGATTGTGATTTAGACAATTTAAAAGAAATTGCTTTAACTGAAATTAAAAAAGAAAATGGTAAAACATTTAAAGTTAAAACAAGAAGAATTGATAAATCATATCCTTATGTAAGTGATGAAATTAATAGAGAAATTGCGACTGTTATCTTAAAAAATACATCTTTAAAGGTAGATGTCCATAATCCAGAAATCCTTCTTTCTATTGAAATTAGAGATGATGGAGCCTATATGTTTTTTGAAACAGTTAAAGGAATGGGAGGCTATCCTAAAGGCGCTATTGGAAGAAGCTTAATGATGCTTTCAGGAGGAATTGATTCTCCAGTTGCTTCTTATTTATTAATGAAAAGAGGAGTAGAACTTAGTTTTATTCATTTTGCATCTCCTCCATATACTTCGGTTGCAGTTTTATATAAGTTAGAAGATATATTAAGAGAATTAAATGTTTATCAACCTAAAATCAATCTTTATGTTGTTCCTTTTACAAAAATCCAAGAAGAAATTTATAACCATTCTTTTGAAGGATATGAAGTAACAATTATGAGAAGAATGATGTATCGTTTAGCAGAAAAACTTGCTAAAAAACTTCATATTTATGCTATAAGTAATGGAGAAAGCGTTGGACAAGTTGCTTCACAAACTCTTGAAAGTTTAAATACAATTAATGCCGTAACTAATTATCCAATTATTCGTCCTTTAGCAACATATGATAAAACGGAAATTATTAAAATTGCTAAAGACATTAATACTTATGAAGTTTCTATTAGACCTTATGAAGATTGTTGTACAATTTTCCCAATAAAGAAGCCTAAAACTATGCCTAAAATTAGTGAATGCTTAAAAATTGAAGAGAAGTTTGATTATGAAACTTTACTTAATGAAGCAATAGAAAAGACTGAATTAAGAGTTATTAAATAGTAAAAAAGTCGCCAAGTAGGCGACTTTTTCAATATCATAAGTTAATAAATTATTTTCTTCTAGCTCCAGCTCTTTCTGAGAATTCAAAGATACCTCTAGAATCAACTGAAACATGTTCAAATTCTTCTAATAAATCTTGAGCAACTCTTTCTTCTTCAGCTTGTTCTTCAATAAACCAATCTAAGAATTTAAGTGATCTATAATCATTATTTTCAGTTGCAACTTTATAAATGTTATTAATAGAAGCAGTAACAAATTTTTCATGATTAAGTTGAAGAATTAAAGGTTCTTTTAAATCACTGAAATCACCTTTTGGAGCTTCAATTAAAGAAAGAGTGACTTTTTCATTTTGATCATGGAGATAATCCATGAATTTAATAGCATGTTCATATTCTTCTTTAGCTTGTGTTTTAAACCAAAAAGCGATACCTTTTAAGCCTTTTTCGTCATAAAAATTTGACATAGATAAATAAAGATAAGCCGAATAAAGTTCTTTATTAACTTGTTCAACCATTAATTTTGATAATTGTTCGTTTAACATAATTTTAATTTCTCCTTTTTTATGTAATATAAAAAGCGTATTCATTATAGAACACGCTTTTAATCTTTGTAAATTATTTTGCTTCTTTTGCAATTTTGACTAATTCAGCAAAGCCTTTTTCATCGTGAATTGCGATTTCAGAAAGCATTTTTCTGTTTAAGTCAATTTTAGCAACTTTTAATCCATGCATGAATTTGGAATAAGAGATATTATTAAGTCTGCAAGCAGCATTAATTCTTTTAATCCATAATTTTCTAAAGTCACCTTTTCTATCTTTTCTTGAAATGTAAGCATATCTTTTACTTCTCATGACTTGCTCTTTAGCTGTCTTGAAGAGTAAATGTTTGCTTCCAAAGAAGCCTTTAGCTTGTTTTAAGATTCTTTTTCTTCTTTTATGTGTAACTGTTCCACCTTTTACTCTCATAATAATCTCCTTTCTTTACTATTCTTGAATGAGATATTTAAGTCTCTTCATATCTGATTTAGATACTGTTGTAGCTTTTCTTAAATGTCTCTTTTGTTTATGAGTCTTATGTGGTGCGAGGTGTGAAACATAAGCATGATGTCTTGTGACCTTGCCGCTAGCTGTAACATGGACTCTTTTTGTTAAAGCTTTTTTACTTTTCATTTTTGGCATAAAAATTTTCTCCTTCTTTCTACTTTTTGATCCTACTTGATAAGACAGCATTTAACCACTTTCCATCAAGAGTAGGAGTTTTATCGATAGATGCTTTATCTTTTACGAGTTCTAAGAATCTGTTCATAACAGCTTCACCGACTTCAACGTGAGATAATTCTCTACCTTTAAAACGAACTCCGACTTTGATCTTGTTTCCATCTTCTAAAAATTTAAGTGCAGCTTTGACTTTAGTTTGTAAGTCGTGCTCCCCAATTTTTGGAGTTAATTGAATTTCTTTTATTTCAATGATCTTTTGATTTTTCTTTGCTTCTTTAGCCTTTTTTTGTGATTCATATCTGTATTTTCCATAATTTAAGATTTTACAGACAGGTGGCTTTGCTTGTGGAGCAACACAAAGTAAATCTAAATTGTATTCTTCAGCTTTTTTTAAAGCATCGAATTTTGACATTTTTCCTAAGTTTTCGCCATCAGGATCAATAACGATAACTTCTGGGAAACGAATGAACTCATTGACCAAATCGCCATTTTTATTAGTGCGATTCTTATTCCCTTGATAAGGGTTTTGATTGTTAGCTATATTCAATACCTCCTTAAATAGCGTTTAATCGTTTTTAGAAAATAAAAACGGACAATAGAAATTCGTCCGTCAAAAATCATAATTTAAGTGTTATAATTTTGTAGCATTTACCAATCTAAGATATAGATCTGGTGAAGAGCGGACGCTTTTTCTTTCTACGTACGCGTATAAATATATAAGATTATTAAAGGAAAATCAAGAGAAATTTATGGAAAATAACAAGATTAAAGCATTTGTATTCGATTTCGATAATACTTTACTTGCTAGTGATGAACTTGTCGGGATTTCATTCTTTTATGGATATAAAAAAGTAATGGGTAAAGATGTTACTTTAAAAGAAATTGTTAAATGTTATGGGCCAGAAGAAGCTGGCGTTTTTTATGGCTTAATAAAAGATGAAACTAAAGCTAAGGAAGCATATAAATATTACTTAGAAAAATATGAAGAATTACAAAAAGAATTATTTAAAGATGGTTTTGATAAAAAATATTTAAATATATTAAAAAAGATTAAAGATAATGGATTTAAGCTCCTCCTTTTAACTGGAAGAAGTCTTAAATCTACTGAAATTTCTTTAGATTATTTTGGTTTAAGTGATCTTTTTGAAAAGATTTATTCAGGTAGTTTTTATGGCGTTAATAAACCTGACAATTTAAGAAAATTAATGAATGATTACGCTTTAAATAACGATGAAATCGTATATTTTGGAGATACTTTAAACGATATTAAATCTTGTAATGAAGTAAATGTTAATTGTGCAAGTTTTGGAGTTTATGTATCAGATAAAAATAAAGAAGAATTAAAGAAAAATAATTCTTATAAATATATTGGAACACTTGATGATTTATCGAATTTTATCGATGAAGCTATTACGTTAAAATAATATTATGAGTGTTAATAATAAAAAGTCTTACATAAAATATTTATTTATTTTTATTAATTTAGCGATAATTGGTGGATTAACCGAAGCTTTATCTTATTTTAATGATGGACTTTTTACTTATATGCAAACTGGAAACTTAGTTTCAACTCTTTATTATGCTTTTAACACGAATATGAGTTTTATCTATCCACTCATTTCAATGACTTTATTTATTCTTTTTATTCTTATTATTCTTTTTATAAGAAAAAAAATAAGTATGAAAAATAAAATAAACTATTCGATTTTTTCACTTATTTGTTTAATTGTTTTATCGATAATTTATTTATTCATTCCTAGAGGAGTATTAGTAGAAAATTTCGATATTTCTCGACTTACTTCTATTTTTATTAATACACTTTTTGGGGTAATTTTACTTCATTCATTTACCTATTTTAATGATATTATTTTTGTTCCAACAATGATGACTAATAATATAAGAATGACTACCTCTTTATTTTTTGAATATAACATTAAAAAAGACAAGGTTGTTTTAAAGAAATTTATCTTATATTTATTGGTAGTTTTTGCTTTTATTATTGGAGTGGCTATCTCTTTTGCTTTTTTAGTTTTTAAAGATAATTTATTCTCTATTTCATTTAATAATTTTGAGTTTAATCAAAATATTATCTATTTGCTTGTCATTTTTTTATTATCCATTAATATTATTTTATATCGAAATATTAAGGATAATATTTCTACTGATGGTAAATATTTAATAAATGAATAAATACGAAAACGTCGAGAAATCTCGTAAAAAATATAGAAGATACACAGTATTTTTATATTTAGGAACAACATTAATTTTAATTTTAGGTGTTGTTTTAATGCTTATACAAACGTATCTTTTTCAAGGAAATTTTTATTATACAATCTGGGGAATAATTTTAATTTTTAGTGCTTTAGTTTTTTATTGGTGTATCGGATTTGGGTTTAACAAATTTTATAAATCAAAAATTTTAGAAACTATTTTTGAAGAAGTAAGCGAAGAAATTGGTTATAAAGATGCAAAATATAATGGAGGATTTTTTGATTTTGGAGTTATTTTAAATAATCCATATTTTGTAAGTTTGCAAGATTATAGATTTTCTGATTCATACGAAGGAAAAATTGATAATATTACTTTTAAAAGTTCTGATTATTGGTTTTCGATTAAAACAACAACTGATTCGTTAAGTTCATTTAATGGCAAAATAATTTATTTTGATTTAAAAGATAGTTCAAAGTTTTTTAATGAAATTAACGAAAATAGTGTTATTTATTTTAGATTTGATAAAAAGAAAACTTTTTTTGGGGAAAATAATAAATTAGATGAATTAAAAAAAGTTGAATTTGAATCAAGTGAATTTAATGATCGATTTGATTGCTTTACTAATGATGAAGTTTTTGCTTATCGAGTTTTAACTCCAGCAACGATCATAGATATCTTATCTTTAAATAAAATGTTAGAAATGAATTTCAGGTTTCCAAATGAAAAACTTCATCCAACATTTGTTTTTTATATTATGAAAAATCGTATTTATATTTTTATAGATTTAAAAGCATATGAAAATTTTATTAAGTTAACTAAACCAGTCGATGAAAAAACGATAAATAAGGTAAAAAATGATATTAGACTTCCATATGATTTTTATAAAGCTTTAAATCTTTCTAGCTTTACTAGGTAGATTTATTTAAGGCTTTAGACATATAACAATTTAGTAAAAAAATAAATAAAGTTGAAGAAAAAAGAATAGAAATAAATAACAAAAAAAAGAAAGATTTTTACTTTTATGGTCCTCCATTTTCTTTTTGGTGTTTTTATTTCTTTAATTTTTCCTTTTCCAAATAATTTAATTCGTTTTATTTTTACTGGATTTGGAACTTTATTTTTATTTTTTGATATTGGGCTTGTCGTTTATTATCTAGCGGTTTTAAAAGCAAAATATAAGAGTGAAATTTTTAAGACTTTATTTAATGAAATAATGAAAGAAGTTGATATTGAGAAACCTTTAATTATTAAAAATGACGAAGAAATTAAATCGATCTTGTCTAATTCTTTCTTCAGTCTTTCTACACTTTATAAATATAAAAATATTTATGAAGGAAAAGTAGAAGGAGTTAAATTTGCTGCTGCAGATTATTGTTTAGAAAATAAAAATAAAGAAAGAGAAGAAAAGATTCGTCGTCATGGCAAAGAATATGAATTCTTTAAAATTTTAGGGAAAGTTATTTATTTTGATTTTAATAATATTCCTTTTATTTTTAATGATATTGATGAAAATAGTGGAATTTTTTTAACTTTTGATAAAAAGAGTAAGGCAATTGATGAAATGATCAGTTTAAAATCGTTAACAAAGGTTGAATTTGAATTTTATGAATTTAATGAAAAGTTTGATTGTTTTACAAACAATAAAGAATTAACTTTTAAAATTATTAAACCAAGCGTAATTTTATCGATTATTAATTTAAGTGAATCATTAAAAAATGATTTTAAAAATAATGAATATGACGTAACTTTTTCATTTCTTATTTTAATAAAATAAAATTTATATTTATTTAGATTTAAATAGTGAAAATCTTTTATCTTTAACTAAAGAGATTGAAGAGAAGACTTTTAAGATGTTTAAAAAAAGAATTTGCTTTACCTTTATCAATCTATGAATCTTTAGATATTTCTAATCTTAAAAGATAACAAGCCAATAAAAAAACGCGATAATAATCGCGCTAATTTGGTACTCCGACATTTTACGGGGTATTGATTTTTTTATTTTTTCCCAAATTTTACGGGGTCTGGATTTCTAAAAATTAGAAAACATCTTGTTCTAAAATT
>CASGAB010000009.1 GCA_949299395.1 uncultured bacterium | reverse complement strand
ATAGCATAAAGTTCACACCAAATTTCAAAAGGTGTCTTTTCCGATGAACGTCTATGGATATTAAGAATTTTATTAACCAATTCTTCATTTAATGATTTTAGATGTTTTGTTAAAGGTCTATGTGACTTCAATGCTAAGCTTTCATCACTTTTGTCTTTTTCCCATCTCTTAATCCATCTCCACAGCGAAGATCTGGAACAATGATAGTAAGAACATGTCTTTTTAACACTCCGTTTATTAATGCATCTAGCTTTTACAGCTTTCTGTCTTGTTTGGAAATCGCTTGATACTTTTGTGTCGTTTAATGTTAAAATATTTACCATGGGTAGCCTCCTTGTTTTGTGGTAAAAACATTATATCAGCTACCCTTTTTATTTTTATCGATTTTGTTTCACATCATTTGTTAAAGAACAAATGGTTAATTACTTACTTTTTGCTTTCTTTTTATAGCTATATAAACAGCTTCATTTCCTAAAATTAATAAAACTAAGAAAGCAATAACAAAGTAAGGTAATAAAAGGAAAGTTGTATATCTAGCTAAAATTCCAAAAGCAGGAGCGATTACTAAATTTGAAATATAAGCTCCAGCCATTTGGAAAGACATAATATTTTGAGAAACATTTGTTCCAAATCGATTTGGAGTATCTTTTAACATTGCTGGATAAATTGGTGCACATCCTAAACCGATTAAAACAACTGCAACAGGCATAAGTTTTACTTCAAAAGTCATAAACAAAAGAATCGATCCAATTACAATGATTGTTTCTCCAATTCTTAACATTGTTTTTTCTTTAAATTTTAAAGATAAAAGACCTGAGATAAATCTTCCGGCAGTAATTCCTAAATAAAACATTGCTCCCCATTGAGCAGCATCTTTTTCGGTAACTATTGAATTTCCAGCACTATCTGTAATTCCATAATAAACCATTGATGAGAACCACATTCCAGTTAATGATTCAACAGCAATATAAGCTAAAAATGCGATTAATGCGGAATAAATTCCTTTAATTTTAAATATCTCTTTATAAGAAACATCGCTAGAAGTTTCTTCTTCTTTTATATCGTTGTTTTTTTCTCTTTCAACAAAAATTACTCCGCATCTTTTCCATAATGGTAAAGACAATAAAGAAATAATAAAAATTGATGCTTGAATACAGGCTAAAACCAAGGCTCCAGTTCTCCATCCATTTGGATCAGTTGTTCCTGTTTTATCCATTAAAAAATATGAAACAATTAAAGGCGAAACTGTAGCTCCAACTCCCCAAAAAGAATGAAGCCAGTTCATATGTAATGCTTTATAGTGTAAAGCTATATAATTATTTAAAACTGTATCAATTGCTCCAGCTCCTAAACCTAAAGGAATAGCTGTTAAAATCATCAGCCAAAAATTAGGAACAAAAGACATAGTTACTAATCCAGTTACAGTTAAAACTATTGAAACACAAACAGTTCCACTGGTTTTTATCTTTTTAACTAAAAATGGAGTAGATAACGAAGATAAAATCGTACATAAGCTAACAGAACACGTTAAAAATCCCTGATAAGATTCAGGAATATTTAATGAATTTGATATAGCTGGCCAGGTTGTACCAATAAGTGAATCTGGTAAACCAAGCGAGATAAAAACTAAATATATAATTAAAAGTAAGGCAATAGTCATAATTATTTAGAATTCCTTAATGTATAAAGAAGTATTCCTCCAGCAATTCCAACATTTAAAGATTCAATATTTGTAATAGGAATTTTTACTATATAATCGCACAAATCTAATACTTCGTCACTTACGCCATTTCCTTCATTTCCTAAAACTAAAACTATTTTTTGAGGAGCATTAAATTCTCTTAAATCAATAGTTTTTTCATTTAAAGCAGTACCTACAATTTTATAGTCCTTCTTTAAATCATATAAGATTTTATTACTGCCTTTTTTTAAATTCAACTCAAAGATTGCGCCTTGAGAAGCTTGAATTGTTTTTTGATTATAAATACTAATAAAAGATGATGAATAAATGGTTTTTACATTAAAAGCTAAAGCGGTTCTTAAAATTGTTCCAATATTTCCTGGATCTTGAAGATTATCTAAATAAAGAATTAAATCTTCATCCTTTTCTTCTTTTTCTTCTTTTATTTTACAAACGGCTATAACTTTAGAAAAAGATTTATTAACACTTAATTTTTTCATTATCTTTTCATTAACAATATATTGAGGAATTTCGTCATCAATATCGAGTTTTTCTAAAGTTAAAACAAAGTCGATATCTTCTTTTTTAGCCATTTCTAAAAGATGGAAAGTTTCAATAATAAATCTTCCTTCTTCTTTCATGAATTTAGTATTTTTAAGTTTATTGACGTATTTAACGATTTTATTATCTTCACTTTCAATTTTAAAAATCATTTATAGATTCTCCTTTTAATCCTTTTATTTAAATAATCATAGTTAGGCATATATGTATAAATCACGTTATAAAAGTTTTTTGAATGATCAAAATAATAATAATGAGCAAGTTCATGAACAATAACTGAACTTATTTCTTCTAAAGAAAACGATAATAAAAAATAAGAAAGAGTTATTTTATTAGTTTTTTTAGAGTTTGTTCCAAGTCTAGTTTTCATATCTCTAAAAGATAATTTATAAATTGAAGGAACATTCATTATTATACGATATTTATCGAAAACTTCTTCTATATCTTTTTTAATTATTTTTATTAAATTTTTATAATATTTATCATCTTTTTTTATTTTAAAATCTCTATAAAGAACCTCATTATTTTTATTTATAAAATATTTTTCACCTAAAATATAAACATATTCATTGTTTAATTTTTCTTCTATAACTTCTTCATTTATAACTCCGCTTTTAACAAGTTTTTTAGCAAATTCTTCAATCTTTTCGATTGATTTTTCTTTATTAATTTTAAAATAAGAAGTTATTTCAAAGTGATCCTCTTTAAAACGATAATAACTATATTTTTGATAGTATTTCTTCTTAATAAAAAGAATCGGAAATTCACGATTTCCAATTACTATTTTTCCGATCACTTCTTCTTTCTTTTTCATATGGAATAATTATATTTAAATCATTATAATAATGAAAGATTTTAGGAAAAATGAGGATTAAAAGAATATGGAAACAGTAATGATTAGTGCTTGTTTAGTTGGTGATAAAGTTCGCTATGATGGAAAAGGAAAATATAATCCTCTTGTTAAAGAAATTTTAGCAAAATATGAACTTCTTCCTCTTTGTCCTGAAGTAATGGGCGGATTAAGTATTCCTCGTGATCCAAGTGAAATTATTGGAGATCGAGTTTTAACTAAAAAATATAAAGATGTAACTAAAAACTATCAAGATGGAGCAAATGCTTGTGTTAACCCAATTACTTTTAAACATTGTACAAAAGCAATTTTACAAGATAGATCCCCGGCTTGTGGAGTCCATAAAATTCATAATGGTAAATTTGATGGTGAAATCATTGATGGAGAAGGTATTTTAACTAAAAAACTTACTTCTTTAGGAATTGAATGTTACACCATTGAAGAATTTTATAATAAATTTATTTTAAAGAGCGAAGATAAAAATAACGATAATAATCAATAGTTTTTATCTATTTATATAATTTAAATTATTTGTTGTTATTTATGAAGGGGTTAAAAATTTTATATAAGATTTCTTATATTGCATTAATGAGTGCATTAATTTTTGTTGCAACTTATTTTATTAAAGTTCCTTATGCTAATGTAGATGGTTATTTTAATCTTTCCGATAGTTTAATTATTTTTTTAACCCTTTATTTTGGTCCAGAAATAGGAATAATTAGTGCAATAATTTCTACTTCTTTAGCAGATCTATTTAGTGGGTTTGCTAACTGTATTCCTTTTACAATTGTCGCAAAAAGTTTAGAAGCTATCGTTGCTTTTATTACCTATAAACTATTTTTTAAAAGAAATATCTTAAAAAATACACTTATCTATTTATCAATTATTCCAATGGTTTTATCTTATTTTATCTTTTATTTAATCACTAATAATTTTATATTTAGAGTCTCAATTTTATATTCATCTTTTGATATAATACAAGGAGTAATCGGAGTAAGTTTTGCTCTTTTATTATTACTAAGTTTTGATAAAGTAAATGTTAAATATCGTTATGATTATTTAACTTCTTTGAAAGGATAAAAAAATGAACATTCTTTTCTTTTTAACTCCTAAATCACAAATTAAGGTTATTGAAAATACAATGTCAATTAGACAAGTTTTAGAAATATTTGAACATTATCGTTATTCTTGTCTATCTATTATTGATGAAAAAGGAAAATATTTAACTACTATCACTGAAGGTGATTTATTATATTATCTTAAAAATAACTTAAAATTTGATTTAAGAAGCTATGAAAGCATCAATATTATGGAAGTTCCAACCTATCGCCCTTATGAAGCAATTTCAATTTTAGAAGAGATGGATAGTCTAATTGATAAATCAATGAATCAAAACTTTGTTCCAGTAGTTGATGATAAGGGTTCATTTATTGGAATTATTACTAGAAAATCAATTATTAAATATTTAATAGATAAAAAATAGGAACTTGTTGTTCCTATTTTTTTCACTATTTTTCGATAATTTAATTAACTATTATTCCTAAAATCAACGATTATTCTCATGTTTTTTTCTTCTTTTATTAATAAGATAAATAATTAAATAGAATAAATAACATAATATGATTACAAATACTAATAGAACCAAGATCCAATAAAGAACTCCTGGACCTTTCGATGTAAAATTAAACCATGTTAATTCTTCATAATTTAAGAAAAAATAAGGTACTAATTGACCATTAAAAGTGATGTTTAAAGCAATACAAAGAAATACAAATCCTAAATATAAAAGAGGAAATATTGTTCCAACTAAAGGCATTACTTTATGTAGTTTTATATGATTGTCAAAGAAAAAGAAATCAACAATTGCAAATAAAGGTACTAAAAAATGTACTGTCAAATTTTCCATTGATAATAAATATTCTAAAGGCATAGTTGGTGCTAAAAGAACAAAAAACACCAAAAAAGTTATAGTAATTCCAACTGTAAAAATAAACTTAATGATTAATAACCAATTTGATATTATCTTTTTTTCGTATTTTAATTTTATAGTTTTAAGGATTAAAAAAATGGTAGTTATCGCAATAATTGCTATATTTGATTGGATCGTAAAATATAAAAGTAATGACCCATTACCCATAAATCCAGTTCCAGTAAAATTAATTATTATTCCATATACTCCAATTCCAATTAATAGGACTTCAATCAAAAAATTGGAACTTATTCTTACTACTTCTTTTTTATCCATATTTACCCTCTAAAAAAAGACTAGTTTTTTCAACTAGTCTCATTATAAATGATTATTTTAAAACGTCTAAATCAATTTTTGTTAAATGCCAGATGTCGTTATTATATTCTTCAATTGTTCTATCACTAGAGAAATATCCACTCATTGCAATATTAATTAAGCAAGATTTAAACCATTTTTCCTTATCATTATAGTAATTTTCGATTTTTGTGCATTCTTTAATATATTGATCAAAATCAAGAAGGATGAAGTATTCATCATTATGATTCATGATTTCATCGAAAATTCCTCTAAATCTATCTGGTTTATTTTCACACCATGGACCTTTAAAGAGTGAATCTAAAACTCTTCTAATATATTGGTTGTTGTTATATAAATCCCATGGGTTATAGCTACCGCTCTTTTTAATATCTTCAATATCTTTAACTTTTAAACCAAAGATAAATGAATTTTCATCTCCGACTCTTTCATTAATTTCAACGTTTGCTCCATCTAAAGTTCCTAAAGTTAAAGCGCCATTCATCATAAATTTCATATTTGAAGTACCACTAGCTTCTTTACCAGCAGTTGAAATTTGTTCTGAAATATCAGCAGCAGGAATAATGAGTTCTGCTAAAGAAACACCATAGTTTTCGATAAATACAACTTTCATATATTTAGAAACTTCTGGATCATTATTAACAACATTTGCTACTGCATTGATAAGTTTGATGATGTCTTTTGCAAAAACATAACTTGGAGCGGCTTTTGCACCAAAAATGAAGGTGTGTGGAACCATACTAAATGATGGATTATTTTTGATTTCATAGTAATAATGCATAATTTTAAAAACATTCATAAGTTGTCTTTTATATGCATGGAGTCTTTTAATTTGAACATCAAAAATTGAATTAACATCTACTTCGATTCCGTTATGTTCTTTAATATATTTTGCTAAAGCAACTTTATTATTATATTTAATTTGTCTTAAACGTAATAATGTGTCGCTATCATCTTTAAATTGTAATAATTTTTCTAAATCTTCTGGATGACTTTCCCAATTATCACCAATTTTTTCAGTAATTAATGAAGCAAGTTCTCTATTTGCATACATTAACCATCTACGGTGAGTAACACCGTTTGTCTTATTATTAAATTTTTCTGGGAAGAATTTAAAGAATTCTTTAAATGTTTCTTTCTTTAAAATATCAGTATGTAATGCAGCAACGCCATTAACACTAATAGAAACATAAATTGCTAAGTTGGTCATATGAATCATACCATCTTTAATAATCATCATATTGTATTTTTCACCATCATTAGCACCAACTTTGTTAGCCCGGATTAAGAATCTACGATGGATTTCTTCAATAATCATGAAGCAACGTGGGCAAAGATCTTGGACATATCTAACTGGCCATTTTTCTAATGCTTCAGCCATAATTGTGTGGTTTGTATAAGCAAAACATTTAGAAACGATAGCATATGCATCATCCCATCCATAATTATGTTCATCCATTAAAAGTCTCATGAGTTCAGGAATAGCTAAAATTGGATGAGTATCATTAAGTTGGAAAATATATTTATCAGCAAGATTATCTAAAGTTCCATAAATTCTTTTATGAGCTCTAATAACTGATTGTAAGCCTGCTGAAACAAAGAAATATTGTTGTCTTAATCTTAAGAATTTACCGTGTTCTGTTGTATCATCTGGATAAAGACCATGACATAATTCATAAATTGTTGCTAAATAATCTTCGAAAGATTGATTCTTAGGGATATTGTCTTCACTTGGTTGAGCACTCCAAAGTCTAAGTGAGTTAGCTACACCATTTTTATAACCTGCAACATAAACATCATATGGACAAGCTCTAACTTTAATAGCGTTAGCAGTTTTAATTCCGTAACTTCCATCTGATTTAATATAAGTTTCAGCATTTCCATAGAAACTTACTTCACAGCTATGTTTTGGTTTTCTAACCTCCCAAACAAAGCCATTAGATAACCATTGATCTGGAAGTTCAACTTGTTTTTCTTTAATAATCTTTTGTTTAAAGAAACCATATTCATATCTAATACAGTTTCCGCTTCCTGGATAGCCTAAAGAAGCTATTGAATCTAAAAAACAAGCAGCAAGACGGCCTAAACCACCATTACCTAAACCTGCATCTTCTTCTTCATCTTCAAGTTTTCCAATATCGATACCTAAATCTGCTAAACCATCTTTAGCAATATTAAAAATACCGAGATTCATCATATTATTAGTAAGTAAACGACCAATTAAAAATTCCATTGAGAAATAAATAAGTTGTTTACCTTCTTGTTTAGTACATGCTTGGCGAGTATTTCTCCAATTTATTCCAGCATAATCTCTAACAAGTTCACCTAAAATATCAAATTGTTCGCTAATATGTGCTTCTTGAGGAGTCTTACCATATTTAGCAATAATACGAGTTGTATATTCGCTTTTAAATGTTTCTTTGTTATCAAAAATCATATATTTCTAACCTTTCCAGTAAAAAATAGCAAATTAATGCTATTTTTTAAAGATATTTTTAATTAATTTTATAAATTTTCACTATTCTAATGGTTCTTTATATTTAAAGATCATTGCTGCAAATGGAGCGATTTTAATAGTAAATTTATGTGGACGGTTTTCTGGTCCATATTCTGTTGAAGCAATTGGAAGACCATTATAAGCATTACTTCCGCCATAAACATCTTTATCTGAATTAAAGATTTCTTCATAAACTCCAGGTCTAGTTAAACCAATTTCATAATATTCATAATAATTTGGAGTCATATTGAAGACGAATACTAAGTGTGAATCTTTAACTCTTCTTTCAAATGCAAAGATTGAATCATTAGCATTATCAACCATTAACCAGTTATAGTGAACTGGATTATATTCTTCAAAATACATTGCTTCTTCATTTCTATAAATAAGGTTTAAATCTCTTACTAAACGTGAAACTGAATCGTGTTTTGGGAAACGTTTTAAATCCCAAGGGAGAGATTTATTTTCATTCCATTCATCCCATGAAGCAAGCTCATTGCCCATAAAGTTGAGTTTTTTACCAGGATGAGCGAATTGATATGTATATAAATTTCTAACTAAAGCAAATTTTTGATTATAATCTCCCCACATCTTATTGATGATAGTGCCTTTACCATGGACAACTTCATCATGAGATAAAGGAAGTAAGAAATTTTCACTAAAGAAATAAGCCATTGAGAAGGTTAATTTATTGTGCTCATATTTTTTATAAACTGGATCGAGGTGATAATATTTTAAAGTATCATTCATCCAACCTAAATCCCATTTATAATCAAATCCTAAGCCATTCCATTCGGTTGGTTTAGTAACCATTGTAAAGTCAGTTGAATCTTCAGCAATCATCATAACATCGTTATGAGCAATATGGATTTTACCGTTTAATCTTTTAATAAATTCGGTAGCACCGGTATTTTCACCATTATTTTTATTACCATCCCAATAAACAATATTAGAAACTGCATCACATCTAATACCATCAAAATGGAAATAATCTAAGAAATAATTCATTGCTGACATTAAGAAAGAACGAACTGGATCTTTTCCTAAATCAAATTGTTTACTACCCCAAGGTGAATACATATGTTGATCACTATATTCATACATTGGAGTGCCATCAAAATTAGATAATGACCATGTATCAGTAGCAAAATGAACTGGAGCAAAATCTAAAATAACACCAATTCCTGCTTGATGCATTCTATCGATAAAACTCATAAGTTGGAAAGGATTTCCATATCTAGAATCAACACTATAGAATCCAGTAGCTTGATAACCCCAGCTTCCATCAAATGGATATTGGACAATAGGCATAATTTCAATATGAGTAAATCCTAATTCTTTAACATAAGGAATTAAATAATCAGCGATTTCTTCATAAGAAAGATTTCTACCATCAACTTGTCCTTTCCATGAACCTAAATGCATTTCATAAATTGACATTGGTTGATCAAAATTTCTATTTCTTTGATTTAAAAATGGACGATCATGCCAGATAAATCCTTCAATATTAAATAATCTTGAACAAGTACCTGGACGATATTCACTAAAGAAGGCATATGGATCAGCCTTGTCAACATAGTTTCCATTTGCATCTTTAAAGTGGAATTTATATGAAGAATAATTGTGTAAATTTGGAATAAAAAGTTCCCAAACACCACAATCATCAATTTTATACATTTTATTAGCGCCAACATCCCAGTTATTCCAATCTCCGATAACCGAAACATCACTTGCCATCGGTGCATAGAGTCTAAAAACAACTCCATCGATCATTCTTTTGTGTTTTTGCTTTTTAAAAAGATTTGGGTCTTTTTTTGATGGTACATCAATATCTTCTTCGATTTCCCATTTAGTAAAATGAGCGCCAAAATATTTATAAGCTTCTATTGTTTGACCACAAAGAAAGTCATAAAGTAGTCCATAAGCCATAATTTATTAACTTCTCCTAGAAATATTTTTACCGTAAATATTATAAAACACCACAACATATTTTTTCTATATTTTAATTAAGGAAAAATGAAACAAATTAATATATAATAAAGATGTTTTTTTGGAGGAAATAATAATGGCTAAAGTTATGGCTGTAAACTGTGGTTCAAGCAGTTTAAAATTTAAACTTTATGAAATGCCTGAAGAAAAGGTTATTACTTCTGGTATTGTCGAAAGAATCGGTCACGAAGACGCAATCTTTCAGATTAAAGTTGGTGATAATAAATTAAAAGAAATCGTTAATGTTAAAGATCATGGTGTTGCCGTTCAACTTGTTATGGACGCAATGATTAAGCATCACATCATTGAAGATATCCATGAAATTAAAGCAACTGGACATAGAGTTGTCCAAGGTGGTCCTTATTTTAGTGAATCTACACCATTTAACGAAGATACTTATAAGAAAATTGAATCATTAATCCCACTTGCACCTTTACATAATCAAGCACACTTAGTTGGATACGATGCATTCAAAAAAGTATTACCAAATACTCCTGCTATCGCTGTTTTTGATACAGCATTCCATCAAACAATGGGTCCTGAAGATTATTCTTATCCAATTAAAAAAGAATATGCCGAAAAATATATGATTAGAAGATATGGAGCTCACGGTACTTCTCATAAATATTTAACCGAAATTGGGCATGAATTATTAGGAAATAAAGAAAATAAAAGATTAATTATCTGCCATTTAGGAAGTGGTGCTTCAATTACTGCTACTAGAGATGGAAAATGTGTTGCTACATCAATGGGTTTAACACCTTTAGGCGGAATTATGATGAATACTAGAACTGGTGATATGGATCCATCAGTTTATTATCAAATCCAAAAAATGAGCGGAAAATCATATGAAGAAATTTTCCAAGAATTCAATAAACAAAGCGGATTATATGGCGTTTCTGGAACTTCAAACGATTCAAGAGATGTTGAAGATGCTGCAAATGGCGGAAATAAAGATGCTCAGCTTGCATTAGATTTATGGGCAAGAAGAATCGCTGACTTTATTGGACAATATTATGTTAGATTAGGCGGATGCGATATGATTATTTTCTCAGCTGGAATCGGTGAAAATTCACCAGAAAGTAGAGATATGATTATTGATAGATGTAAAGAAGCTTTAGGAATTGAACTTGATGCTGAAAAGAATAAATGTAGAGGTGTCTTAAGAGAAATTTCTACTCCAGAAAGTAAAATCAAAGTTTATGTAATTCCAACTGATGAAGAAGTTATGATCGCACGTGATGCTTATAAACTTATTAAGGAGTAATAAATACACGTGAACGAAATAATTAAAATTCAAGCTTTAAAACACGAAAAAGAATATAAAGCAATATTAGAATATATCAAAAAGTTCGATAAAATTGCAGTTTTTAGACATATAATGCCTGATTTTGATGCTTTAGGAACTCAATTTGGATTAGTAACTTGGTTAAAAGAAAACTTTAAAGATAAAGATATTAAAGTTTTAGGTGATAATCATATTACTTTCACTCCTCGCGGACTTTACCCAGAAACAGATAAAATAAATGATTCATGGTTTAATGATGATTTTTTAGCAATTATTGTCGATGTTGGCGATAAAAAAAGAATTGCTGACCCTCGTTTTGAAAGAGCAAAAGTTAAAATAAAATTAGACCACCATCCTGAAACTGATAAAATCTTTGATATCGCAATTACTGAAACAAGTTTAGCTGCTGCAAGTGAACTTATTGCAAATATGCTTTTCTACTTTGAAGATTTAGATAATTCTTTAGCCATTTCTAAACTTTGTGCTTCTTATTTATATAGTGCAATTGTTGGAGATAGTGGACGTTTTCAATTTGGTTCTACTTCTCGTCATACATTTGAAATTTCCTCTGAACTTTTAGGAAAAGGTATCGAAATCGTTCCTATTTATGAAAAAATGTATGAAAAAGATGTCGACGATCTAAAATTTATGCAATTTGTTTTAAATAATTTTAAGATTAGTGAAAACGGCACAGCTTATTATGTTTTAACACAAAAAGATTTAGATGAATTAGGTCTTTCTTGTGAACAAGGTAAAGAACACGTTAATCTCTTTTCTTCAATTAAAGGCGTTAACATTTGGTGCTCAATTACTGAAGATATTACTGAACCTTGTTTTAGAATTTCTTTAAGAAGTCGTTATTATAACGTCAATGAAATTGCTATGGAATTTAAAGGTGGTGGACATAAGCAAGCAAGTGGCGCTCAAATTGCATCTTTAAAAGAATTAGATATATTTATTGAAGCTTGTGATAAAAAAATTAAAGCAGGGAAAGCTATAGATTAATTTAAAAAAATAAATGATAAATCACTATTTTCCATTACATATTTATACAGGTTATTCTTTTTTTAAATCTTCTATTAAAATCGAGGATTTAATTTTAGAATGTAGGAAAAGAAATTATAAATATTGTGGAATTAGTGATTTATCAAATCTCTATGCTTTTCCTCTTTTTAATAAGATTGCTTTAAAAAATGGAATAACTCCTATTTTTGGCTTAGAAATTAAAATTAACGGTCTCGATCTTTGTTTTTATATTAAAAATGAAGATGGATATCGTTCATTATTAGCAATTTCAAATATAGTTAATAAAAATAAAGATAAAGTTTTAACCTTAGAAGATTTTCCTTCTTTTAAAGGATTAATCGCTATTTTATCAACTTCTTCTACTATTTTTGATGCAGTTGATGAAAATAAAATTGTATCAACATGTACTCCTTTAAAAGAAAGATTTGAAAACTTTTATATCGGAATTGATAACCATGAATTTATTTCTCAATCACATATAAATTTGATTAGAGAATTTTTATTAAAAAATAATTTTAAATCTATACCTTTTTCTTTAATAAAAAATATTGATAAAAATAAAGCCTGCACTTTAAAAATATTAGAAGCAATTGAAAATGATTTTTCAATTGAAAAAGAAGCTTTAGAAGATGTTCCAAGTTATCATCTTTTCGATAATGCTGAAATAAATAATTTCTTTACTGATGAAGAAATAAATAATTTAAATGAACTCACTTCATTAATTAATTTTGAATTTTCTAAAAAAAGAGGCGAATTAATTGATTATGCAAAAGTAATTAATTCAAATCTTTCTAGTGAAGATTTATTAAAAGAACATATTTCAAATGGATTAAAAAATAAAAATATTGATTTAAAAAAGAATCCTTTTTATCGACAAAGATTAAATTATGAATATTTAACAATTTGTAAAATGGGATATGCAAACTATTTTTTAATTGTTCAAGATTATGTTAATTTTGCAAAAAATAACGAGATTTTAGTAGGTCCTGGAAGAGGAAGCGCTGCTGGAAGCTTAGTTTCTTATCTTTTAGGTATTACTGACGTTGATCCAATTAAATATAACTTATTATTCGAACGTTTTTTAAATCCTGATAGAAAAACAATGCCTGATATTGATATCGATTTCCAAGATGTTAGAAGAGATGAAGTAATTTCTTATTTAGAAAATAAATATGGATATGATCGAGTTAGTAGAGTTATTGCTTTCCAAACTATTAAATCTAAAAACGCAATTAAAGATGTAAGCCGTGCTTTTGGCTATCCAGTAAGTGTTGCTGATAATATCTCTAAAAGAATACCTTTAAATTATAAAAAAGCTGATGGTTCTCAAGATTTTACTTTAGATGATGCTTATAATAATATCGAAGTTTTTAGAGATACAGTCGAAGCTTCAAGTGATAATAAAATGATTTTTGAATATGGCAAATTAATTGAAGGTTTACCTCGTCAAATCGGTCAACATGCTGCTGGTGCTGTTTTAAGTGAAGAGTCTTTGCTTCAAACAATGCCTATAAATTATATAAATGAAAATGAAATTATCACTCAATACGAAAAAGATTATTTAGAAGATCAAGGCTTTTTAAAATTTGATATTTTGGGTCTTTCTAATTTAACGATTATTGCAAATTGTCTTTATCTTGTTAATAAAGCTCATAATTTAAACTTAAAATTTGAAGATATTCCTATTGATGATCAAAAAATCTATGAATTATTAGATAAAGGTTTTTTAATGGGTCTTTTCCAAATCGATGCTAATAAAGGAAAAGAAATTACCTTAATTATTAAACCAAAAAACTTTAGCGAAATTGTTGATGCAATTTCTTTATCTAGACCAGGCCCAATGGCTTTTTCATCCAATTATATAAATAGAAGAAATAAGATTGAAAAAATTACATATCCTTCAAAAGATTTAGATGATATTTTAAAACCAACTTATGGAATCATAATTTATCAAGAACAAATCATGAGAATTGCTCAAAAATATGCTGGTTTTAGCTTTGCAGAAGCTGATACTTTAAGAAGAGCTATTTCTAAAAAACATGGCGATGAAATTTTAGAAATGAAAAAATCATTTATCAATGGAGCAATTAAAAACAAGCATTATCAAAAAGAAGCTGAAAATATTTTTGATTTGATTTTAAAATTCGCTTCTTATGGATTTAACCAAGCTCATGCTGTTGCTTATGCAATGATTACAGCAAGAATGGCTTATTTAAAAGCTTATTATCCAAGTGAATTTTATTCATCAATTCTTTCAAGTAATAAAGATCAAAAATTTAATAATTATTTATCTGAAATAAATCGAAGAAATATTAAACTTCTTCTTCCAGATATTAATAATTCAGGTTTATTTTTCATTCCAACTAAAAACGCAATTATTTTCCCACTTAATAAAATTAAAGGCGTTCCAGCTAATTTAGCATTAAATATTGTTGAAGAAAGAAAGAAAAACGGAAAATATAAATCATTCCAAGATTTTATTCTTAGATCAATTAGTTTTGATAATAAACTCGTTGATAAGGAATTAGCCGCCTTAATTGATGCAGGTTGTTTCGATTGTTTCGATAAAAATCGTAAAAAATTAAAAATGCATATTCCTGATGCAATGAATATGATTGAATTAGGTGGCGAAGAATCATTCCTTAAAATTAGAAAAGGATCAGATGATGGTGAAATGAAAATGGATTCATCAATTATTGATGATCCTTTAGAAAGAATGAATAACGAGCTAAATGCTTTAGGAATCGCTATTTCAGATTCATTATTAAATCACGCTAGTTTATCTAATGAAGAAAAAAATAAAGTCGTTAGCTTTAATCATTTAATTCCAAATAAATATTCACTTGTTTTAGGAATTATTCAATCAGTTAAAACTACTACTATTAAAAACGGAAAAGAAAAAGGCAATTTAATGGCCTTCTTAACTTTAAATAATAATAATGAAGAATTAGATGTAACTATTTTCTCATCTCAATATAAAATGTATAACGAACTTTTAAGAGAGAAAAAAGTCGTTCTTATTGAAGGAAGAAAAGAAATTAAAGATAATAAAGAGTCTTTTGTCTTAAGCAAAATGAAAGAGGTTAGCATTAATGAATAAAATTGTAATTATCGATGGTTATTCCTTACTTTTTAGAGCATTCTATGCAACTTTTAGTATTGATCCATCAAGAATAATGAGAAATAAAGAAGGAACTCCTACTAATGCCATTTATGGTTTTTTCAATATGCTTGTTCCTATCTTAAAAGAAATTAAAGAAAACGATGCTCTTTTTGTTGCATTAGATTCATCAAAAAAGACTTTTAGACATTTAGAATTTAAAGAATATAAAGCTAACCGCAAACCTTTAGAAGAAGACTTAAAAATTCAATTCCCTATTTTTAGAGAACTTTTAAATGCTTTAAATATTCCTTTTTATGAAAACGAAAATTTAGAAGCTGACGATATTGCTGGTAATATCGCTAAAAAAATGGAAAAAGAAAACTATAAAGTTGAAATTTATACTTCAGATAAAGATTATCTTCAACTCATCGACGAAAATATCACCATCGAATTAATTAAAAAAGGTTTAAAAGATATTAGGACAATGACTCCTTCTACTTTTATGGAAGAATGGGGTTTTGAACCAAAAAGAATCATCGATTATAAAGGATTAAGAGGTGATGATAGTGATAACTTAAAAGGTATTCCAGGAATCGGCGATAAAACTGCAAAAGAATTAATTAAACAATTTGGAAGTTTTGAAGAAATAGTTAAAAATGCGGATACATCGAAAAAAGTTGGTCAAAATATCATTGAATTCCAAGATAATGGACGTTTATGCTTAAAACTTGCAACTATTAAAACTGATGATGACTTGCCACTTGGAAAAGAAGATTTAATTTATAAAGGATATGATTTTAATAAACTTAATAAATTCATGCAAAAATATGAATTTAAGAGTTTGATGGCAAAAATCCCTACAAATTTAAGAAAAAATAGCGAAAATGAAAAGATAACATATGAAGCTGTTCAATCTTCTTCAGCTTTTATAAATGAAATTAAAGATTGCATGGGTATTGCAATTGATATTAGTGATGATAATTATCATTTTGCAACTTTAAATGGAATTGCAGTTCATGTTAATGGAAAAAATTACTATATTTCTTTAGATAATTTAAAAAAAGATAGAGATTTAATTAAATTAATTGAATCAAAAGAAATCAAAAAATATGCCTTTGATTATAAGAAAGTTTATGTTGTATTAAAAAATAACGACATCAATATTGATGGCTTAGCTTTTGATCTTCTTTTAGCATCTTATCTTTTAGAGTCATCAATGTCTTCAGAACTAGCTAACATCTTATCAGTTTTTGATGTTGATATTTCTTATGCTTTAAATGAAGAAAATTCATTATTTAAAGATAATTCACTTTTAACCGCAATTTCTGCTCATTATTCATATGAAATTGCCCCAAAATTAATAGAAAAGTTAGAAGAAAACCATCAACTTGAGCTTCTTTATAAAATTGAACAACCTTTAACAATCGTTTTAGGCGATATGGAAATTGAAGGATTCCCTTTAAATAAAGAGGAATTATTAAAATTCAAAGTTACTTTTGAAGAAAAAATTAACACTTTAAAAGATGCAATTATTAAAATAAATGATGGAGAAGAATTTAATTTAAATTCACCAAAACAATTAGGAACTATTTTATATGAAAAATTAAATTTAGCACCTAATTTAAAATCACGCTCTACAAGTGCTGAAAATTTGCTTAAATTAATTGATAAACATCCAATTATTCCTTTAATTTTGGAATATAGAAAATATAGTAAATTATTGTCAACTTATATCGATGGATTAATTCCTTACATCGATGAAAAAGGATTAATTCACGCAACATTTAATCAAGCTTTAACTACTACTGGAAGACTTTCTTCATCTGAACCTAACTTACAAAATATTTCTGTTAGAGATGAAGATGGAAAAATGATTAGAAAAGCATTCTTCTATGAAGATAAAAATTTAAATATCTTATCTTTAGATTATTCTCAAATTGAATTAAGAATTTTAGCTCATTTATCTAATTCAAAAACAATGATAAATGTCTTTAATAATGATGAAGATATTCACTCTGAAACTGCTAGAAAAATATTTCATTTAGATAGAGAACCTACTTCTTTAGAAAGAAGACATGCTAAAGCAGTTAATTTTGGAATTGTTTATGGAATTAGTGATCGGGGTTTATCTGATCAACTTAAAATTTCTGTTGGTGAAGCAAAAAATATTATCGCTTCTTTCTATAAAGAATTCCCAGAAATTAAGTCTTTTTTAAATAGTTTAGTTGCTCAAGCTGAAATTAAAGGTTATACCACTACTATGTTCAATAGACATAGATATTTAAAAAATATTAATTCAAATAATTACGCTGAAAGAGAATTCGAAAAAAGAGCTTCAATGAATGCACCTATTCAAGGAAGTGCAGCTGATTTAATAAAAATTGCCATGGTTGAAGTTCATAAAGCTTTAAAAGAAAAAGGATTAAAAGCTAAAATCGTTAATCAAATCCATGATGAAATTATTTTAAAAGTTAGTGATGATGAAAAAGATGAAGTTTTAACATTGGTTAAAAATATTATGGAAAACTGCGTTAAACTTAATGTTAAACTCAAAGTTGATGGAGGATATGCCAAGAATTGGTATGATGCAAAATAATTATGCCTGAACTACCTGAAGTTGAAACCGTAAAAAATACAATTTTACCTTTAGTAAAGAATAAAACCATCGAGAAGGTCGACATTTTTTATGACCGCTTAATTCAATCAAACATCGAAGTTTTTAAAAAAGAAATTATTGGAAAAACTATTTTAAATGTCCAAAGATATGGAAAATATTTATTTTTTGATTTAACAAACGATTTAATTTTAATAACTCATTTAAGAATGGAAGGAAAGTTTGCATATCATGAAAATAACTATAATCCTCGTATTTCTTCTACTACTTTAATCTTTTATTTTGATGATAATACTAAACTTTGTTTTAACGACACCAGAAAATTCGGTCTTATGTATTTAACAAATAAAACTGAGATACACACTTTACCAATGATGTTAAAACTTGGTGTTGAAGCAAATAAAGTTGAAGAAAAAGATTATCCGGATTTAATTAAAAAATTAAAAAGAAAAAAGCCAATTAAAGAATTATTGTTAGATCAATCAATTTTATGCGGAATTGGTAATATTTATGCCGATGAAACTTTATTCCGTTCAAAAATTCATCCTTTAACAAAAGGAAATGAATTAACTGAAGATGATTTTATTAATATTTTTAAAAATGCAAAAATTGTTTTAGAAAAAGCAATCAAACTTGGTGGTTCTTCGGTTCACTCCTTTTCAGCAAACGGAATCGATGGAAAATTCCAAAACGAGTTATTATGTTATGGAAAAGAAGGTGAAACATGTCCTAACTGTGGAACACGTTTTCATAAAATGTTTTTAGGAGGAAGAGGCACTACTTATTGTCCAAATTGTCAACTTGATCATACTTTAAATAAAGCGATTGGAATTACTGGTCCAATTGGTAGCGGAAAATCGACTGTTTTAAATTATTTAAAAAAGAAAAAATATTTAATTTTATCTTGCGATGAAATGGTTCATGAACTTTATAAAGAAGAATATATTCGTCGCAAAATGTCGAAATTATTTGGATTTAATTTTGATATCGATAATATTGAATCTAAACAAAAAGCTAGATACAAAATGATTGAAAATAAAGAATTGAAATTAAAAGTAGAAAACTATATTTATCCAATTTTAGAAGAAAAATTAGTAAAAATTATTAAAGAAAACGACAAAGTTGCTATCGAGGTTCCACTCCTTTTTAAAGCTCATTATGAATATATGTTTAAAAAAATCATCATTTTAGATGTAGAGAAGGAAAAACAAGTTTCTAATCTTGAATCAAGAAACGAGATTAATATCGAATCTTCTTTAAAATTAAATGCAGATTATGAAAATAAATTTGGTGGAAATATTTACCATATAAAAAATAACTCCTCAAAAGAGGAATTATTTAAAAAGATCGATGAAATATTAAAAAATTAAAGTTCGAGTTTACCACTATAAACTTTAAAGAATTTACTAATTGCAATAAATTCAACAATTTGATTTGCTGAAATCGAATTACCATCTTTAAAAGTATAAAGTTTTACTAAATCATTCAATTCATAAGGAGTTGTAATAATTGTAAATAACTCTTTACTTTTTGCTCTATTTCTTAAAATTGGTAAAAGAATCATATCACGAGTAATTTCATTTCGATATTCTTCACCTAAAGAATCTAAAACTAAGAATTTTACATTAGAAAGCATTTCGATATTTTTTTGAAAAATATCTTTATCATTACTAAAAACTAAATCTTTTAAATCATTAAATCTTTTTGGAACATTAATAAAAGCGATTCGATCTTCTTCTTTTTTTGATTTATTTGAAAAACTATTACTAATTGCAATTGCTGATAAAGTTTTAAAAGTGGAATGAGATCCATGAATATAAAAATTGTGATACCCTTCTTTTAAAGCTTTATTAATACTAACTGCAAGTTCTTTTCTAGCAATATCATTTAAACGAATATTATATAAATCATCAATATCGAAATCTTTATAAATAAATCGTGAAGCATATTTCATATAACGATGAAATGCGTCAAATTCACGGTTAAGTTCAACCATAAATCCGTCTTTATCTTTTTTTAAATAATACATAAAGAATTCATTTTCTTTTTTGCAGTCTTCATATTTAGTTAAAGATAGATTTTTTAAATAAGATTTATGATAACGGTCGAATTTTCCAACATTTTCTTTAATATCTTCAATAGTGAAACCATCTTCTTTTAAAATCGCTAAAAAGGATTCATCATTTAAAATTGAAGCAAGTGCTTCTTCACGACATTTTTTAACTTCTTCAGATTCTTTACTAAATTCAATTTCTACTTTTTCCATAAAAAATTAAATCTCATCATCCTCTTCATCAATAAATGATACATCATCATTATAAGTTTCATCATTCTTAGAATTAAATAAGGAATTTGTTTCGATATTATTATTTTTATTATTTACTTTAATTTCAACATTTTTATGAGCTTCTTTAATAGTTTTTTCATTATATAAAGTATCTAAAAGCGAATATAAATCACTAGCTCCATTTCTTAAAACAATATCTGCATATCTTTCAATGTTAAATTTATAAAGTCGACCATTATCCTTGTTTAAAGCATAATCTAAAATTGCAACAATCATATCACCACTAAAATGATATGTATTTGAAAGCATAGTAATAATCTTTTTTTCTTCTAAAGAAGGTTCTTTTCCTTTTAAAGTTTCTCTTAAAAATTCGATTGGACCAACCGATTGATAATATTTAATCATGTTATTACTTGTTTTAACTTTTGAAGGTTTATTTTGATCAATTCGATTAAATTTAATTTCAGAAACTGCGGAATTAGCAATAATTTCTTCTTCAACTTTTTTTAAATCAATTCTTTTTTCTTTATTTAAAGCATCAAAAGACATCGTAATATAACGAGCCATATCGAATTCTTTAACATTATATAAAGTAGCTAAAGTTTCGATTTTTTCTTCCTCTTCTTCACTAATCATTTTAGCGTTAATTTGAGACATCTTTTTTAATTCTCTTAAAAAGATAGAGTAAGAAAAAGTATTATCACTTTTTGGAGTTTTATATTTAATTTTAAAAGTTCTTTCACCATTATTTTCAGAAGGAACGGTTTCAAAAAGATCCATAAATCCACTCGAAACATTATTAAATCCTGTTAAATCATATTTTGGACGATATTTATCATATATCTTTTGATATTTATCTTTATCATTATAAAGTGCATTATATAAAGCTGCAGTTAAATATCTTCTATTAAAGAATTCACTAGGAGGTAAAACAGGATAAAGAATTAAAAACATTACCTCTTCTTTTTGATAACTTTTAATAAGTCCAACACCTTCTAAAACTCTTTTTGCGGTTAAATAATCTGCTCTAGAAACACCTAAAAGTTTTACTAATTCATCTTCTTTTAAACTGGTATTAACAAGATTTTTTAAACTCATATATAAAGAAAAAGGTTTGCCTCCAGTAATAGGCAAATAATAATCACTAAAATAGGTTAAATAATCTTCTGGATTACTATCCTCTTTAAATATATAAATGGTGAGTGTTTCCATAGTTATTAAATTATACATTCATTCGATTATTAAATTAAGTTAAAACTTACAAAAATATTATTAGTAGACATTTAGTAGTTTATTAGTAAATAATCATATAATAAACTAAAATATATGTCATTTTTCCTATTTATATTAAATAAATAATTTATTTATTTAAAAAATAGAAAATATTATAATATTTTTGTTGAGTTTTAGGAGATAAACTTATGGTTAAAAAAATCGGAATCCTAACTAGTGGCGGCGATGCTCCAGGAATGAATGCAGCTGTCATTGGAGCTATTAAAGCAGGCTGTGCTTTAAATAAAGACATGTATGTCGTTTATGATGGCTACAAGGGTTTAATTACTAATAATTTTAAAAAAGTAGATAGTAAATTCATTGAAGAAAAAATGAATGTCGGTGGTACTGCTATTAAAACAGCAAGATTACCAGAATTTAAAGAAGAATCTGTTAGAGCTAAAGCAGTTGAAGCTTTAAAAAACGAAGGCGTTGAAGCTTTAATTGTTATTGGTGGAGACGGTTCTTATATGGGTGCTAAAAAATTAACCGAAATGGGTATTAATTGTATTGGTATTCCAGGAACTATTGATAATGATATCGCCTCAAGTGATTATACAGTTGGTTTTGATACAGCATTAAATACTGTTGTTGAAGCAATCGATAGAGTTAGAGAAACAATGACTTCACATAATAGATGTGGAATTATTGAAATTATGGGAAATCACTGTCCAGATTTAACTATTTTTGCTGGATTAGCAACAAATGCTGATGAAATTTTTACAGTTGATCATCCATTAGAAGATAAGGCAGCATTATATGAAAGAATGAATAAAGCATATGATGAAGGAAGAGATTCATTTATTATCCTTGTTGCTGAAAAACTTCTTAATACTAAAGAACTTGAAAAAGATTTAAATGAAAATACAAAATGGGAAGCTAGAGCTACAGTTTTAGGACACATCCAAAGAGGTGGAAAACCTACCGCTATGGAAAGGGTTAATGCATTTAGAATGGGTGCATATGCTGTTTCACTTTTAGATGAAGGAATTGGCGGAGTTTGTGTCGGACTTCATGAAAATAAATTAGTTTACACAGATATTTACGATGCTTTAAAACTCGAAAGAGATAAGCATTTAGAATTCTATAAATTACATGATTTAGTCAAATAGGAGAAATTTATGTTAAAAGAAAACATCACAAAAAAGACAAAAATTGTTTGTACAATTGGTCCTGCTTCTCAAGACATGCCAATGTTAAGAAAATTAATTGAAAATGGCATGAACGTTATGAGGCTTAACTTCTCTCATGGTGCATATGAAGAACATTTAGGAAAATTACTTAAAGCTAGAGAGTTAGAAAATGAAGGAATCTATATTCCTGTTATGCTCGATACTAAAGGTCCTGAAATTAGAACTCATAATATGGAAAACGGTAAAATTGAAATTACAAAAGGTCAAGTTACTCGTATTTCTATGAAAGAAGTTTTAGGAACTAAAGATAAAATTAGTGTTAACTTCCCTAATTTATATGATGATATTAAAATCGGTTCTCATATTAAAATCGATGATGGTAAACTTGATTATTTAGTTACCGGAAAAGATGAAAAAACTAGAGAAATTATCTGTGAAGCATTAAATAACCACGCTATTAGTGATCATAAAGGTGTTAATACTACAGGCGCTCGTTTATCAATGAAATTTATTTCTGAAAAAGATGAACAAGATCTTATCTGGGCTTGTGAAAATGGTGTTGATTTCATTGCTGCATCATTTGTTAGGAATCCTAATGATGTCTTAGATATTAGAAGACTTCTTGCAGCTCACGGTCATCCAGAAATTAAAATCATTTCTAAAATCGAAAACTGCGAAGCGATGACTTGTTTAGATGAAATCGTTGATGCAAGTGATGCTATCATGGTTGCTAGAGGTGACTTAGGTTTAGAAATTCCTGAAGAGGAAGTCCCAATCGTTCAAAGAAGATTAATTAGAAAATGTAGAGAAAAAGGTAAACCAGTTATTACCGCTACTCAAATGCTTGATTCAATGTGTCATTCACCTATTCCTACTAGAGCTGAAGTTGGTGATGTTTCTACAGCTATTTATGATTCAACAGACTGTGTTATGCTTTCAGGCGAATCAGCAAGTGGTGAATATCCTGCAGAATCAGTATTAATGCAAACAAAAATTGCACGTACTACAGAAAAAGAATTAGATTATGAAACATTAGCAAGACAAGCTTATGAAACCTCAAATAAAGATAACAATGATGCTATCGCTAATGCTATTGCTAATACAGCAAAATTAATCGATGCTAAATTAATTGTTTCATTTACTGAAACTGGTAGATCTTCAAGAAGAATTTCAAAAGCAAGACCTTGCTGTCCGATTCTTTCTATCTCAAACAAACTTACAACCGTTAGACAAAACGGATTATACTGGGGAATTTATTCAACCTATATTAAGAGTAAGAAAATGCCTGACTTCATTGAAGAAATGGAAGTTATCGCAATCGTTAAAGCTAAAGCTCTTGGCTTAAAACCTGGCGATTATATCTTAATTGGTGGAGGAACTCCTACTGGTGCTGGAAGAACAAACTTCATGAGAATTGTTCAACTTCCAGAAGATAGAGATATTTTATAGTTAAATATATTGCAAAAATATTTAAAAATAATAAAATATCAATGCGTTGAAAAAGACATGTTTATTATTCACCTTTTAAAAGAGATTAAAAACATTAGCTGAAAGTTTTTATTAAAAGAGATAATAAATACCACTTTGGAGCATTTAAGGTAACTTAACGTTTATAATCTTTAATCGATAAAAAGATTCAATCGAGTGATAAATATTAACTTATATTTATAACTAAGGTGGTACCGCGAAATAAAGTCATTCGTCCTTAGAAAAAAGTTTTGTTTTTAAAGACTTTTTCTAGGGACTTTTTATTTAAATAAAAATAAAAAAGGAGAAAACTATGTTATTAAAATTATTAGATGGTAGTAATCTTGAAGTTGAAAACAATAATAATGGACATGATGTCGCAGAAAAAATCTCTACTTCTTTAGCTAAAGCAGCAATTGCTTATAAACTTAATGGTAAATTATTTGATTTATATCAACCAATTAAAGAAGATGGTGATTTCGAACTCATCACATCAAAATCAAAGGAAGCATTTGAAATTTTAAATCACTCTACTTCTCACTTAATGGCTGAAGCAGTTCTTTCACTTTTTAAAGATGCTAAACTTGGTATCGGTCCTTCTATTGATGATGGTTTTTACTATGATATCGATTTCGGAGATTATGTTTTAAAAGAAGAAGATTTAGTAAAAATCGAAAATAAAATGAAAGAATTTTCCAAAAAGAATGAATATATCGTTCGTAAAGAAATTTCTAAAGATGAAGCATTAGAATTATTTAAAAATAATCATTATAAACAAGAATTAATTAATGAACTTGAAGGTACAATTTCAACCTATACTCAAGGTGAATTTACTGATCTTTGTATGGGTCCACACGTTCCTTCAACAGGTTTTATCAAACATTTTAAACTTGAAACAATTGCTGGTGCTTATTGGAGAGGCGACTCAAAAAATAAACAATTAACTAGAATATATGGTGTTTCTTGTTTCACAAAAGAAGAATTAGAACATTTAGAACATATTAAAGAAGAAGCTAAAAAGAGAGATCATAGAAAACTTGGTAAAGAACTTGGTTTATTTATGATTAGTGAATATGGTCCAGGTTTCCCATTCTTCTTACCAAACGGTTTAACTTTAAGAAAAGAAATTGAAAACTGGTGGTATAAAATTCACCGTGAACATGGTTATAAACTTATTTCTACTCCTGTTATTCTTTCAAAAGAATTATGGTTAACTTCTGGTCACTGGGATCATTATCAAGAAAATATGTATACAACTAAAGTTGATGATAGAGATTTCGCAATTAAACCAATGAATTGCCCAGGATCATTAATTGTTTATAATAGTGAACTTCATTCATATAAAGATTTACCACTTCGTTTAGGAGAACTTGGCTTAGTTCATAGACATGAAGCAAGCGGTGCATTAAATGGTTTATTTAGAGTTAGATGTTTTACTCAAGATGATGCTCATATTTACTGTACAAGAGATCAACTTCAATCTGAAATTGAAAACTTACTTAGACTTTATGATGAAATCTATTCAACATTTGGTTTAGATTATTCAATTGTTTTATCCACTAAACCTGAAAAAGATTATATTGGTGATGATGCAATCTGGGAATTAAGTGAAAAAATCTTACATGATGCATGTGTTGCAACAAATAAAGAATTAACAATTAATCCTGGTGATGGTGCTTTCTATGGACCTAAACTAGACTTCAAACTTAAAGATTGTATGGGTAGAATCTGGCAATGTGGAACAATTCAACTTGATATGAATTTACCAGAAAGATTTGATTGTACCTATATTAATAAAGATGGCGAAAAAGAAAGACCAGTTATGCTTCATAGAGCAATCTTAGGTTCATTTGAAAGATTTATTGGTATTATTACTGAACATTTTGGTGGAGCATTCCCATTATGGATTTCTCCAAATCAAGTAAACATCTTACCAGTTAACAATAATTTCCATTTAGATTATGCTAATGAAATTAAAGCCTTATTTGAAAAAGAAGGCTTTAGAGTTACATTAGATGATAGCGAAGAAAAATTAGGCTATCGTATGAGAAATTCTATTATTAAGAAAACTCCTTATACATTAGTTATCGGTGATAAAGAAAAAGAAAATAGAACTGTGACTTATCGTAAATTTGGGGATGAAAAACAAATTACAGTTACATTAGAAGAATTTATTGAAAAAATTAGAAAAGAAATTGAAAATAAAGACTTCTTAATCGATCCAAAATCACTTTAAAAAAATCACTCTTCGGAGTGATTTTTTATTTTTAAAATATAGAAATTAACTAAATCATTTCTTTAATTTTACCAACTGCACCTAAAGCAAGATCAAGCATCCATCTAGAAATAGTCATTCGATTTGTTGAATAACCAAATTGATCATTAACAAAATTCAATACATCATTACTGACTCCACTTAATCCATGTAAAATTAAAATATAGATTGAAGCAATTAAAAATGCGATAAATAAGCCAACTACCGCTCCTAAAAGATGAGAAATAGTTTTTCTAACTGGTCCACCTTCAAATAAGAATTTAGCTAAAGGAGTAACAATAATTAAAATTAAAATTAAAGCTATAATAAAAACAACTATATAAGTAGCAGCTAAAATTATTACACCGCCTAAATCAAATCCATTAATCCAATTAGCAACTGCTTCAATTTTACAAATAGCATTTGCAATTAAAGTAGATAAAAAATAAGATGCGGCAACAGCTCCACTAATAGCAACTACTTTGCTAAATTTATGAGCAATACCTCCAACTGCTCCTAAAATTAATCCTAAAAGCAAGAAAATTAATATACCAATATCGTGGTCTGAGAAAAAATAATCCATAACTTATATCCTCTTAAATATCTATTAAATATTATAACTATAAATTAAGTTAAAGGCTCGTAAAAATTGTAAAAAACAAAAGAACCATCCGTTAATTCGGATAGTTCTTAATGTTATTTTTTATAGCGATAAAACTATTTAGCTTTACCTTGATTTTTAACAGCATCCATTGCTGCTTGAATCTTAGCTTGATCGCCTAAATATCTTTTATTTAAAACATTGAAATGTTCATCAAATTCATAAACAAGTGGGACACCTGTAGGAATATTTAATCCAACAATTTCATCATCGCTAATATTATCAAGATATTTAACTAAAGCTCTTAATGAGTTACCATGAGCTGCGATAATAACATTTTTACCACTAACGATAGCAGGTTTAATTTCGCATTCCCAATAAGGTAAAACTCTTGCGACTGTATCTTTTAAACATTCTGTTAATGGGCAATCTTGAACACCAACTGTAGCATATTGTTTTTGATTTGCTGGGTTTCTTGGATCATCGTTTGTTAATGCTGGAGGCTGAACATCATAACTTCTTCTCCAGATTTTAACTTGTTCTTCACCATATTTTTCAGCAGTTTCACTCTTATTTAAACCTTGTAAAGCACCATAATGTCTTTCGTTTAATCTCCAAGATTTATGAACCGGAATATATTCTTCATCCATTTCTTCTAAAACGTGGTTTAAAGTGTGAATTGCTCTTTTTAAAAGTGAAGTATATGCAACATCAAAGCGGAAACCTTCTTCTTTTAATAATTTTCCGCCGTTTTTAGCTTCTTCAACACCTTTTTCAGAGAGTTCAACATCAGTCCATCCAGTGAAAAGATTTAATTTATTCCATTCACTTTCACCATGTCTAATTAAAACTAATTGATATGTTTTTGCCATTTTTAATTTCTCCTTAATTAATATTAAAAATCAACATAATTATTTTACTATTTTTAGACCTACTTTTAAACAAATTAATATACAAATTAAAAGCCTCTTTTTTTGTTTTAAGAGGCTAATTTTTATTTTTTATTTTTAACATCAAGAGTATGAATTATTTCGTAAACTGTTTTTAGTGCTAACCAAGAAGTAATGTTATTTACATCGAGTGGAGGAGCAACTTCAACAATCTCTAAACTTGTAACATTTGATCTTTCAATCAAACCAGTAACCAAATTTAAAATATCAATTGAAGCTAAACCAAATGCTTCAGGAGTTCCAGTTCCTGGAGCAAATGAAGGATCATTAGCATCGATATCATATGAAATATGAATTTCATATTTATCATCTTTATATTTTGAATTTAATAAAAGTAATAATGATTCAATGCCGAGTTTATTTACATCTACTGCTTTAAAAACATCAATAAATGGATGTTTTTTGAAGGTTTCAATTTCTTCAGCTTCAAATCCTCTAATTCCAACAAGAGTAACATTTCGATCTTTATAACCTAAGTCAATTGCTCTTTTAATTGGACAAGCATGAGAATATTTTGAACCATGATATTCATCACAAATATCAGGATGAGCATCAATATGAATGATAACTGGTTCTTTTCCTTTTTCTAAACATCTTTTATAAAATGCTTTTTCACTTGCAATTGCTATTGAATGATCTCCACCAAAAATAAGATGGAATTTATCATCAATTTTATAAAAGTCGTTATATAAAGAATCAGCTAATTTTTCAAAAGTATCATCAGCTTCATAATCTCCTAAATCATAAATTTTTGATTTTAAAAGATTGCCAATCATATCTAAAGCAGGTAAATCATAAGATAATTCACGTAAAACTTGAGGAGCAAGTGATGCACCTTTACCAACAGATGCATTTTTATCGCAAGGGACTCCACAAAGTAAGATATCACTACTTTCAATATTTTCAGCTAATAAATCTCTAAATTCTTTTTTCATATTAATTAATCAAGGTTACTTTCTTTATCAATGTTTTCTTTAATAACAACACCTGCTTCAGCACTATATTTATCAATCATCATCTTAGTTCTAGCGGTATGTTCAAGATTACAAGGTCCACCAATACAACCGCCATCACAAGCCATACCTTCAATGAAATTGAATAAGTTTTTATTATTTTTAAGTTCTAATAATGCTTTTTTGATATTATCCATACCATCAACATTAATACCTTTAACTTCAAAATCAGTATTTGTTTCTTTTAATGCTTGCTCAACTGCTTTTGATAAACCACCACATTTAGCAAATCCTCTACCGAATTTTGAGCCTTTTCTGAATTCTTCTTCTTGTAAAGTTTTTGGATCGATTTCATATGCATCGAGTAAAGCTTGGAGTTCTTCAAAACTCATTGCACTATCAACATATGGTCTAACTCTTGGGTTTTTAATTTCACTCTTTTTAGCAGTACATGGACCAATAAAAATAACTTTTGCATCTTTATCGTTTTCTTTAATATGTCTAGCAATCATTGCCATTGGAGATGGTGATGAAGAGATATATTGAGCAAGTTCAGGGAAGAATTTTCTAATATATAATGCAAATGCTGGACAGCATGATGAAGTTAAAATTCCCCTTTCAGCTAATTCATGTGATTCTTCTAAAGCAACCATATCAGCACCTAAAGCTGCTTCAACTACTTCATGGAATCCTAGTTTCTTTAATGCAGAAACAATTTGACCCGTTTTTGCATCTAAGAAGTTACCACCGATTGAAGGAGCCATAACTGCATAAACATGTTGTTTATCACTTGTTCTTAAGATTTGTAAAATTTCTTTAATGTAAGAAATATCAACAATTGCACCAAATGGACATGTATAAACACAAGCACCACAGTGAATACATTTTTCATCATTAATATGTGCTGAGTTATCATCTTCAAGCATATTAGGAGTAATTGCTTTTTGTTTACATGCTTTTTCACAAGGTCTAACTCTATTTTCAATTGCGCTATATGGACATGCTTTTGCACAAAGTCCACAGTTAATACAATTTGTTTTATCAATTTGAGCTCTTAATCCATCAGTAAATGAAATACATTTTTTTGGACATGCTTCATAACATCTATGAGCAATACAACCTCTACATTGATCACTTGAAACAGTATAGCCACCAAGTGGACATTCATCACAAGCAATTGAAATAACTTTAATGACGTTTGTATCTTGGCTACTTGAAGAGTTTAAAATTAATTTAACTCTTTCTTCTACAATTGCTCTTTCTTTATAAACACAACATCTAAAAGAAGGTTTTTTGCCTGGAATAATGTTTTTAACAATAGCATCGAAATCGTTATAATCTAAATTTTCTTTACCGTCTTTTAGATATTTAATAGTTTCTTTCAAAACCTTATGTTTTAATTCTTGAACTCTAGTTTCAAATTTCATAGTTTTTCACCTCTTAAAATTTTTACCGGTAATATTTTATCAAATTATATTTGATAAATATATCAAAATTATCATTGAAATTAACAAAAAATAACCATAAAATCTAACATTGATATGAAAAAGTTAATTTCAAATTATCATACTCATACTAAAAGATGCGGACACGCTTATAACGAAGATGAGGAATATGTTTTAAAAGCAATTGAACATGGTTATAAAAACCTTGGTTTTAGTGATCATGCTCCTTTTAAAAATGTTACTCATGAATCAATGAGAATGTCTTTTGATGAAGATTTTCCAGATTATTTGAATTCTTTAAGAAAATTAAATGAAAAATATAAAGATAAGATTAACATTTTTATTGGTTTAGAAATCGAATATATCGAAGATAGAGATAATTATTATAAAGAACTTTACGATAAATACGGCTTAGATTACATGATTATTGGTCAACACTGTTATTATGATAAAAATAATAATTTTTGCTACTACTTCCATCAAAATGATTATTTAAAAGGTTTAATTAAATATAAAAACGACTTAATCAAAGGAATTAAGTCAGGATATTTTAATTATGTAGCTCATCCTGATTTATTCTTTAATCGTATAACTACTATTACTCCTGAAATTGATCAAATAATTGAAGAAATTTGTTTAGCAGCAAAAAGAAAAGACATACCTTTAGAAATAAATATAAATGGTGATACAAATAATAAATATACCGCTATGAAATTTGGATGCCTGCACTATCCTTCTCCATATTTCTTTAAAAAAGCTAAAGAAATTGGAAATAAATTTATCTTTGGAGTTGATGCACATGCAATAATGGATTTTGAAAAAATCAATTATGATTACTTTGATAAATTTTTAAAGGAAACAGGAATTAGTGAAGAAGAAATTATAAAAGAATTAGATTTTAAAAAAAATAAAAAAATCCGACATATAAATAAAATAGGAATGGGGTTACGTTCCTAATTTTATTTATAAAATGGATCTCCCCACCACCCCTTGTATATATCACCTGTTATATACAGGAATGTAACGAGAGATCAATTTTATGCAAAAATTGATGAAAATTAATACAATCTTAATATAAAAAGACGACCGAGGTCGCCTTTTAATTTGTATTTTTTTAATCAACTATTTTTCTGGATTATAACCTTCGTATGCATCTTTTAAGATTTGAGTCATATCTTTAACAAGAGGAATACGTGGGTTACATGGTGTACATTGATCTTCGAATGCGAGATAAGCTAATTCTTCAGCTTTATCGAACCATTCTTTTTGATCGATGCCTTCTGATTTGAAGTTCATTGCTTCACCACATTCAATACCGAGTTTATAAATAGCGTCTGCTAGTGATTTAACACCTTCAGCATCTGTTTTAGCTTTTAAACCAAGTAATCTTGCGATTTTTGCATAACGTTTATCAGCATCGTAGACATTATATTTTGGCCATGTACCTAATTTTTGTGGGACTTCACCATTATATCTAACGACGAATGGTAATAATGTTGCATTAGCTCTACCATGGACAACATGGAATTGACCACCAATCTTATGAGCCATTGAGTGACACATACCTAAGAATGCGTTAGCGAATGCCATACCTGCCATTGTTGAAGCGTTGTGCATTTTTTCTCTAGCTTCAAGATCGTTTTTACCGTTTTTAACACATCTTGGTAAATATTCGAAGACCATTTGAATTGCTTGAATTGCTAATGCATCTGTATAATCACTAGCTAACATTGAAACGTATGCTTCAAGAGCATGAGTTAAAACGTCTAAACCTGTATCAGCTGTAACTTTTGGAGGTAAGTTAGTTGTAAACTCTGGATCGATAATAGCTATTGTTGGAGTTAATGTGTAGTCAGTTAATGGATATTTCTTAGAATTTGCTCTATCAGAAATAACTGCGAATGGAGTGACTTCACTACCTGTACCTGAAGTTGTTGGGATACAGATTAATTTTGATTTTTTACCTAATTCTGGATATCTAAATGCTCTCTTTCTAATATCCATGAATTTTTGTTTTAAATCATCAAAGTTAACTTCTGGATTTTCATAATATAACCACATACCTTTAGCTGCGTCCATTGCTGAACCACCACCTAAAGCAATAATTGTATCAGGTTCAAATCCTCTCATCATTTCAGCACCTTTTTTGACTGTTGTGATATCTGGATCTGGTTCGACGTTTGTAAATAATTGAATTTGAACGTCATTTCTTCTCAATTGTAATTGATCTAAAACCTTTTGTAAGAAGCCTAATTGGACCATTGATTGGTCAGTAACAATGAATGCTTTATTGAGGTTTTTAGCATCTTTTAAATATTGAACACTATTTCTTTCAAAATAGATCTTGCTTGGAACTTTAAACCATTGCATGTTATTTCTCCTCTTACCAATTCTTTTAATATTAATTAAATTAATAGCACTAACGTTACCACTAACTGAGTTGTGTCCGTATGAACCACAACCTAAAGTCATTGATGGAAGGAATGAGTTATAAATATTACCGATACCACCGAATGTTGTTGGAGAGTTCCAAATAATTCTACATGCTTTTAATCTCTTGCCGAATTCATCAACTAAAGCTTTATCTGCTGTATGGATACAAGCTGAGTGACCTAAACCACCGAGTTCAACCATGCTTTCAGCAAGATCAACACCTTGTTTTGAATCTTTAGCTTTAATAAGAGCTAAGACTGGTGATAATTTTTCTCTTGTTAATGGTTCATCCATACCAACTTTTGAACATTCAACTAATAAGATTGGAGTTTCTTTTGGTACTTCAAAACCAGCTTCATGAGCAATTTCCCAAGCTGGATGGCCAACTAAACCAGCAAATAATGCAGTTGATTTACCATCTTTTGTAGGTCTGAACATATATTTTTCAAGCATTTCTTTTTCTTGCTTGTTACACATATATGCACCATATCTTTTAATATTTTTGACGAATTCGTCGTAAATTTCTTTATCAACAATAGCAGCTTGTTCTGAAGCACAAACCATACCATTATCGAATGCCTTTGACATTAAAATATCATTTGCTGCTTGAGCAACATTTGCAGTTTTTTCAACATATGCAGGGACGTTACCAGCACCAACACCTAATGCAGGTTTACCACAACTATAAGCTGCTGTAACCATTGCGTTGCCACCTGTAGCTAAAATACAAGCAACGCCTTCGTGATGCATTAATGCTGTTGTTGCATCTAATGATGGATGTTCAATCCATTGAACACAGTTTTCTGGAGCACCAGCTTCAACAGCTGCTTTGTGAATGATTTTTGCTGTTTCAACTGAACAATTTTGTGCATTTGGGTGGAAACCAAAGATAATTGGGTTTCTTGTTTTTAAAGCGATTAAACATTTAAAGATTGTTGTTGATGTTGGGTTTGTAACAGGAGTAACACCAGCAATAACACCAAGTGGATCAGCAACTTCTGTAACACCAGTAACTGGGTCATCAGAAATAATTCCACAAGTTTTTAAATGTCTCATTGCATTAACAACATATTCACATGCAAATAAGTTTTTAGTACATTTATCTTCGAAAACACCTCTTTTTGTTTCTTCGATAGCTAAACGTGCTAAATATTCGTGTTGATCTAAGACTTTAGTAGAAACTTTAGCAACGATATAGTCTACTTGTTCTTGATTTAATTCACGAAATTTTTCTAAGGCAACTAAACCTTTTTCAACTAAGCCATTAACTTCAGCAACAGCTTTTGGGTCTAATTCTTTTTCCATTTAATTTCTTACTCCTTTATTTTATTTTTTTTAATATACAAACGATGAGCTAAGCTGGCTAATGATTGAGCCATATTCATATTTGAAACGATAACATCACCGTTGACATCCAAATTTATTGGTGCAAAATTCCAAATTGCCTCAATTCCAGAAGCGGCAAGACGGATTGCAATTCCTTGTGCCTCACTACTTGGAACAGTAATAATTCCAATTGAAGCGTCATACTCTCTTCTTTTTTCTTTTATATCATCTACGTCAAATACCGGAATGTTGTTAATAGTTTTACCTATTAAATCTTTATTACTATCAAATGCTGCAGCAATTTCAAGGTTATAATCCTTAAATCCATTGTAATTTAATATTGCTTTACCTAAAGAACCGCAGCCAACTAAAATCGCTTTATGATTTTCGTTATATCCTAAGATATTTTGAATATCATTAATGAGCTTATTTACTTCTCTTCCTTTATTAGGAATTCCTGAAGAAGATGAGATTGCTTGCATATCTTTTTTAACTTGTTCGCTATTTAAAGATAAATCTCTAGCAATTTCCAGAGTTGATATATACTCAACTTTTTCATTTTCTTTTTTGAGTAAATAAGTTAGATAATCAGGAAGTCTCCTTATTTGATTTTTTGATAACTGAGTCTTCATAATTCTATTCGGTATTTTTTTACCGACTTAATTTTATAATATTTAAAATAATTTTACAATAATTTTTTTAAGAAAATAAAAAACGCATTTTATTTATCAAAATGCGCCTGTACTATCGAAGATATTTTAAAAAAGATTAAATGGTTTTCTTATAATTTAAAATAAAACCGAATAATTGAATTGAATAGAAAATAAATGTAAGGATTATTATTGTAGTAAAAAAATTAAGGTAAGCAAAATCACCAACTAATACATAAACAAATATTGTTCTAAATATTTCAACGACAATAAAAGGTAAAGAAATATATAAACTTTTTTTACTACTTCTACCTAAAGAAATAACTCTTAAAGAAAGGATTGAATAAACAAATCCGTAAATATGAACAAACACTGTTAATAATAACGAAATCCATCCAATTGGATAAGAAGTTAAAGTTAAAATATCAAGTTGATGGCGAAAAAGAGCAACCAAAATAGTTATTCCTCCAGCTAAAGGAATAAGAGTTAAAGCAATTGATCCAATTAAAACTAATATTTCACCAAAAAACTTTTTCACACTATTCGTCTTTTTTATCGTCTTCTTTATTATCTATTATATTATCGTCATTTTTATCTTCGTTAAATTTATCTTTATTTTCATTAAGCATTTCTTGAACTTTATTATTAAAATCATCAAAGTCTTTTTTAAACTTTTCCTCTTCTTCTTTTGAAGCGAATTGATGTTGACTAACTTGTGAATTAAACATTTCAGTTAAATCTTCGCTACTTGTTTTTAAATAATAAAATCTAAATTTTTCGCTATTTAACATATTAAAGTTAAGAATAACCGGTAAAAATGGTAAAAGTATAAATACAGTTACAATCATAGCAGTTAAAGAATTTAACATTGGACTTGTGTTTAAAAAGAAAAACATTAATAAATAACAGGCAGAAAAAATAACAACTGTTCCAATGTAATAAGGCAATAATAAAATATGGAAATTTTTGTTATAACCAAATTCTTTTAAAGCTAAAGTTCTTTTAACTGATTTATTAATAAAAAATGGTGCAATTGCGAATCTTCCGTCTCCTTGCATTGCATAAAAATTAATAAATGAACGAGCAAATTTATATAAAAAGAAATAAAAAGCAACACTTACAGCGATAAAATTAGAAATTCCTGAAACTAAATCGATGGTTTTTTCATATTTTAAAACTAGATTAGTTAATTCTTGTAAATACATCTCATTTCCCAGCATTGTATTAATATTTTTAAATTCTTCAATAAAAGCTTTTATTTGACTTCCTTCAATAGTTTGACCGATTCCAACAACTATAAAAACAATTACTAATTCTAAAACTAAATAGATTAAATAAGACCATAAAAGCCATTTAAAGAGTTGTTGAATATTTCTAATTCCTCTTCTTTTGCCGATTATTCTTGTTCCTAAAAAAGAAACTATATTAACTTGAGAGCTATCTTTAGTTTCAAGGGCTAAATTATTAGCAAAATATGAATAAAAATATGGTGAAAGGAAACTAACTAAAAAATATAGGATAATCATTAAAAGAATATATCCTAAAAAATCACTAAAAATTGTAGGTGCAAAGCTTAAGAGCAAGACCATTAAGACATATATAATAATGAAGAATACTGAGATTAAGCTGCTAAATTTTATAGTAACATTGAAATTCTTTAAAAATTGTTGATATACCTTTTTAATCATTTCCTTCACTACCTTTACCATAGAGTCGATAAATTTCTTGAACTGCGACTTCTAAAGTTTCTTGGTTAATATCTTTAACGTTTTTATTTTTTTCTAAACTTCTAATTAATTTTGGAAGTTTAGCACGCGAAACAATATAACTTCTTTTTGAATTCAATTCTTCTGGATTTTGAATAACGCAATCATCATTAACTAAAATAATTGAAACAAATAAATCTTGGCTAATTCCGGTTAATGAAATTAACTTTTCAATTCTAGTTTTATTAATAATCATTGGATTGTGAATTTCAGTTCTTTCGTTTGCTTTATTGAAAAATAACCAGACACTATCTTTTTTATTACCACTTATTGCGCCTTTATAATATCTATCTTTAATAACATAAATATATTTATGAGCAAATAAAATATGATCAATTGTTGCAACACTTACTTCTTTATTTCTTAAATGAACATTATTTAATAATAAATAATCGTTTTTTTCTGCGATTTCATAAATCTTTTTATGATAAACAAGGCGGAAATTACGATACATGTATTTCTTTCTTAAAATAGGAAATAAAATCGCGACTAAAAGAAGAGCAACAAGTAAAATTACTCCAATAACCGCGATAATCGTAATTGCAACATCACTATTGTCAGTTAAAATAAGTGGATTCAAAACCATAATAGTCAATATTTTACTATCTAATCTGCCATTGTTAAAGCAAGTTTAAACATTTCATTAAGTTTTGTTTGTCTTTCTTCTTGAGTTAAGTCTCTTTCTTTTCCAACGAATGTATCACTAACAGTTAAAATACATAATGCTTTTTTATGTAATCTCATAGCATTTAAGAATAAGCCGTAAGATTCCATTTCAACACCTAAAACTCCTAAAGCTTGGAATTTTTTATAATAATCTTTATCAGCATCATAAAAAATGTCACTTGAGAAGATTGGACCAACATGAACAGGAATATTCATTTCATGAGCATGATTATAAGCTTTTAATAAAAGATTAAAATCACTACAAGGAGCAATTGCGCCACCTTTAAGATCAAATTGAGAAGCATAGTTTGAATTTGAACATGCACTTGAAACTAAAATAACATCACCAACTTTACATTCTTCTTGATAAGAACCACAAGTTCCGATTCTAATAATATTTTCAACGCCATATTCAGTGAAAAGTTCATATGAATAAATTCCGATTGAAGGAATACCCATACCACTAGCCATAACGCTGATTTCTTTTCCTTCTTTTGTTTTTCCAGTAAAACCTAAGATTCCTCTAACTGATGTGACTTCTTCATAATCTGTTAAGAAATTTTCAGCAATATATTTTGCTCTTAAAGGATCTCCTGGCATTAAGACTGTTTTAGCAAAATGTGCTCCGTTTTTGATGTGTGTTGACATAAATTTTCTCCTTTTTAATCAATAATTAAGTCTTTTTTATTTTTTAATGTTTCGATTATATCTTTTAAATCGAGACTATTAATTTCTTTTGTTAAGTTAACTTTTTCTAATTCTTCTTCACTAAATCTTTGATAAGAATCATTATTTAGTTCATCGATAATGACTTCAAATATCATCAAATATTCAGGAAGTGGATAATAGAAATTCTCGTTTTCAAATGGTTTACGATATTTCATTAATTTAAGACTTATATCAGTTTTTTTTGATGTAATATCGTTTTCTTTTAAGAGTTCTTCTATTTTAATATCGATCTTTTGATCGATATTTAATAGACCATTAAGAAGTAAATAACTTCCTTCTTTTTCATCCTTTTTTAAATAATAATTTCCACTTTTATCTTTTAGTAACAATACAATTCGATTAAGTGGAGAAGGGTGATAATCTTTATAAAAATAATTGATTCTTGAGAAATTAACATTTTCAAAATAGTTAAGTTCATCCATTAATTCTTTTTCTAGTTCTTCAATTAACGAATTCTTTTTATCTTCATCAATTTCAATTTTATAAAGCTGAATTAGAGATAATTCTTTAATTAAATAGTTATAAAGTTCTAAGTTCTTTTTTTCTTTCATAAATAAAAATAAACGATATTAATCGTTATTTTCACTAGTTAATGACATGATATTTTCAAATGCAGTAAAGAAATTATCAGCAGTATAACTTTCAAGTTCGCCATTATAAGCAATTGAAATTCTACCAGTTTCTTCACTAACAACAATTGTAACAGCATCACAAATTTCGCTAATTCCAATTGCAGCTCTATGTCTTGAACCATATTTTCCAACCAATGGTTTAGTTGTTGGAGTATAGTAAACACTTGCAGCTAAAATTTTATCGTCTTTAATAACTACAGCACCATCATGAAGTCTTGTTCCTGGATAGAAAATTGTAGCTAAAATTTCAAAAGAGATTGGACAATTAACAAGTGTTCCGTTTTTAACAATATCAGATAATTTATCTTTTCTTTCAAAAGTTATTAACGCACCAACTTTATGCTTTGAAAGATAAGTTACTGTTTCATTAATAATTTTATAAACTTCTTCATGATCAAAAATACGATCGACTTCACCTTTTTTCTTTTGAAGGACTTTATCATTTTTCTTTTGAGAAGATTTATTTGCAATAAACGTTCTAAGTTCAGCAAGATTAATAAATAATCCAGTGAATGCAACAAGGAAAATAACTAAAAGAGAGAATAATTGTAATCCATCAAAACAGAAAACGTGTGATAAAAAGAAAACTCCACTAGCAACACCAAGCGATATTCTAATTAAGTTTCTTTTTACAAAGTAATCAATGATTAAATTAATAAAAACTAAAGTCAAGACAACAAAAATACAATCTAAAATAGCGTTGACTGTTAATTCATCAAAAACTGTTTTAAATTGTAATAAATTAATCATTGTTCTCTCCTTCCTTCTTTAAAATTTGTCTAGCGATATAGACGCCATTAGCACCAGCTTGAGCTAAACCCCTTGTAATACCAGCACCATCGCCACCAACATATAATCCACCAATTTGTGTTTCAAAATTATTATCGCAATCTATTCTATCGCTATAGAATTTAGCTTCTACGCCATAAAGTAATGTGCTTCCACTAGCAATACCTGGAGTGACATGATCTAATGCTTCAAGCATTTCTCTAATTGATTGCATAGTTTTATATGGTAAAACGAGTGCTAAATCACCAGGAACCGCTTCCTTTAATGTAGGAATAACGAAGTTGTCATTAATACGTTTATAGGTTGATCTTCTTCCTTTAACAATATCACTATATCTTTGAACAATAACCGAACCATTTGATAATTTATTTGCTAATGAAGCAACTTCATAAGCATATCCATTTGCATCTTTAAATGGTTCAGTAAATCTATGAGAAACTAAAATAGCAAAGTTAGTATTTTCACTTGCAAGTTTTGGATCACTATATGCGTGACCATTTGCAACCATAATTCCGTTATTATTTTCAATAACAACATGGCCAGATGGATTTGAACAGAATGTTCTACAAGTTGTACCAACTGTTGTTTTAAAAATAAATTTTCCTTCGTATAAATATTTATTGATGTCAGTCATGATAACGTCGTTAGTTTCAACTCTAACACCGATATCAACTCTATTTGATGAAACTTTTAATCCGTGTTTAGATAAAACACTACTTAACCAACTTGAACCAGGTCTACCAACACCGAATACAACATATTTTGCAAAATATTCTTCATTTTTCTCATCGATGATACCTTTAATATGGTTGTTTTCATCAACGATAATATCAGTAACATTACATGCAAACTTCATATCGATATTTTCTTTTAATTCTTCATAAATTGAAGCTAAAAGTTTTAAATTGACTTCAGTTCCTAAATGTCTAACTTGGCTTCTTAAAAGTTTTAATCCAACTGCTAAACCTTTTCTTTCGATATCCAGAACTTCTTTTGTTGTTGGATCAGTGATTGAAGTAGGAGCACCATGCTCTAAATTAATCTTATCGACATATTGAATTAAATCTAAAATTTCTTCTTTTGGTAAATATTCATTAAGCCATCCACCAAATTCAGAAGTAATATTAAATTTACCATCACTATATGCACCGCATCCTCCAAATCCATGAGTCATAGAACATGCTGGATAGCATCCACTATTTCCATAAATATTTTGAGGACATTGTTTAATTTTTCCATCTAAAATAGGGCAAGTACGATGATAAATATCGTTTCCCTTATCAACTAATAATATTTTTAAGTTTTTATTATTTTTTACGAGTTCGTATGCTGCATAGATTCCACAAGGACCAGCACCGACCAAAATTACATCATAATTATTCATACATTAAAATTATATTTTAAAAGTCCATTTTTTTATAGTATTTTTTTATAATTTTTATCAATAAGAATGAGTTTTTTTCTTTAAAACATTTTTTTAACAATTTTCATTATTTTTAAAAGAAAAAAATCGCGAGTTATGGTATATTATTTTTGGATTTTATGGAATTTAGTAAATATAAAAAAATAAACGATTACAGCTACTCTTTAGGAGCATTTCCAACTCTTGAATTATTAAAAAATAAGAATGAATACGTTTTAAAAGTTTACATTCATTCATCTTTTAAAAATAAAGAAGTTATTAATGAGATTTATCACCTTGTAAATAAAGAAAAAATCGAAATCACTTCTTCTAATAAAATCTTTAATATCTTAAGTAATGATAAAGAAAATGTTTATATTATTGGAATCTTTAAAAAATATGAAACTAATCTAGATATAAACGAAGAGCATGTTCTTTTAGATAATCCATCAAATATGGGTAATTTAGGAACAATGATTCGTTCTTCTTTAGGTTTTGATTTTAAAAATATTGCAATTATTTTACCGGGAGTTGATATTTTCGATCCAAAAGTAATTCGTTCCTCAATGGGTTCAATTTTTAGTGTTAACATTGAATATTTTTCTTCTCTTGAAGAATATAAGAAAAAATACAATAACCATGATATTTATTCATTTATGTTACAAACTGAGAACTATCTTGATGAATATAAATTTAATAATTTAACTAATCGCTATTCAACTCTTGCTTTTGGTAATGAAGCAACTGGATTAAATTACGATTTATATAAAGATTTAAATCCAATAAAAATTTATATTTCTCCAAAAATTGATTCACTTAATATAACTAATGCAATGACTATCGCTTTATATGAATTTAATAAACAAAAAAGAAAAAAATAAAAGATATGAAATTTGTTAATGATAAAAAGGTTTATTCAATGTTTGAAGTTACAAAAGCTTCTTCTTTTTCTCGTCAATTTTTACTAGAACTTGAAGAGAGTGGTTTGATTAAACCTTACTATAAAGATAAAAATACTTCTTATCGATATTATGATGAATCAATTTTTGTTCTTTTAAATGAAATTTCACTTCTTTTAAATGCTGGATTAACTAAAAAAGAAATTAAAGAGTTTTATCTTGAAAACGATATAAATAATGAATCGATATTAAAAAAAGAGAAAAAAGAAGAATTAATTAAATTATTAAAAAAGAAAAAAGATGATATCGATCAATCTTTACTTTTTCTTTCTTCATCAACCAATAAAACATATCGAAAACAAACCGAAAAAATTATTTATTATTATGAAGAAAGAAATGTTAAAGATTTATCGATTTTACCTTCTCTTTTAAAAGAAATTTATATCCATGCTTTAAGTAAGAATTATATCTTTGAAAAGAAAAACCCTTTTATTATCATTCCTAAAGAATCATTTATTAATAAAGATCAAATTTTTGATAATAATGAAATGATTAAAATTAAAGTCTGTATCCCTTTAATTAAAGATTATAAAGAAAAAAATATTGAAGAAATTGATAAAAGTATTTCATTAATTTATGAAATAAATAAAGTTTCTTTTTTAGATGCATATAAAAATTTAAAAAAGATCTTAAGTGATAACAAAATAAAGATTAAAAAAGACCTAATTTATGAATATTTTGATAATAATGAATCATTAAAAATCAATCGATTTATCCTTCCTTTATAAAAAGAAAAATTATTGAAAATATTAGTTTCATTTTCTTAATATAATAGCCACAAAAAAACTACTATTATAGTAGTTTTTTTATTTTATTTTTGGAGGGTAAAAAAATATGAATGAAAATAAAATGATTAATAATCTTATTAATGGCTCTTTCGAATTAAAGATGGATGAAGAAGGAAAGATTTATTTTGAAATTAAAGATAATCTTAATAAAAATAAAAAGATTAATAACGAAAATAATGATTTAACTTCTTTCTCAATCCGATATATCAACTTTAAAGAAATGGAATGTTCTCTTTCTTATACTTATTATCTTTCAAAAAAGATAGATAATTATATAATACCTTTTTTTAATAATGATCTTAATGAATTATTTAATCTTAAAAACATCGAATCTTTTCGTAATAAATTAAAAAATAAAAATGTAACAGTCCATTATAAAAATTCAATTTTAACAATTTTAAAAGATATGATTAATTATGCAAGAAAAGTAAGATTAATTGATAGTGAGCTTCGTGATGATTTAATTGAATTTATTAAACCGTTTAAAATTGTTGAAGTAATAAAATTAAATAGTAAAAATAAATACACTCCTTTAAGCGATTTGTATCATCTTTTAAGTGTTGTAAATGATTTTAATGATAACTGTTTATTACGTCTTTTATATTTTAGTGGTTTAAGAATTGGTGAATTTTTAGGAATTCAAAGAAAAGATATTCATTTTAAAAGAGGTGTTGCATATATAAATATAAATAAACAAAAATTATCGATAAATAACGAGATTTCTTATCGACTTAAAAGTACTTCTTCTTATAAAACAATTGTTTATACCAATGATAATGCCAAATATTTAAAAGAATATATATTAAAAAATAAGATCAAAAAGAATGATTTTCTTTTTCCTTTATATCATAAAAAGGTTCAAAGAAAATTAAACTTTTATTTAAAATTGGCTAATTTAGATCATAATTCACTCCATGGATTTGGAAGAAAATCAATTAATACTGAACTTTATAAATATGGAGCAGATACAAAAGTAAGAACGACTCTTTTAGGACAAGCTTCTTTTTCAGTTAATGAAAATAATTATATTGATGATAATCTTGCTTTAAAAAAGGGAATTCGATATTTAAAAAATATTTCTAGATAAAATAAAAACTACTTTTATGGTTTATGTTATAATCATAAAAGTTAAAAGCGCATCATTAGTTCAATGGTAGAACACTAGCTTCCCAAGCTAGTTATGCGGGTTCGATTCCCGTATGGTGCTCCATCACAAATGAAATTACCCCCAAAAGTTGCACTGAACAAAATTATTATGTAATGTGTAACAAAGGGGGTTTTTATGTTAATTAACAATCAAAAAAAGCTCGAGGCC
>CASGAB010000008.1 GCA_949299395.1 uncultured bacterium | reverse complement strand
GGCCTCGAGCTTTTTTTGATTGTTAATTAACATAAAAACCCCCTTTGTTACACATTACATAATAATTTTGTTCAGTGCAACTTTTGGGGGTAATTTCATATTTTTTGGCGCGCTAGGCAGGAGTCGAACCCGCAACCTCTTGGTTCGTAGCCAAACACTCTATCCAGTTGAGCTACTAGCGCAATGCTTATAAATAATATGATAAATTAGGTAAAAATTCAATTAATTAATTTATTCATTTTTATAATTATAAAATGAAATCTCACTTTATTTCATATAAAACTAAGTATTAAAAATTTTTAAAAAATTTATTAAAAATGTGTAAAAACTTACTCGATGAAAGCATTCTTGTTTGTGAAGGGCTAAGGGATAATCCTATCCCTTTAATAATATTTAAATAGGATATAAAGAAAAGCCCTTATGCAAAGGGCAAGACATAAGGGCTATAAGGAGCGAATATAGCTTTTAACTATTTAATTTCAATTGCTTTAGCATTATTTTCGATGCGTTTATGTAAAACAACTTTTAAAACACCATCTGTATATGAAGCTTCAATGTTGTTTGCATCGATATCATTGAATAAGAATGATCTAGAATATGAACCATTAAATCTTTCTCTTCTTAAATATTTTCCTTCATAGTGATTATGGTTATCTTCTTTACCTTCATTATCAATAGCTTGTTTTTCTTTATAAGAAACTTTTAAATATTTATCAACGTAGTCGAGTTTAATATCTTCTTTTTTAGCTCCAGGCATATCGATATAAAGAACATAAGAATCATTTTCTTCTAAAATATCTGTTCTTAACATCATATTTCTGGAATTTCTTCCATCATTAAATAATGTGTCATAGAATGTGTCATATAAATCGTAAGTCATATAATAAACCTCCAAAATAATTATTAAGTATTTTGTTTTAGCACTTTACCTTCCTAAGTGCTAACTATATTATAAGACCGTTTTTAGCACTGTCAATAGTTAAGTGCTAAATTTTTTAAAAATATTTTTTATTAGTTTGATTATACTTGTTTACAAGTATAAAATTATTGCATGTTTAAGTTGTTATATAAATACATAGGTCCTTATAAAAAAGATTTTTTTATCGCAGCAATTACGATAATTATCGAGTCTTTACTTGAACTTTCGTGTCCTTATTTAATGGCTGAAATGCTTGAAAAAGGCATTACTCCTATTGGAACAACTTATGAAATTCATACAGATGTTGTTGTATTTTTATCAGTCACAATGATTTTATGCGGTATTCTAGCTTTCCTTTGTGGCGTTCTATTTGCTAAATATGTTGCTCGCTTTTCTAAAGGCGTTGGATATGAAATTAGAACTGCTGAATATGCAAAATTAAAAAATTATTCATTCCATAATTTAGATTCAGTTAGTGCATCTTCTTTATTAACGAGATTAACAAGTGATATCAACATCATTGCTGATACTGTTTCAGTTTCATTTAGACCTCTTTTTAGAGCTCCTGTAATGTTAATTGCAACTTTAATTTTAGCTAGCATTACTTCGCCTGAATTATCTTGGGTTTTATTTATTTCAATTCCTCTTGCTGGATTAAGCATGTATTTAATCGTTATTTATGTAAAACCTAGATTTATTAAAATTCAAAAAATAGTTGATAGCATGAATAGATCAACAAAAGAATCAATCGTTGCTATTAAAACTGTTAAGAGCTATGTAAAAGAAAATTACGAAGAAGAAAAGTTTAAAGAAATCAACGAAAATTCAAGAAAATCAGCTAATAATGCAATGGGCGCAAACGCGCTTATGATGCCTATACAAGAACTCATTTTATATGGCACAACTGTTGGACTTTTATATTTAGGTGGCTATTTAGCTTTAGATGATAAATATGCTTCTTTAATTATTAATTTATCAATGTTTTTAACATATTTAACTCAACTTTTAGCAACAACTCAAATGTTAGCAAACGTTATGCTTAATTTTAATAGAGCTGAAGCTTCAGTTACTCGTGTTAAAGAAATGTTAGATGTAAATAGTGAAATTAGAGATAATCCAAATTCTCCTTTAGTTGTAGAAGACGGAAACATTGAATTCAAAAATGTAAGTTTTTCCTATTTTAATGATAAAAACTATGTTTTAAATGATGTTTCTTTAAAAATTAAACAAGGTGCATTTGTTGGTGTTGTTGGACAAACTGGTTCTTCAAAAACTACACTTATTAACTTACTTTTAAGATTTTATGATGTATCTGAAGGAAATATTTTAATTGGTGGGCACGATATACGAGAATATTCAATTCATGAATTAAGAAAAAATATTTCAGTTTCTTTCCAAAATCCATTCTTATTTAATGACACGGTTTTAAATAACATTAAATGGGGAAATAAAGATGCAACTGATGAAGAAGTTTATGAAGCTGCAAAGATTGCTTGCGCATATGATTTTATTACCAATGATTTAGATGATGGTTTTAATACAATGCTTTCAGAAGGTGGAACAAATTTAAGTGGTGGCCAACGCCAAAGAGTTTGTTTAGCTAGAGCCATTTTAATGAAACCAAAAATCTTAATTTTAGATGATTCTTTCTCGGCTTTAGATAGAATTACCGAAGCTAAAGTTAAAGAAAACTTAAAAAATAATTTAAAAGATATAACTAAAATTGTTATTTCTCAAAAAATATCTACTATCAAAGACAGTGATCAAATTATCGTTTTAGAAAAAGGGTTTATTTCTTCAATTGGTACTCACGCTGATCTTGCTATTAACGATCCTATCTATAAGGACATTAACGAAATTCAAAATGAGGGTTTATAGGCTATGGAAAAGGTTGTTAATAAAAGAAGATTTAGTAAGAATAGTTTCCAAACTTTATGGAGATTGTTAGGATATTTTAAAGGTTATAGACTAGGTCTTTGCCTTGTTTTACTTTTAGTCATTTATACATCTTTTGCCCAAATTTATGGCACTTTCATGCTTAAAGATGTTATTGCTAATGGTATTTTAGCTAAAGATTTTACCTATACAGTTAGATATACATCTTTAATGGCTTTAATTTATCTTTTAGGAGCCTTAGCAAATCTTTCTTATACTCAAATCATGATTAGACTTTCTCAACGAGTTGTTTTTAAACTTAGAGAAGATTTAATTAAAAAAGTTTTAGCTTTACCTGTTGAATATTTTGATAGAAGACAGGTTGGTGAAATTATGTCTTATTTTACAAATGATGTTGATTCAACAATCAATGCTTTGAACCAATCATTTGCAAACATTGTTTTCTCAATTTGTAACATTATTGGAACTATTTTATGTATGTTTTTAATTAATGTTTATATGAGTTTAATCGCAACATTTATTATTCTTTCAATTATTATCTTTATTGGAATAAATTCACGTAAATGTCGTAAATATTTTAGAAAACAACAAGAAACTTTATCTATTTTAAACGGTTGTATTGAAGAAGATTTAAGAGGAATTAAAGTTAATAAAGCTTTTGAACACGAAGATGATTCATTTGAAGTATTTAAAAAGAAAAATAACGATTGGAGAGAAGCTTCTACTTCTGCTTTCTTCCATACTCAATTAAATGTTCCTGTTATTGTTTCTTTGTCTTATCTAAACTTCGCAATTTGCTCGATTGTAGGAATTTTATTTATTGCTTATGGTTTACTTCCTGAAGGAATTGCAGCTTTATCGCCATTTTTAATTTATGTTAGACAAAGTGCTCAACCATTTAACTTCTTCACACTCCATTTTAATACGATTTTAAATGCTTTAGCAGGTAGTGAAAGAATTTTCTCTTTCTTAGATTTAGATGAAGAAAAGTTAAAAGATAAAGGTCATGTAAAATTAGTAAAAATCAACGATACATATTATTGGGAAATTGATGAAAATACACATACTCCATTAAAAGGTGACATTGTTTTTGAACATGTTAAGTTTGGATATGAAAAAGATAAACTTGTTTTAAATGATGTTTCTTTCTATGCAAATAAGGGTGAAAAAATTGCTTTTGTTGGTTCAACAGGAGCTGGAAAAACAACAATTATCTCATTAATTACACGTTTTTATGACATCAATGAAGGATTAATTACTTATGATGGGATTAATATTTTTGATATTAAACTTGAATCACTTAGAAGAGCTACCTCAATGGTTACTCAAGAAACACATCTTTTTAATGATACTATTTTAAATAATATTAAATATCCAAGAAGACACTCTACAATCGATGAAGTTAAAGCCGCTGCTGAAATTGGTGGAGCAACTCATTTTATTACTAAACTTAAAGATAATTACGATACGATGCTTTATGATGACGCAATCAATTTAAGTGAAGGCGAAAGACAACTTCTTTCTTTAGCTAGAGCAGCTATTTCTCATCCTCCACTATTAATCTTAGATGAAGCAACTTCAAATATTGATACTAGAACTGAAAAGATTGTTGAAAAATCTATGGATAAATTAATGGAAAATCGAACTGTTTTAGTTATTGCTCATCGTCTTTCAACAGTTAGAAATGCTACTGCAATCTTAGTTTTAGATCATGGAAAAATTATTGAAAGAGGAAATCATGAGCAACTATTAGAAATGAAAGGAAGATACTATTCTCTTTATAACGGAAGCATTGAACTTGAATAAGAATAAAAGCCTGAAATTGATCAGGCTTTTTTTGTTTTATTCATCACTATCTTTTATATCAACTATATCAGCATCAATAGCGTTTTCTTTTCCTTTAAAATCAATGATCTTTTGTTCTTTATTAAAGTTATCTTTTTTATTATTTATGAATTTAGAAATAATATCTATTAAAGAAGATATTCCAATTAATAGAAGAATAATTCCTACTAAGATTCCGATAAAATTATTAAATTCATCAATAAAAAACATTAATGTAATTGCACTAATTACAAATATGATTCCTAAAATAAAATTTAATATAAATGCTTTATTATATTTAAATCTTATAAATGAAAAGATTTTATTTATTCCACTTATTAATAAATAAACTATTAAAAGAATTGGTAAAATCGATACTAATGATGAAGGATTAAAAATAAAGATAAGACCAAAAACAATAAAGATAGTAAAAATTATTATTGAAAAGATTGAAGAAAATAAAAATCCACTACTAAATAGTGAGATTAAAATTCCTCCTACTCCAATAAGTAAAAATATTGTTCCAGCAATTATTCCAACACTAGAAACAAAAATATTAGGAAAAATAATAAATATTAATCCTAAAATAATTAATATTGCATCAAATATAAGTTTTGTAATATTTCTTTTTAAAAAGATCTTTTTATCGTTATTCATAATTAAAATTATAATTATTCTTTTAAAAATTGATACTAAAATGATAAAAAATAGGTTTAGACCAGTTTAACCTATTAGAATTATTGATTTATATCGATTTTTTCAAAAGTTATAGAATCAACATTATCTTTAACTAAATCATATTTTTCTTTATTATCGATTGTCCAAGTCATAATAAACTTATTTTTATTGAAGTTATGATATTTTTTATCGTTAAAGAAAGTGTATTCTACATCAAATCCTTCAAACAAAGGGGATAAGATTTTTAACCATCTTCTTTTATATAAAAGGAGGAGACATCTAATGTATTTTTCTTTTTTAAAAGGTAATAAGGCTTGAGGATAAAAAGATATAACAATAACGTTTCTTTTATCTTTAATAACTTTTAATTCTTCAATTACTTTTTTAGCAAGTTCTTTATAATTCTTTTTATATGGTTTAAGTTCAATAACAAATGGAACTTTTTCATTATTTAAAGAAAGAACTTCTTTTAAAGTAGGAAGTAAAGAATTATCGAGCAATTTATAGTTTTCTTTAATCTCTTTTAAAGTTAATTCTTCAATAATTCCTTCTTTATTAGTCATTCTTTTTAAAGAAGAATCATGCGAAACAATAATTTCTTTATCTTTTGATAAATGAACATCAAATTCAAAAGGATAATTATTTAAAATTGCATTATTAAAAGCATTTAAAGAGTTTTCACTATAATCGTCATTATGAAGTCCTCGATGAGCAACTCCTTTTAAAAATAGCGGATTAATATTTTCAATTACTTTTTCTTTTTTCATAAAGCTTAATCTTGATCCATTGCTTCTAAGCCTTTTTTAAATCCGACTTTCCCACTCTTAATATTTTTAATAAATAAGAATATTGCAAGAGAAATTCCACAACAAATTAATGCATAGAATGGTAAAACACCAAAGTCAAATTGAGGAATTAAAAGAATTGAACCTAAAGCAATTGGAGTGATAGTTTGTGCAGCCATTGAAGAAGCATAGTAATAACCTGTATATTTTCCAATCTTTTTAGTATTACAAAGCTCAACAACCATTGGATAAGAATTAACATGAACTAAGCTCATACCAAAGCCTTTAACAAACCAAATGATATAAAGGAAAACAGGGAAAGTTCCACTTCCAGGTTGGAAACCAAGTAAAGTTGCAGATAAAATTGCCCAAACTACATAAGATAAAACAGTTACTCCAAGTCCAGAAACAACTGTCCATTTTCTACCTATTTTACTAGCAATTAATCCACCAACTGCAAAGCCAATAACTGAACCAACACCACCAACGATAACGTTGATCATACTAGCACTAGAATCGGCTTCAAAATAATACATGGTATAGTTAGTCATGAATGTTCCGATTCCATTATCAGCCATGAACCAGAAGAATTCAGCAGCTAAAATTAAAATTAACATTGCTTTATTTGCTTTACTTAAAGGTTTATCATCATCAACTTTTTCAACAAGTTCAGATTCTTCTTCACCACGTTTAAGTTCATCAGCAAGTTCATCTTTTAATTTATTTTCTTTAATTGTAAAGAATAAAACTAAAGCTGAAATAACCATTAAAACTGAAGCAACAATAAATGGAATTTCGATTGTCCAAATATTTTGATAATCACTTTCATGTCCTTCTGTTTCTTTAAAATAACGGCTAACTGCAAAGAAAATTCCAACAACAGTAGCAAATGCTCCGCCAATATAACCCATAATATTGATAATTCCATTAGCCTTACTTCTTAATGGTTTTGGGGTTAAATCAGGCATTAAAGCAACAGCTGGATTACGATACATCATTGCAAAAATAACAACGATAGCCATCATAATAATTGTTCCAGCAACATTGTTATAATGAACAAATAAAGGAACAAATGGGAAAGCAATTGCACATATTAAAGTACCAACTAAAATATAAGGCATTCTCTTTCCTATTGGCGATTTAGTTTTATCAGATAAAGCACCAAAAATAGGAAGTAAAATTAAAGCAGCGAGATTATCAAAAGCCATAACAATACCAACTAAATATTGGACTTCTTCTTCTGAAGTAATACTAAAAGCTTCTTTAAAAAGCTCAGTCAAAAATGTAGGACACCATGAATCATAAACTTGCCATAAAAGTAAGATTCCAAAGAACGCAAATCCGATAATAATCGTCCTTTTATAGTTTAGTTTGAATCCTGGAGTTCCTGTTTGTGTTTTTGTCTCCATAATATCTCCTTAAAATATATTTTTATAAAAATAAAAACCTAAAATAATTTTGAAACTAAAGGAATAAGTTCATCTAATGAGTTAATTTTATTGACCTTATCTTTTATTTCCCCAAATCCATAAGCAGCATGAATAAAAATTCCATTTGCTTTTTTAGTTTCATTAAAATCTTTTAATGTATCACCAACATAAATAATTTCTTTTAAATTATATCTTTCTTTAATTAATAAAATGTTTTGCCATTTCTCTAAAGAAGTATCTCCAGCACAAACGTGATCAACAAAATATTTATTCATATTTAAAGAATTTAAATAGTTTTCAATATAACCTTTATCGCTATTAGAAACAATAAAAAGTGGATATTTTTCCTCTAAAATACTTAAAACTTCTTCTTCATTTGGATACATTTTTCCAGGATTATCCTTTAAATATTTAATCTCTTCTTTTAATGCTAATTTAAAATAAGATAAACCTTTTTCAAAAGGAACATCCGGAAAAGCTAAAGGTACAGTTTCTTCAGGAGTTAATCCCATATAAGATTTTGTTTTTATTAAATCAAAAGAATACGAAAGATTATTATCTCTCATGGCTTTATTCCAAGAATCCATAATAGGAATAAGCGCATCCCATAATGTGCCATCAAGATCAAAAATTATCGCCTTATCATTTATTAAATCTTTCATAAAACAACTTTTTAATTACGAAGAATATTATAACATTGAAAGAGGAGTTTTTAATTGAAAGATTTTAAATTTTTCTTGACATTTTTTAATGAATTATAAGTTATAAATCATTATAATTTTTCTATATGAACAAAGATTTGAACAAAATCTATGAAGATATCCTTATTAATGAATTAATTGTTGCAAGAGGATGCACCGAACCAATTGCTTTAGCGCTTGCTGGAGCAAAAGTTTCTGAGGTTTTAAAAGGAATTCCTTCAAAAATTGAAGCATATATAAGTGGAAATATTATTAAAAATGTTCAAGGAGTTACAATTCCTAAAACAAATCGTAAAAAAGGAGCAATTCCTGCAATTGTAGCTGGTTTAATCGTTGGAAATACAAAAAATGAATTAGATATTTTAAGCGAATTAAAAGAAGAAAATTTACCACTTTTAAATGAATTAATTAAAAAAGATATAGTAAATATCAATTTAGCTAAATCTTGTAAAAATTTATATATAAAATTAGAAGCAACTTTAAATAATGATAAATGCACTGTTGTAATCGAAGATTTTCATAATAACTTCACTTTTATTAGATTAAATGATGAAATTATTTGTTCTAAAAAAGATGTAATAAAAAAGAAAACGGAGCAATATAATTCTTTAAATATTAAAGATATATTTGAGTTTGCAAAAACAAATAATTTAGAAAGAATTAAACCTTATTTAAAAAGACAACTCGAATATAACTATGCAATTGCTAAAGAAGGAATCGAGAATAAATATGGTTCCGAAATTGGAAAAATTATCTTAAACTATTCAAATTTTTCTTTAAAAGAAAAAGCAAAAGCTTACACTAGTGCAGCAAGTGATGCCAGAATGAGCGGATGCAATTTACCTGTTGTTATTATTTCTGGTAGCGGAAATCAAGGAATCACAACTTCTATTCCTTTGATTATTTATGCACAAGAAAATAAAATCGATGAAGAAAGATTATTAAGATCATTAATTCTTTCTGATTTAGTTGCTTTAGAAGAAAAGAAAGATATCGGAAGATTATCAGCTTTTTGTGGTGCAATTAGTGCAGGAATTGCTGCAAGCAGCGCCATTGCTTTTATGTTAGAAGATTCTTTAGAAGCAATTGAACACACAATAATTAATGGTTTAGCTCTAGCTAGTGGAATTATATGTGATGGAGCAAAAGCAAGTTGTGCTGGAAAAATTGCTCTTGCTTTAGAAAGCGGAATTTTAGGTTATGAAATGTATAAAAATGGTTCTAATATCAATGCTGGTGATGGAATCATTAAAGATAATGTTGATACAACTATTCAAAGTGTTGGTCGACTTGCTAAAAAAGGAATGAAACAAACAGATAAAGAAATTCTTTCAATCATGATTGATAAATAATATTTTTAAGCGCTAGGCATCATTATCGTCATTATTGCAATTAAAACATAAGAAACTACGTTAGCAGCAAGATACATTGTCGAATATCCATAGTCGATAAAGATATTTCGCTTTCTAATTCTACTCTTATAGAAAAGAATAAATGGGAAGGCAATTGGTAAATAAACAAGATCTTTTAATGATAATATTTCACTCATATCTTTGTTGTTACTAAAAACTAGCGAGAGTATAAAAATAACCATTAATATCGCAATAGCAGATAAATTAACAATATATTGATATTTATTTCCTCATTGATATTTTTTAAATTCGTCATAACCAAATCTATAAGAAAGAATTAAATCAAGGAGTCTTTTTAATAAAATATAACCTAAAGCAAAAATAGTAATCGGAATTGTAATTGAAGTAATTATTGATTCTAAATATGGATTAGGTTCTAAATAACCTAAATTGACAAGTGGTTGGAATAGCATCGAGAAAATAATAAATCCAATTAAAGGAACAGAAACTAATCTAAATAAAACGAGTTTTGTTTTATTATTTTCAAGAACTTTAAGAGTGAAATATAAGAAATAATAAATAAATGCATAACATCCTAATGGGAAGAATAAATTCTTAGGGAAGAAATGAACAATCATATCATTAAAAAATGAATCCATTCTTAAAAAATCATAAATAACAATACATTCAAATCCAGAGAATAATAAGCCACAAATTATATATTCAATACCCATAATTAACGGAACTTTATTAATAACTTTCATATTTAAAGTCATAAATAAAACCATCATATTACTAACTGGTAAAGCAGCTAAAAGTATATCAATAATAAAATCGATATGAGGGATTGTATGAACTCCCCAGAATTCAATAAAATTAGCCCAAATTAAGAATGTAGAAAGTTGGCAAATAAAGAAAACAATTTGAATTATAAAAGCTAAAATTCTTTCTTTTAAAAATGGAGAAAAAGACCAGTCTTTTTGAGGTTTTCTTCTTTCTTTAACAAAGTTTTTTAATTCTATTTCTTCATCTTCTTCCTCTTCTTCTAAAAGATTCTTATTTTTAACAAAAAAAACTATAGAAATAATAAATATCGCGACACTTACAAGGAAAAGAACAAATAAAATATAAGTTCTATAATAAGCCATTGACTCGTAATCAATACAATTTCTTTGTCCCTTAAGAATTAATCTGAAGAAAGTTTCATAAGAAATATTAAAATTAGACTTTAAAAAAACATCAACGGTGTCAACCGCTATAAACATATGAGCTTCTAAAAAGAGTGCAATCTCACTATAAATTGCAATTGTTTCTAAATCAAAATCATCAAAATAATCAAGTTCAAAAGTCTTTTCTTCTAAATCTAAAATATATGTCTCAATAAAACGAATATCAGAATTTACTTTTCCGCTATCAATATAAACATAATATTCAAATGGATTACCTATAAAATCAAAAATAATGTCAAAATTCTTATCATTATAATGATAAATAACGTCTGTTTCATTTATTCTTTCTTTATTTTCGTGGAATCTTATTTTTAAACTACTTAAAGGTTCGTTCTCTAATTCTTGATAAAACACATAGAATTCACCTTCTTTTGTTCCCTTATTAATTACTTCTTCTCTTAAAGCAAAAAGTTTTTCATCATAATGAGGAATTCTTGTATACCAAGAAGGAATACAATTTGTAAACGAAATAACCGTTACGATTAACAAAACAACACTGATAATTCCACTAACAATCGCAGTTATCTTGTTTCTTAAAATTTTAAAAATGATATTATCATTATTTTTTTCTTGCTTAAATATATAAGGATTCCTTAATCTTCGTTTCCATTATATTCTTCATTAGTTATTTCTAAAGCTTCAATAATTTTAGCTTTTATTTTTTTAGATGGTTTAATAAAACATTCTTCAATCTTATATAATTTTCTTTCTTTAACCTTAATAAAAGTAGAAAGATATTCTAAAGAATAGCCTTTTTCGACCCTCTTATTTTTCATTATAAAGTTAAATTACATATCTATTTTAAATATATAACAAAATTAAAAAATAAAAATCTCGAAATTAATCGAGATTTAAAAATTTTTCGTGGTGGATAGGATGAGAATCGAACTCATAAGAATTGCTTCATAAGCTTCTGAGACTTACGCGTTTACCAGTTTCGCCACCTATCCAAAGGTTTAATAAACTTCACTATCTTGATCTAAATGAGAAGATGGATTTATATGAACACTGATTGCTTTAACTTCACTATTATTCATTAATACTTTTTCTTTAATATTTTCAGCAATATCATGAGCATCTTTAAGTGATAAATTATCACCAACGCTAACTTCAACATCGATAAATATGCGGTTCGAAGCCATTCTACTTTTAAATAAATCAATATGTAAAACGCCTTTAATTTCTAAAATTTCTTTTTTTATTTTATCATTAACTTCTTTAGAACATGCTCTATCTAAAAGTGAATTAGAATTTTCAATAAAGATTCTAATTCCTCCAATTAAAATAATAATTGCGATAATTATCGAAGCAATTGGATCTAAAATTCTAATTGATTCATTATCAATATTTAAATAAAGAACAGTTAAAACAATTAAAGTAATAAAAGAACCGATTGTATCTAAAAAGTGATCGGTTGATTGAGCTTTAAGTAAAGCAGAATTGGTCTTTTTATAACCAAAATAAACTACTATTCCTAAAATAAATTTACTAACTATAACAAAAACAGAAATGATGATACCAACCAATAATTCTGGATCTAAACCATCTTTATATTTTCCATTAACTATCGAAACAATTGCTTCATAAATTAAAATTAAGCCAGAAAGAATAATTAAAATTGAAAATAATAAAGTAATATAATTTTCAATCTTTTCATGACCAAATTGATGTTCTTTATCGGCTTTTTTACTTGCAGCTCGATTAGCCAAAGCACTAATAAAAGATGTTAAGCAATCTCCTAAAGAATTAATACCATCACTTAAAAGTGCGCCTGAAGCAGTAAAGATTCCTCCAAATATTTTTATAACTGTAAAAAAGACATTACAAATGACTTGGGCAATAGTATATTTCCCAATTTTTTTATAATATTTTTCGTTAAAATCTTTACTTTCCATAACTTCAAATAATTATAATTTAAAACTATAATAATTAGTAGATATGGATGAAAAAATTATTAAATTAAAAAATTCGATAAAAAATGCTAAAGAAATCGTCTTTTTTGGTGGAGCTGGAGTTTCTACAGAAAGCGGCATTAAAGACTTTAGAAGTAAAGATGGTTTATATAATTTAAAGAGTAAATATGGCGTTGCTTATGAAACCATTCTTTCACATACTTATTATGAATATAATCGTGATATTTTCTTTAAATTTTATCGAGAATTCATGATAAATACCGAAGCAAAACCTAATTTTGCTCATAAATTTTTAGCCAAACTTGAAAATGAATATCATAAAAAAGTAACAATTATCACTCAAAATATTGATGATTTACATCAAGAAGCTGGAAGTAAAAATGTTATTGAACTTCATGGCTCGATAAAAAGAAATTATTGTGAAAATTGTGCAAGATTATATTCACTTGAAGACATTTTAAAAATGGATAATATTCCTACTTGTCCACATTGTGGAGGAACTATTAAACCGGATGTAGTTTTATATGAAGAAGGATTAGATACAAATGTAATTACAAAAGCTTTAATTGCCCTTCAAAGTGCTGATTTATTAATAATTGGAGGAACTTCTTTAAATGTTTATCCAGCTTCTTCTTTTATTAACTACTTCTTCGGAGATAATATTTTTGTAATTAATAAAGAAAAACTAGGAATAAATCGAGATATAAAAGAAGAAATCAACCTTCCAATTGGCGAAACTTTTAAATTAGTTGATGAAATATATAATGATTAAATTTTAATAAGTACCAAAGATTCTATCTCCAGCATCACCTAAGCCTGGAATGATATAACCTTTTTCATTTAATTTTTCATCTAATGCACAAAGATAAATATCAACATCTGGATGAGTTTCAGTTACTTTTTTAACACCTTCTGGAGCGCCAACTAAACAGAGTAAACGGATATTTTGATATCCTCTTTTTTTAATTAAAGAGATTGCATCACAAGCACTTCCACCAGTTGCAAGCATTGGATCACAAACTAAAACAAGTGGATTTTCTACATGAGGTAATTTACAAAAATATTCAACTGGTTCTAATGTTTCTTCATTTCGATACATACCAATATGACCAATTCTTGCAGTAGGAAGCATATTAATAACACCATTACTCATTCCAATTCCTGCTCTTAAAATAGGAACAACAACAAGAGAATATTCTAAACCTAATTTGTCGATTGTAACTCCTGTAGGTGTAGTAATTTTTTTACCGGTAGGAACAACTTTTAAATCTTTATAAACTTCATAAGTCATTAATGAAGCGATTTCATCAAGTAAAGTTCTAAAATCCTTTGTATTGGTTTTTTCATCTCTCATTTTATTGAGTTTCATTGTAATAAGTGGGTGATCAACTAAATGTAACATATCTTTTTATCTCCTTTTTCTTAAGATTTATTTATTTTTAAAAAAAATATCAAAGACAGCGCTTTGATATTTTTCTTGTTATAAATAGTTATTTTTTCAAAAAATAAATAATTCTTTTCATTGCTATTTAATATACTACTTTTTTAATAATTATTCTATTTCTTCTTTAACTATTTCTTTTAATCCGTTTTTAGTTAATAAATAAATTTTATCAAAAACATTTTTAATAAATTTACGGTCATGAGAAATTGCAATTATTGCTCCTTTATATGAATTTAAAGCTTCAATAAATGAATCAAGAGAAAATGGTGAAATATTTCTAGTTGGTTCATCTAAAATTAAAATTTCATCGTTATCTAAAACCATTTTTGAATAAAATATTTTAGCTTTTTCTCCACCACTTAAAGATGAAATTTCTCGATCCATTTCTTCTTTTTTAAATTTTAAACTACCTAAATAAGTATAGACTTTATCTAGTTCTTCTTTTTTATAAGATTTAGTTAAATATTTTAAAGGTGATTTATAGCTTAAAAGTAAGTCTTCATAATTTTGAGACATATAGCCAATTTTAAAGTCTTTTTCTTTTATTTTTTCATAAATTATCTTTAATAAAGTGGTTTTACCTACGCCGTTATCTCCAATAATTGCGATTTTTTCTGGACCTTTAATGAATAAATTAATTGGCTTATCGATTAATATATTTTCATTAATTTTTAAGTTTTCTAATTCTAAATCTAAAATGATTTTAGAAGGTGGTATTAAATCCTTTTCATTATTAAACTTTAAAATTATTGGATCTTCAACTTCAAACTTTTTAGTTAAATTTTCTTTTTCTTTATCTAGTCTTTTTTCAATAGATTTAACCGCATGCATCTTATCTTTTAAGTTTTTTGTTTCACTAGGGCATTGACGAGAAACAGTATTTAAGGCATAGTCAACACTATCATAAACTCGACGATATTTTTCCATCTTTTTATCGAAATTCTCTTTATCTTTATTAACAAGCTGAATATTTCTATCTAAAAAAGAAAGTCGTTCTTTTTTATATTCTTTATAAGATAAATTTCTTAAAGTAGTTCATGGTTCACTTTTTGATTTTAATGACTCAAAATGAGTGATTCTATTTGTACAATTTGATAATAAATTTTCATCATGAGAAATGAATATAACAGGAATTGATAAAGAATTTATTAGATTTTCTAATATTTTTAATGAAGAAATATCTAAATCATTACTAGGCTCATCTAACAATAAAATAGTTGGTTCATTGATTAAAACTGAAAATAATAAAAATTTTATTCGTTCTCCACCACTTAAAGATTTAATTTTAAAGTTATTATCATTTAACTTAGTTTCATCAATTCCTAATTGATCAATAAGTTTATAAAAAAGTGTGTAATCTAAAGAAGAATAATCAATTATTTCATTTAAATATTCGTTTAAAGATAAATTGAGTTTTGTTTCATCTAAAAATTGAGGAAGATAACCAATCTTCTCATTTTTAATATTTATTTCCCCTTTAATTTCTAAATATTTACTAGCTTCTTCTTCCTTATATAAAGCAAGCATAAAAGAGGACTTTCCATTTCCTTCTTCTCCGATTAAGCCAATTTTATCGTTTTTATTTAAAGTAAAAGAGAAATCTTTTACTAATATTCTTAAATCTTTTTTATTAATTAAAGTTAAATTATTTACAATAAGCATATTAAAAACCTCCTAATTATAAGATTGAATCAAGTAAGTTTTTATTTGCTCATTTTAATTTAACTTCTTTCTAACTCGCTTTAAAAACGAGAATATCCTTAATAAATATATACATTTAACAAATTTATTTCAACATCACTTGGTAAAGAAAGTTTAATAAAAATCTTTTAGATAACAGACGTCATTAAAAATCGACATTTCAAAATAGCGATAATCTTCATATTTTTTTGATTTTCTCAACTTTTTATACATTGTTTTTAGAAAACGTGCACATAAAGTCAATGAAAAACTAATTAATCTAGTTTTAATAACTAGATTTATCTACTTTGAATAGATACCGGGATTTAAAAAACGTTGTTAAAATGAAAGCATGAAAAGAAACAAAAAATTAAAAACAAATAACGAACAACCAAAAGAATTAAGTGAGACATTGGTTGAATTTAAAAACGTATCAAAAATATATAAGGTAGGTAGTGAAGAAATTAAAGCTAACGACCATCTTTCTTTTAATATTAAAAGAAATAATTTTACTATCATTGTTGGACCTAGTGGATCTGGAAAAACCACTTTATTAAATCTTTTAGGAGGAATGGATACACTTTCCAGCGGAAACATTATTGTTGATGGAGAAGATATCTCCTCTTATAAAGATAAAGAACTTACTTTCTTTAGAAGAAATCACGTCGGATTCGTTTTCCAATTTTATAATTTAATGGCTAATTTAACTGCTATTGATAATATTTCAATCGCAACAGAAATCTGTAAAAATCCATTAAAAAGTATTGATGCTTTAAAACTTGTCGGGTTAGAAAATAGAAAAGATAATTACCCTTCTCAACTTAGTGGAGGTGAACAACAAAGAGTTTCAATTGCTAGAGCTTTAGCAAAAAATCCTAAGTTATTGCTTTGTGATGAACCAACCGGTGCCCTAGATTATGAAACCGGTAAAATGATTTTAAAAGTTTTATATGATTTATGTAAAAAAGAAGGAAAAACAGTCATTTTAATTACGCATAATACTGCTTTATGTGCGATGGCCGACCATGTTTTACATATTAAAAACGGAACAATCGTTAGCGAAGAATATAACGAACATCCTACTCCTATTGAAGAAATTGAGTGGTAAAAATTATGAAAAAAGGAACATACTTAAAATACCTTTTTAAATCAATAAAAGATAATTTTTCTCGTCTTTTAGCTATTACAATTATTGTTCTTTTAGGAACTAGTTTTATTGTTGGCCTTCAATCAAGTGGACCAGATTTAAAAGAAACTATTAATTCTTATTTCAATGAAACAAATTTTCACGATGTTTCCATTCAATCTAATATAGGTTTTGGCGATAGTTACGAAGATATTTTAAGAGAAAACGTCAGCAACATTAAATATGTTGAAGGTTCATACCAAATGGACCAATTTGTTTATGTTGGCGGAATCAAAAAAGAAGGAAGAATAATTGCTAAAGATTTTTCTGATTCGAATATTGATGAATTGAAAATTATTGAAGGCAGAATGCCAAGAAATAACGAAGAATGTGTTGCTTTAAAAACTTATTTTGGTGATGATACCGAAATTTCTGATGTTATTAGAATTGATGATGAAAGTTATCGAGTTGTTGGAATTGTTGAAGATCCTGCTTATTTATCCCATAACCCTGAAACGACTTTAATTGGTAGTGGCCAACTTGATACTATTTTTTATCTTAATAGTGAATTTTTACCTGAAGATAGCGATTATTTAAATACAACTATAGTCAAAATTTCTTTTTATAAAAATAAAGACATCGAATCCACATTTGATGATGAATATGATGAATTTATAGATAAAAAAGTTGATGAAATCGTTGAAACTTCTGCTCTTCTTTTAGAAGACGCTTTTAAATACCACAATATTCAAGAAGAAATAGAAAAAGAGGTTGATGAAGCTTTAACTGATTACGCTAGAGAATATATTAAAGAATTATTTCCTGATTGGACCGATGAACAAGTAGAAAGCGTCATTCCAATTGCTAAAGAAATGGATGAATTTAAAAACATGTTTAAAGAGCAAGTTGAACAAGCAATTGAAGATTTAAACATGTCGACATTTATCTTAACTAGAAATGAAAACCAAGGTTACTCCACTTTTGATATCGATGTTGATAAAGTTATTCAGCTTTCAACTGTTTTTCCAATATTTTTCTATGGTATTGCTTTACTTGTTTCAATAACTTCAATAACACGTTTAGTTAATAAAGATCGTGGACAAATTGGTACTTTAAAATCTTTAGGTTATAGTCGATTAAAAATTTATAATAAATACTTATTTTATGGACTTTTAACATCAATTTTAGGCGCAATTTTAGGTTTATCAGTTGGTTTATTTGTTCTTCCTACAGTCATTGCTAATATGTATGGGACTTTATATAACATCTCTAATATTGTTTATACATTTAATTTAGGTGGCATTTTAATTTCCTCATTAGTAATGATTGCCTTAATCGTTTTAACAGTCACAATCATTTCTTATAGTGTTTTAAAAGAAAATAGTGCTTCATTATTAATTCCAAAAGCTCCTAAAGCTGGTAAAAAGATTCTTTTAGAAAGAATTGCTTTTTTCTGGAGACACATCAAATTTAAAACAAAATCAATGTTAAGAAATGTTTTTACTTTTAAAAAGAATTTAATCATGATGATTATTGGAATTGGAGGATGTGTTGGAATTTTATTAACTGCGTTTGGTTTACAAGATTCATTATCAACTATTAATAATGAGCAATATACAAATATCATTAAATATGATTTCATCGCTACTACTGATAATTTAGAAGAAGCTGAGAAATTATTTGATGAAGATGATTTTGATAAGATTTCGAGTTTATATTATGAAGCCGAAGTTAATATTCACCCAACCTATTCATCTCACTATCAACCAAATAAAGATGTTGATGTTTATTTAATGGGCGGAGCAGATAGTTTAAATGGTTTTGTTGGTTTTGATGAAAGTGTCGAATTTAATGATAATTCAGTAGTTATTTCAAAACAAATTTCAAAATATTTAAAACTTAAGGTTGGTGATCTTATTTATATAAACGTCACTCCTTCTTTAGTTGAATTAAATAGTTCAGCTTCAACTTATGAATACAACAATATTGCTTTAAGAATTAGTGGAATTACTTCTAATTACATCAATAACTACGTTTATATTGGTAAAAACGTTTACGAAAATAGATTTAAAGAATTATCAGTTAACTCATTACTTATTGATTCTTCTTTAAGCGATGATGACCTTGATGATTTTGCTTCAAGAATTAGTGAAAATGAAAATATTACGTCTTTATCAACTACTTATGCTTCAAGAAATATTTATAAAAACATTTTAGATAATTTAACTTCAATTATAGTTTTAGTTGTTCTTTTAGCTGGAGCTTTAATCTTTGTTGTTATTTATAATCTTGTTGATATTAATATTGATGAAAGAGTTAAAGAAATTGCTACTTTAAGAGTTAATGGCTATACCAAAAAAGAAACTTTACTTTATATTTTTAAAGAGATTATTTTCATGAGTGTTATCGCTATTTTAATCGGTTTAGGATTTGGTGTATTACTCCACTTATTTGTTATTTCAACTATTTCTTCACCAGGTTTAATGTTTGGTGAAACGATTTTCTATTATTCTTATTTATATACAATTGGATTAGTAATTATTTTCATTGCAATTACTGCACTTATCTTTATTCCAAAAATTACAAAAATTAAGATGAATGAAGTTTTAAAATCTGTTGATTAATAAATATTTATTCGTCTAATATTTCAATTTGATATTTCCAGGATAAAATTCCTGTAACTTTAATTAAAATAATAATTTCTTTTGGCTCTTTATGGTGTTTTTGATAATAAAGATTTTTAAGATTATTAATAGCTTTTTCTTTATCTTCTTTATTTGCGCTTAAAACCAAATAATTTCCCTTTTTTAAATGATTAACTTGTGAATTATTAGTGTTATATTTAATGCATTCAATAAACATTGATTTTTTAGTTTTATTTAAATAGATTCCAGCTTGATCAATAAATTCATAATTAGATATATCGCTGTTAATTTCATCTTTAAAATTTTTTTGATAATTATATAAACTAGTTAATTCATCTTCTTTTAAGTATTGAGAAAGTAATACATATCTATCATTATATTCAATTAATCCAATATTATCGTAATTTTTAGATTCTTTTTGATATTGAGATTTAGCTCTTAAAATGATCTTTTTAGTATCTTTTAATCTTTTTATTTCTTCATCACATTTTTTAATCGCAAGATCTAAATATTTATTTAAATCTTTTAAGTCTTCAGTAAAAAGAATTTCTCTAATTTCATTTAAAGAAAAACCTAAAAGTTGGAGCTTTTTAATATTAATTAAAATTAAAATCTGCTCCTCTTTATAATATCTATATCCATTTTTGCCTTTAATCGATTTTACTAAGTTTAACCTATCATAATATCTAAGAGTTTCAGCGGTTGTTTCAGCAAGTTTTGCGGCTTCATTAATTAAATATAATTTTTCCATGTTGACATTAGTGTAACACAGACCTTTACAATGTTCTAGGAAAGGGGAAAATTATGAATAAAAAGATTTATTTTGCAATTATTATTCCAGCATTAATTGGATTATCAAGTTGTTCTAAAACAGAAAATTTTAAGTTAAAAGAAATAAAAATAACTGCTAGTGAAATTAATACTATCTCTATAGATGTTACAGATCGAGAAATTAATATATTACCATCTAGCGAAGATGATTTATTAATTGAAGGTTATGAAAGTGAAAGTATTAAATTAAATTAAATTCAACGATTACTAATAATAAATTATCTTTAACTATTGAAAATGATAAAAAATGGTATGAATTTATCGAAACAAAACCAGATTTAACGTATCGAATTATTAATCTTTATCTTCCAAGTGAATCATCTATTTCTTTAAGTTTAACTACTTCTAATGAGAAAATTTCTATTAGTGATTTATCACTTAATTCCTTAAATTTGACAAATAATAATGGTGATATAAAACTTAATAATATTATTTCTAGTGGAGATATTTATTTAACAAATAAAAACGGAAATATTGAAGGTAATATTATTGGATCTTATGATGATTATATTATTTCTAAAACTATTAAAAAGGGTGAAACTAACTTAACTTCATTTAAAGAAAGCGGAAATAAAAAACTTAATGTAAGTAATAATAACGGAAATATTTATATTGATATCGATTCTAAAGTTCGTTAAATAAATAAAACCCCAAAATAATCATTACTTTGGGGCTATTTTTTATTTTTTGGTGCCGACTAAAGGACTTGAACCTTTGACCTACGCGTTACGAGTGCGTTGCTCTACCAACTAAGCTAAGTCGGCACGATAAATAAAATTATAAATTAATTAAGTTAAAATATGAAATAAAACTTGATTTAAGATTATTCTAATGGTATATTATTTGAGCGTTGGGTGTTTAGCTCAGCTGGGAGAGCATCTGTTTGACGTACAGAAGGTCATAGGTTCGATCCCTATAGCACCCACCATTATTAAAAATTATTGACCATAAATCCTCGTATTTATGGTTTTTTATTTATGTGAGAATAAAAAAGAATGAAGAGATTAATTTTCTTCATTCTTTTTTATATATTTAATATATTCAGCTTGTTGATAAGAAGTTGAAGCTTCAACCATTTCTTTATAACAAGTGTCTCTAAGATATTCTTTATTTTCTTTAATTGAATAATCTTTATTAGGAATAATAGGCTTACATATTTTAACAACTTGTTTTGGTTTTTTATTTTTATTTTTTCTTTCTTTAAAGGTTGTAACAATAGGTAAAATTGGAGTATTAAATTTTGCTGGATAATGAAATGAAGCATTTCTATATGGTCTAATTTTAGTGTAATAAGGCCAAATATGAGTTTCTGGAAAAATTAAAATATGTTGTTTTTTTACCTTTAAATAAAATTCCATTCCTTTCATCATTTTAGCTTGAGTAATAAAGGTGTTTCCTAAAGGTATATAACCTAGTTGACGAGTAAAAAATGTTAAAGGTTTAGAAGATAAAATATTTGGATTAGCAATAACATTTACTCTTTTTTTATGAATAATGAAAGATTGAATATAAAAAGCATCATCATTTCCAACATGATTTGCATAAATAAATCCACCACTATTATTTTCTTTTAAAAGTCGATAATATTCTTTGATATTTTCTTTATTTTCAACTTTCATTCCTTTAAAAAGGCAATACCCACCCAAAACAAGTTTTGCGGCAACCCAATATAAAAGATTACCAAAAGTTCTTTCAAAAAGATTTCTTTCATATTTATAATTTTCTGGAACTTCTACTCTTGTTATTTCAATATTTCCAAAATCATCGTTAAGTTCATCTTTATAATAGATAACTCTTTTTTCACTATGATCTATTTTCATTTTTTAATATTCTCCAAAGCTTCTTTATTTGTAATCTTTCCTTCATGATCGATTTTATCCCAACTAACTCTTTTATATTTATGGAACAAGCCATCAATAAAAGCGAAAACAAAATCACTAAAAAAGAAAATATAAGTAAAAATAACTTTTATTTGTAAACTAGTTTTAAATTTTAAATATTTATTTGAAATAACAAATGTTGTAAAAGCGGTTGTTCCAACAGTTACCCATAAAATTGCTAAATAAATTAACATCCAAACAAACATTGTTAGAGGAATTAAATCAGTTCTAAATACTTCAAAAATTGCTGCAAATACAAGTGAAGCAATGAAAAAACCACATGAAATTAAAAAAGCTAATACAAGCAAAGCCATCATTAAAATTACTGGATAAATTGAAACGTTATATTCAAAAAGTGAAGCATTTTGGAGATGTTTTTTTAATGCTTTATAATCAGGATCGTTTTTAGGTTTTTTATAGCGGGTATCATCAGCAAAAAAGCCCCAAACCCAACGAATATGTTGTTTATGAACCATTGAATAGGTTGTTGGTTGTTCATCATAATATTGTGCAATTGGATAATATTTCATTGGAATATTGTGATAATAACAATATTTTGTTAATTCAACGTCTTCTGTCATGCCGTTAAATATCCAGCCCTTTTCATGGTCAATAATATCAAAATCGATGAAATATCCAGTTCCAGTTAAAGTCATTTTCTTGAATAACATACTTCTTCCATTTGAAGTAAATTGATTCATATAAGCAAAAAGAGTTGAGCTACATGCACTAATCCAGTTTTGAGATGCGTTAGTAAAGTTTCTATAACCCATTCCAACTTTAAAACCTTTATTTTTTACATCGTTCATTAATTCGATATAATCGGTATTTAAGATATTATCAGCATCAAAAACCATGAATGAATCATATATTTTTCCACTTTCCTTAATATATTTATAAGCTTCATCTAAAGCCCAACCTTTTGTTCTTTTATTCACTAAATCTTTTCTAATAATAACATTAAATCCGAATTTTTTCGTAATTTTAACGGTTGGATCATCTTTTGATTCAACAATTACATAAACGTCAAAAAATTCTTGAGGATAAGTTTGTTTTGCTAAACTTTGTAAAATATTAGAAATAACCTTATCTTCATTTCTAGCTGGAACTAAAACAGCATATTTGTAATTAACTTTACCTTTAGGAAGACGATGATGTTTTCTTAAAGATAAAATAAAGTAGGCAAAAAAGTACCAAAAGAGCAAAATAAATATTATTAATGCAGCAATAACTGCATACATTAAATAACCTCCAACTGATACGAACCAATCAGCTAATCTTTCTGCACTCATCAATTAAATTATAGTCAAAACATTGATAAAATCAATTAAAATCGAGTCTCTAGTTTTTATAAACTAAAACATCTAGTATTTAAAACCAAAAAAATATTCTTAAAAATAGATATAAAAAAATCACGATTTACTCGTGACTACATATATATAAACACCATTTAGTGATTTTATTAAAATGGTTGCGAGGGCAGGATTCGAACCTGCGACCTCAGGGTTATGAGCCCTACAAGCTACCAGACTGCTCTACCTCGCGATCTCGTTTAATAAATGGCGGAGAAAGAGGGATTCGAACCCTCGCGAGACTTGCATCTCCTATCGGTTTTCAAGACCGACCCCTTCAGCCGCTTGGGTATTTCTCCTTACATGGTGGACCATCTAGGACTTGAACCCAGAACCTAACCGTTATGAGCGGTCCGCTCTAACCAATTGCGCTAATGGTCCGCGAGATTCAAATTTGGTAGCAGCGGGGGGACTCGAACCCTCGACGCGCCGGGTATGAGCCGACTGCTCTAACCAACTGAGCTACGCTGCCATCTTTCTATATCTAATCGTTCTTTTTAAAATGGTGGACCCTAGGAGAATCGAACTCCTAATCCAAGCTTGCAAAGCTAGTGTTATACCATTTAACTAAGGGCCCAAACGAATAGCGCTTTAATAATATACCAAGTAAGTATACAAAAATCAAGCGCTATTTTTTAATTTTTTTAAAATGTTAAATGAATTTTAAATATTTAATCTTTAAAGATTTTATTTGCGATAGATTAAAATAAACATGTTAGCCAATCTTCTTGATGAAAGGAGGTAGTATGAATAACAAAAAAATGAAATTAGAAGATAGGCTAGTAATAGAATCCTATATAGAGGCTTCTTTTCCTTTTTCAACGATATGTGAAAAAATACATTTCTCTTATGTAGCTGTATCTCAAGAAATTAAAAAGTATTCAATAATTTTACCTGCAAAGGAAATTGATCATTGCTATGGGAGATTATGTCAAAATCGTTTCACTTGTGAACATCATAAAACGAAACATAGATGTCCTAAAAGGTGTTCTAATTTTCTGATGATTGAATGCCCTAAATTAAAATTTCAACCTTTTTCATGTAATGGATGTCCGAATTTAGAAACATGCATTCTTGAAAGGAAAATTTATAGTGCTGTCGATGCAAATTATGTAGCTGAATATAATAGAGAAATAGCACGCAAAGGGCCACAAGCAATTACGGTAACAGAATTAAAAGAATTAATGAATTAGTCTCTCCCCTTATCAAAAAAGGGTTAAGTATTAAGGAAATTTATAATAAATATCACAATTCTTTTAATTTTTCCGAACGAACTTTAAGGAATTATATTAAGTACGGGATTCTTGATGCTCGAGCAATTGATTTAAGAAGAACCATTGTAAGAAAATATAGCAGTCTTTACAAAAAACGCGATAAAAATCAAATAAAAGATGCTTCTATTTTAGTAGGTAGAACTTACGAATGCTTCAAAAAATTTATTAAAGAAAATGAAACTGTAATATTTGAGGTAGATACAGTTATTGGTAAAAAATCAGACAAATACTGTATCCTTACAATTTTTGAAAGAAAATCAAGATTGCAAGTAGGTTTCAAGGTTCGAAGAACAGCATTATCTATATTCAAAGTTTTTGAAAAACTAAGACTTTCTATGGGAGCAAAATCTTTCTATGAACTACTTCAAGTTTTGCTTACAGATAATGGTCTAGAATTTAATTTGCTCCATGAAATAGAAAAAATCGAAGGCTTGGATTTTAATTCAAAAGTCTTCTTTTGCAACCCATACAGCAGTTTCCAAAAAGGTGGGTGTGAAAGAAATCATGAATTTATAAGATATGTCTATCCAAAAGGCACATCTTTTGATGAATTAACACAAGAAAACATATCTGCTTTGTTTTCAAATATTAATTCATATCCAAGGCCTTCACTAAATCATAGCACACCATTTAAAATGTTTCTTACAACATATAAAGAAAATGCTGAAAAATTTTTAAATTTCTTTTCTATTAAAGAAATAAAATTCGAGGATTTAAAAATTAAATAAATTTTATTAATGAAGATTGGCTAACAAAAAACCATAGTAAATAATAATTAAATTTATAAATATTAAGGTTGCGACTAAAGGCACAACAAAACACGATTTTAATGTTGCTTTTTTTTGCTTTAAATCGTCTTCCAGACGTAAATACTGATAAAAATACTGACTTTTTTTAAAAAAAAGTGTTTATAAAATTATATTAGGAGATGAAAAAAGGTTATTAGGCAGTATTTTTAAAGATTAACATTGCCTATAACCTAATTTTTTTAAAATTATGTAGATTCTTTTTTTGATTTCCACTTTTAAGCAAAAAACTGATTTTAGTCTGATAGTAATATAATAATTTTATCTGCCGGTCGAAAGGAGGAATACATGTCACATTTAAGTGCAGATAATAGAAAAACAATTTCAACAATGCTACATAAAAATAATCGTTGTGTAGAAATTGCGTTTGAGATAGGTTGTGATACAACTACCGTTGCGAAAGAAATAAAAAATAACAGGATTCTTTTAAGAGAAGCAAAATCTGGTTTTAAAAATTCATTTTGTACAAAACTTTTAAAACGGCCATACGTTTGTAGCTTTTATAATATCAGATATACAAAATGTCCTTATGCACAATATCGTTATGATTGGAACATCGCTCAGAAAAAATATGAACAAAGACTTCATGACTCTAGAAAAGGTATAAACCTAACTAAAGATGAACATGAAAATTTAAACTCTGTTCTGAAACAAGGAATTGAAGATAAAAAATCTATTTATGCAATCGTCCATGAATATAATCTTCCAGTTTCTGTTTCAACAATTTATAGGTACATTTCAGAAGGAAAAGTATCAGTTAAAAAAATAGATTTACCCTATGCTGTATCTTACAAAAAAAGAAAAAGTCAAATGAAAAAGTACGATTATAGCGACACAAAAATTGATCGTTCTAATCGTACTTACATTGATTTTCTAGCCTACAAAAGGTCAAAAATCAACGAGATGACTGTTCAGATGGACTTCCTCGGGTCTATAAAATCTGACAGCAAATCTATCTTAACATTAATTATACCTAAACTTCACTTTGTGTTCTTGTTTATTATCGAAAAAAAAGAATTCTTATAAAGTTGTTCAAGTTTTTAATGACCTAGAAAAAACGCTTGGTTTAGAAAAATTTCAAGAAATAATATCTTCTATTCTTACCGATCGTAACCCGTCATTAGCGGACTTTTTAGGAATCGAATTTTCAGCTGAATTAGGAATCCAAAGAACAAAATTATTCTTCTGTGATGCTTTTAAAAGTAATCAAAAAGCATCGGTTGAGAATATGAATAAACAGCTAAGAAAATACTTTCCTAAAGGAAAATCTGTTGATAAGTTCACAAACGATGATGTCAAAGATATAGCTGATAGAATTAACAATACACCTTTATATTCTTTAGATGGACACACCCCTAAAGAAGCTTTTGTTTTAATTTTCGGTGAAGAAACATACTTAAAATTATTCAGCAAATAACAAATTTTATCGACCGGCAGAAACTGATTTTAGTACAAGAAATGGAAATTACCATAAGATTTTTGTGTGCGGAAAAAACCTTGTTTTATTAATAATTTCTCAACTTAAATTCCTATTAATGAAAAAAAGCGGAAATTAATCCGCTAAAAATCGAATATTTTGAATTCGTTGAAATTAGTTTAAAAATTTACGATTTTTTTAAAAATTTTTTCAATTTTTTTAAATGGTCATTTCAGGATTAAAATTACATCTGCAGAATTAAAAATAATATTATTTGCAACACTTCTTTTTTTTGTATTTTTTATTATATTGTTTAACTAATTTATTTTTTGAAGAACAACAATCACATTCTGATAAAACAGAGTGACCTTTAATCTTTTTTCTAACAAAATAAATTATAAGTAAAGAAATAATTATAAGAAGAATACAAATTACTAAAATATCAATCCATGTCATAAATTATGCCTTTAAGATTTTTGCGTTTTGATCTTTTTTCTTATTAACTAAATAAATTAATACAATTGCAAGTATAGCGATTCCTAAGTAAATAAATACTGTCCACCACCATGTTCCAACAATATAGAACACACTAGAAGCGATATAGGAAGTGACAATCCAGAATAATAACGTACCTTTTAAAGTTCCCTTCTTTAATTCTGCTTTTGCAGTAGCTACAGCAGCAAAACAAGGAATTGTTGTCATATTAAATACGATAAATGCTAATATTCCAGGGACATTGATTCCAGTAGCAGCAACCATCAAGCCAACATCACTAGCACCTTCAATTGATGCGATTGTAGAAGGTAAAGTAGAAGGATCAACTGCTCCAGCTGCACTTAAAGCAGCACCTAGCATACCAAATGTAGCAATAACATTTTCTTTTGCAATTAAACCAGTAATTGCACCGACTGCAAATACCCAACCAAATTGTCCAAGTTGAGATCCAAAGCCTAAAGGAGTAAATAAAGGTTGAATTACTTTTCCTATTTGAGCGAGTATCGAATCATCAGTAGTAAATGAGCCTAAAAATTCACCATCAGCATATTCAATATATTGCCAATCTGGAGTAAATGATTGTAAGAACCAAATTATAATGTTTGAAACTAAAATGATTGTGAAAGCTTTTTTAATAAAATGTTTACATTTATCCCAAACATGTAACATCAAAGAGGAAAATTTAGGCCAGTGATAAGCTGGAAGTTCCATAATAAATGGAGGTGTTTCTCCTCTTAACGTTGTATTTCTCATAACAAGAATAGCTATAATGGCAACAATAATACCAGTAAAATACATTCCCAATGTAATAATATCAGCATTCGATACATTAAACATTGTAATAATAGCTCCAGCGCAAGCTGTCAATATAGGTAATTTTGCACTACATGAGAAGAATGGGATAACTCTAATTGTAGCAATTCTTTCTTTTTCTGTAGCTAATGTTCTTGTATTTGTCATAGCAGGAACGCTACATCCAAATCCCATTATCATTGGCATAAATGCTCTTCCACTTACACCAAATTTTCTAAATATACGATCAAGAATAAAAGCAACACGAGCCATATATCCTGTATCTTCTAAGATTGAAAAGAATAAGAATAATAATAAGATTTGTGGCAAGAAACTTAAAACAGAAAATACACCAGCAAGTAAGCCATCACACACTAAGGCTTGTGCCCAGTTTGCTGCTCCTGCGGAAGACATTCCTGTACCTACTAGTTCAGTTATCCAATCTGTAAAACCAAGTAAACAAGTTTGTAAAAATACTCCTGGAGATTGAATGCCAGTTCCACCAGCAAATATTATCCCTTCCCAAGGGGTTCCTGCAGCAATAGCATATTCACTATCACCAAAAACACCCATTGCGTTTAAATAGAACAAATCTTCACCGAATGTGAAATGGAAAATAAAGAACAAAATTACTACGAAAATAATTAATCCAAGGAATCTATTTGTTAAAACTCTATCAATTCGATCTGATTTAGTTTCATTTGCAAATCTTTTCTTCTTTCCAGATTTTTCATCAATATTAACTTCTTTATGCTTAGTTAAGGCTATGGAATAATGATTTTGAATATATTTATATCGATTATCTGCAATAATGGCTTCAAAATCATTTCCAAATACAGAATCTTTAATATCTCCTTTTGCTTCAACAACTAATTGATATTCACGTGGATGATTATTTTTTTCAATGCTATCTTCTTCAACTAATTTTACAGCATGGAATAAAGAATTGTCTAAACCATTATTGTCTAAAGATTCTTTTACCTTTTTAATAATTGGTCCTACAGATGTATTGGTTAATATGCTACTTCCTTTTCTAGGTGTTTTTGCACATTGAGCAACAACCTCCATTAATTGTTTTAGATTATCTTCCTTTAAAGCACTAATAGGAACAACAGGAACACCAAGATTTTTTGATAATAATTCAAAATCAATTTTATCTTTATTTTTATCTAAGACGTCCATCATATTTAAAGCGACAACAACAGGAACATCCATTTCTAAAATTTGTGTTGTTAAATATAAATTTCTTTCAAGATTGGTAGCATCAACAAGATTTATAACACAATCTGGTTTTTCATCAATAATGAAATTTCTCGAAATAACTTCTTCTGGTGTGTAAGGAGATAAAGAATAAATACCAGGTAAATCAACAATATCTATTGGTTCACTACCCTTTTTATAAACTCCCTCCTTTTTATCAACTGTTACACCAGGCCAGTTTCCAACATGCGCTGTTGAACCTGTTAAACCGTTAAATAATGTTGTTTTCCCACAATTTGGGTTACCAGCTAAAGCAACTTTAATCATATTATTCACCCTCAACTTTCATAACAACATTTTTAGCTTCACTTTTTCTTAAAGTTAACTCATAATTTCTAATTGTAACTTCAATTGGATCTCCAAGTGGTGCTTTTTTTCTTAAAAATACACAAGCACCAGGTGTAACACCCATATCAAACAGTCTTCTTCGAGTAACTCCCTCTCCATTTACGGCTACTATAATACCTTTTTCTCCTACTTTAAAAGTATCTAGCGTTTTTTCCATAATAAATACTCCTAACAAACAAAAATTGTGCTTGCAATAACTTTATCAAGAGCTAATCTTCCATCTTTAATCATAATGACTACATTTCCGGAATCCGAAGAAAGAATAGTTATTGTTGAATTAATTGTTATTCCAAGACTTTCCAAATGTTTTTTAACTTTAGGATCTGATGATATCCTTATTACCCTCAGTGGGGTATTTAAAGGCGCAATTGCAATTGGCATATACTTTCTAAATCCTCCATTAAATAAATTTGTTATTTAATTTTGTTAACCATCGCTAACAACAACTATATTTAATACCTCTTTCAAAAAAATGTAAAGAAAAAGTTAGTTATAGGTAACAAATATTTTAAAGAAAAACCACACAATTAATGTGTGGAATTATATTTTTTTATTGCTTCAATAGTTTCATCGCTTACGACATGCTCTATTTTACACGCATCTTCTTCAGCAACTTCGTTTTTAACACCTAATTTAATTAAAAATTCGGTTAGTGTTTTATGTCTGCTATAAATTTTATCAGCATATTCTTCGCCTTTTTTTAAAAGGATGATTGAATCATTACTTAATATATCGATATAACCTTTATTTTTTAAATTTTGAACTGCTCTAGAAACTGAAGCACGAGAAAAATTCATGCGATTAGAAATATCAATTGCATGAACATCCTTTTTTTCATTTCTTAAAACTAAAATCGTTTCAAGATACATTTCTTCACTTTCGTTATAAATTTTACTCATAAATTTTTTATATTAAGGTAAGATTGAACCGCTCTTACGATATAAAGTATACCACTCTTCTTTTAATAATTTTATTTTTATGCCCTCTAAAGCTTCTTTTATGTGTTCTTTATTTGTTGAACCATTAATTACATAAACATTTTCTCCAAGCATTAAAAGGAAAGAAATAATGATTGCACTCTTATTTGTATTATATTTTTTAGCTAAAACTTCTAAATAATCGTTAACTTCTTTATATTTTGGATCATTAAAAATTAATCCTTGGAACATTCCAACTTGGAAAGGTGACCAAGATTGTAAATCGATATTTTTTCTTTTTAAATAGAAGAAAATTTCTCCAGACTTATAAGTTCCGTCATTAAAATTGGTATTGAAATTGAATACACTTTCAATCATTTTTAAATGAGCTAAACCAAGTTGAAGTTGATTTACTTCTACTTTAATAGGATTAGTTTCTTCTTTTTCAATATATTCAATTAAAGATTCATTAAAATTAGAAACTCCAAAATGCTTAATTAACCCTTCATCCATAAGTTCTTTTATTGTTTCATTTGCTTCTTTTGCATCAAAAAAGATATCAGGACGATGGAATAAAAAATAATCAACATAAGTAAGATTCATTCTTTTTAAAGATGCTTTTAATGCCTCTTTAATATGTTCTTTACTTAAATCATAATAGACAACATCTTCTTCTATTTTTTTCAAGATTCCACATTTAGTTTGAATAATCATTTTTTCTCTTAATTCTGGATGAGCTTTTAAAACATTCCCAAGTTTTGTTTCGCATTCTCCATCATTATAAATATCTGAAATATCAAAAAAATTAATCCCGTTAGATAAATCAAATTTAACCAATTCATATAATTCTTCTTCATTAATATTTTTTAATCTCATTAATCCTTGAATAATCTTACTTTTTTCCATAACTAAAATACTCTCTACTTATTTATTTTCATTATTATTATTATTTTCACTACTATTATTATCTTCTTCAATTATATTTTTATTAATATGAGCATTACGGTTAACTTTAATCCATTTTGGTTTTGTAACGATACCAATAGAAATCGTAACAATATAAATTACTGAGTAAAATGGGAATAAAATAACTCCAGAAATAAGTTCTCTTCTTTTTTTAGCGCCCATCTTTTTATAATCTAAAATAACAAGTAAAGCACCTTGGAAAATACCTGCAAACATAAATAAAACAAGTAAACAGAAACCAATAATCATTAAAGTCATATTAAATTGATCCCACATGCCGTTTAATCCTAAATAGATTAAATCATAAATATAATATGCAGGAAGCCAAGTACATAAAATTAAACAGATTGGAATAAAAATAAATGTTAAAAGATTTTCGATATAAGAAAATCTAAGTTCTTTAATACTTCTCCAAATAAATTTAAAGAAATATTTACCAAAAAGACGTATATTTCCACCACCTAATCTTCTATTTCTTGCATAAGTATCTTTAAAAGTAGATGGTAAATCTTCATAAACTACAGCATCTTCAACAAAGTGACACTTATATCCTTCAAGCATTCTTAAAAAATAAAATTCGGTATCTTCACAAATTGAAGTTGCATCATATCCACCAATTTTTTCAAATATTTCAAAAGCAAACATTGCTCCTGGGCCATTAACATGGGCATCTAAATGAAGTTTTTCTCTAACTCTCGAAGAAAAACGGGAATCAAAAATATAATATAATCCGCAAGCTTTTGTATATTTAGATTGAGTTAAATTAATTGCGCTTTCATAAGGACGGGCAATTTTAATTCCGCTATTATAAGCATCATTCATTAAAGAAATAAATTCATTATTGCAATGATTATCGGCATCAAATCTAATTAAATAATCGTATTTTATGCCAGTTTTTAAGATTTCTTTAATTCCATAATCAAGAGCATAAGAAACTTGATGAGTATTTGGATCATTATGAATTATAACTTTTGCTCCAGCTTCAATTGCTCTTTGAGCAGTATTGTCGGTTGTATTATCGACAATTACATAAATATCAACATAATCCATGTTGTATGTTTGTTTAGTTTTTAATTCTTTAACTGTATCATAAATAACATCTTCTTCATTTCGAGCAGGAATAACTATACAAACTCTATTTAATTTATCACTTTTTTTATAAGTTCTTTTTTTAAGCCAAAAAAGAAGCATATAAATAATTTGAAGAATAAAAGGAATTCCGATAATGATTAAAATTATGTTATTAATAATTGTTAAAACTTGATATAAAATTTCATACCACATAAAAGACTAATATTTCCTTAATTAATTGATAAGAAAATTATATCAAAGTTAGTTATATAAAAGATAATAAAATATATCTCTTTAAATTAGAAAATACTCAGTAAAAAGCAAAAATTTTAAAAAGTTAATTTATTAATTGCCTCTTGAATATTATTAAAGGCATCAGAAAGAGGTTTTCCATCAATAAAAGCATGGGATACCTTTATATGCATAGACATTTTATATTCGTTATTTTCTTCAACATATTTTCCCCGTCCAACGCAAGGAACAATATTATAAGTTTGATTATTCGAATCGTATTTACTAGTTAGAACTGGTAAAGTCATTGCTTCATAATCAACCCATGAAATTGAAGAAAAATAAATAAGATCGACCCTAGTTAAATCTGAATCAAGCGGATGTGTATTCTTTTCTTTTTTTTAGAAATTTCGATAATATTTTTAACATCATTATAAAAAGTTTTATAATCACTTAATTTGACACTTGTATTTACAAAATATCCAAAATTATTCATTAAAGTGAAACTCGCATCAAGATTATTATATATATAAGGTTCATTATTATGAATTCTCATTCTAAATTCAGGAATTTTATTTAGTTCTTTTAAAGCAAAATATAGAAAATTAATGAAGAAAGATTGGTTATTTTCTTTAGAATAATTAACTAATTTTGTAACATTCATTCTTACTGTCATTGTATAAATTGAAGAAGTCATATTAATAAACTCTTCAAATAATTCTTTCCTATTCCAATTATTAATATCTATTTTTTTGACAATTATTTTTATTCATTATTAAACTCCGATAAACATCATAATTTTAAAGGAATTTGTATATAGATTAAGGATTTTCAATAACTATTCGATAAAATAAAAAACACTTCTTATATAAGAAGTGAATTAATTTATTAAATGGTCGGGGCGACAGGATTTGAACCTGCGGCCTTCTGCTCCCAAAGCAGACGCGATACCAAGCTACGCTACGCCCCGTATTTTTAACGCTCAATTATTATATCGAGAGTATATTCATAATGCAAGATTATTTTTAACTATCTTGATTCTTCTTTCTTGAAGTTAAATATATTCTATGATATATTAATTAAGCATTTTAAAACATATGCTTCCTTAGCCAAGCTGGTAAGGCAACTGACTGCAACTCAGTGATCAGTGGTTCAAATCCGCTAGGAAGCTCCAAATTAATAACTTAAACGCGATAATTATCGCGTTTTTTTGTTATTTATTCTTCTTTTTCTTCGCCTATTCCGGCTTTATCCATCTTCTTAGTGATTTTTAAAACATCAAATTTTTCAATCTTTTCTTTATATTTTTCAATTAAATTATTTTTAATTTCATCAACTTCTTTTAAAATCTTTTCATTAGCTACTTGAATATCTTTTGCATTTTTTAAGATAACATCGACTGATTTAGCGATTCTTTCAATTGTATGGAGTAAATATTCACTCTTCATCGAATTAAAAGTATCAATAATTTTTTGTTTTTCTTCAAATTCAATATTTGCTTTATTTGTTTCTAAAACAATTTCACGATATTTAAGAGCAAGAGCATTAACTAAAGAAAGGAAAACGATAAAATAAGGTGGTCTAACCATATACATATCTTTATAACCTTCAACCTTTCTAATAGGTGCATCATTATCTAAATTCCATTCAAGTTCACTAACTAAAAGTGCATATTGGCAACCCTTTTTAGTTCTATCTTTATCAAGTTTATTATAGTGATCGCTATTTTTCTTTTTATTAACTGAGGAATTATTTTCATTTTTCATTTCTAAACATACAGAAGTTAATAATTCTTCATCAATTCCAACGTTTTCAGCATAAACTTTAAAGATAAAATCTGCTTTTGAACCATTTGTTTCATCTTCTTCTTTTATAACAACATTATCTTTTTCAAAAGTGCAGTTTGAAAAACCAGCAACTTTAAAAGTTTCATATTCGTTTAAACACCAATTTTCTAATTCTTCGCCTAAACCTTTTGTTCCTAAACTGCTTTTAGCTAGTTTAAGTCGATTTAACTCTTCATCTTTAGTTTTAATTAAATTGTCTTTTTCAAAAATCTTTAAATTATATGTGTTTTCGATTTCCGCTTTTTGAAGAGCTAATTTTTCGTCAATAGAATTAGTTAAGACATTATTATCGATTTCAAGTTTAGAAATTTTTTCTTTTAAAGGCATTTCAACCTTATTAACTTCTTCAATAACCAAAGCATTTTGAGTTGCTTTTAAAGTAATTAATTCAGTATTTAATTTTTCTTTTTCTTCTTTTAGTTTTTCTAATTCATCTTGATGAATTTTATCTAATTTTTCTTTAATTTCTACTTCTTTTAAAGCAATATCTTTATTTTTAGAATCATTTAAAGAAGTGATTTCACTATTTAATTTTTGAATTTCTAATTCTTTATCATTTAATTCTTTTAAATAAGTATTTTTAAGTTCTTCTTCTTTATGTTTTATTGCTTCTTTTTTAGCCTCTTCAATTCGATTTTTTAATTCGTTTTCAATTAAAGAAGCGATAAAAGAATTATCAATAGAGGTAATTTTATTTAAATCGATAATATCACCTTTTGATGCATCTTCTTCTAAAACTAAAGTATTTTGATCTTTAATACTTACATTAATTTCTTTCATTATTTTTACCTCCATTAAATTCCTATTTTTTATTTTATCTATTAAATTATAAAAATAAAGTGATATAAAATCATCTTTTAAAAGTGTCAAAACTGGTAACAAAGGATTTAGGGTTGTCTAAACCTAGATTTTATATATTTAAAAGTAAAAATAAATACCCTATAAATTAATTAATAAATTATTTAATAGGAGAATTAAATTTAATGGAAAACAATAAAAAACATAGTGATTTAGTAGCTTCATATTATTCAAGTGGAACTTTAACTATTAATGGTAAATCATATCACACAAAACAAATTAAAAATAAAAACGGTAATATTACTTATACTTCGATTACTCCTAAAATATTCGGTATATTTTAAAAAATGAGAACCATCTCGGTTCTCATTTTTATTTATTTTCACTTCTTAATTTCTTTCTTCTTTTAAGTTTATACATTCTTATAAGTTTATATGAACCTAAATAACCTATAACTAAAACTAAGAAGATAATTAAAGAAATAGTAATCCATAAAGGAAGAGGGTTAACTTTAACATCCTCCCACATTGAAACAATTTTATCGTTTTGAATTCCATAATCATTCATAACATAAAGTCGATCAACTTCTTCTGCGCTAGGATATTGAGCTTTTAATAACCTTCCTTCAAATGTTGTCGGATCATAATGAATTAAGATTTTTAATTCGCCATTTTCATCTTTTTTAAAAGTAAAAGTTCTATCATCAAGTTCATCTTCTAATAGTTCTTCACTTAAATAAGATAAATCAACTGTGAATTCATCAACATTTTCATCAATATTCATAAATGGAGTAATATCATATGTTTCATAAGAAGATAAATCTTCATCATCATCTCCATCACTCATATCATAACTCCATAACATATAAGCGAGCATTAAATTATCATGAGTTTCACTACTAGAAAGTGAAGTAATAAAAGATGTATAGCCATTATAATAAACATTAGAAATAGCACTTTCTGAATCACTTAAAAAGTCTAAAAATTCTAAAGTATATTTATAAGTGTCGCTAGTGTAATAGCTTTCATCTTCTTGTTTAGGAGTTGCAAAGCAATCCATCCAAACATTAGCACCTAAAGAAGGGATATCATAATATAATTCAACTGGATCTTCACGAGGGTCTGTCCAATCATCATCAGCATAATATCCTCTATTAATTGAGTTAACGGCATCTCCACTCCAAGCACAGTTAACACCAATTTTTTGAGTAACAATATCGTTTTTTCCACTATCAACTTCAAAACCAAAAATATTAGTTTTAAGTTCAATAAGTTTATCTTTAATTAATTCAATTGTTTCATCACTACAATCATTAAATTTTTCATTTCTTAATTCATAACTATCACTAGTTTTTGAATAATAATCTTTAAAAACTTCGAAATTTCCAATTGCATAAGTATCACGCATTGAATCTTTAATTGATTGAGTACCTTTAATTAAATCATCCCATAAAAATGAATAACCATCTTCACTTTGGAAAGTTTCGATAATCTTCGTCTTTTTTTCATCATAGGATAATGAACTCCATTCTGGATTTTCATTAAATCTAGAAGCATTATTTCTTAAAATATAATCTGGATTATATAAAATTCCTAAAGTTCCCCACATATAACCTGCGGCATAATCAGCAAGAGTGAAACTTCCTTCATCATTATTTACAGGAAGAAGATTTAATTTACCTGTTTCATCTTCAAAACTATGTAAAAATGAAGTTGTATAAGTTGTGTAATTAGGAAGTTTATCAAAATCAAGGGTATGTAAAAAACCTTCATTTGCTAAACGTTGAACCATGTATTCACTACAACAAATAAGATCATAACTAGTTTTACCTGTTTTTAAGGTGTTATACATTGTTTCATTTGTATCGTATGTATCATAAATTACGCTTACTCTTTTTCCATCTCTTTTATAAATCATCTCAGAAAAAGTATCGAGTAAACTCATATCGATATAATCTTCAGCGTTTAAAACATGAATTAAAATGTTTCCACCGCTACTTGTTCCTCCACTATTTGAAGTTGAACAAGCAGTGATTCCACTTAAAAGTAAAGGAAGTAAAAATAATGAACTAATTTTCTTTTTCATGAATTAAAACCTCCTTCTTTTTGGCTTATTTTTGCCTTTATTTTGATAAATTGTAATACCAATAACGGTAATTAAAACAACTAAGAAAATAATTGTAGTTAAAGCTCTTAATTCTGGTGGAATTGGACCTTTTTTAATTTTTGCTTGAACTAAAGTTGATAATGTTTCAATTGCATTATCTCCACTTAATAAACCTGGACCACGAGTAAATGCTGTAACAATAAAATCATCTAAAGATAAAGTAATTGCTAAAATAAATCCTGATAAAATTCCAGGTAAAAGTTGAGGGAACATAACTTTTGATAATGCTTTTCTAGGTGAACAACCTAGATCTAAAGCAGCTTCATATAAAGATGGATCCATTTGTTGAAGTTTAGGTTTAACATTTAAATAAACAAATGGGGCACTTAAAATTACGTGACCTGCTAAAAGAGTCCAAAAAGAGAATAAATTTTCTTTGAAAACAGTGTTTCCTAAGAAAACAAACATAACAACTAAACTTAAAGCAATAACAATTTCAGGATTAACAACAGGAATTTGATTTAAATTTTCAAATAATGCTCTATTTCTTTTTTTAGAATAGAAAGCTCCAATTGCTCCAGTAACTCCTAAAAATGTAGAAACAACAGCACTAATAATAGCGATAATAATCGTATTTCCTAAAGATATCATTGTTTCTTTTGATTGGAATAAATCAACATATAATTTAAATGAGAAACCAGCCCATTCACCAATATATGTCGCATTAGTAAATGAAAAAACAATTAAAACAAAAATAGGAACATACATTAAAAGTAAGATTAAATATACGAAGACGTATTTGAAGGCAGTTTTTACCATTTTGAGCTACCTCCTTCTTGATCTTTTTCAGTGTAATTTCTAGTAACTAACATTGAAAGACAAACTAAGAAAAGCATAATGATTGCCATAAATGAAGCACTATTCCATTGGTTATTTGAAAATCCAATATATATTGAATTACCAAATAAAACTATTTTTCCTTCACTTAAAGTTTCAGGAATAACATATGAAGACATTGTTGGCATAAAAACCATTTGAGCAGCACTAACTACTCCCGGAATTGTTTGAGGCCAAATTGATTTTGTAAAAACTTGAGCGCGATTACATCCTAAATCACTTGCTGCTTCAATTTGAGCTTTATCAAGTTTTAACATTGTTGAATATAAAGGAAGGATAACAAATGGAAGATAGTTATAGAAAAGACCGATTAAAGTCGCAATATATGGATGTTCTCCTCCACTTAATCCAATCCAAGTTAAAACATCTCTTGTTGCACCAGTTCTTAAAACAAAGTTAATCCACATCGGCATAACAAAAAGCATAACAACAACATAGTTAAACTTAGCTTTACTTGTTGCAAGAATATAAGCAACAGGATAACCAACAAGTAAACAAATTAAAGTATTTAAAACACTAAATAATAGTGATTGAATTAAAACATTTATCTTTTTAGTTGATGTAAAAAAGCTAACTAAAGCATCAAAACTAAAAAATCCTTGAGCATCAGTAAAGGCATAAAAGACGATGAATAAAATTGGTATAACAACAAATAAAATTAAGAAAACAAAATAAGGAATACAAAGTTGTTTTCTTTGCAAACTAAATCTCATAGTTACTTACCTCTTTTTTAAGTCGTAACTTAATATCATCTTTATTAATATGTATACCAACTTTATCAAAAAGATTGTAAGAATAAGAAGAAATACAGACGAAATCTTCTTCATTTTCAGTTCTTATAATATATTGATAGTGATCGCCTTTATAAACACTATCGATAATTTCACCAACAATTTGAGCATTTTCACTTTCAATATCATCGATAATTTCGATTTTATCTAAAGGAACTTCTGCTACAACATCAGCATCATTGAAGTCATACTTTTTACCTTTTTTATCAACAATAATTCCATCTTCATCTTTTCCACCTTCAACAAGTTGAAGAATATTACATTCAAATGGAGCTTCATCAATTCTAACGTTATTATCTTTATCAATCCATGCATCGGTATAGATGTTGGTTGTAAAATCTTTTTTCATAATATGAATTAAATTTGGTGCAATCTTTAATCCGACTGTTTGACCCTCTTCATATTCTTTTGTTGATTTAATAATGACTTCATTTTTACCAACTAAAGCAATGTATTGATAGTTAACTCCTTTAAAAATTTTGTTAACGATTTTACCATTAATCATTCCTTCGTTTTCATTTTTAATTGAAATGTCTTCTGGACGAACGACAACATCAACTTTTTCATTAACTGGGAAATCATCAATACAGTCAAAGTTATGATCTAAGAATCTAACTACATTTTTATTAAACATAGTTGCATTATAAATATTAGATTCACCAATAAAGTCTGCAACGAAAGCATTTTTTGGTTCATCATAAATTTCTTTAGGTTTACCAATTTGTTGAATAACACCATCTTTCATAACAACGATAGTATCACTCATTGTTAATGCTTCTTCTTGATCATGAGTAACATAAATAAATGTAATTCCAAGTTTAGTATGCATTTCTTTAAGTTCGATCTGCATATCTTTTCTCATTTTTAAATCAAGGGCACCTAAAGGTTCGTCTAAAAGTAAGATTTCTGGTTCATTAACAATTGCTCTTGCAATAGCAACTCTTTGTTGTTGACCACCACTAAGAGTTGAAATATCTCTATCTTCAAGTGCTTCAAGATCAACTATTTTTAAAGCTCTTGCAACTTTTTCATCGATTTCTTTTTCACTTAATTTTTTATATTTATAAGCTTGTTCTGGAGTAGTTTTAGCTTTTTCTAATGCTTCATTAAGTTCATTTAATTTAACTTCTTTTTCTTCATCAGTTAAATGTTTATTCTTTTTTGCTAAACTAACTTCTCTTTTTAATGCTTTAACTTTGTTTTTATTTATTTTTAAAACTGGATTGCCGCCTTCATCTTTTAAAGGTATAGCAATCTTTTTAAGTTTAAGTCCAAAAGCAATGTTATCATAAACATCTAAATGTGGAAAAAGTGCATAACGTTGAAAGACCATGTTAATTGGCCTTTTATTTGGTGGAACATTAGAAATGTTCTTTCCGTTCAAAAGGATTTCTCCTTTTGAAGGGAATTCAAATCCCGCAATCATTCTTAAAGTAGTTGATTTGCCACATCCACTAGGTCCTAAAAAAGTAACGAATTCACCTTTACGAACATAGAAAGTAAAATCATCTACAGCTACGGTTCCATCTTCATAGATTTTGGAAACGTTTTTAAGATCAATAATATAGTTCTTATTTGACATAAAATTAAGCTCCCTATTACCTGCCTTAAAAACTTAAAACATTGAAAAAAATATAAGGATTTTTAAAATAAAAATCAATCATTTTTTTATTAAATTTTTTAATTATTTTTTTTCAATAATTTCTTAAAAAAATAAAAACGCGATATTTACGGCCATTATCGCGTTTTTTATAACTTTTTTAATCTTAAAAATTTAATATAATTTTAATTAAAAATTTTGACATTTTTTTACTGATTTTTTGATATTAAAAAATCTCTTCTTTAATAATTGTTTCTTCTTTAGCTGGACCAACTGAAATAATAACAATTTTAATCTTTAAATAACCTTCAATAAATTTAATATATTCTTTTGCTTCAAGAGGAAGTTCTTCATAAGTTTTCATCTTTGAAATATCAACACCTTTAAAAGATTTAAAACTCTTATAAATTGGTTTAGCACGATATTGTTCTTTTAAAGAAACCGGGAGATAATCAATAACTTTTCCATCAAGTTCATAGTTAGTACAGACTTTAATTTCATCTAAAGAAGATAAAACATCTAAAAGCATTAAAGCACCGTATTTAAAGCCATTAACTGATTGAGAATATTTAAGCTGAACAAGATCAAGCCAACCGATTCTTCTAGGACGATGGGTGTTAACTCCATATTCATGGGCAATTTCTCTAATCATATCAGCTTTTTCATCAAAAAATTCTGTAACAAATGGACCTTCTCCAACTCTAGTTGTATAAGCTTTAATAATTCCTAAACAATCATTAACATAACCTAGTCCAATTCCACTTCCAGGAATTGCTCCGCCTGCATTTACAGAAGATGAAGTAACATATGGGAAGGTTCCAAAATCAATATCAAGCATTGTTCCTTGAGCACCTTCAAAAAGTATTTTTTTATTTTCTTCTCTTAAATTATGGATAAAAGAAACTGTTTCTTTTACATGAGGTGCAATTAATTTTTTAGCCTCTAAATAAAAAGCAATTGTATCTTCATAAGAAATCTTATTTCCACCATAAAATTCGATAAGTTGGTTCTTTTCTTCTAATTTATTTTTATAGATTGTTTCAAAATCTTCATCTAAAAAATCACACATTCTTAAAGAAGATCTTTCAGCTTTATCGGTATAAGAAGGACCGATTCCTTTTTTAGTTGTTCCAATAAATTTATCTTTAAGTTTACTTTCTTTTAAACCATCAAGTTCAATATCATAACTCATATCTAAAGTTGCTCTACTAGAAATAACTAAATTATTTAAAGTATAGCCAGCATCTAAAAGTTCTTTCATTTCTTTAGCTAAACTTAACGGGTTAATGACCATACCATTTCCCATGATATTAATTTTATCTTCGTAAAAAATTCCACTAGGAATTGAACGAAGATGATATTCTTTTCCTTCAAATTTTACGGTATGACCTGCATTATCTCCACCTTGATAACGAACGATAACATCAGCTTTTTTTGCTAAATAGTTAGCAACTTTTCCTTTTCCTTCGTCTCCCCATTGAGAGCCGACAACAACTAATCCTTTAATCTCTTCCATTTTAAAATGCCTTCCTTTAAATATAAAAATAGGTTGAAACAACCTATTTAATTCCGATAGTTTTATAAATATTATCAATATTTTTAAAATAATAATCGTATGAGAATAATTCATCTAACTCTTTTTTAGTTAAAAGTTTATTAAAATATTCATCTTTTACTAATAAAGATTCTAATGATTTATTTTCATTAAATGCTTTAAATGCAAGTTTTTGAATTTTATCATAAACTTCTTCTCTAGAATGTTCCTTATATTTATCTAAAATATAATTCAAAACTCTTCCGGAAAAGATAATTCCATGATCATTTTCGATATTCTCAATCATTCTTTCTTTATCAACATCTAAATCTTTTAAGACTTTATTCATTCTTCTTAAGGTATAAACAATTAATGAAATATCATCAGAGATATAGATTCTTTCATTTGAAGAATGAGAAATATCTCTTTCATGCCATAAATCATTATTTTCAATAGCCATATATAAAGAAGAAATGACATAACGTGATAAACCAGCAACATTTTCACTACTAATAGGATTTTTCTTATGTGGCATTGCACTACTTCCTTTTTGATTTTGTGAAAAATGTTCTCCAACTTCTTTTACTTCACTTCTTGATAAATGTCTAATTTCTGTTGAAATTTTTGTTAAAAGTGAAGAGATTGCAACTAAAGAAAAAGTGAAACCCATTAAGCGATCTCTACTTAAAACTTGAGTTGAAGAATTTGGTCTATTTAAATTAAGTTCTTTTGCAACAATTCCTTCAAGTTCATAAGGAAGATTAGCAAAATTACCGACAGTTCCTGATATTTTTGCACAAGTTACATTATTAAGTTCATCTAAAAATCTTTTTTTATCACGCATTAATTCGTCGTAATATGTAGCAAATTTTAAGCCAAAAGATGTAATTTCAGCATGCATTCCATGGCTTCTTCCAATAATTGGAGTATATTCATGTTCTAAAGCAAGATTTTTTAATGTTGCTAAAAATTTATCAATTTCTATAAGAATATAAGATGAAGCATCTTTAATTTGAAGTGAAAGAGCCGTATCAACAACATCTGTAGAAGTTAAATTATAATGAACCCGTCTTTTTTCTTCGCCTAAAAAAGTCGATAACGAACGAGTAAAAGCAATAACATCATGTTTTGTTTCTTTTTCAATTTCATTAATTAAAGAAACATCGACCTTTGCTTTTTCTTTTATTTTTAAATAATCTTCTTCAGGAATTAAACCTAACTCAACGTAAGCTTTAATAACTGCAAGTTCAACTTTTAAAAAATAGTTATATCTACTCTCTAAAGAAAAAATATTTTCAACTTCTTCAATACGGTATCTTTCAATCATAAATTACATATTTTCCTTTGCTTCAACACCTAAAAGGTTAAGTGAAGTTTTTAAAACAATACTAACAGCTTTAACTAAAGATAATCTTTCGCTTGTTAATTCTTTATCATTTTCAACAATAACTCTATTTTCATTGTAATAAGAATGGAAAGTTTGAGCTAATTTATAAATATAATTACAAAGTTTATTAACCTCTTTACTTAAAGCAATATCTTCAACTTCTTTTGGGAAAGAATCGAGTAATTTAATAAGTTCGATTTCTTTTTCATTTGTTAAAAGTGAATATTCATCTTTACTAACAAATGAATTATCTTTCGATAAAATCGAAGCAATTCGAGCATAAGCATATTGAATATAATAAATTGGATTATCTGCAGATTGTTTTCTTGCTAATGAAAGATCGAAATCTAAATGTGAATCGATTGGTTTAGAAATAAAGAAATAACGAGCAACATCGACACCAACATCTTCACATAATTCTCTAATTGTTACAGCATTACCGGTTCTTTTTGACATTTTAACTTCTTCACCGTTTTCCATAAGTCTAACAATTTGTACGATTAAGAAATTTAATTTATCTGGATTATATCCCATGATTTTTACACCAGCTTTTAAACGAGCCATATAACCATGATGATCTGCACCTAAAATATCAACGAGTTCATCATAACCTCTATCAAATTTATCTTTATGATAAGCAATATCTGGGGTGAGATAAGTTAAAGAACCATCACTTTTAATTAAAACTCTATCTTTATCATCATTAAATTCAGTTGTTTTAAGCCATAAAGCACCTTCACTTTGATAGCAATATGGCGAAGTTTTTAAATAGTCTAATGTTTTTTCAACTTTTAAAGATGAATATAATTCCCTTTCACTTTGATAATGATCAAAACTAACTCTATAAAGATCTAAATCTTTTTTAATCTTATTAAGTTCAAGTTCAATACCAACATTTTTAAAGTGTTCAATCGCTTCTTTTTCATCAACTTTAAGCCACTTATCACCGTCTTCTTCTTTAATATTAGAAGCTAAAATTTTAACGTCTTGTCCTTGATAACCTACTTTTTCTAAATCAATTTCTAAACCTAAAGCTTCTTTATATCTTTCAAAAAGTGAATTTGCTAAAACATTAATTTGATTTCCAGCATCATTAACATAATATTCTCTTAAAACATCATATCCTGCATAACTCATAATACGAGTTAAAGCATCGCCATAAGCAGCTCCTCTAGCATGACCTAAATGTAAATCACCTGTTGGATTAGCACTAACATATTCAACCATGATCTTGCCGTTCTTTTTATTACCACGACCATAGTTTTCATTTTCATTTAAAACTTTTTTAATAACGCTAGTTAAACTACCTTGATTTAAGAAAAAATTAATAAATCCAGGATTAACTACTTCAACATTTTTAATTAAAGGATAATTTAAAAATAAATCTTTAATTCCATTAGCAATATTAATAGGTGAATTATGTAAAACTTTAGCAAGTCTCATTGCAATGTTTGTTGAATAATCACCATGAATCTTTTCTTTTGGAATCTCGATCATGATTAAATTATCATTATCTTCAAACTCATATTTTTCTTTTAATACACTTTTAATAATATCTATTAACTGATTTGAAATTTCACTCATATTTATTTTCCTTACCGGTTAAAAATATACCATAAAATTAATATTAAATATAGATATTTAATATTATTTATACCATTAAATTTAAGAAAAATTAGTTTGATTTAATATGCTTATAGTGATATTATAAATAAGCATTTTGGCCTTGTAGCTCAGTTGGATAGAGCAACAGCCTTCTAAGCTGTGGGTCAGGCGTTCGAGTCGCCTCAAGGTCACCAGAATATAAATTAGCGGTACTCCGACAAAGTACGGGGTATTATCGGGAAATATAAGAGCTTCGGCTCTTTTTTTTCTACTCAGAGCCCCGTGAAATGTGGCAAATAAATAAAAA
>CASGAB010000007.1:47974-50057 GCA_949299395.1 uncultured bacterium | reverse complement strand
GTATAAGTAAAAGATTTACATCCAAATTAAAATTTCCTACTTGAATAAAATCTTGTAGGATTTTTTTAAGGAGGTGAACAAATGGGAAAATATTTTAGTGATGATGAGAGATTAAATTTGGTCAAAGAATTAAAAAGATCAGGAAAAAACGTAAGCGAATTTGCAAGAGAAAAAGGAATTTCGAGATCTACATTAAGAGATTGGGTTCATGCTTATGATAATATTGGCGGGACCTTCGTTAGAATTAAGGATGTCGAGAATATTGAAAATGCTCTAATTAATGATAAAGACTTAAAAGTAAATATGTTATCGCCAGAACAAATATCTAATAAATCAAGACATTTTAGTAGATTTGATCATTCAGTAGTGGTTATCGAATATAAATCAATAAAAATAACAACTTCGTTAGAACAAGCTTTGCGCATTTTGGAGAATATGAATGTTTAATTTAGCAAAGAGAAAATTATTTTTTTATTCAAAACCTATTGATATGCGCTTTGGAATTAGAAGAGCTCAAATTTTAGTACACACTACATTTGATTCCAAATACATATTGTCATCAGCTTTTATATTTGTTTCTATAAAAAGAGACCAAATTAAAATTTATTTAGAAGACGAGTATTCTTATTGGCTTTTGCAAAATAAACTTATTGATAAGCGATTTAAGTTTCCTGATTTCCCACAATCTCTCGAAATTAACACAGAAAAATTTGATATGTTTTTAAAAGGATTGGAGGTTATAGAAGAGAAAAGAAAACCTAGAGAAATAGATAAAATTTTATATTAAAAAACACGATAACTATCGTGTTTTTTCTTTATTTTTACGCACAAAAATGGTATAATTAATTATGAATTTAAATAAGGTTTTAGAAGAAAATAAAAGATTGAAATTACTTCTTGAACAAGCAGAAGCAACAATAAAAAATCTTAATGAAAAGAATAATGATTTGCTAAAAAAGATTGAAACTTTGGAAGAGAAATTAAGAATAAAAAGAATAATTCAAATAGTTCCAAAATCCGAAAAAAACAAAACATTAATTGTTGATGATACAGAAAAAATTCTTCGTAATGTTAAGAAATCTAGAGTTGGTGAAAAACATAAAAATGCATTTGCTGATGTAGATTGGGAAAAACACGTTTCTGATATAATTGTTTTAGAACCTAATCAAGAATATTGCCCTATTTGCGGTGAAAAACTAATAGAATTTTCTGAAAATATTAAATATGTAGTAAATGTTGTTAAACAAGATTTTAAGGTTACAAAAATAATAAAGAAAAATTTTAAATGTCCAAATTGTAATTCTAAGAATGGTCAAATATTTTACCCTTTATCAAATGATGTTTTTGGAAATTCAATTTTGACTCCTTCACTAGCTTCTTATATTGCTAACATAAAATTTGAATTAGGTGTTCCTTATCATCATTTAGCAAAATATTTAACTGAGCAAATTGGGTTGCCATTAAGTAAACAACTATTGGCTGGATATATGGAACAAACCGCTAAATTATTAAAGCCTATTTATGATAAGATGGCTTGTGATCTCATAAATAATTCAAGTCATGTAATTCATGCAGACGAAACTCCGCTAGTTGTTAAAAAGAGACCGGAAGAAGATAAAGGAAGACAAAAATCATATGTATTGTTGTTTTCTTCATCCTTTTACGGCGAACAAATAAATATTTATAAATTTTCAGTGAGTCGCTCAAGCGATAATATTTATGATTGTTTAAAGGATTTTAATGGTTATCTTGTTTGTGATGATTATCCTGGATATGAAAGTGTTGCAAAGTTAAATAAAAATTTAATTTTACAAAGATGTTGGGTACATGCTAGAAGAAACTTTGAAAATATATTAAAAGCCTTACCGAAAAATAAAATTCAAGGCTCCGCAACTAAAGAATTTATTGATTTAATAGATAAATTATTTGATTATGAACGAAAATATAGGTCAAAGAAAATGACTCCGAACGAAATAAAAATAGCTAGAAATAAAGACCACATACCGATATTACAAAAAATAAAAATAAAATTAGAATTAAAAAGTTATCAAGAAGGTACTGCGCTTTATGATGCAGTTAAATA
>CASGAB010000007.1:0-47914 GCA_949299395.1 uncultured bacterium | reverse complement strand
AACAAGATATAGAAAAATTATTACCATATGCTCAAGAGATGAAAGAAAAATTCTCCATTAAAATGTAGAGTCGAAAAGTTCGCCTGGCGCACTTTTCCGTCAAAAATAAAACAGCATCAAATTCTGGTGCTGTTTTTAGAATAAGATGTAAATCTTTTACTTATACAATTAAGATATTAATTACATGAAAGAAAAAACCAAAAGAAAACTTACCTTTAAAGAAATATTAGAAAGAATACTAGCGATTGTTATCGGTATTTTTATTTTGCTTTGGGGAAGCGGGAAGATCCTAATTGGTTACATATTCGCCTTATATTCTCTTATGATTAGTGGAATGTCTTCTTTTTTAATTGGTTTAACAAACATTATATTTTTTAAGTCGTATCGTAAAAGTGAAGAAGAAAAAGAAAAGAAAAGTTATGTTTTGGGCGTTCTTTTAATATTAATAGGTATTGCCTATACAATTTATATGATTTTCGTAGTTGTTGATAATGAAAAATTAGGCGAATATGGGATGATTGAGGCAATTATTGTTGCAACATTCTCTTCTATAGAATTAATTATTGCGGTTGTTAATTTTTTTAAGGCCAGAAGAACTGGAGATATTTTAAAAATATCATTTTGGATTACTGCATTAGCTGTTTGTACCTTTGCTTTAATGAATACACAAGGTGCTTTGCTTTATGCAACAGGTTCATATAATGCGATAATAATGGGCATTTCTGGCTCAATTTGTGGATTAATTAATATATTGCTAGGAGTTTTTATCTTCTTAAAAGTTAAAAAAATTAGAAAACTTGAGGTTTTGGAAGAAGTTATTGATGAAGATGAATAATTTTTTCACGTGGAAACTTTGTTACATTTAATTTGAACATAGTTTAATCCTTCCTATATAATTAATAGTGACAAAAGTACACAACAAATCAACAAATAAAGGCTTAATAAGTTGAATTTATGTCATTCTTTCTAGAATAAAAGATTTGCTATCTAATAAAATAATTTTAAAGAAAATTTTCGGATTTTTCCGGGGGGGGGTTAAAATTTATAATATGTCAGACTCAAATGATCTCTTAAACGCCATTAAAATGTTAGGTTATTTGCAATCTCACTCACCACACGCTATTTCAAGAACTCATTTAGCTGAATACTTGAATTGTTCAACTAGATCGATTACTCGTTACGGCAAAAAACTTGCTGAAATTGGTGTAAGTTCAAATAGAGGTAGAGATGGCGGCTATTATTATGGCGGAAAAGATACTTTTCCATTCTCTTTTACAGTTGTTGATGATGTTTATCGTTTAAATTTAGCTCTAAATTCCGAATATGTTTTAAGTAAGATAAATCAACTTAATTCAAGCGGAATTGAATTAAATCCAAATTTAATTTTTTCTAACAGTAATATTGATAAAGAAACTGTTGAAAAAATGGTTAAGATCACTGAAGCTATTTATCTTAAGAATACCATTAAAATTTCATATCAAAGAAATTATGAATATTTTGATGTTTATGTAGCTCCAATTTGTTTCAAAAACTATGATGGTGTTGTATATTTATTCGCTTATTACCGTGATCAAATTCATGCTTACGATTTAAGAAAGGTTGAATTTGTTTCATATTTAGAAAGAACTTACGAAATTAGACCTAACGACATCGAAAATATTAAAAAAATGCCAAACCACGAAATCTATGGTAATGATCCAGTTTGTGCATTTAGAATTAGAGTTAATCAACTTGCTTATAATAGATTTAAAAAAGCATTTAAAGATGCTGCTAAATTATCTTATGATGAGCCAGTTAGTATTGTAACAATTAAAACCAAATCTTATAGAGAAGTAATCTCGTTACTCCTTTCTATCGGTTCAAATATCGAATTTGTCGATAAAGATAATGATGTTTATAGACTTTATAAAGATGAGGTCGAAAAAATTGCTAGAACATTTAGAAAATAAGAGGGAAAAATAATGAAAAGCGAGATTAAAAAACTCGCTTTTTTAATTTATAAATAAATTAACATTTCCTCTTATTTATATTTAATTTTGAGTTTTGTTTTTATATAATATTTATGACTTTTTAAAGGAGAAATTATAAAATGACAGAAATTATTGATGTTTATGCACGTGAAGTCTTAGATTCCCGTGGAAATCCAACTGTTGAAGTTGAAGTCGCTTTAAGTTGTGGCGCTGTTGGTAGAGCAATCGTCCCAAGTGGTGCTTCTACAGGTGAAAGAGAAGCTCTTGAATTAAGAGACGGCGACAAATCAAGATATTTAGGTAAAGGTGTCTTACAAGCTGTTAAAAACATTAATGAAGTTATCGCTCCAGAAATCGTTGGTATGTATGCTGACAACCAAGTCGAAGTCGATAATAAATTATTAGAACTCGATGGCACACCATTCAAAAAGAATTTAGGTGCTAACGCACTCTTAGGTGTCTCATTAGCAACAGCTAGAGCAGCTGCTGAAGCATTCGGTTTACCACTTTATCAATATTTAGGTGGTGTTAATGCTAAAGTCTTACCTACTCCAATGATGAACGTTATTAACGGTGGTGCTCACGCAGATTCTACTGTTGATTTCCAAGAATTCTTCATTATTCCAGCTGGTTTCGATACATTCCGTGAAGCTTTGAGAGCAGGTGTTGAAACATTCCATGCTTTAAAATCTGTTTTAAAGAATAAAGGTTATGTTACATCAGTCGGTGATGAAGGCGGTTTTGCTCCTTCATGTAAAGATGGTAATACAGAACCATTAGAATTAATCATGGAAGCTATTAGAAATGCAGGTTATGAACCAGGAAAACAAATCTTCTTAGGTATGGACGTTGCTGCTAGTGAATTCTATGATGATACAAACGGAACATATAATTTGAAGAAATCAGGCCAAGGCGTCAAAACAAGTGAAGAAATGATCGCTTGGTATGAAGAAATGGTCGTAAAATATCCTATCGTTACAATCGAAGACGGTTTAGGAGAAAAAGACTGGGATGGTTGGAAAGTCTTAACTGATAGATTAGGTGATAAGATTCAATTAGTCGGTGATGATTTATTCGTTACTAACCCATCAATCTTAAGAGAAGGTATCAAAAAAGGTATTGCTAACTCAATCTTAATTAAAGTTAACCAAATCGGTACATTAACCGAAACATTAGATGCTATTAGAATGGCTCAAATCAACGGTTACACAACAATGGTTTCACATAGATCGGGTGAAACAGAAGATACAACAATTGCTGACTTATCAGTTGCTGTCAATGCTGGTCAAATCAAAACAGGTTCTGCTTCAAGAACAGATAGAATGGCTAAATATAACCAATTATTAAGAATTGAAGATGAACTCGGTGATACAGCTGTCTTCGAAGGCTTAAGAGCTTTCAAAAAATATAGATTTGAAGATTAATTAAATCTATAAATATAATTTCTAAATATAAACGGAGGGAAACCCCCGTTTTTTATATATGAATGAAAGTAGGACTATTATTAGGGTAAGAATTTGGGTCCAAATTCTTACCCTAATAAAAAGGATTTAAGCCACGCCCTTTATTGCCATAGCTATAAAGATACATGCTACCACAGTGATATTTTATGCAAAAATTATTAAAAATTAATAAAATTTTAATATTTTGTGAAAATTTTTTTGGAAAACTATCTATTTTATAGAGAATAGGTTAATTTTATTTTTAATAAATTTATTAAATGTTATTATTAATAAGGTTATGGCAAGAAGAAATTTTCAAAATACATTTGCAACACTTGGTGCATTAACTTGTTTAATTTATGTTTTATTATCAATTGTTAGTTTACTTGTAACACTTATTGTTTATAAAACTAACATGAATTCGATGGATATTATCTTTTTAGCAATTAATATCTGTTTTTATCTTGTTGTTGCGCTTTATTTTTATCGTAGTAGAGGTGGAAATCTTGGGGGAAGTTATTATGCAATGCTTTGTTTAGCACTTGCTACATATTTAATTCCCTTTATTATGACTGTTATTGAAGAAATACTAACTTTAAATTTTAATATTTTAATCGTCTCTATTTCTTTACTTTCAGGTATTATTTATTCAATTATTTTAATTTTAGAAAGTCGAAATCATAAAAAAGCTTATGTAATTACTTTAATTGTTTTAGGAATTATTCTTTTAATTAGCGGATTAACGACTTTAATTGCGGCTTTATGGGTAGATATTGAAAATTTAATTAATGGTTTATTAACTTTAGGAATTGGTCCGTTAGTTTTAAAAATATTAGAGATTTTATTAAGTTTTGTCACTTTCGGATTTTCTATTTTATTTGGAACATTCCCTCTTTTATTAATTAAAAATTAATTAGTTTATTGATGTAAAAATCATATCATCAATTGATAAAATATTAGAAATAGGAATATAAAAGTTAGTGAAGTATACTAACTTTTTATTTTTATCGATAAAATGGATTTTATCGATAATTTTATAGATATAACCATCAAAATAAATGGTTAAAGATAAGGGGTTAGTAAAATCATATTCTTTTAAAATATCATTAATCTCTTTTTCTTTATCTTCTAAAATGATTGGTTTATCAATTTTATATTTTTCATACATCATTTTAGATAAATATTTCCCTTGTTCTATTAAAGATGAAAAAGGGAGCCATTTCTTCATTCCTCTATCTGCCATAACTTAATTATTTTATATTAAATTATTTGATAGTGATATTTAATTTAGGTTTAATATAGGACAGGCATATGAGCTTAGAGTTTATAGATATAGATATAGATTTATTAAATAGAATAGAAAAGGATTTATATAAAGAAAATTCCTTTATGTGTGATTACACAAAAGGAATTTTAATAATGTGGAATGATTTTTATAAGTATCAAGTAGCTTTTATTGATGATAATAATTTTATATTAAGGGCTAAGTTTGATGAAAATAGTAATAACTATTCTTATTATTTTCCTTTTGGAGATGATTATTTAAAAGGATTAAAGATTTTAAATGAATATATATTAAAAAAGAAAGAATTTCCTTTAGAGTTTGCTTGTTTATCAAGTGAACATTTAGAAATTTTAAGAGATTATTATAAAAATTATTATTTTACATACGATAGGATGTGGAGTGATTATTTATATTTAAATAATGATTTTGTTGAGTTTAAGGGTAAAAAATATCAATCTAAAAGACATCATAAAAATAGATTTAGCAAGAATTATCCAAATGTAAGATTTATTAAATCGAGCTTAGAAGATCGAGATGAGATTTCTAAATGCATTGATTTTATCGATGAATTTAAAAAGAGTAAGATTTTTAATAGGATTGGAGAAAAAGAAGAAGATGAAGCAAAATACATTTTAAATAAATTAAAAGAATTAAATTTTGAACTTTATATTCTTTATGATGAAGATAAAATTATCGGTTTAAGTGTTGTTGAAATAGTTAATGATTGTTTATTCGATCATATTGAAAAATGTGATAAAAGTTATGATGGAATCTATCCATATTTTGTTAATCAAATCGCAACTTTTAATAAAGATAGAGTTAAATATTTTAATCGAGAAGATGATAGTGGCGATTTAGGACTTCGCTATTCAAAAGAAGAATATCATCCAATTGAGATGATTGATAAAATTGCCTTAACAGTTTTAAATAATTTAACTTATGTTGAAGAAATTAACGATTTTAACGTAAATCATGAGATTTCTTTAAAAAAAATAAGAGAAATCGATAAAAGAGATTATTTCTTATTATCAACAGACAAGAAGCGCAATAAGCTTCGGGGTTATGACTATAATAAAGATTTAAAACCAGGTCAAATTGCTGATGAAAATTATTTTTATGATGTGGTTTTAAATGATTTTAAAGCAAAAACAGGAATTTCTTGGATGATTTTTTATCAAGATAAGTTTGCTGGAGAAATTATTATTTATAACTATAAAAATGATAATAGTTTAGAACTTGGAATTAGAATAAAAGAAGAATTTGAAGGGAAAAACATTGCATTTAGCGCAGTTTCTTATCTTTTAAAGTGGTTAAAAGAAGAAGTTAAACTCTCAAAAGTTAATATGAAATGTTTTAAAGAAAATAAAAAGAGTGATGCTTTGATCACTCGTTTAAATTTTGAATTCTTAGATGAAGACGAAACTTTTAAATATTTCGAACTTACTTTGAATTAGCTTTTTTAGAAATTGCTAATGCAAGTGCACCAGGACCAATGTGAGTTGAGACAACAAGTGAAAGTGGATTGAGTTCGAAATTATCAATTCCCAATGCTTCGCTTGCTTCTTTAACAAAATCTTTTGCTTCCTCAATGTTATCGGTACATGCAGCAGCAAAATATAAATCGTCATTAGTGCAATCTTTATATCTTGTATTTAATTCATTTTTAATTGCATCAATTAAAACTTTTCTAGCCTTTTTGGAACCGATGACTTTTTGATAAGCATCAAGTTTACCACCGAAAATAGATAAAATAGGTTTAACGTGAAGTGCTCCACCTAAAAGTGCAGCAGCAGGAGTAACTCTTCCGCCTTTTTTAAGATATTTTAAAGTATCAACCATAATATATATTGATTGATTAGGACCTTCTTCTTCGATAATTTTTTGAATTTCTTCAGGAGAATGCCCTTCTTTAATAAGATTTAAAGCATCTCTAATGCTAGCTTTTAATGTTGGTTCAATTCTATGATTATCACAAACAAAGACTTTACCTTTAAATTTATCATCTTGAGCTAACATTTTTGCACTATTACAAGCTTCTGATAAGCCTGATGAAAGTGGAATATGAATAACTGCATCATATTTTGTCAAAAGATCTTCCCAAACGCTCATGATTTCGCCTGGAGAAGGTTGCGATGTTGAAATATCATCATCACTTGCTAAACGCTTAAAATATGTATCTGAATCAATGGTTTCATTTTGGAAATAAACTTCGCCATTAATAATAATTGGAACTCTAACTGTATATAAATTACCTATCTCTTTTATTTCTTCTTTTGTAAAAGGGCAGGTATTATCTGTAACAACACAAATTTTCATAAGTAAATAAAAACCCCTCAAAACTTTAAAAATATTATCATTGTTGTGTATTTTTGAAAATCTAATACTAAATACTAGATGTTAAAGAGTGAACTTTGTTTTGCTCGTTTTTAATTCTAGTTGACAGTATGTTGCTTATTTATGCTATTTTTTTAAGCCTTTTAATTTATCTCAATAATTTTTGAAAACGGAGGGTCATTATACTATAATTATTGAGGAGAAAAATATGGCTTTTTATTTAGTTCGTGGTGATTTAGTTAGCATGGAAGTAGATACTATCGTTGCTAACGCTAATGTCAATTTAAAAATGGTTGAAGGCGTAAGCCGTGCTATTTTCCATAGAGCAGGCGATTTAGAACTTCAAACTGCTTGTAGACAAATCGGACATTGCGATGTTGGGCGTGCTGTTATGACCCCATCTTTTAATATTGAAAATTGTAAAGCCATTATCCATGCTGTTGGTCCTAATTATATAAACGGAAAACACGGTGAAGAAAAGAACTTAAGAAGTGCATATAAGAGCATTTTTAAAATTATTGATGAAAACGGATTTAAAACTGCAGCTTTCCCAATTATTTCTAGTGATTTTAACTATCCATTAAGAGAATGTTACGATATTGAAAAAGATGAAATTAAAAATTATCTTTCAACCCATATTGATAGTGATTTCTATGTTGTTTTATTTAAACAAGCATTCGATATTTTTGATGATGATTTTAAAGACAATTTATCACAATATGTTAACACTCATTTCGACGCAAAAGTCTTAGATTCAAAAGTTAAAGACACTAACGTTGTTGTTGTTAAAGAAATTAAAAAGATTCAAAAAGAAAAAAATATTAGTGATGATGAATTAACTTTAAATGCAAACTTTGGATCAACATATTTAGAAAGATTATTTAATGAAGAAACATTTATTCCAACCAAAAATATGCTTCTTTCTTTAGGTGTTGCATTAAGATTAAATATTAAAGAAATGGCAAATTTCTTAGCTAAACAAGGTTATACTTTTGGAAGAAATTCAATGTATGAATTAGTAGTTCAATTCTACATTGAAAGAGGCGTTTTCGATGTTTATCAAATCAATGATTGCTTGTTCTTCTATGACCTTGAAACATTATCGAAAAAACTCTTCTAAATTGACGATTATTTAAGTAAAAAATACATATAAATGTGGTAAAAAAGAACCGAATTAATTCGATAAATACCACATTTTTTATTTTTTTTAAAAAGTATTTAAAATCTAAAAAATATAGTGCTAGAATAGGTATGTATTTTAAGACAAAATAGGAGGAAATTATGTCAAGATTTACATTACCAAGAGACATTTATTACGGTAGCGGTTCTTTAGCAGAATTAAAGAACTTAAAAGGTACAAGAGCTATCGTCGTCACTGGCGGTCACTCAATGAGAGCTAGTGGTTTCTTAGACAAAACTGTTAATTATTTAAAAGAAGCAGGAATGGAAGTCGAATTATTCGAAGGTGTCGAACCAGATCCATCCATTGAAACAGTTATGAAAGGTGCTGAAGCAATGAGAAAATTCCAACCAGATTGGATCGTCTCAATCGGTGGAGGTTCTCCAATTGATGCTGCTAAAGCTATGTGGGCATTCTATGAATATCCAGACACAACTTTCGAAGCATTATGCACACCATTTAACTTCCCACACTTAAGAACAAAAGCAAGATTCTGTGCTATTCCTTCAACAAGTGGTACAGCAACAGAAGTTACAGCATTCTCAGTTATTACTGACTATGCAAAAGGTATCAAATATCCTTTAGCAGACTTCGAAATTACTCCAGATGTCGCTATCGTTGATCCAGATATCGTTAGAGGCTTACCAAAAATCCAAGTCGCTTATACAGGTATGGATGCTTTAACTCACGCAGTTGAATCATATGTTGGTACAATCGCTACACCATTTACAGAATGCTTATCATTAAAAGCTATTCAAATGGTCAATACTTACCTTGTTGATTCATATAACAATCCAGAAGGTAAAGGTAGAGAAGAAATGCACTATGCTCAATGTTTAGCAGGTATGGCATTCTCAAATGCTTTACTTGGTATCGTCCACTCAATGGCTCATAAGAGTGGTGCTGCATTCTCAACAGGTCATATTCCACACGGCTGTGCTAATGCTATGTATTTACCACACGTTATCGAATATAATGCAAACAACAAAGTTGCATTAGAAAGATATGCTCAAATCGCTACAGCTTTAGGTATTCAAGGTCATGATGCTAGAGAACAAACTCAAGGTTTAATCAATAGAATCCATGAATTAAACACTTTATTAGGTATTCCACATTCAATTCAAGAATTTGGTGTTAAAGAAGATGAATTCTTAGAAAAATTACCATTCATTTCTCATGAAGCAGTTAATGATGCTTGTACATCAACTAACCCAAATCCAATTGATGATAAAACAATGGAAGAACTCTATAAGTGCTGTTACTACAACACACCTTATAAATTCTAATTAAGTTTTATAAAGATAAATTAAATAAGGAACGAATCATATATATGGATTCGTTCCTTTTCTTTTTATCTTTTTTATCTATTATATAGATAAAATAATAAAAATATGTATAATAATTTTTTATATGCATAATGATGAAATTAAGATAAAAGGTGCAAAAGAAAACAACCTTAAAAATATAGATTTAGTATTACCTAAAAATAAGTTAATTGTTTTTAGTGGAGTTAGTGGAAGTGGCAAATCTACTTTAGCTTTTGATACGATTTTTGCTGAAGGTCAAAGAAGATATGTTGAATCGCTTTCTTCTTATGCTCGTCAATTTTTAGGAAATTATGAAAAACCTGATGTTGAATCAATTGAAGGGCTATCTCCTTCAATTTCTATTGATCAAAAATCAACATCTCATAATCCTCGATCAACTGTTGGAACTATTACTGAAATTTATGATTATTTAAGATTACTTTTTTCTAGAGTAGGAGTGCCGTATTGCCCTCATCATCATGAACCAATTGTTGCTTTTTCAATTACAAAAATTGTCGATATTATCTTAAAAAGTGAAGAAGGTAGTAAGATTATTTTATATTCTCCAATTGTTAAAAATGAAAAAGGAACTCATAAACAAACTTTAGAAAAAATTGCTAAAAATGGTTTTACTAGAGTAAGAGTTGATGGTGAAATTAAAAGATTAGAAGAGGTAGGAGAACTTCCAAAAAATAATAAACACAATATTGATATTGTTATTGATAGAATCGTAAAAAAAGAAGGAATTGATTCCCGTCTTTTTGATGATGTTGAACTAGCTACAAACTGGAGTAATGGATTTGTAATTGTCGAAATTAATGGTAAAGAAAAGTTATATAGTGAAAAAAATGCTTGTCCAATTTGTGGATTTACGATTCCTAAACTTGAACCAAGATTATTTTCGTTTAATAATCCATTAGGATGTTGTCCATCTTGTAATGGACTTGGAATAAAACAAGAAGTTGATTTAGAACTTTTAGTTCCAGATCAAAATTTATCTATCGATGAAGGAGCAATAATTTATTATAAAAATACCGTTAATACTACCAATTTAGATTGGTTAGGTTTTAAAGCTCTTTTAAATCACTATAAAATTCCAACCGATATTCCTTTTAAAGATTATAACGCTGATCAAATCGATATTATTTTAAATGGTTCAAGAGAATCAATCTCTTATTCTTTAACTTCAGTTAGTGGAAACGTTATGAAAAGAAACGGTCACATCGAAGGAATTAAAGAAAGAATTGAAAGACTTTATAATGAAACAACTAGTGAATTTAACCGTCAATATTATGCTCGATTCTTAAAAGATAGAATTTGTAGTGAATGTAATGGCGCTAGATTAAATAAAGAAGTTTTAAGTGTTTTAATCGATGGTAAAAATATTTACGATGTTTGTTGTTTAACTTTAGATAAACTTCATGATTGGACACTTTCTTTAAAAGAAAAATTAACTGAATATGAACTTAATATTGCTAACTTAGTTATTAATGAAATCTTAAATAGATCTCAATTTTTAATCGATGTTGGCTTAGAATATTTAACTTTATCGCGTTATGCGATGACTCTTTCTGGTGGTGAAGCTCAAAGAATTAGACTTGCTACTCAAATCGGTTCAAAACTTAGTGGTGTTTTATATGTTTTAGATGAACCATCAATTGGTTTACATCAAAGAGATAGTGCTCGACTCATTGCTTCTTTAAAAGAAATGAGAGATTTGGGAAACACCTTAATTGTTGTTGAACACGATGATGAAATGATAAAAGCTGCTGATTATATTGTTGATATTGGTCCAGGAGCAGGTGTTCATGGTGGCGAAGTTGTTTGTAGCGGGCCATTAAAAGAAGTGGAAGAAAATCTAAATTCTATTACTGGAGCCTATTTATCAGGTAGAAAAAAGATTTTAGTTCCTAAAAAAAGAAGAAAGGGAAACGGAAAGTTTGTTGAACTTAAGGGTGCAACTTTAAACAACTTAAAAAATGATGATGTTAAGATTCCTTTAGGTTGTTTTGTTTGTGTTACTGGAGTTAGTGGAAGTGGAAAATCTTCCTTAATTAACGAAACTTTATATAAAGCGATTTATAAAGAAATTTCTAATGTTGAAACTTATCCAGGTCCTTATAAAGAATTAAAAGGTATCGAAAATATTGATAAAATCATTAATATTTCGCAAGAACCTATTGGTAAAACACCAAGATCAAACCCTGCAACTTATATTAAAGCTTTTGATGATATTAGAGATATTTTTGCTCAAACCGTTGAAGCAAAAGCAAAAGGATTTAATAAATCGCGTTTTTCATTCAATCTTCCTGGAGGAAGATGTGAACACTGTCAAGGCGCAGGTGTTACAAGAATTCCAATGAACTTCTTACCTGATGTTTATGTTAAATGTGATGAATGTGGCGGAAAAAGATATAACTCAGAAACTCTTTCTTGCTTATTTAAAGGTAAAAACATTTATGACGTTTTAGAAATGAGAGCAGAAGAAGCTTATAACTTCTTTAAAAATTACTCACAATTATCGTTAAAACTTAAAACTTTATGTGATGTTGGTTTAGGTTATATTAAACTTGGGCAAAACGCTGTTACTCTATCTGGCGGTGAAGCTCAAAGAGTTAAACTTGCTTACTATTTAGAAAAAAAACCTACCGGAAAAACTTTATATATTCTTGATGAACCTACAACTGGTTTACATACAGATGACGTTGCTAGACTTTTAAAAGTTTTAGAAGGTATTGTTGATAATGGTGATACTGTTTTAGTTATCGAACATAACCTCGACGTCATTAAAATGGCTGATTATATCATTGATATTGGTCCAGAAGGTGGCGATAAGGGTGGAAAAATTATCGCAAAAGGAACCCCAGAAGAAATTGTTAAAAGTAAAGTTTCATATACTGGTGAATATTTAAAACCAATATTAGAAAGGGACAAAGAAGAATAATTAATTTATAATTATTCTTGTATTTAAAGGTAAAAATTATGATAGTTCACGAAGTCTTATATTATTTAGGGTTAATCCTTATTTTAGGCGGATTTATCACTAATATCGTATTCTTATATCAAATTAAAAAGCATGAAGAAAAGTATGATTCTTTTGTTTCAATTATTAAAAAGAATCTTGTTAAAGTTATTCCTTCATCATGTGCTTTTGCTGTTGGTATTATTTTAATTACGGTTGCTTTTTATATTGATCCTTATACTGTTGATTATTTAAAAGAAACAGGAATATCGGTCCTTTGGTATGACCAATTATTTGTTTATCTTTTTGGTCCTTTATTTGCGTTAGCATTAATGACTTTTATAAATTCGCTATTTATTAAACTTTATATCGAAAAATTTGAATTTCCTAAGAAATTAATTACTTTAACAGTTGGAATTTCACTCGCGTTAACTATTGTTTTCTTTTTTATTTATGGGGAAGGAAATGCAAAATATTTAGAATATCCATTAGCAAATGCAATTTATATTGGTTCAAAAGGTTTAAAATTCGTAAATATTTATGTTCATGGAAATGGGTCTCATGGAACCGGGCTTTATGGCGATGGTTTAGCAATTTATTTTTATGCTATTTTCATTCTTTTTGGAGCATGTCTAGTTCTTTATGTTTGTGATTATAAACTCTATAAACTATATGGAAAACATGACTTAATCACTAATACATTCTTAGTTGGTTTCCCGGCTGGACTTATTGGTGCAAGAATTTGGTTCGTTGTTTTAAGTGTTAGTAGTGGATCAAATGCTTTTACTGGTGAAAACTGGGTCAATATCTTTGATGTTAGAGATGGTGGTTTAGGTATTATGGGCGGCGCAATTTTAGGAATTATAGCTGGTGTTAGCCAAGTTTTAATCGTTAAATATGCGATGAAAAAGCCTGATTATAAACATTTTTCACTTTTAACTGCAGTCGATATTATCGTTCCTTGTATTTTGTTTGCTCAAGCAACCGGAAGACTTGGAAACTTCTTTAATAACGAAGTTTATGGTGGTTTAGTTGATATGTCTTATTGGGAGTTTTTACCTACATGGGTAAAAAATAATATGTATTATCAACATGGATTTGCTATACCTCGTGATGGATTAAGCGGCTTAGATGCAGTTAATTTCTATAAAGAAAGCGGTCAATTCTATTTACCATTATTTGCTGTTGAATTCTTCACTAATTTAGCCGGATATTTTATTTTAGAATATGCTGTTAGAAGAGTTTTACGTAAATATCATCCAGATGGATCACTTTTAGGTGGATATTTAGTTTGGTATGGAATTACTCGTGCTATTTTAGAACCTATGAGAACTAACGCTGATTATTATGGGGCTAGTGAAATTACTTCATATGTAATGATTGGTGGAGGAATTTTAATTATCGTTTTAGCAATTTTAAATAAATATATCGTTAAAAGAAAAGGTATTTGGTGGTATAAAAATCAAACTGAAAACAAAGAAGAAGTAGTTAAAACCGAGGAATAATAAAAAATGATTAAATTAATGATTTTTGATATGGATGGTACAATCATTGATTCTGATCTTGTTTTAATTAAAACTTGGCAAGAACTATTTTCTTTATATAAAAATAACGAAAAATTTGATGAAAATAAAATTGCTGAATATAGCGGACCTCCTTTAATGTATGCAATTAATGATGCGTTTAAGGATTATGAAGATAAAGAATTTATTCGAAAAGAATATCGTGCTAGAACAAAAAAATATTATGATACCGATTTATCAATTTTTCCAAACGCCAAAGAAATAATTGAAAAATTATATAAAAACGGAATCATTTTATGTGTTTTAACTTCCAAAAACACTGAAATGACCGATTATTGTTTAAGAATGTTCTCTTTAAGAGAATATTTTAAAGATTTAGTAACTTGTGATTCCTCTTGTAAACCAAAACCATCCGGAGAAGGAATCAACTATTTAAAAGAAAAATATCATTTAAATAATGATGAAATTATGATGGTTGGTGATACAACTTATGATGATTTAGCCGCAAAAGATGCTAATGTCCTTTCAGTTGTTATGACTATGAGATATCGAATTGGAGTAAATGAAATTAAAGATAGTTTTAAAACATCTTCATATCTAGATCTTTATGAATATGTTTCAAAATTAAATAAATTGAATTAAAAAATGGAAGAAGTAAATGTCGCTAAAAAAGAATCTTTTGCAAAAGAGATAAAAGAAGAATTAACTACTTTAGATTATCCTCCTGAAGCAGCTATTTCTTTGTTGTCCTCTTTTTTAAAGATTAATGGCGAACTTATTCTTTCAAAAGATAAAGAAAGAATTATTGTTAAAACAGAAAATGCCAAGATTGCTAAATTTATTTATCGAATTTTAAAAGAAGTATTTAACGATATCAATCTTTCTTTTTCTTATCGTAAAAACATGAGATTTAATAAATCTACTGAATATTTAATCAATGTTTTAGATCATATCGATGAAGTTATTGATACATTATTTATCAATAATTTAGATGATAAAATCCCCGCTTCTTTAACAAACAGCGAGAAAAAAGTTAGGGGGTATGTTGTTGGATTATTTTTAGCAAGTGGATCTTGTTCAAACCCAAAATCTAGTAATTATCATTTTGAAATTTATACAAAAGATGAAACTTATTCTAAAAATATTCTCTCTTTAATTAAAAATAAGATTAAAGTTTATCCTTTTGATTTTAAGATGATAAAAAGAAGAAATAATTATGTTTTATATTTAAAAAGAAGTGATCAAATTGCATCTTTTTTAGCGTATATGGACGCAATGCAATCTTCTTTAACTTTTGAAGGTTATCGACTTGATCGAGATATGGCTAATGTTATTAATCGTCAAGAAAATTTAGATTTTTATAATTACAATAAAGTTATTAAAAATAGTGAAGAATTAATCGAAACTATTAATGTTATTGATAAAAAACTTGGTATTAAAAATATAGTTAATGTAAAGGTTAGAGAACTTTGTTATTTAAGAAAAGAATATCCAGAAGCTTCTTATAATGAACTTGCTACTTTACTTGGGGAAAAATTAGGTAAAAATATTTCTAAATCAAATATTAACCATCTTATAATTAAAATTAGAGAGATGGGTGAAAGATTTAAGGATTAAAAAATGAGAATTAATGTAGAAAAAGAACAAAATTATATCGACACTAAATTGTTAACTAAATTTGGTGCCCATATTAAAAAAATAAGAGAAGAAAAAGGTTTATCTCAAGAAAAAGCTTCTCTTTTAGCAGCAATTAATACTCACTATTTATCAGATTTAGAAAATGGTAGAAAGAATCCATCTTTAAAGATTTTATATAAATTATCATTAGCTTATGAAATAAGCTTAGAAGAATTATTTGAGGGATTATAATGTTAAAATCGATTAAAAATGTTTATATTGTTGGCCCTGGACCATCTTCATCACATACAATTGGACCATTCAAAGCAACTAATGATTTTATTTTAGATTTAGTTAATTTAGATTTATTAAATAAAATCTTTTCTTTTAAAGTTACTCTTTTTGGATCTTTAGCTTTAACTGGTAAAGGACATTTAACTGATAAAATTATTTTAGATACTTTTAAAAATAATGAATATTTAAAAAAGTTAGATAATAATAACAATATTAAGTATGAAGTTATTTTTGATATAAACACCACTTTTAAAGATTTAAAACATCCTAATACGATGAAATTTGAATGTTTTGATAATAAAAATTACTTAATTTATTCTTCAATCTATTTTTCAATTGGAGGAGGAGAAATTAAAAAACAAGGTGTTGATCTAAATATATCTAAAAATGAATGTGAATTAGTATCGATTAATAATGATAATAAAAAGAGTGATTATATATATCCTTTCTCTTCTTTTAAAGATATAAAAAGTTATGTTAAAGAACATAATGATATATCTTTAAAAGAAGTAGTAGATACTTTCGAAGATAAAGATATTAATAGTTATTTAAAAGATATATTAAATGTAATGATTAAAAGTGTTGATAATGGATTAAATAGTGAAGAAAAATATCTACCTGGTTCTTTAAAGATTGTTAGAGTAGCAAAATCTATCTATAAAAATATAGAGAAGTTAGATAATGAAACTGAAAAAGTAGAGATGTTACTTACTTCTTTTGCTTATAGTGTTGCCGAAGAAAATGCTAGCGGCAAAATGATTGTTACTGCTCCAACTTGTGGGAGTGCTGGAATTATTCCTTCAATAATGTATTTTTATAAAAATATTTTAAATTATAGTGAAGAAAAGCTAATTGATAGTTTAAAAGTTGGGGCTATATTTGCTCTCCTTGCAAAAGAAAATGCTTCAATTAGTGGAGCAGTAGGAGGCTGCCAAGCAGAAATAGGAGTAGCTAGTGCTATGGGAGCAGCAATATTATCTTATTTAAATGATTTATCGACCTATCAAATTGAATATGCTAGTGAAGTAGCTTTAGAACATTTTTTAGGTTTAACTTGTGATCCAGTTAAAGGTTATGTCCAAGTTCCTTGTATAGAAAGAAACGGAGTCGGAGTTTTAAGAAGTTTTGCTTCATTTTTATATGCTAAAAATATTGCACCTTTAAGAAAGAATTTAGTTTCATTTGATGATGTACTTAAAGCTATGAAAATTACTGGAGATGATTTAAATCCTTTATATAAAGAAACTAGTGAAGGTGGATTAGCTAAGATTATTGAATAATAAAAAATACCGATTAAATCGGTATTTTTTATTAGTTTAATCCATAAATAAATCCGTATTCTGGAGCATCTTTTTTATAATCTCGAATAGTAACTGTGGTTTTTTCATTGTTAGTAGAAACTGTTTGCCTTGCTAGGATACTAAAGCTATAACCTGTAATTTTAAAATAGTTTAATGTGTTTGTTTGGACGGAATCATCAAATGCCTTAATAAAGTTTTGATATCTAAGCATTTTTCCTTCACTAGAATAACCAGAATCTTTTAGGGTAATATTAAGAGTTAAACCAATATCAACAAATTTTTTGAGTCCGGTTGCAAGATTTGATCCATCAATATAAAGTCTATCCAAAATAAACTCGCCGTTTTCTTTTTTATATTCAAGAGTTAAATCAATAGAGTTTAAGCCCTCCATAGAGATAAGTTTCGATAAATCAAAATTCATTGAGAATGATCCTTTATTTGAAATTTCATTATAATCATTTGTAACAAAATTATTTAAAGAACCGAAAATATCGGAAGGAGTTGTGGTGCCACTATCTTCAGCCTCATTAATATTTTGATATATTTGAATAAAAACAAGTTTTCTCATAAAAGCATTTTCAGCAACTAAACTATAATCCATAAGGTAATAAATAATATTCGGAATTTTATAACCTTCACAAGTTCCTAATAATTCTTGCTGAGTAAGTTTAAATGTTTCTATTTGATATTCATTATGATTTGGAATTTTTTCAATTATATCAATAGAATATTCATAAACATCTTGAGAAAGCTCAACTCTCCAAGTTTTGAATAAAAAACCACTAGATTTTACAGAAGCAATGTTATAACCAAGTTTTATTTCGTTATTGATTGAATCGGCAAAGCTTCTTGCTGCACTTTCATCATAGTTAAAATTATTAGTTCGTGGTAATAATTTTTTAGAAATAGATGAGTTTGGGTTTTCTTCTTGTAAAACATTTTCTAAATTTCCGTTTAAAGAATATTTTTTTGTAGAAGAAATTATGGATGTATAACTATTAATATAAGATTTATTTATAAGTTTAGAAATATAACAAATTTCTTGTGTGGAAGATCCTTCATTTATTCTTCTAGTAAAGAATTCTACTAAGAAAGAATCATTATTTAATGTTTCGAGATTAGAATTGTTTCTAATTGAAACATGTGCAGTGGTTCGAGAATAGAAATCACCAGGATTATCACTTAAAAGTTCAATTTTAGCGTTTATTAATTTAGGGTCGATAATCTTCAAATCTATAAAACCAAGAACATTTAGTTTTGTAATATTTAATTCGCCTTGAAGTTCAAAATAATGATTCTCTGTTGTGTTAATTCCAATACTAAAAAGGTTGATGCAATCATCTAAATTGACGAAATCAGTTTTGTTCTCGTCGTTTCTTTTTTCGAATTGATCATCCTTAAATATGTAATATCCATTCGTTGTTGGATTATCGTGTTTAAATTTTCCTTCGCTATTAATAGATAAATAGAAGTCATCAATATTAAATGCTTTTGTATTTGTTGCATCAAAAGTTAAAGAATTGATTTCAATTTGGTTTTCAATAATATTTAAATCTAAAGTAACTTTAATATTTTGGTTATCAACATTTTCATAATCTTCATTTAAATATTCAGGATTAATTTCTAAAGTTAATTTATAGTTTTTGCCTTCACCAATTTCATTAACTTCTAAGTCATGAATTGGAATAATGTTTTTATCTAAAAGTTTCAAATATTCTCCATTAATTAACATTGAAATTAATTTATAATCTGATGAAAAGAGTTCATCAAGAAGTGTTACTAATTGATCTTTAAAGGTATAAAGAACATTGTTTTTATCAATGTTTAAGAATTGAGAGAAGATGTTGAAAGGAGAAGAAGTTTTAGTGATTAAATGAAGTGGTGAACCAGTATTATTTAAAGTAATCTCAGCTTGTAATTCTCCTTCTGGGAAAATTAAATTATCTTTATCAGAATTTGGGTCATTAAAAATAAGATGACCATCATAATATCCTAAAGAGAAGTTCTCATCGTTATAATTTTTATCATCATAAATAAATTCGAAGTTTAAAGATGTGTTTTCATTAACGTTTACATCAATAATTCCTTCGCTATATAAATCACCATTACTTTCTTTAGCAATTCCAACTTTTGCTTCATTAAAATTAATTCCACCAGGAATATTTTTAATATCGATATCATAAATATTATTGATGTTTAAGGTTGGGTTATTAGTAATAGTATCGATATTTTCAATTATAGGTGCAGCATCAATATAAGCTTTATCTTCTTCAGCACTAACAAATGCTTCTTCGTTAAAGGTTGTGTTATTAAATAAAAATTCTAAATTATCACCATTATCATTGATATTTAAATAAAGACCACTAAATTTTTCATTAACCTTATCAAATGTTAATGAAATTGTATTTGAAGAACTATTTTCTCTTGTTTTTAAAAGAGGAGTAGTTAAATCGTTTCCAAAAAGATAATCATAATCGATTCTTATTTCTAAATAATGATCGTAGCTATAAATATCGATTAAACTTTCTAAATTTGATAATGAAAAATCATTAATTACTTTATTTAAATCATTAATTAATCTTTCGTTATTCATGATTTTATCGATATAAGTTGAGATTTTATTAGTAATTGAAGAGATATCAAAAATTGAATTAATTGAGGAATATTCGCCGTTTTTAGTGGTTGGTTTAATAAATTTATTAATTAGATCTTTTAAAGATTCGGTATCACTTAAACCCATTTTTAAAGCTAAATCTTGAAATGCATTTCCTAATGTTATATCTAAATAAATGGTGTTTTCATCGTTAAAATCAGTATTTTTTTGATAAACCAAACTATTAATAGTTAATAATTCATTTAAATTTATTTCACCATTTGAATTAATGTTTAAATTATTTAAAGCTAAATCAGCATTTTTTAATTCTTCAATATTATTAATATCTTTAATATTTGTTAAAGAAGAATTAAGTTTAGTAGAAATTCCTAAATTAGATCCTTTTTCTTTATTAGTAACATTAAGTGCTAAATTTCCACCTAACTTTTTATATTTAGTTAATTTATAAATTGATTTTATTGTTCCAGGTAAAAAATCATATGAAGGATATTCATTTTCATTAAATAATGAAAATGAAGAATCATCGATAAATCTCATATTACCGTTTAATACTTGATTATCATTAAGCTTAAAATCACTTATTTCAATTGTTTTAAGTTTTAAATTATTTAAACCAATCTTTAAATTAAATATGTCAGAAGGTAAATTAAAAGCTTTTGCATCTAAAGTTAAATCGATTACATTATTTCTAATTGAATAATCTTTAATATAACTTCCTAAATTAGTTATATCGATAGAGCCACTTGTTACACTTTTAAATGTTTTGTTATTAAATAAATTATTTAAAGGATTATTGATTAAAGATGAAAAAGAAGTATCATCACTTATTAAAGATATAGCATCAATTAAAGAAGAAATAGTTTCTTCTTTAATTTTACCTTTAATTAAATCTCCACTTCTAAAATAGATGTTGGTGTTATCATAACGAACACTTAAATCATTAGATAAATCTTTATTAGTATAATGTTTTAAATTAAGTTCTATTTTAGAATTATCGATTAAATCACTATTTGTTAAATCAAAATTAATATCACCATAAAAATGATAATCTTTATTAGTTAAATCGTTATTAGTATTACTAATAGCTTTAGTTTGATTATTAGAAGGATAATAAATTGAATCATTAGTAGTAATTTTGAAATCAAAGACTGTTTTAAAAGAGGAGTTTGCCACTAATTCGGTTAAAGTAGTAATTAAATCATTACTATTTGTTTCATTAATTAAACTAGATTCATTATTACTATCATTACTATTACTTATAGCTTTAGCTTTAAAATTAAGATCTAAATCATAATTTAAGTTTTTATTCTTAGCAGTAGAAATATTTGTTAAAGTATAGTTTGAAGCATCAACATTAATATTATAAATATCATTAGATAATGAATATTCATTTAATAAAGAATTATAGAAAAGTGTTGATTCGTTATTAATCGATGTTAATGCTTCATTAATTAAATAAGAAATAGATAAATTATCACTTTTAAATGAGATAGTTTTTTTATTCTTATTATTTAAAGACTCAAAATTAAAAAGAATTGGTAATTCTTCACTAGTTTTGATTTTAAATAAACTATCTTTATATTTAATAGAAGATGAGTTGTCACCATTATGATTTAATAAAAGGTCAGTTTTTTCATTATTTTTAGTTTTATAATCAAAAGAAATATTATAGGTCGATGAATTATCATCATTAAAAACAATATTTCCATAACTAATATCAAGTTTATAGTTTTGATTATTTTTCTTTTCATTTATTGAAATAGAAGAAGGTAAAAAAGAATATGAATAAGATTCATTTAAAGTAGCATTTAAATTAGTTTTCACCTCTTCTAGTTTTGTTTTATCAGTAGTAACTTCACTTGATCCATTATTATTTGTTCCATTAGAAAGATTTTCATTATTAGAAGTAGAAGAACAACTAACTAATGAAGTTAAACCGATAAAAAGTGAACAAAATAACAACTTTATTTTCTTAAATTTCATATATAAATACCGTAAAAGAAATAATTATCTTAATATTTAGTCCCTTTTAAAATATATACTCTTTTTAATATGTAGTCAATTAAAAAAAGCCCTTAAATAAGGACTTTTTATTTTTTCTAGTATTTAAAACTAGCTTCCATAGTATTACTTATTTATCTTTTTTATGAATCATTAAACGGAGCGAATTACAAACACAAAGGAAAGTTACTCCAACATCGGCAAATATCGCAACCCACATGATATAGTTTGGGATGATATTTATTGTTGCAATGATGATTGCAATAAATTTGATAGCAATAGCAAAAATTATATTTTGATAAACAACCATTAAAGTTGATTTTGCAATTCTTTTTCCTTTTGAAACTTTGCTTAATTTATCATCCATTAAAACAATATCACTTGCTTCAATTGCCGCATCACTTCCAATAGCTCCCATTGAAATTCCTAAATCAACTATTGCCATAGAAGGAGCATCATTAACGCCATCTCCAATAAATCCAATAACTTTTGATTCGTTATTACCGATAATTTTTTGAACTTCGTTAACTTTATCTAATGGTAAAAGGTTTGCTTTTACATTTTCTATCTCACATTCATTAGCAATATAAGTTGCGGTAATTTCATTGTCGCCAGTAAGCATATAAATATTTTTAATTCCGGATTTTTTGAGGTTTTTTATCGCTTCTTTACTATCTTCTTTAATTTCGTCTTTAATTATTAAAGTTCCTAAGAATTTATTATCATAAGCAACATAAACAACAGTTCCAATCTCATTACATGGTGTATAAGAAACCCTGTATCTATAGAGTAATTTTGAATTTCCAACAATTAAAAGTTTGTTTTTATACTCGCCTTTAATACCTTCCCCTTCGATAGTTTCCTCGTTTTTCCATTCGCCAATATCAATATTATTTTTATTATCTCCAATAATCGATAGAGCAATTGGATGAAGAGAATTATATTCTGCAATTTGTGCTAATGAAATTAACTCATCTTTAGTTATAGAATCATCATCAGGAATTACATCTGTTAAAACGAAGTTGCCCTTTGTGATTGTGCCAGTTTTATCTAAAATGACAGTATCTAATTTAGCTAAATCTTCTAAATATGAGCTGCCTTTTATTAACATTTTTATTTTACTTGCTTCTCCAATCCCAACAAAATAAGCCATCGGAACAGATAAAACTAATGCACAAGGACAAGAAACAACTAATAAGGATGCTGCTGTGAAAAATGAATTGGACCAGACGTCTAATGATGTGAAATCTTGGAAAAATGGAGGAATTATTGCGATTAATAAAGCTAAAAGTAAAACAGTGGGTGTGTAATATTTTGAAAATTTAGTGATAAATTTTTCTTTTTCGGTTTTTGAATTTGTAGCATTTTCAACCATATCCATAATTTTTGAAACCGTAGAATCATAAAAAGGTTTTGTAACTTTAATAATTAATGGTGAACCTTTATTTATTACTCCGCTTAAAACAACATTTCCTATCTTTGCTTTTCTCGGAATGGATTCACCAGTTAAAGAAGAGGTATCTAAAAATGAAGTTCCTTCAATAACTTCACCATCGAGAGGAATTCGTTCTCCATTTTTTACGATTATGAGATCGCCAACATTTACATCATAAGGATCAACAACTTTCTCTTCCTTATTTATATATAAGGTTGCTTTATCTGAACGAATATCTAAAACATCTTTTATAGACTTTCTTGATTTATTAACAGCATAATCTTCGAATTTTTCACCGATTTGAAAAAACAATACAACAGCTAATCCTTCGATATATTCCCCGACAATAAAAGCAACAATAGAAGCAATTAAAGTAAGAGTTATTTCATCGAAAAATCTTTTTCTTTTAAAGTTTTTTACGGTTTTAACTAAAAAATCAAAAATTAATAAGAGATATCCTAAAAGTGAAAGTGGTAGAACTATTAATGTGTTTACATCTTTTGGGCCTAAAGGATTATCTCCAATCAAAAAATGGATAAATAAAAGAGGGACTACTAAAAGCAATCCTAAAATAATGGCGAAAATATCGTATTTCTCTTTCTTTGTCATAAAAAATTTATTTAATTCTTTTGACTGTTAAAACGTCTTCAAAATTATTTGCAATTTTAACTATTTCTTCTAAAACATCAATTTCAGTTTTAACAATTAATTTTTGGCTCATGAAATTCATAGTTGCTTCATCAATACCGTTGATTTTGTTTACTTTTTCTTCGAATAAACGAGCACAATTTGCACAATCTAAGCCTTTAACAATAAAAATTTGTTCCATAAATTATTTACCTTCCTTTAAGTGGGTTATAGCGGTTTCGATGATTGTTGAAATATGAGAATCATCAAGTTCATAAATTACATTTTTACTAACTTTTCTATATTTAACGATTTTATTATCTTTTAAAGTTTTAAGTTGATGAGAAATTGCGCTTTTAGTCATACCTAAAAGATTACATAGTTCGGTAACTGTCATTTCGTTTTGATCTAAAGCCCAAATTATTTTTAAACGAGTTGAATCACCTAAAACTTTAAAAAAGTCAGAAACATCATATATTTCTTCATCTTTTAAATTGTTATTTAATTCATTTTTTTCTTTCATAAAAGACTCCTTTAAGAAGTTTCTATCAATATAATAGTTGAACAACTATTCAACTGTCAATAAATAAAGCATCTTTCTTGCGTGGCTTTTGAAAATAACTAAAATATTGTTGTAATTGGTATTTAATTTATCAATTAATCGGCTTGTTTTAATAAAACCAATCTTTATAATTTAGATGTATGGAAACTCTAATTGTTTATAAGTCAAATACTGGTTTTACCAAAAAATATGTTGACACACTTCAAAGAAGAATTCCTGAAAGTGAAGTAGTAGAGATTGATAAATTTAAAGTAAAAGATGCTCAAAATGCTAGTTACATATTTTTTGGAGGACCTTTAAGAAACAATAAGATTTTAGGTGTAGATAAATTTTTAAAACATTACGAAAAGTTTAAAGATAAAAATATATTTATTTTCGCTACAGGTATTGAACCTATTTCTAATGAAAAGAAAGAAAATGTAATCATTATTAATGGTTTAAATTATTATCATGTTAGATTCTATCTTCTTCCTGGAGGAATGGATTATTCTAAAATGAGCAAAATGATGCAAAAAATGATGCAAATTGGTTTAAAAGAAGCTGCAAAAAAGCAAAATTTACCTTTAGAACAAATTGAAGGTAGATTAACTCAACCAATTGATATGACTGATTTAAATTCTTTAGATAGGATGCTTGATATTTATCATCGTTTAAAAATTAAATCGAAATAGAAAATCTTGTTTCTTAATAAAAAAATTATGGAAAAAGAATATAGCGTTAAAAACATGCATTGTGCAGCTTGTAAAGTTAATGTCGAAACTGCTGCTAAAAAGGTAAATGGTGTTAAATCTTGTGAAGTTAACCTTATGACAAACAGTGCAAGAATCATTTTTGATGATAATAAAGTTGATCAAAAAGAGTTATATCAAGCAATTAAAAATGCTGGTTATGAACTTGTAGATGATTTTGATGAAGACGCTGTCTTTGAAAATAAAAAAGATTATAAAAGATTAATTAAGATTATTATTGGATTTATTCTTTTAATTCCGCTTTTATTTTTTGGAATGGGTGGAATGTATCCAGATATTTTCCCAGAAATTATTAAAGAACCTCCATTTATTATTTCTAATGTTATCCAATACGTTATAACTATTGCGATAGTGATCATGTTTTTTGATTATTATAAAAACGGATTAATATCGATTATTAAACTTTCTTTTAATATGGATTCGCTCGTATTTTTAGGAAGTTTCTTTTCATTTATTTATTCAATTTATTTAACAATCAACGTTTCAATAAACCCATCTCACTATATGTTCGAACATTTCCATCTATATTTAGATAGTGCGGCAATGGTTTTAGTTGTTGTTGCTTTAGGAAAATATATTGAAGATTTATCTAAAAATAAGGCAAAATCAACAATTAGAGCACTCTTAGCTTTAAGACCAAAGACAGCTCACGTTTTAGTTAATAACGAAATTGTTGATACACCAACAAAATTAGTTAAAAGAAATGATGTTTTAGTTGTTAAACCTGGTGAAACTATTCCTTGTGATGGAATTGTTTTGATCGGAAAAAGCAGTGTTGATGAATCAATAATTAGCGGTGAATCTTTACCAATTTTTAAAAAAGAAGATGATCAAGTAGTTGGTGGAAGTGTCAATAAAGAAGCACCTTTAAAAATCTTAGTTAATAAAGATAAAAAAGATAACGTTTTAAATAAGATTGCTTCGCTAGTTAGCGAAGCAAGTAATATGAAAACTCCTTTAACTCAAAAGGTTGATAAGGTTTCCAAAGTTTTTGTTCCTTTAGTAATGATTTTAGCGACAATTACCTTCATTATTTGGATTACTCTAGGTTATACAATTGGCGATGAAAATGGAATTTTAATCTCTTCAAATCATTTCTTAAATGGTTTTGATGAAGCGTTTACTTTTGGGGTTGGAGTTTTAGTTATTTCTTGTCCATGTGCTTTAGGTTTAGCTACTCCAATTTCGCTTTTAGTTGGATCTTCAGTTTTTAGTAAAAATTATGTTTTAGTTCAAAAAAGCGAAGGAATCGAAAAGGTTAAGGAAATCGATTGTTTAGTTTTAGATAAAACAAACACAATTACAGAAGGCGAACTCACAGTTTCATATACTTCATTTAAAAACGAATTAAGCGAAGAATTAAAATCTAGAATTTATACTGCCGAATCTTATAGTGAACATCCAATTGCTAAAGCTATTACGAACTATTTAAAAACTGATAATAATGAATTAAATTCTTCATTTATCATGAATGAAACTTTACCAGGAGCAGGTATTAAAGCAACATTTAAAGATGAAGTTTTATATATTACAAATTTAGTTTATGCAAAAGATATAATTACGATTGATGAAGAGACTCAAAAAGAAGTTGAAGATAGATCATATAAGGGTGAAATTCCTATTGCTGTATATAACGAAAAACGCGATATTTATGGCTTTTATTATTTAAAAGATAAATTAAAAGAAGAAAGTAAAACATTTATTGAAGAAGTTAAAAAGAGATTTAAAAAGATTGTTCTTTTAACTGGAGATAACGCGAATATCGCTTCTTATATTGCTAAAGAGGTTGGAATTGAAACAGTAATTAGTGAAGTTAAACCAACCGATAAAGATAAAGAAATTATTAAACTTCAAGAAGAAGGCTATAAAGTTATGATGGTTGGTGATGGGGTTAATGATTCAATTGCTTTAACTAGAGCTGATGTAGGTGTAGCGGTTGCTAAAGGTAGTGATATTGCTTTAGCTAGTGCTTCATTTATTTTAATGAGATCATCATTAATGGATATTTTTAAGATCTTAAATATTTCAAAAAGAATAAGACACAATATTTCATTTAACCTTTTCTGGGCATTTATTTATAACATCATCTTTATTCCGGTTGCAGCAGGAGTATTTTCTTATTTTGGATTTATCCTTCAACCTATGTATTGTTCGATGTTAATGGCGCTTTCTAGTGTTACAGTTTGTATGAATGCCTTAACATTATTTATTAAAAGAAATTAACTTATAGAGGAAGAAAAATATAAAATCTTCCTTTTTTATTAAAGTTTCTTTAATAAAAGAAGTAGTTTATAATATTGTGCAAGCAAAAGTTATTAACTTTTAGAGGAAAATAAAAATGAAACTATTAATTACAGGCGGTTTAGGATTTATTGGCGTAAATTTTACTAAATTTGTTTTAGGAAAATATAAAGACGCTGAAGTAGTTGTTTTAGATAAATTAACTTATGCAGCAAATAAGTTAGTTTTAGATGAATTTAAACATTTTTCTAACTTTAAATTTTATAAAGGCGATATTGCTGAATATAACTTTTTAGAAAAAGTATTTAGGAAAGAAAAGTTCGACTATATCGTTAATTTTGCTGCTGAAACAAGTGTTGATAAATCATTTATTGATGAAGCAACTTTCTTTAAATCCAATGTTTTAGGTGTAATTAATTTAGCAATGCTTTCTTTAAAATATAAGGTCAAAAGAATGCATCAAGTTTCTACCGATGAAGTTTATGGAGATTTACCTTTAGATAGTAAAAAATTATTTAAAGAAAGCGATGAATTTAATCCAAAAAATCCATATGCATTAAGTAAAGCTCAAGCTGAAGAATTCTTATTTATGTATCATAAACTCCATGGTTTAGATGTTACGATTTCTCGTTCAACTAATAACTTTGGTCGTTATCAAGCTGGCGACAAGCTTATTCCTTTAGTAATTAATAGAGCACTTTTTGGTGCAGAAATTCCTGTTTTTGGTGATGGTAAAAATGTTAGAGATTGGATTTATGTTTTAGATCACTGTAAAGCAATCGATTTAATTATGAGAAAAGGAAAATCAGGTGAAGCATATAATGTTTCATCTCATGAACCACATTCAAATATAGAATTAATCAAATTTATCTTACAAAAATTAAGAAAGAAAGAATCTTTAATTAAGTTTGTTGAAGATAGAAAAATTCACGATAAAAAATATGCGGTTGATACAACAAAAATTGAAAAAGAGTTAGGTTTTAGACACGATTATGACTTTGAATACGCTTTAGACTTAACTGTTGATTATTATAAAAGGTAGTTTTTAAAAGAAGTGGAAAATAACGGTGGAATCAAGGTAATTTGCACTAATAGAAAAGCTCATTTTAATTATTTTTTGAGTGATTTTTTAGAATGCGGAATTGAACTTGTTGGTTCTGAAATTAAATCGATTAGAAATAATCACTGTAACATCGATGATGCATACGTTTTAATTAGAAATAATGAAGCATTTATCGTAAATATGAACATTGCTATTTATGAAAAAAGTAGTGTTTTTAACCACGAACCTTTAAGAAATAGAAGATTACTTTTACATAAAAAAGAAATTTTAAAATTATCTCAAAGAGTCGATAGAGATGGTTATACAATCATTCCTACAAAGGTTTATTTAAAAAAAGGGAAATGTAAAATTGAAATCGCTTTAGCTAAAGGTAAAAAGCTTTATGATAAGCGTGAAACAATCAAAAAACGTGATATTGATCGTAATATTGCAAAAGCTTTAAAAAGATAATTATGAGAAAAATGACTAATCTATATAAAATAGCATTTAGTGCGTTATTTATTGCTTTAGGTATTATTTTATCTAGATTTTTTTCGTTACCTTATTTATTTGGTTTACCATTTTTAAAAATCTCATTTTCAATGAGTGTTATATTTTTTGCTTCATTTTATTTAGGACCTTTATATGGAACAATTGTTTCTTTTGCGGTTGATTTTTTTGGAGCATTACTTTTCCCTCAAGGTGGACCATATGATTTCTTATTTTCTATTCCAGCAATAATTCAAGGTTTTGTACCTTATTTTGTTTATAAATTTTTAGAAAAAGTTAAAGCAGATAAAAAATATCCGATAGTTCTCGGTATTTTAATGCTTTTAATCGATGCATTTATTTTAATATTTGTTTTAACTCACGATACTTTTAGTTATACAACTTCATCAACTGAATATGAATTTACTCCAGCTTTAAAGGTAATTATTCCAACACTTTTCTTTGCGATTTCGATAATTTTTTATATTGGAATTTTACTTTTTAAAAGAAAATATAAAGAAAGAAAAATTAATCAATATTACAATCTTTATATTCTTGCTGCTTCAATGTTTTTAACCTATTTCTTATTTAAAATTCCAATTTCAGCAGCAATTTTTATGTATAGATATGAATATTCTTTTGAAATTGTTTATGGAGTTAGAGCTTTAACAGGATTTTTAACTGCATTCGTTCATTATATTATTGTAGTTGTTGCTCTTAATGTTTCTTTAAAAAGTGGAGTTAAAGGTGCATTATTACCAAAAGATTTATTAGCAGTTAATCGTGAAGTTGAAGAAGTAAAAGAAGGAGAAAATAAGTAATGTTAGAAAATCAAAAACCTGAATTAATAGACGAAGAAAATGTTGATGAAATAAAAGAAAAAAACACAAAAAAAGGGATAATAATCTTTATTTCAATCATTATCCTCATTATGATTGTTGCAATAATTGTAATTGCGGTTTTATCTTCTAATGGTTCCACAAATAATGGTGGAAGTGACTGTGGAAGTGGAACTTGTCCAATTAATAACGATCTAATAAATTTTCTTTTTTAATTTTATAAATCTTAAGAGCGTTTAGATACATGATTTTATCAAAATCGCTCTTTTTTAATTTGTAGGAATTTTTTAAATATTTTTGATAAATTTCTTCGCCTAAAGTATCTTTTCCATCGATTGGAGAATCTGTTCCAAAGCATATTTTATCGATTAAATTCATTTCTTTTATATTTTTTAATAATGAAGGTTCAACCCAAGCAGTATCACCATATAAATTAGGTGTATCTTTTAAAACTTCTAAAGCATGAAGATGATTACTTCCTAACTCTAAATGAGCGGCAATAAATGTTAAATCTTTATTTTTATCAGCAAGTTTTTTAACACTATCAATATATGAATATTCATCTAAAGCGGTATGAATTAAAATTGGTAAATCATATTTTCTTGCTAAATCTAAATAAGGATTTAAGCGAGAAGAAGTAACGAGTTTTCTACTTAAAAATGGATGGAGTTTAAGCCCATAAATAATTGATCTATTTTCAACAATAAATTTTTCTAAAAATGCGATATCTACCTTAGTTTTTCCATATGGTACCCAGATTAACATTCCTACCCCATTAAAGCGAGAAATAAAGTTTTTTAAATAGAGTAAGGACTCATTAAAATGCATCGAATTATGATTCTTTTCTTTATATTCTTCGTTATCAAAAGAAACGAGCATAAAAGATAAATCATAATTATTAAATGAATAAATTAGATCGTTTTCGCACTTTTTAAGTGTAGGCCAATAACCTAAGTGGGTATGGGTATCAATTACATAATTTCTTTTTAACATGGTAAAACTATTATATAATTAGTGAAGTAATTATTTAAATAATTACTTTTTTATACGAAAAATTATGGAAAAAACTCAAAGAAATAAATATATAGTTTGGATAGTTGGAATAATATTTATAATTGCAGGATTATTAATCGTACTTATTCCTACTTTAACAATGAAAGATTATAAACTTTATAAAAACGGTGAAGATAAAACTGCTTTTTATTTAGATAACAAAAATGATGAAGAAAAATATTTAGAATGTGTTTATTCAACTAAAAATGAAGAAGATAGTGAATTTATTCAAGCTTTTGAAGATACAACCGCTGTTTCTACATCAAATGTTGCAACTATTGACTTAGGTGAAATTTATAAAAGTAATAATTTTTCATCAACAACTGGTGATATTTTATTTAATATCAACCTTAACTTTAATATCGATCCAGAAATATTTGCTAATTATAAGTTTAGTGAATATCCATCTATTTCTTTAGTTTTTAACGGCAATCCAATTTATGAAAGAAAAACAATTAATTCAAATTATTACCGTTATAACGAAGTTAAAATTGATAAATATGATTCAACTTTAGAAAACCCAAGTTTATTAATTCAATGTCAAAACGATTTTGTATATAGAGATGAAAATAACGAAGAAGTTCGAATTCATATGGGAGTTACTCGTTTGGATTTTGAATTTTTTGTTGCATAAAAAGAGGTAAAAATTATGAAAAATATCGTAGATTTATTTAAATATTTAATAAGTTTTGAAACTAAAAGTGATGAAAATTCAACAACTTATCCATCAACTTCAACACAATTAGCTTTTGCAGATAGATTAGTCAATTTATTAAAAGAAGAAGGAGTTGAAAACGCTTATAAAGATGAATGGGGTGTTGTTTATGCTCGTGTTGATAATGGAAGCGAAAAAACTATTGGTTTAATCGCTCATATGGATACTTCACCAGATTTAGATGGCGGAATTAAAAATCCAAGAATTATTGAAAATTATGATGGTTCACCAATTAAATTAAATGAAAAATATACAATGGATGATACTCAATTTCCGTTTTTAAAAACTGTTATTGGTGAAGATTTAATGGTTACTGATGGAGAACACCTTTTAGGTGGTGATGATAAAGCTGGAATTGCAATTATCCTTACTTTTTTAGATTACTATTTAAAAAATAAGAGTGAATTTAAATACAATTTAGCAATTTCATTCACTCCTGATGAAGAAATTGGGCAAGGTGCATTACATTTTGATGTTAAAAAGATGAATGCTGATGTTGCTTATACTCTTGATGGCGGTCCAATTTTTTATGCAAACTATGAAAACTTTAATGCTGCAAGAGCAACCTTAGATATTGAAGGAATCGGGGTTCATCCAGGTAGTGCTAAAAACTTAATGGTTAATGCTGCAAGTTTAGCTGCAGAATTTATTAATGAACTTCCTAAAGATATGGTTCCTGAAAAAACCGATGATAGAGAAGGTTTTATTCATTTAACCGATTTTAAAGGGGATGTTGAAAAAGCTCATATTCAATTTATCTTAAGAGATCACGATAAAATCCTTTTAGAAGAAAAGAAAGAAATTTTAAATAGAGCATTAAAAAAAATAAGAGAAGCTTATCCTCGCGCTAAATTTGAATTAAAAATTCGCGATGAATATCGCAATATGTTTGATTATTTTAAAGAAGATATGACTGCTATTAATTTAATCAACAAAGCTTACATTGCTTCTCAAGTTAAGATTTCATATGTTCCAATTAGAGGCGGAACAGATGGAGCAACTATTACATATTTGGGTTTGCCTTGCCCTAATTTAGGTGTTGGAGATTATTCTCCTCACGGCCGTTTTGAATTCGTTTCATTAACTCAAATGAAGAAAATGGTCGAAATTTTGAAGGAATTTTTTAAATAAATAGATGAAAAAACAAGAAATAAAAGAAAAAATAGTCGATGATATTCAGGAAACAACCATCGATCGCGATAAATTAAATGATGCGATTAATGCTAAAAACATTTTGATGGCTAAATCACATTGTGATCGTGCTTTTTCTTTATTAAGCCATGGTAAAAAGGAAGAAGCTAAAGCCGAAATTGAAATTGCATATAACCTTGATTCAAATAATGCGAGAGTTTATCTTGCAAAACTTTATATCAAGTTTAATATCAAAAACTTTGAAGATTTGAAGAAAAAAGCATCGAATAGTATCGTCAATTCTTCATTTTTTAAAGCTGCATTTGAACTTGGAGATACTAAGTTAAAAGATGATTTAAATCAAATTATTGAAGAAGTTGAATATAAAGAATTAGAAGTTAATTTAGATAATGCTGATGTTGAGCAACTTTTAAAGCATTTAAGAATCCAAAAGAGTAAAGATGTTGATTATACCTACACTATTTCACTTATTTTAGGTATTTTATATCGTTCATTTAGATATATTGATACCGATTATATTGATGAAAATTTAGCAAAAGATAATTTCATTCCAATCCTTGTAAAAATGGAATCTTCTTTCCAATACTACATGGATATTCTTTATCATTTTGACTATATTTCAGATATTAAAGATATCATTGCTCAATGTATTAAAGATCATAAGGCAGTTTTATCATATCTTTTAATTATTCTTAAAAAGATTATCGATAATACTGATGACCAAGAAAAATTAATCGAAATAAAAGAATTCTTAGAAACAACTTATTTAAATCATGAAGCTGATGATTTATTAAATGCAATTTATCCAAAACTTAAAAAAGAAACTAAGTTCTCTAAAAAAGCATTAATTATTGCTACAGCTAGCTTAGCTGCTTCACTTTTATGTATTTTTGTTGGAGTAGGAGTTGGTATAAGTGTTTCAAATGCACCAGTTTTAAGTGATGGCGTAACTTATGCTAAAAATAATCGTGGCGGATATACAATTATTAGTTATGATCGAGAAACTTCAATCGTTAACTTTAAAGATGAAGTTGATGGTTTACCAGTCAATATGATTGAACCAGGAGTTTTCTATGATTCTTCAGTTCAACAAGTGAACAATTTCCCTAAATATATTTCAGAAATTCCTGCTTCAACATTTGAAAGTTGTGATTTCTTAACTTCATTTACTTTTAGCGATGGTTCAATTTTATCAACTATTGGAGATGGTGCTTTTAGAGATTGTACATCTTTAGAAACATTTAACGTTCCTCAATTTGTTACAACTATTGGAAACGAAGCTTTTGCTAATACTCCAAATTTAGTTAATTTAACAAAAGAAAGTCCTATCGAATTTAATGAAAAAGCATTGGGTTTAACTCCTAGAGTTTTAACTGTCGAAGGAACCGATATAACAATGGAATATTATAACTGGGACGTTATTACTTTAGATGTCGTTGATAAATTTGCTAATGACTTTACTGGTTATAGAATTAACGATAATTTAGAGGATTTTAAACCAGTTAACGATGATAAAGAAGGAGTTACTTTCTCATGTAGTGGATATTATTCAATTACTGCTGAACCAGTTTATCTTTCGGCGTTAGTAGTTACTGATGAATATGGTGTAACTTATCAAACTACTGAAGAAAGAGAATTTTATACAATCACTGGATATAACCCAACTCCAACTTATGCAAATAGAATTACTTTAATGTATTTAATTAATGGAATTCCAGTTACACAAATCTCTCCAACTGCATTCCAAAACAATAGAACAATCGAACAAATTAATAATTTCCCACATTTTATCGAGGAAATTCCTGCTAATTGTTTTAGTGGATGTATTTCATTAAATAGTTTTATTTTTTCTCACTCACAATCTCAACTTAAAACAATTGAAGAAAATGCATTTAATGGATGTACCTCACTTACTTCATTTACACTTCCTTCAAGCGTTGAATATTTAGGTGATAATGCATTTGCAAACACACCAAACTTAACAACTTTCCATAATTCATATGATTTCTCTAATCCAGATCAAGATGAACCTCATTATGAAGCAATTAGAGTTGGCTTTACTCAAAGACAATATGTAATTACTTATGAAGAAGGTGGCGGAACTAGTGGAATTTATTATAACTGCGAAGATAAGTTACCAATTATTATGGAACCTAGAAAAAATTATCGTGGTGTTTTCGTAGATAATAGCGAAATTAATAAAAACGATCCTGCTGTTTCTAAACTTGAAGAAAGAAGATATTTATATGATGTTCAAGGAAAAGAATCACTTGATTTGACACTATATTATGAAAGATATTACGATAGTTCCTATAAAGTTTCTTTAGATGAAAGAAGAACTGGAAATATTATTTTAAATAATGAATCAGCAACCTTCCCGTTATATTCAACATTTACCGATAGTAGAGGGGAAACTGTTGAAGGTGAAGACTTTGAATTTAAATATAATGTTATTCAAACTTCATCACAAATTAACGCCACGGTTGATGGATCAAACTTAGTTGTTACTAAAAACGAAAGCAGTTCAGATAGACAACAATTTATCATTATTGAAGTTAGAGTTGTTGGTAAATATAGCGAGGAAGTTATGGTAACTTCTTCCCAACACTTCATAAATGTAACTGTTAGAAATTAAAGGAGATAAGAGAGTATGCAAAAATGTCCAAATTGCGGAAAAGAAAATACTGAAAACGCTAAATTCTGTATTGATTGCGGAGCTTCTTTAAGTGATCATAATTTAAGATGTCCTAGATGTAATTCAGTTACTACATCAAATAGTAAAATTTGCCCTAAGTGTGGTTATCGTTTTACTAGTGTTTCTTCATGTGAAACTCAATCAATTAATACGATAGATCTTGATGTTTTAGATGATGAAGAATATGAAAGAGAACAAAAAGTTATTAAGCAACGTGTCTTTAATTCTAAAATCAAAAAATTAAACGAAGATGATTATAAAAATATTAAAAAAGAAAAGATAAAAGAATATAACGAAGATTTTGCTTCAGCTAATAGTAGAATCAGCGCTGAAAAGATGTTAAAGATTGAAAAAATCTTTCATATTACGTCATTCTCTTTAAGTGCATTTATTCTTCTTTTAGCATCTATTTTCTCATTCTTACCATTAGTTTATACAACTGATGCTGTTCTCTATCCTTATTATTTCCTTTTTAATATTTGGCAAGATGTTGCTAATTCTTTCTATGGATGGGGCTTTTTAGGAAACTGGATTGCGGGATCAATTGCTCCAATCTGTCAATTTATCTTTACGGCGGCATTTATGATAACTTCACTTACTTTATTCCTTTTAGTTTTAATTAAAGGATTAAATAAGATGAGCCGTCATGATTATAAAAATAATTATTATGTTTCAGTTTTAATTGTTTTACTTATTGCTTTAGCTGATATGGTGGCAATTTCTTTAGATCAACCAGTTTATATGTATTCTCCAACTATTATGGTATTTATCATTGTTTCTTTAGTATATTTAGTTGCAGTTGGTGGATATTATGTATTTAAAGCAAGTGTTGTTAAAGTTAATACTTTAATTATTAGAAGAGTTTTACTTATTGTTTCATCTCTTTTAGGAGTTGGATCTTTGGTTTTACTTTCTTATAGATTTGTTATTGATACACGTGGAAGTTGGCCAATCGAAGATTATTTAAATGATTTACTTCAATATTTAGATGCTGCAAATAATGGCTTATCCTTCTATTTGGGATTTGTTGGTTATTTTATTTATGTTTTATGTTGTGCATTTATTGGTTTATCAGTTCTTTATTCATTTAGAATGATTAGAAAATATAATGCTTATCGTTTAAATAATTTGATTTTCAATTCATTTGGATGTGGTTTATCAATTTTAATTTTAATTGTTTTTACTCTTTCAACATTCTATTCAAATTTAAACTATGCTTATGAAATTAATATTTATCCACTTTTAGTTGTTATTTTAGAAGGTTTCTCTCTTTTAATTACTTTAGTAACGTTCATCCTTCTTAAAGATGATAGGATTAAAGATAATAAAAGAATTGAATTAAAAAATAACGATAATAGTGAAGAAAATAATGTTTCTAACAGTTATTAATTTAGTTATTTATCAATAAGGAATAAGAAAAGATATGGCAGGAAGAACAGATATTATTTCATGGGATGAATATTTTATGGGAATCGCTTTACTTTCTAAAAAAAGAAGTAAAGATCCTTCTACTCAAGTTGGAGCGTGTATTGTTGATGATGATAAAAAAGTTGTTTCAATTGGATATAATGGCATGCCTAAAGGTTTAGATGAAGAAAAATTAAGTTGGAATAAAAATGAAGATTTAGACTCTAAATACTTATACGTATGTCATGCTGAATTTAATGCGATTTTAAATACTAAAAATAATATGTCACTTAAAGGCTGTACACTTTATGTAACGCTTTTCCCATGTAATGAATGTGCTAAAGCAATTATTCAAGTAGGTATTAAAAAAATTATCTATTTAAGTGATAAATATCATGATTCAATTGAAACTCGTGCAAGTCGAAAACTTTTTGATTTAGCTGGAGTCATTTATGAAGAATATAAGGGTCGCTATAACGAACTTGAATGGGTTAAATAATAAATAGTTATTATTTATGGTTGCAATTAATTAATAAACAATTAATAATTATTTGCTTATTAGATTTAAAGAAAAATGGAAAAAATTATTGAAGTAAAAAACTTATCGTTTAGTTATGAAAAAGAGAAAAAGATACTCAATAATGTATCTTTTTCTATTTATAAAGGAGAATATGTCACTTTAATTGGACATAATGGAAGTGGTAAATCTACACTTGCTAAACTTTTAAGTTACATTTTAGAGCCTAATAAGGGAAATATTTATATTGAAAATGAAGAATTAAATGAAAAAAGTATTAAAAATATAAGAAATAAGATCGGGATAGTATTTCAAAATCCAGATAATCAATTTATTGGTTCAACTGTTGAAGATGATATTGCTTTTGGCCTTGAAAATAGAAATATAAAGCAAAATAAAATGAAAGATATAGTTGATGAATATGCTAAAAAAGTTGGAATGGATAAATATTTAACTAAAACTCCTGAAGAATTAAGTGGTGGACAAAAACAAAGAGTCGCCATTGCTGGAATTTTAGCATTAAACTTAAAAATTATGATTTTTGATGAATCTACTTCAATGTTAGATCCAGAAGGAGTAGAAGAAATAAGAAATTTAATTTTAAGAATGAAAAAAGAAAATCCTGATTTAACCGTTATTTCAATTACTCACGATATTGAAGAAGCCTATTTAAGTGATCGAGTTATTATTTTAAATGAAGGAAAAATATATAAAAACGATATCCCATATAAAGTATTTTCTAATGAAGAAGAAATGAAAAATATTGGTTTAGATATTCCTTTTGTTTTAAAAATTAAAAATAAACTTAAAGAAAAAGGAATTATCTTAGATGAAAATATTAAAAATATTGAGGAGCTTGCAAAAGAATTATGTCATTAATTAATTTTAATAATATATCTTTTATATATAACAAAAAAGATCCTAATCACTATGATGCCTTAAAAGAGGTAAGTTTTAGTATTGAAAAAGGCGATTTTATCGCTCTTGTTGGTCATACTGGAAGCGGTAAATCTACTTTAGTTCAAACTTTAAATGGTTTACTTTTACCAACAACTGGCTATACAAAAGTTTTAGATTATTACGTAACTAACGATAAAAAAATAAAAAAACAATTAAAAAAAGAAAAAGGATTAAAAAGAAAAGACTTTAAAAACTTCTCAAAATTAAGAAAAGAAGTTGGAATGGTTTTCCAATTCCCAGAATATCAACTTTTTAGCGAAACAATTATTAAGGATGTTATGTTTGGCCCAAAAAACTTTGGAGCAAGTGAAGAAGAAGCTAAAAAAAGAGCAATTGAAGCTCTAAACGAAGTTGGAATTGATGAAAGTTATTATGAAAAATCACCTTTTGAAATCAGTGGAGGAGAAAAAAGAAGAGTCGCAATTGCTGGAATTATTGCTTCCTCTCCTTCAATTTTAGTTTTAGATGAACCAACTGTTGGTCTTGATCCTAACGGCAAAAAAGAAATTTTATCTTTAATTAAAAAAATCCATGAAAAAGGAACAACAATTATTATTGTTACTCACGATATGGATGTTGTTATGGAATATGCTTCAAAAGTTGTAGTTTTAAAAGATAGTCATTTTGTAAAAATGGTTTCACCAGTTGAACTATTTAATTCAAAAGATTTATCTACTTATTCGCTTGAAATTCCGTCCTTTTATAAATTTAAAAGATATCTAAATGAATTTGGTTTTAATGAAAATATCGATGAAATTAATTCAATCGATAATTTAGTCGAGGTTATAAGTTCTAAATATGGCGGCCACTAATGTTTTAGGAAAATATTCACCATATAACACGGTGATTCATAAACTCGACAGTCGCTTTAAACTATTTGCGCTAATTTTACTGATGGTTGTCGCATTTTTACCATATGGAAATTATACAAATAGATTTATCGTTTTAGGATTTTTAACTCTTATTATTGCCATTATTATGATTGTAGGAAGAGTTTCTTTTTCATCCTTTTTTAAATCACTTTCTTCGATGTGGATAATGTTTATTTTCTTACTGATTTTTATGTTTTTCCTTCCTAATGAAGGAGAATATTTAATTCATACTTTTAAAAATGGATATTCGTTATATTGGGATGGTCTTTTAAATGTTGGTCATATTATTTTAAGACTTGTTTTAATGGTTGCTTTAACAATTATTTTAACTTCAACAACCCTCCCTATGGATATAACTTATGCTTTAGAATGGTATTTAACACCTTTAAGACTTTTAAAATTCCCAACCCAAATTGTTTCTTTAACCATTTCTTTAGCGTTAAGATTTATACCAACTCTTTTAAATGAATCTAATCGAATAATGAATGCTCAAAAAAGTAGAGGCGTCGATTATAATCGTGGTTTTTTAATGAGTAAGATTAGATCAATTACAACTTTAATTATCCCTCTTTTAGTATCTTGTTTTTCTAGAAGTGATGAACTAGCTATAGCAATGGAAGCAAGAGGATATGATCCTTATAAAAAAAGAACTCATTATAAAACTTTAAAATTCTCTTATCGTGATTTAATTGCTATTTTATTTATATTAATAATTGCTGGATTAATGATCACAGTAAGTGTTTTAGCATCTTATTATCCAGGATTTGATGATTTAATTAATTATTTATGGAATATCAAAACAATTTAAAAAATAAAAAATATAACTATAAAATGGTTTTTACTTATGATGGAACACTCTTTTTTGGTTCACAAATTCAGCCTTCTAATAGAAGTGTTGAAGAAAAATTAACTAAAGCTTTAAATCTTATTTTAAATAAAAAAGATATTAAATTATATATGAGTGGAAGAACCGATAAAGGGGTTCATGCCATTAATCAAGTTGCTAACTTCTTTACTAATAAAAAACTCGATAATTTAGAAGATTTTAAAAGAAGAATAAATAAAATAATTAGTGAAGATATCTTTATTAAATCTATTCAAAAAGTAAGTAATTCTTTTTCTGCTCGTTTTAGTGCAACAAAAAAAGAATATTATTATTTAATTAATATAGATGAAAACTATGATCCTTTAAGAAGAAATTATGAATTATATAAGGGTAAATATATTACTTTAAGCGATATTAATCGCTTAAAGGAAGTTTCTAAATTATTTATTGGAACTCATAATTTTATTAATTTTACATCTAAAGAAGTTGATGAAACTGATAATTTTATTAGAACAATCTATGATATAAAAATAAAATTAATTAATAATAAAAAGATTATAAAAATTAGTTTTATAGGAAATGGTTTTATGCGCTATGAGATTAGAAAAATAGTTGGTACCTTTTTAGCGTATTTAGAAAATAAAATTGATTTAACTACTATTAAATCTTATTTAGATGATAAAAATAACTTAAATAATCGAAAAATAATAAATTATCAAGCAGATAGCAAAGCTTTATATTTATATAAGGTTTATTATAAATAACTTTATATTTCTATATATTTAGTTTCGCCTAACTACTATATTATTATTTAAAAAGAAGTAGAACAAAGAATCTCTACTTCTTTTTATTTATTTACTTATTTATTATCTTTGATATTTATATAGGGGTTATAGCTAATAAAAATAGTTATATTAAGAATATTTATAAAAATGATAAAAATAATTGTTCTTTATCATTTTTCAATAATATAACTATTTTTATATATAAAATAATCATTAAATTATTAACAATTTTAATAATTACTAACAAATTAGTTAGCAATTGTGCCATATATATATATATATATAAATGTAGTCGAAATTGTTGAAAACTATCGAAAAATTTTGCTAATGTAAAAAAACTAAACGCAAGATAGTTTTTATTTGCGAGTTAGGTTTTTGTTTTAGGAGTTTTTTATAATATGTTAAAAAGAAAAACGTTTATGGCATTAATGCCTTTATTAACTGCTGCAGTAGTTATTGGCACCGGATTCTCACTTTGGCATTTTGGTGAAACACGTGCAACAAATACTCATACAACAAATGTTGAATTTACAAGTAAAGTTGAACATGGCGTTAGCGTTGATTTCAATGAAGCACCTTCTAAATTAGTTCTTGATCAAGGTGATAGTGTTGATGACAAAGAATCAGGTATTAGATTTGATAATTCTAATCGTTTCCAAGTTTTATTAAAAAGCACTGCAACTCGATATGTTGATTTACGTATTAATGTTACTATGTCAGCTGATTTAGCAGACTACCTCGATTGGCAAGTTAACCCAGATATTGGTACAGAATTTTATACATCAAATAAATTTGGTTCAGAAGATCGATTAAGTTTCTCATTCCACTACAACAACATCGATTTATTTGAAAATCATATTAGAACTTTAAATTTTAACCTTAATACTGTCGATGATACTTATAACACTTTATTTAATTGGAAAAAGAAACCAACTACATCAGGTGAATATGATGACGCTGTTAATTTATTAAAATCACAAACAGTTAAATTTGAATTCCAAATCGGTGAAAATTTAGAATAATTTCATTTACTACTGAACTTATTAATAAGAAAAAACATAACTATATAACCAAAAATAATTAGAACGGTGTTTTACATTTCTAATTATTTTTTGGTATATATAAACAATACTTTAAGTATTGTTTATAATAAGCATATACAAAAGAAGAAAATATGAAGAATTATACTAATAAAAGAACTATTAAAAGAAAATCTATTTTCTTTACTCTCTTAATATTATGTTTAAGTGTACTTATTGCCGTACCTTCTTTTGCATATGCTTATTTTCATTATTACGGTGAAAACTTTAATCCTAGTGTAACTCATGAAATCGGTGGAGAAGGTAGTAAAAAACATATTGATGATATTGAAGCAAATTACACTGGTATTAAAGAAGAAGAAAAAGAATACGAAATCTATTTCTTCCCTTCTGTTTTATATACTCAATATTACTATAATCAATTAAGTGGCAAGAATTATTTAAATTTAGTTTCTCCCGAAACCGATATTAAACCAGAAGATTGGTTTGGATATAACGAAATTGATGAAAATGGTGAATATAACTATGTTTATAGAGATACGTTTGTTAGTTTGCCATTAGATCCAATGGATACATCCAAGGGAGATTTAAAATATATCAACTATATCAATGATAATTATGATTCATTAAGAAGTTCTACGGATCCTAATGAAAGAGAAAAGTTATTAGCTACATATGTTCAATACACAAATGATGTTGACTTACCTTCACAAGAGAATAGAAGAGGTCAAGACGACTATCATTACACTTATGAATATGCTACTCGAGATTTTGGTGATCCTTCAGATTACACACTACCAATTTATTATCAATATAGATATTCTGGACATGGTAGTTATGGTATTAATGGTTCATTTAATTTTTCTACCGAAGAAGGATTTAAGGTTCATGGAGATACTTTTTTAAGTAAGGAAAATGGACAATTTAACTATGATAATATCTATAGACTAGATAGATTCGGCTATTGGCAAGAAAATCGTGTTAATTTTGCTAATGGAAACAGTTTTAATTACCGAAATACCTCTGTAGGTGATGAAAAGAACTATGTCTTAACTACTCGATTTGAAGGTAATGATTCTTACAACTTAGGTAGATATTTACCTTTAAAAATTAATGTAAAAGGCGCCTTCCCTATTGATTTATATGAATCAGTAATTCATTTTCCTAGCTCTGATATGGGTGATAGGGAAAGAGTTACTAATGGGGGAACTGAAATTTCTGATTCATGGTACAATTTCTCGTTTGCTGGTCGGGGTTATTTTAAAGATGGTCAATATTCTATCGAAACAACGAATGGAAATTATTTAGAAGATTCATTTACTTCTTTTGATACACAAGGTTTATTCGATATTATGCGAAATCTTGAAGACTATGTTACAGAAGTAGTTGATGGAAAAAATATCATTCGTTTATTCCCTATTTTTAGTAATGGTACTGGAGAAAATAATTATGCTTCAACCGGTGATTATAGTGGTTTTAGAGATTCTTATAAATTAAATTTTGACTATATTCCTGATAGCGAAGTCCCTGATGTTGATGTTAAGAATTTAGGTTATTTTGCTGGTATTAATCCTCCTAGTGATAGCGAAATATTATCAAGAATGCAAAACGAGGAGGGTACAGGTCCAATAATTGGTAATGAAAATGAGTACGGTAAATATCTAACTGATCAAAGAAATAGAGCTGTTAGTGACCCTGATGTTTTAGGGTATATGAATGATAATTTTTTCTTTTACGATGATAAAGATGCTGAAGATGAAGATATTCCTATTGAAACTGCTCGTATGCTCAATTTCAACTTTGACAAAACTTATTATCAAAATAAATATATTCATTTACAAAGTGCAGAGATTATTTATGGGAATGATGCTGATTGGGGAATGTGGTATCCTACTTTAGATGCGAATAACCATCTTACTTTATGGAATGGAGATCAGTCTTCTAATGGTGTTTTTCTTTATGGAGAAGGTTTATATAACGTTTATGTTTTTTCATATAATACAACAAGTGGAAAAAGCGATACATTTGAAGGTAATCCAATAGATCAAAATAATTATGCAGATTATGTTGATTCAAAATTAGTCGATCTTTATCCAGGTAAAGAAATTAATCTTGTTGAAGGAATTGATGAAAACCTTTCTTCTGATGTAATTACTCATACCACAATGTCTGGAAAAACATTTTTTGTAGTTGGTTTAGAAAGAGTTTATGATATTAGATTCCTTAAGGGTGATAATACATATGAAGAATCTTCTTCAATGTTAAAAGAAGGCACAAATACTTCTAATGTTTATTTAGTAGAAGATTCAGTATCTAAAGATAATTTTGGTACTAACTTAGAAAATGACCATGAAGAAGAACATAATGTTATTAATGATTTTGACGATCACAAAATCATTAATAACATAGATGATCCTTCTTTGAGAGAATATCCAGTAAGTAAAATTAACAACGAACAATATTATGTTATTAAAAATGTTGATTTTAGAAATGCTTTAAGTAAAAACGATATTGAAGCTAGATTTACTTTAGATTTAGGAACATTTATGAATCCGCCTTTTGCTTCATATATACATAAACCAGAGGTTTATGTTGATGAAGATAAAGGTGAATTCAGTGATTTAGTAACCGATTCAATTGTTTATCGTAAAGATAATATTGATGATGTTTTTATTAGCTATGGTTATTATTTTAAATATGATGCAGCTAGTAATTCATTTATTCCTTTACACGACTCATATTTAGGGGTTTATGATTTTATTTTATATTTTACAAGTGATGCTAATAGTGGTGAAAGATTACATCTTTATGCTTTTAGACACTATAACATTCAACTTTCTATTTATAGTGAAGATGCTACTCATGAAGAAGGTAAATTTTTTGCTCAAGTTGATCCAACTAAATTAATTTGGCAAAGAAAAACTTTCGTTGGTGATGTTGCTACTCCTCAAGAAAATGGGGTTTATTATAAAACAGGTGTTTCTCCATATGGTGCTACTTTAGAAGAAGCGATGGCTGATTATTTTAATGGAGAAACTAATCAAAAATATCGTATTAGAGATCATGTTACGGGTTTGACAATATTTATGGTTACTATAGATGAATATGGTAATGTCACTACAGAAGTATTTGTTAGTGAATTTGTTATTAGAAAACACTACGTTTTATATATTGAAAAGATGCCTGGTAATTAATATTTATTAATTTAATTAAGTATTTATTTAATAGAAAGGGGGTAAAAAGAAATAAGATTATGATGAGTGGTCAAGAGAAGTTAGCGATTGTTGCGATTATTGTTGCAATCTTTGTTATTATTGGTTTAGCAATTATTTTTTCATGTTTATTCTTTTTGTATTCTTTCTATAAAGTAAGACATATTAATTTTGGTTTTGAAGATAATTCTTTAATTAAAGAAGTTAAAGCTAATACATTAAAAATTAATTTAAGAAAACAAAAAAATAATAAAGGACCTTATTTAACTATTAAAGAAGCTTTAAAAGAAGAAGAAAAAGTAGATAAAAGATTACATGTTATATTAGGTATCTTTTCTTCAATTATTATTGCTATATTAATCGTTATTTTTTCTATAGGTTTATGCTATAGAATAAATAACGATAATCTTTTTATTGGTAATACTACTTATATGGTTATTATGACTTCTTCAATGGAAGAAAAAAATGAAAAGAATGAGTATTTAGAAGAATTTGATTTAAATAATCAAATTAATCAATATGCTTTAATTGGTATATCTAAAATAGATAGTGAAGAAGATATTAAACTCTATGATATTGTTGCATATAAATACCAAGACATGGTTATTGTTCATAGAGTTATTGAAATAAATAAAGATGAAGACGCTAATAAAACTTTTTATGTATTAAGAGGAGATAGTAATGCTTCAAGTTTAGTTTATGAACAAAACTTAGAATTTAAAGATATAGTCGGTAAATATAATGGTTATCAATCTTATGGATGTGGTGTTGCCTTAACTTATATAAAGAGTGAAATTGGTTTTATTGCTTTAATTGGTGCAGCTCTCTTCTTACTTTTAGCAACTTTTGCGGAATGTAATATCGATAAAGCTTATAAAAAAAGAATTACTTATTTGGAAGATAATCAAGAAATTCTTTTAGATACTTATGAATATCGTCTTATTAATAATTCAACAGATGAATACTTTGCTACATTTGTAGGTGGTTCAACAATCTATTCATTAGAAAATAGTGAAAACAACGATATTAATAATGATGATAATACTAATAATATAGTTATTGGTAATGAAAAAGGAGATAACCATGAATAAAAGAGGTCTCCATGCTTTAATATTAACTGGTTTAACCGCCCTTTCTGCTTTAACTATTTTTGGCACGGGTTATGCTTTATGGGATTTTGGAGAAGAAGGAAATATTAGTAATCACGCAGTTTATGTTGATGTTACGGAATCAACTTATTTAGAAAATTTTCATGTTCATACTCCTAATATTTTTATTTTAGAAGGCGATAATAGTGATATTGCTACCTATGGTGGATTAGCTTTTTATACTGACAGATCAAGTGAAGACTTTGAAGATCATTTCCATGGAGAAATATTTTTTGATGATATGGAAAAACAATTTTCTTCTATAGCCGTTGGATTTAGTGGATGGAATGGACCAACTGGAGTAGGAGGAAATGAAGTTCCTCCTCAAAGTTTTTTTGAAGTTAAAGTAGAAATTAGATTAAGTGGATTTATTCAAAATTATATTGCTTTTACTCTTAATGAAGGGGAAGAAGATAATGATACATATTTTGATTTTTCTCTACAAACTGATGAAAAATATTTAACTATTTATCCTTTCTTTGAATTTAGAGAACACGAAGTTGATACTAATAATGATGGAGTTAATGATGATATAGTCTATGAATCTACTCCATTTAGTTTAGATGGAAGATTTATTTATAATTCTAACTTTGATAAAGATTTTAGAAACGGTGATAAAGATAATCCGATTGATGTCACAGCTTTATACAACACCTTAAATAGTGAACCATATAATGGAGAGTTAGGTGCTGTCCATCTTAGCTTTATTCTTACACCATTTTTTTAAAATGTAGATATATATACTCTTATTGAATAAGTATTCAATAAGATATAAAATTAATAAGATTTATTTACATTTATATATAAATATAGATATAAATATAGTTAATTACTATTTATTTAATTATTAAAAAGAGGAGAAAAGAAGTTTATGGGAAGACATTTTGAAGTTAGAGCTGCTTCAATGGCAGCTACTGCTAAAAAGAAAAGCGCAATTTATATGCGTGCTTCTAAAGAAATTTATATGGCCGCTAAAAAGGGTGTTCCTGATCCTAACTCTAATCTTGCTTTAAGAAGTGCAATTGATAAATATAGAAAACAATGTCCAAAAGATGTTATTGATAGAGCAATTAAAAAAGCTCAAGGTGGAGATAATACTTCTTATATTGAAGGTAGATATGAAGCTTTAGGACCAGCAGGTTCTTTATTAATTGTTGATACTTTAACAGATAATTCTAATAGAGCATTAGTTAATGTTAGAACAATTATTACTAGAAAAGGTGGACAACTTGGCTCAGTTTCTTATAATTTTGAACATGTTGGTTTATTAGATTTTAAATTTAGTGGTGAAGAAAGTGCTTTAGAAGAAGCATTAATTCTTAATGATGTTGATGTTAGATCAATTGATAATGATAATGGCGATGTTGAAGTTATTGTTTCACCATCTGATTTTGAAAAAGCTAAAGAAGCATTAAAAGATCTAGGTATTGAAGAATATGAAGTTGCAGAAATCACAATGCTTGCTAATGATAGAATCACTTTAGTAGGAGAAGAACTAACTAAATTTAAAGAATTATTAGATCAACTTGATGATTGTGAAGACGTCCAAAATGTTTATCATAATGTTGATTTAAGTGCTTGCTAATTAAATATTAAGAAAAGAGACAAAAAGTTAGGTTGGTACTCCGACAAAGTACGGGGTATTATCGGGAAATATAAGAGCTTCGGCTCTTTTTTTTCTACTCAGAGCCCCGTGAAATGTGGCAAATAAATAAAAA
>CASGAB010000006.1 GCA_949299395.1 uncultured bacterium | reverse complement strand
CAATTCCTACTGGATAATACACATCTCTTCCGGTTTCTTTAAATTGAACCCATTGTCCATTAATATTAACCTCAATATGTTCTAATATAAAATTCATTAAAGATTGTGTTTTAGTTAAATCATTAAAATCTAATGTAATTTGAAGTGAGAGTAAAGTAGTAGGTGATATTTTCTTTACCCTAAACTCATTACTCTTTCCTTCCATTCTAAATACTTCTAATTCTCTCATTTTTTATTTAACCTCCTTAAATTCGATTTCAATATTTTGTTTTTTAGCTTCTTCTTTAACTTCTTTAATTAACCCCTCATCAAATCTATCTCCCCATTCTTCCATAAACTTCTCATAATCACCATTATATCGATCGCTTATAAAAATAGGAATAACTTTTTCTTTACCATCTTTTTTATAACTAAACAACGATATATTTTTGTTATTAATCTTAAAGTAACCTTTCTTATCATTACTTTCGTAATATATATCTTGTTTTAATTTATTATCATACGTAATAGTAAAAGTTGTATAAATATCTTTTTTAGTTTTACTTTCGTAAACTTTTACTTCATATTTACCATCCTTATCAAATTTAGGCCATTTAATATATGGATTTTGTAGATAAGTAATTTTATCATCATTTACTAAAGCAACTAATAATCCACTAGCGTTAAATGGCATCTGCAAAGAATATGTTTTAACTATAGGTTCCATCAATATTTTTATTTCTTTCATAATGATTTACCTTCTTTCTTAAGATAGTTATAAATCAAAGCCCATTTATTTTGAACTTGTAATAATTTACAATGCCAAGTAGGAGACTCTAAATAAGATTTCATAAACTTATAATTATTAGCCACACAAGGTGTGCAATATTTAGTTAGTAAACATTGGTGACAATCTTCATTAGCTAATTTCTTTAAATCAATCCATTTATTTAAATCTTCATTCGTTAGATTGTTACCATATTCATATATTCCTTTTTCGCTATCACCAATAACAAACTTTTTAGCATCTTCTTTATCTTGTTCGATATCAGTAAACGAATAGCAAGGATAGAACTTACCATCAACATTAAGTGTGATAGAACCTCTTCCAACCCCACATCCTGGATTAATAACTTCTTCAAGAGGACTAATGTCATTAATTTTAAACATCGTATATGAAATATCTTTATTTTCATCTTTTAATAAATCTTGAACAATTAGTTTAAGTTGTTCATCATAAATCTTACAATGTTGTTTATTCCACAAATTAGAATCAATTAAAGGTTTCATGTAAATTTCTTTAATTCCTAACTTTTTTAATTCTAAATATGCTTCATAAACGTATTTGATGTTAAAAGGAGAGATTGTGATTTTAGGATGCAATTCTTTTTTATATTTATTTTTAAAGAACAACATATTTTCTTTAACTAAATCATACGTTCCTTTTCCATCAATCGTTTTTCGACAACTATCATGAAAGTTTTTAGAACCTTCAAAAGTAACGCTCACCGTGATTTTATCGTGATATTTATTTAAAAGATGAATAGTATCATTAGTTTTTAAAAGCGAACCATTAGTGATGATAGATGAAGTAAATGTATTTAATCTTTTTTCATATTTACTTAAATTTTTTTTACAATTATCAACAAATCTATCTAATATCTTTTCAATTAACTTTGGATTTAATAATGGCTCTCCTCCAAAAAAAGCAAGATGAATAAATTTGATAGGATGCTCTTTATTATAGAAGCATTTCCAATAATCTAAATTATCCTCAAAATCGAACATCCTATCAATAACTTGTAAAGCATCTTCTTCTTTCAAATAACTATGTTGCTTGTTAGTTTCAAAGCAATAGCTACATTTAAAATTACAATCATTAGTAATCATGAATGTAATGAATAAAGTATCTAGAAAGCCTTTTCTACTATTTTTAGCTAATGCTTTTACTTCACAAACAGAACAACTCATTATTCTACCTCTACAAATTCATAATCTTTATGTTTGCTTAATACATATTCAATAAGTTTATCATCATAGTCTTTAATTAAACCCCACCTTTTATCAAGATACTTTAATTTAAAGTCTTCAGTCATTTCAACTTTTTCATCTAATACATCTTGTGTAATAGATATGTTAGGTGAAAATACATAAATATTATAAATATTATTTTCAAATTTGAGATGACTACAGAAAATATTTGAATTAGTTTTAAAATAGCCTTTCATATTATTCTCCTAAAAAGATATATTTTCATCCCAGTTAATATTCGTTAAAGAGACAGGACATAAATCTGCTATAGCACAGAAGCTTGTTCCAGTTGGCTTACAATTACTACATCTACTCGAACCACGAGAGATGTCATAAGAACAATAGTTTGTATCACCTGTGACTTTATCTATATCACATGTACCGCCTCCTGATGGACAATAACCTTGTGAATAAACAAAAATGCTCATAGAAGTAGTTGTATTAAACATTGAATCACTTGTAGTGCAAGAATCATAACCTGGACTAGACGTGACAATTCTATATGAGCAACTTGAGCTATCAGTTGTTCCAGTTAATGTTGCACTTTGTCCAGCTGATAATGAACCACTAACACTTTCACCAGCAACTGTTCCACTATAACTAACTGTATAAGAAGCATTATTCCTAATTCTAACTGTGACTTTATTAGTTATGCTATTAGTATATTCATAAGTAGCAGATGCAGTACCTTGACCGCTTTGCAAGCTGAAATTACCTCCAATTGCAGTTGCAGTAAATGATGTAACGTCAACACAATCGACTGTAGGAGTAGGAACATAACTTACACAATCACATGGATTTGTACAAGCTGGATATGAATCACTTCCTGTCCCACTATTGTTATAACTAACAGCTGTTAGATATGCATATACTGTTCCCGCTGAATTAGCGACTCCAGTTAATGTAAAGTTAGAATTAGAATTAGCTGTTATAGTTCCAACGTTTGTATAACTACCTGCTCCTGCTCTTGCATAAACATTAACTGTTACACTATTTGGGTTTGTTACGTTGATTGTAAGAGTTCCAGTTCCACAATATCCTCTACTTCTATAATCAACAGTTGGTGAAGTAAGAGTTGGAATCTCTCTTCCTTTAATATTAATATCAGTTGTTTTAACTTCAGAAGTTGCTTTTAATACTTCGCTAATATACATCTCAACATACTGTTTAACTTTAACTACTCTATTACTATATGTTGAATTTGTTCTTGTAACAGTAGCAGGAGATGTTTGAATCATTGTATATTCAACTGGTTCCTCTTCATCCTCCCACCATATCTTATAATAAATTTTATAAGTAGCAGAGTTAGATAAAGTAGGAGCAGTAACAGTAATTGTTCTCGAATTAGAGTCATCTGTTCCATCAGCTACTACATTACAAGCATCAACTGTATATTTAGTTGTAAAAGTAGATGTTTGTGATGATTCAAAATAATCATCAGCAGTAAAAGCAAAATTAAACGTATAACTATCTTTTAAAGAAGTAGCTGAACCACTAACAATAGTATCAGTTGAAGCATTAGCTACTCCACTCTTACTTAAATCACCTGTAATAACGTAATTAACATTAACTGTATTTGGATTAGTAAGTTTAAGATTAAACGTTGGATTAGTAGCATTATTACTATTAATAAGATTAGTTCCATCTTGTGTGGTAATTGTGAATTGTTGAATAACGTGAGCAATTGCTCCATTATAGTCTAATATTGTAACTTCATAAGTTTGTGAATTAATTACAACCACTTCTACTATATAAGTAGATGCAGTAGGAAGAGTAATGGTGTTAGCAGGATCACCAATAGTACAATTAAATTTATTTAATTGTAAAATAGCTGAACCTGTTGGAAATGATAATACTACTCCTCCTGCTTGAGTAATTACAACGCATTCGTAAGATTGTTTGATGTTATCATTAATATCGTTAAAAGTAAAATTATATGTTCCTGCTGTTTGTAAGGTAATAATATCATAAGTTGTATTCCACTCGCTCTCAATACTTGAAGCCGTCGCAAACAACCTATTTTGCTTTTTTCTTGTACTTTGTAAATTAGAAAAAGAGTTTTTGAAAAAAGATATTAAATCCTCAACTGTTGAAGCTATCGATAAAGTAGGTGAATCTTCTTTCATCAAAGCATCAACTAAAGCTACTACAATGAGCGAATTTTGTTTTAAAGCAGTATTAACTTTTTTTGATACAATAACCTGACCTGGTTGAAATCCTAACTTTCTATCCTCATCAGTATCAAATTCTTCAGATGTTTGTACGTTTTCTGAATTTTCACTTAATACACGAAATTCATTTTTAGCATTTAAAGCCATTTAACTTACTCTCCTAGCTTATCAAGCGAAACTTCTTTTTTAACCTTCTTGTTATATTGCTTCATATTGTTATCTACTTTATTAGCAATTTCTTTTACTTTTTCATCTTCACAATCATCTTTTACTTCATTAGAAATTGTCATAACTCCTCTTTTAACTAAAGTTTGAACTGTATTCCATTTAGTAATGTATTCAGGATACCACTGTGGACTACCTTTAACAATTAAAAAAGCTAACTTTGGCCATTCAGCACTAATTTTTAATTTATCTGCTGTATTTGCTTGTGGATTAGTATTATCAATAAATTGTAATCCAGCAGTAACACGAATGGTCTTATTAGATTGAATCTTTACATATTTCATAATTATTTCTCCTCCTCGCAATCATCTGCTTCGTAAATATAAACATATAATTTTCTACCATCTAAAATAGTAGTTGTTCCATTGTTTTTAAGAGCGTGATATATCGCAAAATATACTTTATTATAAGTAACATTAATATTTTTTTTCTTTTTGATATACTTAATTACTTCATAAATATTATTAAAAGTAGTAACTAAATATTCATTTCTTTCATCATAAAAAGCTATAAAATATTTATCTTTAAAATACTTTTCCATTTACTTCATCTTCATCATTCTCCCCCAAATCAATTTCTTCGCTCTCCTCAACTTCTTTCTTTTTAAGCTCCTCTATATCCTCACTATCTATATTAAAATCAATTGTTCCCGTAAGTGAGAAGTTTTGAAGAGATTTAGCATATTGAGCTAATGATATTACTCCATCATTCAACATATTTGATAACAATTCTTGAAAGTTCTTAATACCTTCTAACTTATCATCTGCTTGTTTTTTCATCAATAATGAATTAAAAGTAAAATCAACTTTTTCATCTACTCCATACTTAACATAAATAATAAAAAGTAATTTAGTTAATATATCTCTTAAATAATCTTCACATCTATCTTGAATAACTTGATCATATCTTTCTAACGCATCTTGATCATTACCCATTCCGTCTTTCAAATCACCAAATAAAACTCCAGGCATATCAATAGCAGCTGATACTAACTTCATATTAGTATCTAACAAATCAGCAAGTCCTGTTAATCCACCGTATTCGTTTTGTTGATAATCATCATCTTTATCTAAAAAAGTAAGTGAGTTATAATTACGAGCCCAGTTAACCATTTCAAGTCTCTTCTTAATTTGCTCCTCACTCTCTTTATCATTCCCCATAAATAACCCTCTCATTCCACTCATCTTAATAACTTCAATAAGAGATTTATTTAATAAAGATGTGATAGATGCTTTTAAATCATCATCTCTCGCTAACTCATTAATAATATGAGCTCCTTCAGCATACCCCCAACCTTGTAACGCTCCTTGTTTAATAAGACGAGGTGCTGAACGATGTTCATACCTTAACACATAAGCGTGATTAACTTTTAAAGTTCTACCGTCAGAAAAAGTAATTTCATAAGAACGTGGTTTACCATAATCTAAAGAACTCATGTTAGTAACAGTATGTAAAGTATCTTCAGCGACTCCATACCATCTATCAGTAACATATAGTTTTATAATTTTAGATTGTTTGACTTTTTCCTTATCAAATTCTTTTGCGTAGTCTTCGTCGTTAAAATTATCGAACATTACTACTGCAACTGCTCCTCCAAAAAGAGCTCCCCATTTTAACAAATTAATTAATTCTTTTCTTTGTTTATTTAATTCCTTATAAACAACTTCAGTATCAAAATCCCCATTAATAGTAATCCCAGCTCTTATCATATCTTGAGATGGTTTATCAATCGCTTTTCTAAATACCCAACTATCGTTATATAAAGCAAGCCATAGAGGGAAATTTAAAGTATCATTGGAGAATCCGTATTGTGTGAATGATTTTATCTTATCATCAGTTCCAGTTGCTGTTAGATAATTACCGTATTGGTCTTTAATAGTAAGTGGAGCGTTACCGTTGTCAATATATTTTTCAATTATATTAGTAGCACCTTCAATCACACTGTCTTTTAAGGTTACTTTGTCATTATTTGTATAAGCTGTAACCAAGCTTTTAATCATATCTGTATTCATATATAAATATTATAAAAGATTTTAAGAAAAAATAAAATATTTATTTTAAAAAAAGATATCAAATTTATGTAAAATTTTAACGCGAAAAAATAGCAAATTATTAAATTATTAAACTCGCGAGTTCTTTGAGTTTAATAATTTAATAATTTTATCTGATTTAAACATCGAATTATTAAATTATTAAACTAAAACGTATTTTATTTTTTATATATAAAATATACTACCTTATTTATATATATTTTTTATATTTTTTTTAAAATTATATTTTTATTTAATAATTTAATAATTTTATTAATAATATATATTTATTTATATATAAATATATATTAAATATACATATTTTTTATTAAACTCGTTTATTAAACTATTATTAAATTCCTCGAGTTTAATAAAATTTTGCTATTTTAAAAATAATTACTTAATTTATGAAATTAGTACCTGTTTGCAAAATTTTTATTAAACTCAAATTCAGTTTAATAATTTAATACGAGTTTAATAAATTAGTTTAATAAAAATTTTTTGCTCATTTTTATATCAAAAACAATCATGATTTTCATCATTTTTGTGATTAATTTTAGGCATATTTTTGTGCAGTAAAACTGCGACAACTTTTAAGCGCATTTTTTCATTAAAAAATTTATAAAAAATATTTAAAATAAATAGTTGATTTTAATATGAATATCCTTTATAATATAGACATAAGATAAATAAAAAAAAGGAGAATTAAAATGAGAAAAACATTAAGAGCAAATGATGGAAGAACATTATTCACATTAGTGAGAGGAAAAAAGTATACTCAATTATATTGTGGTTTCATTCATTACATGTGGACAAACGAAGTTATCGATAACATATTAGGGGATTACGATAAACAAATTCAACACTTTAAAGAAAACTTAAGTATTAAAGTAAAATAATAATAAAGAGGTAAATATGAATTTTGATTTAGAATTAGATAATTGCTTCTTAATGGAGCGATACGGTGGTTATTCATTAGTAGTTGATAAGGATTGCGTTAATGACATAATTGAAGTTGGTATGAAAATTGAATTTACTCAAATTTTTCATACTTATAAAGTAAAGAGTGTATTTTATGATTTTATTAATAGAATTTATGTGTTAGGTTTGGAGGAATAACAAATTATGAAAAAGATATTAGTAAAAGATTTAATTAAAAAAGACAAACAAACATTAATTAAAGAAAGAGAGTTATATCAAAAAGAGTGGGAAAGAAACAATGCTAAATACAATCAATTAAATAATAAATGTTGGAACAAATTTGTTAGTAAAGATCTAATTGAAGCAAAAAATTTATTACTTAAAACAAAAGAACTATTACATAAGAACGCTGATATAAGAGATATAATAGAAATTTATAATAAAGCATTAAGAAGAAAAGGAGTATAATAAATGAAATTTGAAGAAGTATTACCTGCATTAAGGGAAGACAAAAAGATAAAAAGAAGAAATACAGTTTGGGAAAATTATTACGGGTTTATTTTTATGAGCAAAACAGAAAATAAAATATTTTCAGATAATGTAGTTAATTGTAATTATAAAATTACAAAAGAAGATTTAAATGCTGACGATTGGGAAATCGTTAAAGAAAAGAAGAAAGTTAAATTAAGGGATTTAACCGAAGAGCAATTCAATAAATGGGTTAAAAATAATTGTCCAAAATATGATGATTATTGTCGTGGTTGCCCTTTTCAAAAAGTCAAATGCGATAACCGAGAAAAGATGAATGATGGTTGGTATCTAAATAAAGACCTTTATAGCGATAAGTTTTTAGACCAAGAAGTAGAGATAGAGGGGAATTAGGATTATGAAAGAAATGGAATATCTATATAAACGTGAGGTGTCTATATTAGATAGTGGAGTTTATCATGATCGTAAATATTTTATTATAAGTCTTGGGTCTCATCCTTGTGCTTATGTTGAATTTCATAATGAATTCGAGCGTGGAGGTGATGAATGGTATGATACACCTTGTCATGGAAGTATTACTTATGATGATTACGCATATTGGGATGAAAACGATGAAACTTATTATATCGGTTGGGACTATGCTCACTCGGGAGACTATCTTCCTTATAATGTTTTTGGCAAAAAGTGGACAACACAAGAAGTTTTAGAAAATGTAAAAGAAGTTATAGATTATTTAAACAAGTTTGCAGGAGAGGTTGTATAAATGACTAGAAGCGAATTATTACATTATTATGGATTTAAAAGAGTGCCTGATACTAATATGTATCAAAAGATTCATGAATTAATTAATTGTGATGGGGAGAAAAAAACTCCTATTATAATTACTGAGCAAATCTATATCGGTTATCGAAATCATTTAGATTCATTTTATAATTTAAAAATTGATGGTTATATTAACTCTAACGAGGATATATATTTAATTAAAAAATATCTTGATAAATTAAGAATCGATTATTTTGATATTATGGAAGAGAAGGATAATTAATATGAAATTTGAAGAAGCATTGTTAGTATTAAAGAATGGAGTAAAGATTAGAAGAAATGACTGGGGTGATAAAAGTTATTATCTCTTTTTAGATGATGACGGGTATATTTGTGGGAGCGATAGTTTTTCATTTGCTTTTAGATATTGTGATATTGTTGCCGATGATTGGGAAGTAGTAAAAGAAATAAAGAAAGTTAAATTAAGAGATTTAACACCTGCTCAAATTAAAAAATGGAAATTAAAAGAATGTTCTAGTACCGATTGTAATAAGTGTTTATATGCTATTTGTTGGTTTTATCACAAAAGTTTCTACAGCGATGAGTTTTTAGACCAAGAAATTGAAATTGAAATAGGAGAGAATGAAATAGAAGGTTTAAATTAAACGTAAACATATCAAATTTTAACGATTTATCTTACTCTATATATTTATATCTATTTATAAAATCCTCTCGTTATTTTATAATTTAAATATAAATATATGAGTAAGATAACTGAAGAAAAGAAAGTACAAAATGAGATCATTAACTACCTAAAATCACTCCCTTATTGTTACGTTGAACGAAGATCACCTCTTGGATTCTCCTATAAAAAAGGTATTGCTGATTTGTTTTTTGTGTATAAAGGAGTACATGTTGAGGTAGAAGTTAAAAAGAAAGATGGTATAACGTCTCCAATGCAAGATAAATGGAAAGAAAGATGTAACTTACTTTTAATCCCTTACATTGAAGCTCGTTCGAAGGAGGATGTTGAAAAATGGATAAAGAACTTGAAAGATTTTTAAAAGAACATATTTATATAACAGAATATAGTAATCGTGATTTAATACATTTTAATTTAAATATTGCTATTAATATAGAAGATGAGATTACTAAAAAATTAATTGAATTTTTAAATAAATAAAAATAATAAGTAAAAGAGGTATATAAAAAAATGGAGAAGTATATTTTATTAAAAAATAAATCTACTAATCGTTATAAATTAGAAAAAGTAGATGCTGAAGAAATAGATAATAATTGTTTTATTTATATATTAGATGATGAGATATGTATTAATGACGGATTAACTGGGATGTTAGTTTGTAAGAGTGATAAAAATAATGAAGAATCTCTTCTCTCCCTCTTCTATCACCTTACTCAAAAACTAACATCTCTCCGTAAAACACCTAAATACTACAATCGTACTTATCGTTATAAGTATTATTTGAAAAAACTATAATTGATTTTAAAATATATTTATTATATAATATTAATATATGAATATGATGGAATTAAATAATAAAATAGATACTGCGATGTTATCAAAGATGTCGTTAGTTGAATGGAGAAAAGCGTTAGCAAAAGAGTGTCAAGTATATGTTTGTGGAGAAAGCTATCTTGCTAAAAGATTCGACCAAATCAATTATAAGTTTTGTGATAGAAGTGAAGCTAAAGAAGTTGTTCAAGATAACTTATACGCCCTCTTAAGATATAAATATTTTAAAAATTTAAATGATGATTTGGATAAAAAAGTTGATCAAATTGTTAGTAACTTTTGTTCAAACTTAAAAACCTCTTTAATAAAAGTATCATTTGATAATAATTGTGATTGTAAACATCTTAATACGCTCGCTCCTTACGAATGTGCTTTTAGAAATGGTATATACGATTTTAAGAATAATTGTTGGACACTTAAATATGATATATATGAAATAGAGAATTTAGAGAATCGAATTTATTATTATGATTATAGTTATTGTATTTTATGGTATATCGATATTGATTTTGATCCTCTCGACATTGACATAATGAATATTGATATAGAATATCTCATATCTCTTTTTAAAGAACTCGATAAAGATTCAAAAAACTATTGTTTTAGATTAATGTATAATATGAGTTTTGATTTAAATAATAAGTTTAATTTAAATAAGTTTAAGCATTTGTGTGAGATATTAGGGTATACATTATTAAGAGATTTTTCACAAAACTTTGTTATGTTGATTGGTAGTGGGCAGAACGGTAAGAATTCTCTTTTTGATGGATGCATTAGTCATACTCTTTTCCCTCGTCCATCTGCTAACGATTTAGATAGTATTGAAAATGATCGTTTCATAACAGGTTCATTAGAAAATAGATATCAAAATATCTTTTTAGAAAGTTCCGCTAAAACATATACTGAATCTAAAATGATTAAAGCAATAACTGGTTCAACCTACCAAACTATCGAACAAAAAGGTATTAATAAGTATAGTGGGTATATAAATTGTAAATTTATATTTGCAGCTAACGATCAAGATAAAATTAAGTTTTCAGACACGACTGAAGGATTTAAGAGAAGAATTAATATGTTTGAGGTTTATTATAAGTGGGATGCTGATAATAGATATCTTAAAAAAGGTAGTTATTATGACGTGAGATTTAGTGATGATTTAAAAGAAATTAAAAATGATTTAATTAATACGATTACTTTTATTTACTTTGCTTTTTTAGGTATAAAAGAAGCAACTGATTCTTTCACTCATTCCTTTAAATTTAAATATAATGATTATAGAGAGAAGTATTCTGATATTGATGTTGATTTAAAAGATAAGATCGAACATGTAACAAATTTGAATATTTGTGGTTATTTAAGTTCGAAGAATCATTTAGAAGAATCTAAATCGTTATTCTTTGATGAAAATAAAAATAGATTATATAATTCACCTTCGTTTAAAGAAATGGGATTTAAGAAGGGGTTTGAAGATGTGAAAGAGTTTTTTAAAGATGAAGAGTTAATTAATGCTTATTTTAGTGAGTATGATTTATATATGAATGTGAGAACCTTACAAAAGATATTAGGTGATGATCGAACTGCTATTTCATTTTCTTCGTCTCTTAAAAAAATATATTCGTTAGTAGACTTTAAATATCTTTACAATAACTTACCTTATGTTAAAGTAAGGTTTAGTAATAATAGGTTGAGGATTATTAAATGATTAATATAAATGATGTTGATAAAGATGGTAAATACGAGTTAAGTGATGTGCAAAAAGAGTTTGTGAAGTATTATATTGAATTTAAAAATATCCCACTCGCTGCACAGTTTATTGGGATCGATGAAGCACTTGCTGTTGATATATTTAAGGGGTATGGAGTACAAGAGGAGATAAAGAGAATTAACACTGAACTATATCGAAAAAAGTTTAATAATAAAATGTTATCACTTTCTGAACTTGGTTCTTACATAAGCTCCCTTATAACTAACGAAGATGTTCCAATAAACGAACAACTTAATAAGAAAGAAAAATTAGATGCTGTTAGATTGTTGATTAATATATACGATTTAAAAAATAAAGCAATTGATAATCCAGCTGAATTAAACGTTTATGATTATACGACAGAAGAAGAAATAAAAAAATTATCACTATCTTCAATCAAATCTCTCTTAAATGAAAAGGGGAAAGAGGAGAAGAAAAATGAGTTAATTAAAACAATTGATAGAGCAGGTTTGTTAACAATCGAAGATAAGGCTCTAATGCAATCTCTTTCAATTGATGAATTAGTAACTCTTTTAAACGAAGTAAATGGAGGTGAGTAAAGGATGAAGTGGTCGATAACTTGTTTTAGTAATATTAGATATATGAATAAACACATTCTTCCTATATCTACAATCTTATCTCCTCCCTAGCTTTTTTAAAAACCATCCAAACAACGCTCTATTTCATTTTGATAAAAATGAAGTGTTGTTAGGGATAATATGTTATGAATTAAGTTCAACTAGGATTCACTCTTGCTTAAATGATTATTCTTGTCCTTGCAAGGAGAAAGATTATGAACATTGTGAGTTTCTCAATCTCTATTACAACTACCTCCAAACAATTGATTTTAAAAAGTTTATTAAAAAGTATGAGGAGTTGAGTAGTAGGTTATCAAGAGGGTTAGGATATGAAATTAAAGAGATTGTGATAATAGTTTATGAAAAAGAATCTAATAAATGTTCAGAAAGAACAGCTATTAAAAAACGGTTTAGTAATAATAGATATAACTTGGAGGAGTTTAAATATGATAAGAAATAGAATGCATCGTTTTAAAGTTAATAATGCTGGTAATTCTGCTTATCTAGAATTAACCTACGTAACATCTCTTAATCCATTAAAAGAACAAACGTTAGGTTACTACCCTTACGTAAGTTATATTAAAAAAGCAGCTGAAAGGTATTTTAAAAATACTTACAAAATAAATATGTTTGATCAATATACTATTTTATGGCCTAAAAAAATATCATGGGTATGTAAAGATGAGGAGGTTTAAATATGAAAGAGTATTATGATGGTTATTCAAAAGCTGGTAAATGGATGTATGACTTATGTATGAATGGTGCTAAATTCTTACATAAACAAAAATGGTTATATTACATCTTGATGTTTACTTGGGGTTTTACTACGTCATTTATTGGACTACTTACAACACTTTGTTTATTAATTAGTGGACAAAAGCCTTATGCTATGCATGGAATATGGAAATTTGAAGTAGTTGAAAGTTGGGGTGGAGCTAGTTTAGGATGTATGTTTATTCGTGATACTACTTCAGCAGATTCAGTTGATAGACACGAAGTTGGTCATACCTATCAAAACTGTATTTTAGGTCCTTTATTCCCATTTATAGTTGCTATTCCTTCAGCTATTAGATGGCATATTTATAATCACAAAAAGAAGAAAGGGGAATATGTTAAACCTTATGATAGTATTTGGTTTGAAGGTTCTGCTACTGATATCGGAGATGAGTTGTTTTTGGAAAATTAAAAATAAAGGAGTGAGGATGTGGATGAAATAGAAAGAAAGTTATTCGGTTGTAAAGAAAAAGAAAATAAAATAGCATGGGAAGTTGCTTATGATTCAAAATTTGTTGAATTAGAAAAGATGAAAAACTCAGTCTTACAAAAATCAATTCAAGAAATCTATCAAAACGCAATTAAAATTGAACAAGATGATTTAAAACTTCAAGCTTTAGAAATATTAGCTAGTAAAATTTATATTAATAGTAAAGGGAATTTAGGTATAATAGATAATTTTCTAAATAGTAAAGAAGAACGTATATTATGTAATTTCTTATATAAAAAAGATAAAAAGAAAGCAAAATATTGCATAACTTATGAGGAGAATTAAAAATGGAAAGATCAAAACCAAATCAAATAATTAATAATAAAATAGGGTCTCTTTATGGTATTAATGATGAGACTTATAAAAAATGGTGTAAAGAAAATAAATTAAAAATTACTGATAAAACTAATAGAAATAAATATATAAAGGAAATAATTAAAAATGGAAATAAATAATAAAACTATCTTAATTTATAAAAAACATAAAAAAAGATGCTTTATGAAGTTTGTGGTTGAAGATAGTAATAATAAAATAATTGATAAATTATTAAGTGAGTTGAATGATGTTTCGTTTTCTTTTATATCTTTAGGAAACGTTATAATTGATAAAAATGATATTTCTTATATAGTAATAGATTAATTAAAAAGGAGTTATAATTATGGATTTAGACGAATATGTAAAAAATGATGATTGGTTTGACTTATGTAAGCGTCATTTAAGTCACCTATTTTACGAAACATTTTCAAATACATATGAAAATATAGGTGATTCTGTTAGTTATAAAATTAATGAATATACTTACAATGAAGGAGAAGAAAATGAATTTATTGATTTAATAATTTATTTTCAAGGTTCAGAAGGAGAAAGCGACTGGAAAGCTAACTTTAAATTCTATAAAAAAGTTTATAGTAGAAAACCTTATAAGGACATGGAAACTAAATTTAGAGTTCATGCTGGTTTTTTAGAATGCTGGAAACAAGTAGAAGATATAATAAAAGAAAGAATTAAAAACCCTTTAGTTAAAAGAATTACTATTTGTGGTTATAGTCATGGAGCCGCATTAGCGGTATTATGTCATGAATGTTGTTGGTTTAATAGAAGAGATATTGTTAATAATAATCAACTTTACACTTTTGCTTTTGAAGCTCCTAGAGTTTATGCTAATTTTAGAGTTAAGAAAGAATTAAAAGAAAGATGGAATAATTGTTATGTCTTTAGAAATTCAAATGACATCGTAACTCATCTTCCACCTGTTTTATTTGGTTACACGCATGTTGGAACATTAGTTAAAATTGGTAGAAGAGATAAATACAGATTTATGAATAGTATTTCTGCTCATCATCCAGAAAAAGTTTATAATGCATTATTAGATTACGAAAAATTCTATAAAAATATTTAAAACAATTACTTGATTTTAACATAAACCTCCTTTATAATATAGACATAATTAATAAAGGAGATTAAAAAATGGAAAAGAAAAAATGTTGTATTTGCGGTAAAGAATTTGAAGGTTGGGGAAATGATCCATATCCTGTAAAAAACGAAGGAGAATGTTGTGATGAATGTAATTACAAATACGTTCTCCCTGCAAGATTAAACGAAATAAATAAAAGAGGTAAATAATGATGAAAATTGTAATTAAAAATTTAGATGGAAAAGATGTTACTAATGAATATCAAAATGAAACTTTAGAAAATTTAGAAGTATTAAAAAAATTAGGATTAATAACAGTTACAACTTATTATGAAAATAAGTAATTTAAGTGAATTAAATGAGGAGATAAGTAGAGTTAAAAGAGCAATAAATTCTACTACATCTCCTTATTTAAAAAAAGATTATAAAAAATATTTAAATAAATTATATAAAGAAAAAAGGGAGTATACTTATGACTAATGAAGAAAGAATTGATGAGTTAAGAGACATTATATTAGATGATAGTAGTGATGGCGTTGATGATGTTAAATTAGATGTCCGTGTAAAAGATATAATTAATCGTTTAAACTTATTAGATTGGTTTTTAAAAAATATTTATGTAGCTAGTGGGATGATGGAGATGAAAAAATGCGCTCCACATAATGTTCCTAATCCTTTTCGCGCTGCTTATTGTAATGGCATTAAAATAGTTGACAATGAATTTGATAAATATTGTGATTTAGCAAGAAAGTATAAAAGAGAATTAAAAGATAGTTAAAATTTTTTAATATTTTTAAATCTGGTACTTGATTTTAATATAAATCTCCTTTATAATATTTATATAATTAATAAAGGAGATTTATATGTATAGAGAAGTTCAAGATTACGAATATGAGATGTCAATTGAAAGAAGAGTTTATGGGAGCGAAGAAAAAGCAAGATTTTATAATTCAGGTGAGTTCGCAGACGGTCATTTAGCTTACTCAAAAATGATATTTGATAAAGAGTTAAATAAATGGATTATTGAGGACGAAGAAGACGGGATGTATGCTCAAGTTCGTTGGAATGGACATTTAGTAATGTATAGAATTTAAAAAAGAGGTAAATAAAAAATGAATAAAGAAAGTTATATCATCGCTATAGCAAATAGAGAAAATAATAAAATTTATAATGTAAATTATTTTAAAGGAAATAAAAAAGAGTGTATAAATTTTATTAACGACAATTACTATAAATACTTTATTAATGCAATGATGGATGATGAAAAAGTAGTTATTAATTTAGCTTATAATTTAGATTCTGTTAATCATTTAGATGAATGGATGACTAAAAAAGAGTTATTAAAAGAAGGAGTATTTAAATTATGAAATTATCACATTCTAAACTTCAAACAATCTTAACTTGTCCGATGACTTATTTTTTAGAATATAAAGAAGGGATTAAGTTAAAAATTGAAAAACCTGCTTTATATATTGGAAGTGCTGTTCACTGGGGGATTGAACATAATACTGATGATTTAACCGAATTTTATAAAGAGTCGGGTTCTTTTAAACACGAACAAGGTTATACGAGAGAGCAGTTATTAGCAGAGTCAATGGTTTATGGATATTTAGAACATAAAAGTGAAATATTTGATGAATTATTAAAAGATGATGATGGTAATAAATTAGAAATGTTAGAAGAAACTCACGAGTTATTTTTAGAAGCTGAGTTAGAAGGATATAAAAATAATGAAGTTAATAATTTTGTTGGAATTATAGATTTATTAATATTAACCGAAAAAGGATTTGTGGTTGTCGATTATAAAACGAGTTCACAAGTTCCTGATTGGAATCAATATCTTGAACAAATTTATAGATACATCTATTTACTTAAAAAACAATTTCCAGAAGTTCCTGTTTATAAAATAGGTATTATTAATTTAAGAAAATCAATGATTCGTCAAAAGAAAGATGAAAATGAAGAAGGGTTTTTAATTAGGTTAAAAAACGAATATAAAGAAAATAGTTCATTATACATAACTACTCACGTCTATCATCCTTCTGATTTAGATGAAAATTTAATTAGTGAATATATTGAAAATCTTAAAAAGATGGCCGATATGGCTAACGTTATTGATAAGAATGAGATGTGGTACATTAATTATTCAAATGCAAATGGAGTATATGGGAAATCACAATATTATGATATTTTCTATAAAACAAAAGATAACTATCTTCTTTATAAAATTTCAGATACTTTATACGATGCTGAAGAAGATGTTATTAAGAATGAGAGAGATTGTGTTCCTATTGATATGTTAGTAATTGATAAAAAGAATATTTTAAATAAATATGATATTTTTGAAAAAGAAGTTATTGATAGTGAAATATTAAATAAAGATAAATTATTCCCTTTTTTAAAAAGTAAATATGAATGTGATGATAAGTTATTAAAGAAATATTATAATACTTTTTTATACAAAAAACAATTAACTATTTTACTAAATAAATAATTGATTTTAAAATATATTTATATTATAATATTTATAATAAGAAAGGAGGTAAATAAATGGCAATAGTTACTAATGTTCGTATTATGGATAAAGATATGCTCGATAGACTTAAATCTAAATTTAGATTCGAAGTTAAAGACGAATATATTTTAGTTCATAATTCCTATTTTAACAGACCTACCCTACATCCTTTAAATAAAGATTTTAAGATTTATTTTGATAAAGGGAGATCCGTTAATATTAATCACGAAGTTATTAATTTATGGATAAATTGTTTTATCGAAGATTATAACTTACTTGATATTCAAAATGCTTATAATATATTAAGAAGTGGATATCAAAAAGAATTAACAGAAGAAGACGTTAAAGATGTTTTAGAAAAATTTAATAAGGAGTAATGTATGAGACATTTTAAAATGATTTTATATGGAGAACCAGGAGTTGGTAAATCAACATTTGCAATTAAATCACCAAATCCATTCTTCATTACAACCGACGGCAATTACGAATTTCTAGAAGACTTTGGTGCAAAAGAAGAAGCTCATATTCAAGTTAGAAATTGGAAAGAGTGTTTAAAAGCTTTTTCTCAACCATATGATGAGTACGATACAATCGTAGTTGATTTATTAGAAGATACCTTTAAGATGTGTGAAAACGATTTCTGTATCGAAAAGAAAATTGATCATGTTAGTGATTTAGGATATGGAAAAGGTTATGATATTTCAAGAAATAATTTCTATGCAGCAATGATGAAGTTATTAGGAAGAGAAGATAAAAATATTATTTTAATTATGCACGGTATCACAAGCGTATTAAAAGATAGAAGAGGTGTTGAACATACTATTTATGCACCAACAAACAGACTTCCTGATAAAGTAGCTGATGTATTAGAAGGAGCTGTTAGATATTGTTTAAGATGTTATATTAAGAATGAATTAGTAGGTGATAAATCAGTTAAGAAAAGATATCTTAAACTTATTCCTGAAGAAGGTGAATTTGGAATAGCTAGAGGGTTAGATGAAACAAAAGTTCCAACTGATATTCCTCTCGACTTTGATACTTTTGCTAGATTAATTGGGTTAGAAGGATATGTTGATGGTAAGAAAGTTAAGAAAGTAAAAGAGGTTAAAGAAGTTAAAAAAGTTCAGGAAGAAGTTACCAAAGATGTTGTAGAAGAACCTGTTAAAGAAACATCTTCTAAAAAAGATTTGATCGAAGAATCTTTAAAAAGATTAAATAAAAAGAAAGAAGATAAAAAAGAAGTTGTGGAAAAACCAAGTGTTAAAACTGAAGCAGATGAAAAACCAGTTGAAAATACTTCTGTTACTGAAGAATCATCTACTTCTCAACCTTTATCTCCTACTACTTCATCAGACGGTGGATTAAACGCAAATGATAAATTAGCAGCGATTAGAGCTAAAATTGCAGCTTTAAAAGCAGCTAAAAAATAAAAGGAGAAATGATTATGAATTTAGCAGAATTAAATAAAATTATTCAAGGTGTTCAACTTGAAGATGTTACTTCTGAATCTAATGCTACTTTTGAAGAATTACCTGATGGGTATTATTTAAGTGAAGTTGAAAAAGTTGAATTAAGAGAAACTAAAGAAACTCACAATCCTATGGTTATGATTCAATTTAAAGTAGCAGAAGATGCTATTCAAATTGATGATAGCGGTTCCCAATTTTTATCTATTTCAAAAACAAAGGGAAGAAAGATTTTTATGAATTTTGTTATTAAAGATGAAAAATCATATAAAAGATTTGTTTCTGATATGTTAAAATTTGAAAATAGTGAAGGTGAGTCTATTTTAGATAAATCTTATTTTACAGTTGATGATGAGACTATGATGCAAGCTCTTGAAGCTTTAATTGGTTATAATATTTACATTCACTTATCTACCACTGAAAATAGTGATGGATCAAAGAATCAATGGAGAAACTTAATTTCTTGGAAAAGAGTTATTAATTTAGGATTACCACAATAATTAATCATATATGTCTGCTTTAGATACTTTATATAACATAGTTGAAAATGAAAATTTAAACCTCCTATCATTAAAGTGTTGTTTAGTTGATGAAAATAAAATCCCATATACTGTAAACAATGTTCGTTGTAGACCAAATACAGAAGAAGACTTCTGTGATTTATATGAATTAATTAATTGTAGTAATATAAATAGATTTAAAGGAATTGGGTTTTCAATTAACTTCTCTGGAATATCTGCTATCGATATTGACAAATGCTTTCTCATTCCTTTTAATATTAATTCAATATCTCAAAAAGCAAAAGATATTTTAGAAATTTTCAACAATTGTTATTGTGAGTTTAGTTTTAGTGGAACAGGTATTAGAATATTGTTTACAGTAGATTGTAAGAAGGGTTATAAAGACAGTTATTATATTAAGAATAGTAAAGAAAATATCGAATTTTATAATCCTTCTTTTTCTTATCGCTACGTAACTTTAACTGGAATACCTATTAAAAATAATAAAGTTAAAAAAATTACATACGAACAACTTGAGATATTTTTAGATAGATATATGAAAAAACCAACTAGTGAAAAACTTATGTCTTTTGTAAAAGGTGAAAAAAACATTGATGATTTATTAGTAGAAGTGAGAAAGTTGTATTTTAAAAATGATAGGTTTCAAGAGGTGTGGTTTAAAAAAGCTCCAGGAAGTGGAAAAAATGAAAGCGAACTTGATTATGAATTAATTTGTTATTTATATCAATATATCACAAAAGATGTTGAACAAATTAAAGAACTATTTATGGAGTCTCCTTATTATAAAAGTAAAGATAATAGACATATTTATAAATTTACAAATAATAATTATAAGTATTTTTATGAGACTTGTAAAACATTAATTAGTTGATTTTAACATAAAAAAATTATATAATTATATTAATAAAAAAAAAGGAATAAATAATATGAAATATAAAATAATAGATATGACTATGCAAAGAAAAGATGCTATAGATAGGTGTATAGAATTAGGTGAAAAGTTCATTGAACATTTTCACAAAATCTATAAAAATCCGGATGATATAAATGTTAATCATTGGGTCGGTGAGATGCAAGGATGGTTAAATTCGGTTAAAAAAATAAAATTAAAAGAAAGTAAAGATTTTATATTAAAAGGAGATTTGTATGATTGGTTTTATACAGCAGGTTCTTCTCCTGATACTATAGTACTCGAAATGGATTATAATGAATTAAAAATATATGATAAATTTGCTATGAAATGTTTAAATAATAACAATGTTAGAAATAGTATAAAAGAAGTAATTTAAAAAATAATTACTTGATTTTTAAATAAAAAGGTTTATAATTATAATTAATAAAAGGAGATTAAAAAATGTTAGAGATTAAAAAAGAGGAATTAATTAATAAATATGAAAATTATAAACCTTATGTTTGTAATAATTTTATTAGAAGAAAAGGAAACTCCTTCTACGCTTTAATTAAATTTGAAAATAACAAAATAATAAATGAATTCGTTCAAGATTCAAAAGCTTTTAAAATAATTAAAGAAAAATTATTAAAAAGTGGTTATAGAGAGATTAGTTATAAAGATAATAAATATTTAATTAAGAGTGAGAATGAGGGTTATTTAATTTATAAATTTTAAGAAAAGAGGAGATTAAGATGATATTTTTAATTACAGGATGTGATTGTTCAGGAAAAAGTTCTTGTTTTGTAAAATTAAAAGATTTCTTTAAAAATTATTATGTTTTTGAAAAAAAATATAAAAAAGAACTTAAATATAAAATTAAAGCAGGAAAAGATTTATATAAATTATATTTAGAAAATAAAGACGTAATAGGTGAAAGAGTTCCTTATTTAGAAGATTTAGTTTATAGTAAAATATTAGAAGGAAAAAATAGTTTTTTTGAAAAAAAGATTGATAAATATTTAAACGAATTATGTAATTATCAAATTATTTATTTTACAGCTGAAACTGAAGAATTAAAAAGAAGATTAAAAAATAGAGGTGATGAATTTATTAATGAAGATGAATTAGATGGGATTAAAAAGGAGTATGATAATTATTTAAAAATGATTAGTAAGAAAAATAAGAATAATATTCATATTATTGATACAACTAATTTATCTGAAGGAGAAACTTTTGAAAAAACTAAAAACTTAATTTTAAAAATTAATAAACTTCATATAGCTACTATTACTTTAACACCTTCTTTACCTCTTATTTCTTCTCAACCATATCATATGTGTTTAGCTCATTTAATTAAAAAAGATAATGAGTATAGAAAGTTTTATAAAGAAATGATAAAGAGTGGAAAGTTTGTTATAATGGATAATGGTGAATATGAAGGAGAGAGATTAAGTAAAGAAGAATTAGTCAAATTATATAATGAAGTTAGACCAAGTGAAATAATTTTAAGTGATAGTATTAAAAATTATAATGAGAGTTTTAATCTAACTATTCAATCATTTACTTATTTAACTAAACATCTTCTATATAAACCACAATTTATGATTGTTCCTCACGGTAATAACATTGATGAAGTAATTAGGTTTTTAGAAAAGTTGTTAGATGAAATTGGAGAGAAAATTAATACTGTTGGATTAGGTAAGTTATTAATAAGCGGTGAAAGTAGAGAAGAGGAAGTTAGAAGAACTTGTGAGGTTTTAAATAAAAAGAAATTAAATCATATTAGGATTCATTTATTAGGTTTTAATGAGAAAGTTAGTGATATTAGAAAGATACACGAAAAATATAATAAAGTTAGAGGATTAGACACTTCATTCGCTACTATTATGACTTATGAAGGTAAGGAGATTAGTAGTGATAGTAGTAGGGAAGAAGTTGGTGAAATGGATTGGAGTAAAGATAAGATTGATGAAGAGTTATTATTAAAAAATATAAAACTTTTTAATAGCTATATAAATTAAGTGAAAGGAGTGAACAAAAATGAAAAAAGTATTATTGTATAGTGGAGGGATGGATAGTTGGTTAATAGATAAGTTATGGGAACCAGATGTAAAGGTTTATATTAATTTACACACTAAATATAGTCAAACTGAACTTTCTAAACTACCAAAAGACGTAAAAGTTATTGATTTTGATTTAAGTAAGTATGAAAGAGAAGAAGATTTAATATTACCGCTCAGAAACTTATATCTACCAATGATAATTTGTAACGAATTTACAGAAGATGATTTAGAAATAATGTTAGGAGCTACAGCTGGAGATAGAGTATTAGATAAATCAGTTGAATTTAGTAAATTAGCTACTAACTTATTATCTTACTTATATCAACCTCAACACTGGATTAAAAAAGGTAGAGTAGTTAAAGTATTAGTTAGTTTTAAAGATAAAGATAAGAAGCAGTTATTAAAAGAGTATTTAGATAAAGGTGGAGATATTGAGAAAGCTTGGAGTGAAAGTTTTAGTTGTTATAATCCATCAAAAGATAATAAACCATGTTTTAGTTGTAAACCTTGTTTTAGAAAAGCTGTTGCTTTTTATAAAAACAGTTTCACTAGTTTTACAACTTATGAAAAAGAAACTCTTTATAAATACTTAAAAGAAAATATTGTAGATGATATTAAGAAAGGTGTTTATGGAAGAGGGAAAGAAGAAGAAAGTGATATTATAGATTTTTACAATTGGTTAGAAGGAGGGGTAAAATAATATGTATTATGTAACTAAAAGATTAGAAATAGCAGGAGCTCATAAATTAACATTAAATTATGAAAGTAAATGTCAAAAATTACACGGTCATAATTGGATTATTTATGTTAGTTGTAAGAGTAAAGAGTTAGATGAGAATGGAATGATTTTAGATTTTAAACACATTAAAAATATGATTTCAGATAAATTAGATCACCAATATATTAATGAAGTAATTCCTAATATTAACCCTACAGCTGAAAATATTGCTAAATGGATCTACGATAACGTTCCTCATTGTTATAAGGTAGTTGTTCAAGAAAGTGAAGGTAATACAGCTATTTATGAAAAAGATGAAGATTAATCACAAAAATATTTCTTTTATTAAAAGTGCTATTAGAATATTAGCTTCTACTATATCTATTATTTTAATATTTTTTAATATAATAGCTTCTATTATAGTATTGAGTAGTTTATTATTAGTAGCTGAGATATTAGGTATATTAGAAGAAGTGAAAGATAGGAGAAAAGAATAAATGTTAGTTAGTGAGATATTTAATTCTATTGACGGTGAAGGAATTAGAACAGGAGAATTAGTTACTTTTATTAGATTATACGGATGTAATTTAAGATGTAAATATTGTGATTCCATGTATGCTGTTGATAGTGATAAAGATAGAAAAAATTGCAAAGATATGACTGCTGATGAGATAGTTAATGAGGTTAATAGGATAAGTTTAAGTAAAAAAGTTACTTTAACTGGAGGTGAACCTCTTTTAAATAATCTATTCTCACTTTCATTAATTTATAAATTATTAAATAATAAGTATGAAGTTAATATTGAGACAAACGGTTCTATTAATATAAGAGATTATTTATTAAAAAATGTTATTATAACAATGGATTGGAAGAGTAGATATAGCGGTGAGAGTGATAAGATGATAGTTGATAATTTAAAACTATTAAGAAAGCAAGATGTTTTAAAATTTGTTGTAGCTAATAAAGAAGATTTAGAACAAATGAAAGAAATTGTTTTAAATAATAAATTAAAATGTAATATATTTGTATCACCTGTATTTAATCAAATAGAAGCTAAAGATATTGTTAAATATTTGATGGATAATAAATTAAATATGGTGAGAATGCAATTACAACTACATAAATATATTTGGGAACCAAGTATGAGAGGAGTATAATAAAATGGAAAATAAGTTAGAAAAAAATAGAGAAGAATTTGAAGAGTTAGTTGGTAAATTAATTAACTTAATGGATCCTCAACCTGATAGAGAAGGTTTAAAAGAAACACCACATCGAGTTTGGAAGTATTGGAATGAGTTATTAGAAGGTCAATGGTTAACAAACGATGAAATAGCTAAAGATGTTATTTATAATAAATGTTTTGAAGTCTGTGATAAAACAGGTTTAGTAGTTGAAAAAGGAATTACTGTATTTAGTAATTGTGAACATCATTTAGCTTTAATGTATGACATGAAGATTTCAATTGGTTATATACCTCATGGTAAAGTAATTGGTTTATCTAAATTAGCTAGAGTAGCTGAATTATGTGCTAAAAGATTACAATTGCAAGAAAGAATTGGAATGGATATTGCTGAGGTATTGAGTAAAATATTAGGAACGGAAGATATTGCTGTTGTTATTGAAGGTAAACATGGTTGTATGACAGCTAGAGGTATTAAAGCTAGAGAAGCTGTTACAAAAACTGCTTGTTTAAGAGGTAGTTTTAGAGACGTTTATCAATTAAGACAAGAATTTTATGAATTAATTAAATAGAGGTATAAGGATGATTTATATTGATAGTGACGGTGTTTTTGGTAGATTTAAAGAATGGTTATATGTTAATGGTGCTAATTTAAAAGACGAAGAAAGTGTTAATAAAACCATTATTAATAATTATGAAAGAGCTTATTTAGAAACCACTCCTTTTTGTAGTGTTTTAAATTTACATAATATTTTAACATCAAATGATGATTGTTATATCTTAACTAATATACCTGAAGATAAATTTATTAAAAAGTATGCTGGTGATAATTTTGAAAAAGTAAAAGAAACTCTTATTAGTAATAAATATAAATGGTTTAAGAAAAGATTTGATATTAATAAAGAAAAAATTATTATTAATCAAGGTAGTAAAAGTAAATGGTGTAAAAGTAATCAAGACGTTTTAATTGATGATTATGAAGAAAACATAAAAGAGTGGAGAGAAACTGGTGGAGTAGGTATTTTAATAAATAAATAATTGATTTTAAAATAAAAATTTCATATAATATATAAAAGAGGTAATTAAAAAATGTTAAAAAACTCACAATATATTTACAATAATATTATCATTGCTGATGAAATTAATACTACCAAAAAATACTGTAAAAAAGCACAAGTAGGTGTTGATTTAACAATTAAAAAAATATTTGATATAAATACAAAAGGAATGGTAGAGATAAATAAAACTATCATTCCTGAATATGTAGAACATCCTTGTATAGTAACACCTTCTCATACTGATAAAGAAAATAGATATGTGTTTTATTTAGAAAAAGGAACTTATATAGTTGAATTAAATGAAGGTGTTAAGTTAGGTAAAAATGATACTGCTTTAATTATAATGAGAAGTTCACTTAATAGATGCGGAGTTACTATTCAAAGTGCAGTTTGGGACCCAGGATATACTACTGCTTCTAACGATAAAATTAGTACAATGTCGGTTAGATTAACAGTTGATACTGATAAAGGATTTGTGGTTGAAAAAAACGCTAGAATATGTCAAATTTTAGTCTTTGAAAATGAAAACTGTGATTTATATAATGGGCAATTTCAAGGTGGTAAAAACGGATTATGAAATGGAGCGGTGAAATAATCATATTCGATTTCGAAGTTTTTAAATATGACACCTTATTAGGTGCTATTTTAATTAAAGATAATAAACAAGAAACTTTTCAAATTTGGGATCTTGAACAAATTAAAAAGTTTTTTTATATTCACGAAGAAGCTATGCGGATAGGTCATAATAATCTTTTTTATGATAATATAATTTTAGACGCTATTTTAAAAAATAAAAACGTTTATGAAACTTCTTTAAAAGTAATAAACAATAAATATAAACCTTATGATCTTATTAAATTTTTAACTTATGATTTAATGAATGGTTATTTTTATTCTCTTAAATCTACAGAATTAGTTTATGGAAAGAATATTAGTGAAACACAAGTTAGTTTCGATATTGATAGACCTCTTACTCAAGAAGAAATAGAATTAACAGAATCTTATAATAGGGATGATTTAAATCAAACTCTCACTAATTTTTTAGAAAAAACTATATTTGGTCGTTTTAAAACTAGATTAAATATTATAAAAGAATTTAATTTAGATTATAGTTATTTAAATGTTACTGAAGCTAAATTAGCAGCTGTTTGTTTAGGAGCTAAACATATTGATGGAATTGAATATCAATATATCGAACCACCAATGTATGATTTTTTAGAACTTAAAAATAAAGAGCTATTAAACTTTTATAAAGAAGGAAGATTTAAAAAAGGTGAAAAGTTATATGTTACAATATGCGGAGTCGAACATAAATTAGGAGATGGTGGAGGACACGGTGCTTTAAGTAATTGTCATTTTGATAAATGTATATATTGTGATGTTAGTGGTTATTATAATTTATTAATGATTAATCTAGATCTATTACCACGAACGATGCCTAAAGAATCAAAAGAAAGATATATTCAAATGTATCATGAGCAATTAAAACTAAAGAAAACAGATCCTGATAGAAGAAATAGTTATAAGGTTATTTTATTAGCTGTCTGGGGGGCAATGAGAAATGAATATACTGATTTTTATGATCCTGAAAAAGGTGCTTTAATGACTATTACGGGTCAATTATTTATAATGGATTTATTAGAAAAATTAGAACCATATATTATTTTAGTTCAAACTAATACTGATGGTATTATCATTGTTCCAAAAGATTGGAGGGATGAGGAGTTAGTTTTAAGTATTGTTGAAGAATGGACTTTAAGAACTGGATTCACGATTAAACCTGATTATATTTACGATATTTATCAAAGAGATGTTAATAATTATATGTATAAAGATAAAGATGGTGGTATACATTGTAAAGGAGAAGCTCTTAAACATTGGAACTCATTAGATAATATTTTTGGTAATAAATTATTTGATGCTAAAGAACCAGTTATTGTAGCAAAGGGAATTGTGAATTATTTTATGAATAAAAAATTACCCCTCGAAACAATTTATGAAAATTTAGATGATTTAAGAAATTTTGAATATATTTGTAAAAAGAACTCATATGATTATTTAGAATATGAGGTAGAAAATTTAGAAACAAATGAAAAAGAAACAAATAAATTGCAAGGAGTTAATAGAGCATTTGCTTTATTTGATAAAAAGAAAATAGGAATGATTTACAAGTATAAAGATAGAAACGGAAAATTATCAAAAGCAAAAGTTTCAAATTTACCAGATTCTGTTTTCGTATATGATAATGAAATAATAAGTGAAGGAGCTAGAAATAAAATTCTTTCTGATCTAAATCTTTATTATTATGAAGATAGAATATATGAAAGAATATATGAATTTATTGACGATTATAATATAAAGGATATTACAATATATGGCTAAAAAAGCAACTCATCCTCATGATGTTGAAAAAGAAATTAATAAAATTTATAAAAAGGTTTTTAATGAAGTTTTTAAAAATAATAAAAATTTAGATATTGATAAAGCTAAAAAGAAACTTATCGAATTTTCATCATCTAAAAAATATGAAGAATTTTGCAATAAATTTTCTAAAGAATTAGCTAAAAAAAATATAAAATGGAAAAAAGATACTTGGAAAAAACTTTATAAAGTTGCTAAAAAAGAAGGAATAATTTCTTTAAAATCTACTTACACTGGTTATCAAAAAGATATAATGAAAAAGGCTGTTAAAGAAAACTTTAAAATGATTAAATCTATTCCTGAAAAAATAATGAAAGTTTTAAAAGAAAAAGGAGTTAAAGAGTTAGTTAATGAAGTTGCTTTAGGAAAAGTTGATAGAGGTTCTTTTAAAAAGTTTTTAGAAGAGAAAAAAGTTAAAAACGCTGAATTAATAGCACGCACTGAAACAGCTAAACTTCAAACCATTATTCAAAAAGAAAGAGCAACTAATTTAGGAAGTGTTTGTTATATATGGAAAACCTCAAATGATAGAAGAGTTCGTGAATCACATAGAAATATGAATAATGTAGTAGTTTTTTGGAGAGATAATGAAGAGGAGAAACCTCATTTAGATAATATGTATGGGAATGCAGGAGAATTTCCAAATTGCAGATGTGATTGTAGCAGTATAGTTTTACCAAAAGTTCAATTAACTCGAAATTCGTATAAAGTTTATAATTATAAAACTGAAAAAATTGAACAAGTTAGTAAAAAGAAATTATTAGAAATGATAGAAGAAGCTCAAGAAAATGAAGAAATTTTTTAAATAAAATAGTAGATTTTAAATTAAAAAATTTTATAATATTTATATATGGAGGAAAATTAAAATGGAACAAAACAAATCTCAAATGTATCGTGTTTATGAAATGAAAGATGAAATGGAGAAAGGGATTAATAATATTAATAAAGTTATTAATCAACAAAAAGAACTTATTGATATTTTAGATAAAAACACAGATATTTTATCTGAGGATTTAAAAAAATTTAAAAAAGGATTAGAAGATCAATTACAAAAATATTATGAACAATTCGGTGATATTCTCAAAAGAAAAGATCAACTTACAGAGGTTATTGAATGGTATGAAAAATCACCTAATAAAGACGAATTAGATGTAATGTTATCAGAATTATTTGAGGCTTTATTTAACAACTAATGGATAAAATTACTCGTTTGCTTTATAAAGAACTTTATAGAAGAAGCCTTTACGAATTTGTAAAGGCTTTTTGGGATACATGTGATCCTTCTAAATTCATAGGAGGGGATTTGATCGAATATTATTGTGAGGTATTTCAATACATGTGTCGAAATTGGACCGAAGATTATACAGAAATATCTATCACTTTACCTCCTTTAACTGACGATATAGATATAATTGATATTCGATCGAAAAATCACAATTTGTGTTTAAATGTTCCTCCTCGTCATACTAAATCAATGATTTTTAATGTATTTGGTCCAGTTTGGCTGTGGATACATTATCCAGTTAAAGTAGCTTCTATTTCTCACACATCAGGTCTTGCTACACAGATGAATAGTAAAAGATATAATATTATTAATAGTGATAAATTTAAGGAACTTTTTCCTGAAATTAAACTTAATTCTAATACTAAATCTTATTTAAGTGATAGTAGAGGAGGAGAGTTGTACTCGCTTAATAGAAATGCATTTACTGGATATGGAGGAGATGTTATTATTAATGATGACTTAACTAATGCGGAAACTGCAAGAAAAGATAAAGAAGAAATGAATAATGCATGGTCTTACTACCAAAATACTATGCCTTCTAGAATTAATGATATCAATAAATGTATTATCATGAATATTCAACAAAGACTCGCTCCAAATGATATTACAGGTCATATATTAAGCGATGATAATTTAAGCAAACAATATATATTTATTACGCTTCCTGCTATCTTTACAAAAGATACTTATTTAGTTTATCCAATATCAGGTAAAATTAAATTATTTAAAAAAGGTGATGTTTTATGGAAAGAGAGGTTTGGTAATTATGAAAGTTTAAGAGCTCAAGTAGGTGAAAGTATCTTTGAGACTCAATATCTTCAAAATCCTATAGCAACTGACAAAACTATCGTAAAAGAAGATATGATAAACGAAATCGATTTAGTAGATACTCCAGATATTGAAAATGCTGATATGATATATGCTTCTCACGACTTTCCAATCATGGATAAAGAAGATTCTGATAATTTAGGAAGCGTGTTAGCATATAGAGTAGGTAACAATCTTTATATTATAGATGGGTTAGAGAAAAAGATGGCTTATAACAAATCGGTTACTTACGTTAAACAATTAGATAGTTTATATCCTGGTATGATACAAATAATTGAAGACAAAGCTAATGGTTCTCCTATCTTACAACAATTACAAGACGAAGTTCCTGGATTACAAGCTTTCCAACCAGGCTCAAACTCTAAATCACAAAGACTTGAATCTGCTACTTTATATATGATTTCTAACAACGTTAAGTTTGTTAAAAATGAGATAAAAGATAATAAATACGTTTTAAGAAACTCACTTATTAATTTAAAAAATAGATTACTTAATTTCCCTTTTGTCGATCATGATGATATAGTAGATGCTTTTTCACAATTAGTATTGTTTGTATTTATGGATAAAAGATATTGTGTATATGCTAGAAGTTTTAATGATAATAATATAGTTAATATCGAAAATTTAAAGAACATTAAATATTCTAATATATTTTTTAATAAAGAAGGTGATATATTTAAGGTATTAGAAATAGTTGTTTTATATGGAGAACATACTAAAATTATTGTTAAATCTGAAATGAGATTTAAATCTTCTATTGAAACCGCTATAGACCTAATAAAAAATAAATATAATAAAAATGTAATAATTGATTGTTCTAATACTGATGCTTTATATGGTATTTATAATAAAGGAGTTTCAGTTGAAAAATATAAAGAAGATGATTTCGATAGAAGTGTTTCTCAGCTCTCTCTCGCTTTTTCTAAAAACCTTGTATTATTAGATAAAAGTTGTAAGTTATGTAAATCAGAAATTGAAAATTTTAAATTTAATAAATCAAAAAATGACAATGTTAAATATGTAACTGAAAAAGATGGATTTATAGCTTGTTTGAGAATTGCTTTAAAATATTACGGTGGAATAGTTTAAAAAAAATAATAATATTTAAAACAAATAGTTGATTTTAATATAAATATATATTATAATTATAATATAAATTAAAAGGAGAGATAAAATGTTAAAAAGAGAATATTTAGAAAGAATGGGATATAAATATTTAAAAAATGGAATATATAAAAAACAATGGTATTCACAAACTATTATATTAGATTCTGTTAAACATACAGGTTATATTAAGGTAGAGAACATATATACTCAAAAAGAAATTGATGAAATCCAACTTGCTTTTAACGTATTAAATAAAGATTTAAAACAATTAAATAATTATAATGAAAGACATGATTTGTATGATTTATTTAAAACACATTCTGATGAGGTATTAGTAAAACAATTAAAAGTGTTTAATTCGTTATTAGAAATAGAACCAAATAATCAAAGCGCAAAAAATCATATAAGTGTGATAGAGAGATTAATGAAGGAGAGAAATATAGATGAAAGATTATATTAATATATTAATCAAAGATGAAACATTAACACCAGTAGAAATAGAAGATGCTATTATTACAGATCCTAATGATGAGCTATATAATTTACAATCCAAATACGGAGTTAAGATTAGTAGAAGCAATAAATCAGATGCGGTTTATATATTTAAGTCAAGAAGTAGAAAAATGTTAAGAGTAGGTCACCCTATTAATAAAAAACAAAAACATCTATGGAATTTTGATTATAATGAATCGGTAAGAGGAGGTGTTACAAAAGAAATAGTAGAAGAGAGTATTAATAAATACTTAAATCGACTTTAAAAACATGACCGATCAATATTAAGTCGTTAAACTATTATTGTTCAAATTATATTTGGTCCGAAAGACAAACCTTGTAAGAGTTGATTAGGTAAAGTTAAGTTAGCAAGGTTGAGGTATTCCTACTAACTTTCTAAATATTCGTCCGCTCATATGACGTTAAACTTGGAGCACTGAAAGGAAGCATATATAAAAAACCAAGTAAGGTAAGTTAAGAGAAGGGTAATGCTTTCCCCTCTTTATAAAATTAAAAGAGGTAGATAAAAATGAGTATTTGTGAAATGCTTTATGATTATCAAAAAGAAATTTTAAATAAGTTTAAAGATAGAAATTCATTAGGTTTATTTTTAGATATGGGTTTAGGTAAAACTCCACTATCTTTAGCTTTTTGTGAATATAATAAAATTGATAAAATTATCGTAATTACTATTAATTCTAAATATTTAGAAAATGAAGAAGAAGGTGGAAGTTGGAAACGGTGGATTAAAAAAAGTAATATTGATTATAAAATTAAAGATAAAAAAGATGTTGAATTTGATAATAAGAATGAATTTTTAATAATTAATTATGAGTCTTTATTTAGCAGAAAAAAAGATGCAAAAGAAAAAGTTAGATTAAATGATAATATAAATAAATTTATTAAAAGTTGTAAAAACAAAAAAGTAGCTATTATATTAGATGAATCACATAAAGTAAAAACCTCAAATTCCTTACAAACCTTATCTGTTTTTAAACTTCAAAAGGAACTTTCTTTAACATCATCTTCTTTACATACTTATCTATTAACAGGAACTCCTTTTACACAATCTTATCTCGATCTATATACTCAACTTAAATTACTAGGTTTAAATATGACTAAAACTTATTTTATTGACGAATATTGTGTGAGAGCTAATATAGCAGGATTGATGGGATGGCAGCAACCAATAGTCGGATATAAAAATATTAACGAATTATATAGATTAATTCACAAATATGCTATTACTATTAAATCAAAAGAAGTTTTAAAATTACCTGAACAAGTATTTAAAGAATTTATAACCCCCTTCTCTTACCACTTTAATTTATTAACAAGCGAAAAAGGCGCTGAAAAAATTATAAAAAAAGAATTAGAGAGTAGAGGAGTTAAGAATGAATTAACAAATAGTGTTAGAGTAATTAATAATCCTTTTTACAGAAACATCGAATATCCTAATTTTGAATGGTTAGCTGAAACAGCCGGCCAAATGCGGTTAAGATGTAGAGAAATGTCAATCGGGTTTCAAGGTAATAAAGATAATTATAAATGGTATGATTGTAAGAGAGGAGAATTACTTAAAAAGTTTTTAGAAGAAAATAGAGATAATTACGTTATTTTTTATAACTATACTCCTGAACTTTTTCTTATATATGAAATTGCGGAAAAGTTAAAATATAATATAGATATTTATTGCGGAGAAATAAAATCACTTTATTTCTATGATGAATATAGTAAGTTAAAAGAAGAAGATAGGATTAATCATAAAAATAATATAATCATATCTAATTTTGCTAGTGGTTCAACTGGAATGAATTGGCAATTATATAACAAATGTATTTTATTTTCGATTCCACTTTTTAAAGATTATGAACAATCTCTTAAAAGAGTTCATAGGGTAGGTCAAAAAGAAATGGTATTTTATTATATATTTTATGGAAATAATTTTTTAGATAAATCAATGTTAAAAGCATTAAAAGAAAATAAACAATATGATGAAAAAATGTTTAAGATGGAATTAAATAATTTTAATAATATTTAAAACAAATAGTTGATTTTAATATAAATCTCCTTTATAATATAATTAATAAAATAAATAAAGGAGATTTAAAGATATGTCAGGAACAACATTAAATTTTAAAAAATATGGATTTATTAGAACACCAGAAAACGACTTTTCAGATGATGGAAATCGTTTTAAAGCTTATGATTATAAAGGAATTGAATTTAGTTATTTAAAAGCATACGGCGAAGTTTATTTATCAGGTAGATTTTCTAGAACATATGATAAAGAATTATTAAATAAAGAATTAGCAGAATTAGGAAATAAAATTATTTCTATTTTAGATAGATATAATGGAGTTGGTTCTTATTTAGTTGATAATGAAACATTAGAATCTTATAAAGATGACGTAGATTATGTTATTACTTTAATTGATAAATATAATTCACTCGTAAATGATATTAGAGAAGTTATAGTTTATCAATTTCAAAATATGCAATTAGTTAAAATTTATAAAGAAGAAAAAGAATGTATCGGGTGGAGGCAATATAAAACAATTTATAAAGAAAAGTTAGAAAACTATACAGATAACGAGCTTGAAAGACAATTTTCAACATTAGAAATTAAAAAAGTAGAATTAATCGTTAAATAATGCGATTTAAAAAGAAAAATGATATTCCTTATTAAATCATAAGGAATATCAAAATCGTTTAAATTTGATATGTTTATGATTAAATATGAGTAAATAAAAAGAACTACTGAAAAGAAGTATATGAAACAGTAGTTCTTTTTATTTTTTAAGGAGTATATGTCAACGGCAAACGACAAATTACCGAAAGACCCTAATTAGTTGAATAAGTTATTTTACCTGATAATAAGGACCAAGATTGAGTTTCGCTAGTTTCACCGAAAGTTTGATTTGGTGGATTAGCAATTACACAATCTTCACAAGTGGCGACTTCATTTCCTTCAGTATCCGCAACAGTAATAGTTAATCCTTCAGATTGTGTTTGTGATTTATAAAATAAATTAAATAAAGTTTTTAATTGAGCTACTCTATCAGAAACTTGTTGAATATTTAATTCGATAGTTCCGTTTCTAGCTAAATTCTTATTATATAACCAATTACCAGCAGGATCTATAGCAATTTCATATAAGTTATTTTCAGTTGAAATTGAAATTGAACTTAAATAATCTCCATCTCCACCAATCGTCAAACTTGTTACTCCAAATCCTAACGATTCTGGAATATTAATAGTTACTTGATAATCAGCTAAACTATATCTTTTACCAATATTCATCTTATTTACCTCCTCTAATTAAATAACTTCTCCATTTATAGTTACAGCTCTAATACCATATCTATCTGCAAGAATTAAATAGACAGGAGGACATTTATGAAGAGCTTTATCTTGTTCGGATAAATCATTTAAAGGAACTACGAATATATGATAACCTAATATTAACGGAGTGTTAGCTTCAATTACTGTATATGTTTTATTATTATATACTATATTCTTATCCTTACTTCCCCAACTTTTATCTAAACTTAAATATCCACAATTAGCATATCTTCCTAATTCTGAAGAAATAGCGGTTTTAATCTTATTAACTCCTGAAGAACCGGCTAGTTTTTCTGTTAATAAATTTAATAATTTTTCAGTTATTGTTTGTTGTAAAATAATTAAAACATATTCATTTGTAAGATCTAATCCATCTTTAAGATTACCGCCTAAATTCATAGTAGATGAAGCTAAATACATATCTACGTTCATGTTATTTTCTAAACACTTTCCTAAAACTTCATCATTATTTGACTCTTGTTCTACGTTTTCTTTTGTAAAACTATAATCTTTAACGGCATTAGCATTATTAATATTAATAGTAGATAAATATGCAGCGATCGTCATTTCTGCTCCTACTACATTACTATATTTAACAGCAAAGTTCTTAACAGAATCTTCATCATCTGCGTTTGTTCTACCTAATAATATTTTTTGATTAATACCATAAATAGTAGCGTCTGCTTCTCTTGTTTTTGCAACTGATTTAATATCATCGTATTCTCCAGTATAAGCTACAACAATTTCGGTTATATCTAAAGAAGCTATAGTTGTTGCTAAATCAGCTTGTTGTATTCCTTCGATAACTTTAATCTTAGCTCCTCCATTGTTAAAATAAATAGAAGCATATTTATTTGTATTAGGATAACTTGAGTTATTAAGTGTATCTAATAAATCTACTATATTGTCAAAAACATTAACGGTTCCCTTCGTCCCTTCTGTTGTTAATAAAACAACAGTATCACGAGTCGAATTGACAACAGTTTCTGCATTATGAATAATATTTATATCTACAAATCTTCTAATGTCTATATTACTCATCGTCTATATCTCTCCTTTTTATATATTAATATTATAATTTAAAAATCATTAATTTTTTATATTGTTCCAATAATTACTCTCACTATATTCAGTATTATAATCTATTTCTTTTATATTGTAATCATCTTCGACTTTATTAATAAGTCTCTCTCCTTCTAATTTAACTTCAATATCATATCTATTCCAAAAAGTATCATTTATATATTCAGCTATATCACTAGGAGAAGAAACTGATTTTATATGAATATTTTGTGATTGAAGTTCTAACAAAACTTGTTCACTATCTAATCTAGATTTTAATTTTTGTGCTAAATCCAAAGCATCTGTACCATATATAGTTATTTGTAAAGTAAAAGAACTTACTAAACGAATGTGTTTATTATCAATTTCTTCACTAAAATTCAAATCTCTATCATTATATAAATCAAACAAAATAAATAAATCATTTAAATCAATAGAAAATTCTTCAGTATCAGAAATAATTTTATTTAAATCAATACCTCTAAAATTACGTCCATTAAGAACTCTCTTATCTTCTAATTCAGATTGTTTAATAAGCATCTTTCGCAAAGCAATTTCTATGCTGGCAATATCTTTAAAATATCCCATTATATAATCACCTCACCTTCTTGATACTTTAACCACTCTCTAAAGTCTTTATAATTATTTAAATTTACCATTGATAATGAAGCACTTCTGCATCCCCATTCGTCGTAATCTTGTACACTGTTAACTATTAACCGTCTTTTTTTATAAAAAATAAAATCACCTATATTAATTCTATAAAGCGACTTGCAATAAAAATTATATTGCATTTCTTCATAATTACCTTGCTTATTACGATTAATAGAAGTTCCTTGAGATTGAAGAGAACCACGAATGGTTGTTTTAGTGAAAGACATTTGAATTCTTCCTCTATCATCAATTTTTTTACCATTTTCGACATAAATATCATAATCAAAAGCAAATTCTTCAATAGCATCAAAGAAATAAGTAGGATCTACTAAATGATTTTGATAGTTACTCATATTTTTTTAACCTCTCTTAATTACAAATCTCCCAATATATGTTTGTTCTATTTCAGGAACTTTTTCAACATTAATATTTAATAAATCTTCATTATGATTGTTTGTAAAATCCATTGTTGCTTTAATTTCTTTATTTTTATAAGTATCGAATGGTAAAATAGTCTGACCTTTGTAAGTAATTTCAAATCTTCCATTAACTACAATATCGAAAGTAACTTTTTTAAAATTTATATTGCGAGTGTATAATCTACCACTACTTTCTAATATAAAAGAAACTGTCCCTTGATCAAAATCGCTTGTTAGATCTTCACTTATCCAGTTTTCTTCGTTTTTATCACTAAATAGATTTTCTACTTTACATTCATTATAAAAACAATCTTGAGTTCCATAAACTGGATTTGAGGTTACTACAAACATTGATGGAATGGCTTTTGTTTTATAAAGAGCCATTAATGAAGCTCCATAAGATGTTTGATTCCAAAACAAAGCTTCATCGCTTGATAACATAGTTTTGTCAATATCATAGGATTTAGAAAAATCACCGATCGTAGCACTTGATAAGACTCCTTTAAAGTTTCCTCCTCCTGCTATTGTTTCTAATGAAGATCCAGAAGGAGCTCCGAGTTGATTACTAATTAAAGTTAGATAGTGAGCAATACAATAACTCATTGCTAATCTCCAATCTGTTCCAAATATTGAATAAAAAATCTTATTATCAGCTACTTCAAACAAACTATTAAAATACTTTAAACCATCAAGAGTATTTAAAAAATTCTTATATTGCGGCATCCATAATAAGAAATCAGAAATTCTAAAAAGAGGATTTATTTTATTTGTGTTTATACCAATAATAGCCATAATCTACACGTTTACTTTTGATAAAAATTTATTAATAGCATTCGAATAATCCTTGGATATTTTTGAATTTTTAAATTTTTCGACCAAATTTTTATATTTTTCATAATGTTTTAAAGTATCTTTTTCATTCAAATCAGGATCTGATATATCAGCTAAATAATCTCCTGCTATTTCTATTAATTGACCTTCTAAAATTTTTACATCATCTTCACTACCTGTTTTTTGAACAAGTTTTAAAGTCGAATGTAAATCCTCAGGTGTTATTCTGTTATTATATGTATTATGCGCTTCGATTCGTCTACCTTTAACAAGTCTACCCATATCCCCAACAATATTATCTTTTTTAATAATAGTCATTAATTTTTTTAATTCGATAATATGTTCATTTTCTTCATCTAAAATATGTTTTAAAACCATCTCGATGTTTTCATCATCACTTTTAGCTAACATACTTGTATAGAGTGAAATTGCTTCATATTCGGATTTAAGTAGAGTATCAAAATTAATTTCTTCGTCTTTAACTTTCGAATCTTTCTTACTTCTACTATCTAACTTATTCACTCTTAAACCTTCTAAAATATTTTCACACTCATAGACTACTGATTTAAAATCTTCGTTTTTGGCATATCTCATTAACTTATTAACATGTTCCATTAACCACTCATAATGAATTGTTTTATCATTTATCTTTGTAATTTTATATTTCATCTTTTATCTCCTCAATATTTATAAAAAATAGAGAATAGAGATAGTGTTCTCTATTCTCTATTTTAGAAAGGAAAAAGCTTATGACAGAACTTTTTAATTAATTTGTAAAATCCCAATAAGTAATAATACCTAATTCAGTATCATTTTGGTTATATGGCATTTGAATTTCACTAACTTGACCAACGAATGCAGATGTATAAGACATTTTATCGATATTTGGTAAAGTAATATAATGTTGCATTGGATAAGGCATATCGAGTCTTAAGAATGTTTCATCCTTTTTATAAGCAACAATTCTACCATGTCCGGCAGTTCCCATTGTATCAAGAGCTGGTCTTGATGCGATTGTTAATTTAACTTCACCGCCTGATTCATCAACTGCTAAGTTATGATCGAGTAAGAATTTTCTTAAAGAAGATGTGTATAAAGCACTAAATCTTGAAGTTAAATCTGAACCAACGAATGTTGGAACTAAAATAGTATCTGGTAAAACGGCTAAGTTCATGTTAGAATCAGATAAGTAATAACTAAAGATACCATTAAAGAATGATACAACAGCTTCATCTGACATTCCTTCAAATCCTTTACCAGTAGTTGTTGAGTTATCGATAGTAGTAGTTACGACATTATCATCATTATTAAATAATCCGTGACCACCTTCAATACCTTCATAAGCAACTTTTTGACAGAATAAATCCCAACCTGCAACAATTGCGTTTTGATAAATTTCTTCGATAGATTTTTGAAGAGCTAATTTCTTCATTTTTTCTAACTCAATAAATCTTAAATCATATGCAACTTCCCAAGTATAAACATTTACTCTTTTTTGTGATAAACCAGCATTAACACGAGGAATGTAGTTAGCGTTATTTCCCATAACGTTTCTAAACTCATTCATAATACCAGCCCAATCAACCGTGTAATAACTTACATAATCAACAAATCCACCTCCTACATTAATAGGAACATCTTTTGCGTAAGTTACAAAGTATAATGGTTCATATAATTTAGTATGTAATTTTGCTAAAGTTGTTGATAAAAATGCAAAGTTAGCATCATGAACTCTTGTATCACCTACTCTTGCTTTTTCAACTTTATATCCGTAAGTGTCGCTGATTGAAAAGCATTTGCCTCTTTTAGAAGCATCTACATTATCTACATAGAAATTCTTTTGAATTTCAGAAGTTTGAAAAATATTTTCCATCTATATTAGTCTCCTTTTTTATTTAACTAAAATTTCAGCAACTAATGTTTCGCCATGTTTCTCAACCATACCAGTAAAAACAACTCCTGGTAAAGCTAAATTACTTGCTGATACAGTAGTACATTTACCAGTTGCTGGAATAACATAAACTTGAGCATTAGCTTTAACATTTGTTTCAACTGCAGTAGTATCAAGTTCAATTGCTAAATATGAATTAGGTAAAACTAAATTAAATGCTTCACCTGGGTTAACTTGAACTTGTCCTTCTGGCCATAATTCATTTAACTTAACATTTGTTCCTAAAACAAATCCTGCAATATCTGCTAAAGTAACAGCTCCAGTAATTGCTTCGTAATAACCTTTTTCAGTTGAAAATTTAACTAAATCACCAAATTTGACCGGTGTTTCACCTGTTAAAACTCCACCAGTAATGTTATATTTATCACTAACTGTTGGAAAACCAACGATAAACATTGGAATTTTATCTTTTAAAATTAAACCCATATCTAATCTCCTTATTTAATTTTATAATTATTTGTCTTTTTTATAACGATGATTCCAAGCTTGTTCAACATCAAGAGAATAATCTATCGATGAATCATTAATATTTTTACCTTTTAATAAAGAACCAAATGATTTTCTAGAGTCTTTTTTTGATGTTTTATCTTCATCTGTATCAATCACCTCTTCTTTAACTTCATCGTCGATTTTTTCTTCATCTTCATCGCCCAATGTTTCTTCTACTTCATCATCAGGTGTAGTAGCATGTTCTTTATTTTCTACATCTAATAATTTAATTAAATCATCTGCAATAGCGGCTAATCTTTTTAAAGCCATAATTTCTTCATCAGATAATTCTTCATCAGCGCATTTTGTTTTATCTTCATCACCTGTTTCGAAGACTTCTTTTTCCTCTTCGACAGGTTCTACTTCATAAACTGCGCCTTCATCGTCAGTAATACGAAATTTTTTCATTTTTATATCTCTCCTTTTATATATTAATATTATAATTTAAAAATCATTAATTTTTTATATAAAAATTATTTTTTAACTCTACCTACTATAGCTCTCCTCATATTACCGGTATCAATAAGAGGGGTATCTGAACCTTTTAATTTGATGGTTTTAGGGGAATTAGGTTTAATTCTACTATCTCTATCCGAAATTAAATCACGACAGTAATTACCTAACATTTCAGCTACCTTATCCATATAATCATCGGTATCTTTTTCATCCCAACCATCCTCATATATAAGAGTTTCTTCTAAATCTCTTAAAACAGGTTCAGAAAGTTTATTTTGCCAGTCATCTAACGTATACTTCAAAACATCTCTTTTCGGTATTTTATTAGGACGACTACCATTACAATGTAAATATAATAATTCAGCATTAGTTTGTGGAGAAGGATGACCATATTTTTCAACATCTTTTATTTCATCCCTTTTCTCACTAACACCATCTATTATACCTATTTCGATTGTATAAGATTTTTTAGGTAATTTTTTTAATAACTCATCTTCTATGTTTTGTAATATACTTTTTTTAACTCGCATTTATTATTATCCTATTTAGTAAAGTTATTCATCTTTTTTATCTTTTGATTTACTAATTACATTATAACATTCAATTGTCTTATCTATAAGCTTGTTAATAAGCTTATAGATAAGATTGAATGGTATACCTAATTCATTACATGTATTAGCTACTTTTTCTAATACATATTTTTTCTTTTTTTCACCTTGTCCACTTTCAGCGAATTTCTTTTCAGCTTCAGCAATAGCATCATTAATTGTTTGAGTAATTTTACTTAACCATTTATTTTTAATTGCTTTTACAAGATAATAGATGGTTAATATCAACACAATTAATGCTATTACTGAAAATTCTATTATTTTAATGATTGTGTCTATACTCATTTTTTACCTCCTTAAATATTTTTATCTGCCATCTCTTATTCTTCTCCATTCTTTTACAACATAATCTTCATCATGTGTTTTCTTATAATTCTCTAAAACATTCATTAATTCATCTATTGTTTTTTCATCAGCTTTTAAATTATTTTGTATAATCGGAAAAGCCCATTTTGCATAAATCATTACTCTTTTCCTGGTCCAATTTTGCTCGGCTGCTTTTTTACAAATTGCCAATGCTCTTTTATCACATATTGTTAAATCTTCCATAAAATTTTGCTCCTTTCTTATTTTTGAAAATATGTAATAGTAAGCGTGAAATTGCTTACTGAATCTTGCGTATTGTTCTTAATATAAAATGCTATTTTTTGTGTTGCACTATCTATAAATGGAAAACTAACGTCTATACCATCTATACTAGGTGTTATTGACCTAATTAAGAACGGATTGCCAAGTGAATCTAAAACTATTTTAGCACTTGTATTTTGTGCTATACTATCATTAAAATCATATTGTAAAGTTGATGGTTCTGGTATTAATGCATACATTGAAGTGTCATCAGTATAAATATCTTTATTTAAAACAACAGGCAAAGTATAACTATTTGCTGGCATATCAGAACTTGCATAGCAAGGAAGATTATAAGTATATAAAGAAGCTATATAATAAGTCGCTTCCTCTGTTGCAGTAATTAAAACATAAATTCCATATAAAGAAATGTTATTCAGACCCTCAGAATTAGCAAGAGTATTTAAAAAATTATTAAAAGTAGTACTACCGAAAATATAATACCCCATTCCTGAAATATCACCTTTTTCTATTAAATTTAATGTAGTATCAAATGCTAAATATAATGCAGCACTTCTAACCTTTATTGCTTTTGCATTTTTATATGCATCATTAGTAATAATACCCATTAAAGAAGTGTTTGGCGTTGTAGGTATGTTAATTTCGTTTGAATAATCAACAACTGGACCATATCTATCATCACAATTTTGTAAAAATCTTTGTAAATTAGGTAATGAAATTGTTTTATTTGATAAAGATACTTCACCTGTATAATTAAAATTAAAATTATTATCATTGCTTAATTCATAATCCTCAACTCCAATTGTGTAAGTTCCATTGCCTCCTCCTACAGAATTAATAGTTAAACCACTAATTGAATACAACGATGCTGAAATGTCAAGTATTTTTTCAGTTTCAAAACTAATTTCTTGTAAATACCAAGTTTCATTCTCAAGTGTATCAAAACTTCCAACAAAATTAATGTCATCACTTGTATTTAAAACTATTGTTTTTACATCACTATTATTACTAATTTTTATTGAAACCTTATCAAATCTAAAATTAGCAAAATTTATATTAATAAATTTCTTAAATATTTCATTACCATCACCAATATAAATATTTTTATAGTAATATGTATAATCATAATCAATTGCAACAATAGAAAGTGTATCAGAGTTATCATTGATAATATTTCCATTATCAGTATCAACCTCAGCACTATAACCATTATTTCCATATATAGAATAACCATACATACTATTAATATTATTAATATCAGTAATCGTAATTTTTTTTGAAGAAGGGTCATAATTATAAGTCACTTTAAAAGTATCAGCATTACTAGAAGTAAACTCCTTAAAACCATAAGTATCTTCCCAGCCTCCAAAAATACCTACATCATCATTTGTGTTATCTACAAAATAACTTTGATTTAAATAACCTGCTGTAAAATCAAATCTAAATGTAATTTCTTCTTGTGGTTTAATTGTCCATTCTTTAACTTTTTGAGAATTCTTAATGTACGATAATTTTCTCTCAATTGTATCAATATTTTTTATTGTAAAAACATATTCGGCTATATTATTTATAGTGCTATTTTTGTGAATAAAAAATACATATTTACCTATTAAACTATCAAAGCCACCAAGTTGCCCATTCCAATAACAATCAACAATAGGATTGTATTTTAAAGTAATATTAGTAGTATCAGAATTTAACGGAATGTTGCTATAAAAATAAAATCTATAAACATATCCGATATATCCGATATTTTCATCTGGTTTAATTTGTTCAATATGAGGACTAAAAAAATCGTCATTAACAGACATAAAAAATCTGTCATCGTTTGTATCTAAACCATTGATGTTTCCTAAAATTATTTCTTTTAAATTTAAATTAGGAGTTGAATTTTCAAATTCTCCACTATATTCTAAATTGTCATTTGAAGTTAAAGTAATTTTACTACCATCACTTAATTTTACTTGAACACCATCTACACTTATATTTTCTAATTTTAATGTTATTGTTGCCATATATATCTCCTAATTAGTAAATAAATCATCAATATTTTTATCAGTAGCGTAATTCGTTGGTGCAATCGACATTAAAGTTATAGTTGCGTCTAATCTATATGAGTCTGGGTCGCTCGCCTGAGTATACGTTAAACTTATACTATATAATAAACTATCTGAAATAGTAGTGCATGAATAAATATAATCCTCACTGAAGTCATCAATCCCATGAGCAGTATTTACTAATACAAAATACACAAATTTACCAAGTACAATAATAATGCATGGTGCTTTGCCAAGTAGGTCATATATTTCTGGCTTTGTAGTTCCTTCATAAAGCGTGGAAGTTTTAGATATGACACTTACTTCGTTTGCGGACATTTCTTCTACTACTTCTGCAAAAAAATCATAGATTTGTTGAGCAAACTCTTTTTCTACTGGTGCGTTTGTTAAATTAGCATAGTCACCACTACTTGCACTTAATACACCATCATCATCTATACTTAAATTATTGCCTATTTTAATACCACCTAGTTGTGTTGCACTAGCAATAGGAAGTTCGTATTCTTGTGCATCACTTGCTACATTATAAATAGTGTCGCCAACTTGTAGTTTAGTTAATTTTTGTGTTGCACTTGCAACAGGATTTGCAACTACATTTGAACCAACATCACCAGTTGCACTAATAACATTATCAACAATTGTTATGTTTTCACCAGCAATTAATTTATCTTGTTTATCCTCTAATGCACTTTGTATGACACTTGCAGCTTCTGCAAAAGTTAAAGTAGAAACCCAATTATCTGGATTAATTGCTAATACTTTATTAGAATCACTATCTCCTATAATAGTAAAATCTTCCTCTTTAACTGAATTAAATGGTCTTCCAATAACATCTGACCAATTAACTGCATCTGCAACACCTCCTGCTTGAACAGAAACAGTCCCATCTTCTGAAATAGCTAATCCAGCTCCAATTTTAATACCACCAAGAACAGCATTTGTAGCAATTGGTAATGTATAAGGAGTATATTCAATCTTTTTTAAGTAAGTAGATGAAATTTCTAATCCTGAACCATCATACCTTGCATAATCTACTAAAACAGGTATTTCTCCATCAAATTTTAAATATTTTGTTAAAACTTGTGCCATGTCTGCCTCCTTTATTTAACATCAATTGTATAATCAACAAATGTCACTCTTTTATCTAATTCTTGGATTTTAACAAGAACACTTTCATCAATTGCTGTAATGTTATCTACTTTTAAATTTAGCTTATAAAGCTCGTTTAAAATAAAAATATTTGAACGAACATTTCTTTTGTAAAAATCTCCGTTAGGTAAAAATTCATTCATGTCACAACCCATTGTTTTTACCTCCTTTAAATGCAGAATGCGAAAGAAACACCATCCGAATCATTGGCATTGGTGACACTCGCAACACCAGAGTTGGAGACAACACAGAAACTGAGAGAACTCGAACCAAAAGGAGAACGTTCCCGCCAAAACTGATAATGAGTAGGATTATTTTGAAATCTTTTGCTTCTATCATTATTGTTATTGTGTTGTTGCCAATAAGTATATTGAGTGCCTTCTCCGCTTGCAGAGTACTCGATTGAACCAAGTATCTCTATCTCACTTAATAGGAATAAATTACAATTAGTTTCTACTATAGTAGGTGATCCACTGTCTCTACTTGCTTTTTTAATAACTGGTTTAATTGCATTTCTAACGTCTTCTTGAATTTGGTTGAAAATACTAGCTAGAGTTGTTTTATGCATTTCAGTTGCACCATATCCACCACTATTAGTAATACTTGAGTTCATAGGATATGTAGTATTATATAAGTTTTTTAATTGCCAAGTTGTATTAACTTTCCCACCTGAAACTTTATCATCATGGTTTACTCCGATTAAAACAACATCATAAGAAGTATCCCCTATCATTATTGTTTTTTCTTGTCCTACACAACTTTCTTGAATTAAATTTTTATTAGCACCTTCTATAATTTCTGGCCAAGATAAAGATGTAATATCTTTTATTAGTCCTGTTTCACTAGAATATAATCTATTAAATGATTCTGTTGGACGATTAGTATCTAAAAAATATTTGTCATCAGCATCTTTTTTATTCATTGTTCTTTGTAATACCTTCAAATCTTTTTTAGATGTAATTGATGTAATTTTACCCATATTTTAATACCTCCTTATTATTCTAATACCCAATTTTTGTTAGTTGCAATTAATTTATCTTCATCAGTAAGTTTTGCTAGTAAAGTTGAACGTAATGTAAGAGTTTTACTTGATGAACCTGTTAAATCTTTTAAATTACCTAAAACTTCAAGTAATGCTTCTCTTTCCATTTTAGTGCAATGGCTAATATCTAAATCTGCACCTATGTTTATCATTTTAATCTCAGTTAACCTACTACAACTATGAAACATCTGATACATATTAGTAACGTTAGAAGTATCTAATTGAGGAATAGATGTTAAATAGAAGCAATTAACAAATATGCTATTCATATTAGTAACGTTAGAAGTATCTAATTGAGGAATAGATGTTAAACGTCGACAACCAGAAAACATACTAACCATATTAGTAACGTTAGAAGTATCTAATTGTGGTATTGTTGTTAAACTACTACAATTATAAAACATCTGACTCATATTAGTAACGTTAGAAGTATCTAATTGTGGTATTGTTGTTAAACTACTACAATTATAAAACATCTGTCTCATATTAGTAACGTTGGAAGTATCATTATATGATATTAATCCGTCTATATTACTACTACCATAGCCAAAAAATAAGTTATATGTCGATCGTGTAGCATCTAACAATGTTTTTAATGAACCACCGCTACTTTCTAATGTGCCTTTAACACCTAATATTTCAACATCTTTTTTAATATTTTCAGCTTTAATATTGCTGTCAATATCTGCAGTTACTGCACTAACAACTATATCTGTAGTAAGAGTAGTATTTGCTGTTTCTAAAACTTGTTCTACTGTAGAAGGAACAACAACTGTAGCACCAGTATAATCAGGTAATTTGCTTTCTCCATAATCTGCTTTTACACTTTCGTATGTTTTTGGTCCATCTGGTCCAGTTAATGTAATACTTCCTTTATTATACTCTACACTCATACTTTAAAGTCCTCCTATGCGGTTTCTTCAACCCATGTTAATGTTCCATTAACTGCTTTTAATATATATGTTTTTGTAGAAGAATCTTCTGGTAAAGTTGGATAACCTGGTTCTCCTCGTGGACCTTGAGCACCATCTTGACCATTCGTTCCATTTGTTCCATTATTACCATTTCTACTTACACAATAGAATGTTTTAGCACCACCTGTTGAAAGAACTAACGTAATTCTAGTCCATAAATATTGACCAGGATTTGTTTGTGGTATTTCAACAGTCCATCCATCATTATCTGTAGGTTCAGTTGTTCCACTATCACCGACTTGATAAACAACATTGACTGTTGTAATACCTGTTCCATCTTCACCTTTTGCACCATCTGCTCCTGCTGGTCCTTGTGGACCTTCAGGACCTTGTGGACCTTCAGGACCTTGTGGACCTTCAGGACCTTGTGGACCAGGAGTTAATTCAATATTTTGAATTTCAGTATCAACATAAGATGTATCTGCTTTATTAGCAACACTATTTAGTGTTGTTTGAACATCATTTGCTAAATCTGTTTTAGGTATACCAGTTGAAGGTTTTACATACTTACCATTAACGTTTGTTGTTAGAGTAGCAATATCATCTGCATTTTTCTTACCTTTATTTCCAGCATAAGCAGTAGAAGCAGTTTCACCTAATGCTAATGATTTTGAAATTTGAACATAAGTAGAACCACTCCGTCTATACTCTAAATTGTCATCTAATGTAATATAAATCTTACTACTTTCTCCTGGATTAGGAAGAGCTTCATAATTAGCGACTTCAATAACATCATCAACATAAGAAGGAAGTTGAGATGATGGAACTTTACCAGTAGCATCTAACTCTGCTACACCATTATTTGCACCTTTTTCTGAAGAAGGGATAGCATTATTTGCTTTACTTTCAATAGTAGGTATTTTTTCCGCTTGTGTTTCTAACTCGGTTAAACCAGCCTCAGTAAGATGAACACTGCCAATATTAATACCAAGTGTAGCATCAAAAGTTTGTGTTTCAGTAAAAGTATTTGCTTTATCTACTTGAACATAACCTTCTAAATCAGTATCTTCTATTTCTTCTTTGATAATTTTTCTTTCATTATCATTTAGACCCACAATCTCTCCTTCAAATCCAGATTGTGTAGGTCTAGCTTTATTTTTTACAGGCATATTCTATAATTCCTCCTTTTTTATAAGTTTATTAACCAATTATTGTTCTCCTTTTAATGAGTTAATCTGTGTTTCTAACTCATTAACTTTATCAACAAGAGTTGAGATTATGTTTTCTAATTTATTAAAATTTTCAGCATTTAGTTTAGTTTCACCATCAACCCAAATAGTTTTTTCATATTCGATCATAATCTATGCTCCTTATCCTTAATTCCAATATTGTTATCTAACTTACATAATCTTTCTTCATGATTATCCAATCTTTTCTTGTCCATTAAAAGCCACTTATCATGAGTAGTTAATTTATCATCTAATCTATTAACTGTTTCATTAATGACTTTAGTATCGGTATTGAGTCTATCAATAGAATCATTAAGCTTTTGAATAGTTTTGTTAAGTTTAATCAAAGGAGTAGCAAGACTAATAAATAACCCTACTAATACAACTAATGCTGCTACCACAACCCACATAACTTCATTTTCATTCATTGTTTTTGTCCTCCACTTTTTACTACAGAAGAACCAACAACTACAGTATCGACAATTGTTGTTTGTGGTATATTTAAGTAACCTTCTACATTAAATGTATAAAAACTTTCATTTGCTTCATTTATGTTGTCTTGCTCTTCTAAATACATTTTAATCACCTTACTTTTTTGTCTTTTTAATATCTTTGATAATTTTAATTATTTTAATAGTATCACTCCAATGTAATGATTTTTTAGAATCTTCAATTTCACTATCTAATAAATAGTTACCATTTTTAATATTTTCTTTTACTTTTTGTAAAGCTTCTTTATAACTTAAAAATGGTTTTTGTTTTAATAACTTCTTAACAGCTTCTTTAATTTCTTTTGTTGAATAATCATCATTTTGTAAATTATCATCTTCAATTTTACTATCTATAATTTTAACTCCGTAATCTCTTAAATGATAATCTTTATAGAACTTTTCTAAATCTGTTCTAGAACCTGTAGCAGCTACTTTAACTCTTCCCCGTTCTCTTTTAATAGAAATATCATAGTGATTTACAATCCAACTCTCATCATCACCATTATTTGTAATTTCATCCCAATCATCTTCACTCATATCAAAATGAGCCATATCTTTTATTTTGATATCTTCAATATATTTTTTCTTTTCATTCATATTATACATAGCAAGCAATTTCCAAATATCTTTTTTAGCACCTCTAATACCATAGTATTTTCCTTGGTCATTACATTCTAATCTTAAATTAGAACAATCTTTTTCTAATTCATCTTCATCATCAATTTCATCTTTACTAATTTCAATATAACTATCATTTACTTTACTATCTTCAATTATAGAGTCATGAAGTTTATTAATTTTTGTTTTACCATTTTCAATTAAAGCAATAATTTCATCTTCGTTCTTATCATAAACAATTAAATTAGCTCTGTTAAAAACATATTGAGTAATGCGATGACCATTATTCTTATTTTTACCTTCTTTTATAGTATAGTTTTCTACTCCGCTAACTTCTTTTAATCTATCAATATTTTCTAATAATTCATGTTTATCTTTCATTTTACTATCTTCAACAATCTTGTCTTCTGGGAATCTACTTTGAATCCACTCAATAGCTTGTTTTTTAGTAGTAAACTTTTTAATGAGTTTTCTACCATTCCAACCTTCATAAGCCAAACCAGTGTTTTTGATAGTCCATTCATCACTATCTTCTACTTTGCTATCTTTCATTTCAATTTCCCAGTCACCTCTACCTAAAAATCTTTGACCATATTTTTCAGCACTTTCAACTGTAAAGAAAGATAAAATATTTTTATGACCCCAATTAGCGAAATTACCGGATGTTAACATATACTTACCATTTTTAACAATATAATATTTTTTATCTTTCATTTTGCTATCAATTATTCTAGCCACTCCTGCTCTCCCTTCTTCACATAAAGCTACATGATTTCCTCTAATTCGTCTTTGTTGTGGATTATCTTCATCTAATATTTCACAATCATATCCGCAAGATAAATCAGTATGTTCACCATTTAAAATTTCTTCAATTGTTTGTTCATCAGTAATAACTAAATTACCTTTAATAACTTCAGTCCCATCTTCTAACTTATCTCTTCTAACATCTCTTACATACCCGACTGCTAATTCTTTATAGTTAGATGGATTAACGTCTTCATCAGGGTGCTCGACAGTAATTGGTTTATTTTCAAAAGAGGATAAAGTAGATTCGTCAAATACTTCTTCTGGTTTTCGATCAACCCAAATTACTTCATCAGGATTTTCACAGCTGTCTCCAAACAACTCTCTCCTCATATAATCTTGTTTACCAGTACGAGCTAAAATAGCATCAGTACATATAAGATAACCTTCTGGAGTTTTGTATTTATGAGAACTTAATTTTTCGCTAGCTAATATTTTCATTTATTAAAATTCTCCTTTTTATCATATTTCTATATATTAATATTATATATTAAAGTCGCAATAAAATTTATATAATAAATACTATCTATAATTTTTTTCTTAATATTTTTACGTCTCTAACTCTATATTTTACTTCGTCTAATATATGATAAAAAAAATCCCTTTAATTTTAGGGATTTTTTTTATCCATCTATTCTATATAAACTTTTAAAATTCTAAAGTTCTATTTTTGAAATGATTTATAAATCTTTCTTAATAGTTGAACATCTTCTATATAATACTTTTTACCATCTTCATAATGATAGAATGCACCATTCTTTTTAAGGGCTTTCTTATGAGTTTTATTATGTTTAATACTTTTTAAAATCTTTTTTACTTCTTTATGTTCTAATGTTAATACTATCATACTCTATCTCCTTATTCGTCTATTCTATATAAACTTTTAATATGTTCGATTGCTTCAGTTATAGATTTTACTGGAAAACAACTCCCAACTCCACATTCATCATCATCGGTCCAAGGCGCATTCCAATAAAGCATATACTTACAATCATCAACTAAACCATCTTCCTCTTCTATCATTTTAAATCTTTCATGATATTTCTTTGGTAATCTTTTTAATAATTGTTCTTTTAATGTCATAATTTAAATCTCCTTATTAATTATCTTATACCCATATTTTAAAGGATTTTTATATAAAAATCAACTACCAGTTTTAAAATGCATAAAAAAAGATACTTTAATTAAGTATCTTTTTCTTACATTTCTAATTTTATTTCTCCGTAAACAGTATTAACTATAAAAAAACAACTATATTCGTGTCTAACTACTTCACTCTCAAATCCTATTATCATATTAACATCAGGGTGTCTACTTATTTCCCTTATTATCCAAGTATCAATAATGGATTTATCGCGAACTTGATCTACGAGCGGTACTCCATAATTAAAATCATACCATAATTCATTTTTAATAACTGATAATCTTTGCATTAAACTATCTCTTACTGCTTCTTTTTCTGAAGCATAGTTATCATGTTTATCTTTTTCATTATAAAAAACAGCTTGTTTGTTATATTGAGTTTCAGTATCTAATATTGTTATAACATCCATGTTAATATTTTTATATTTATAGGGATTTCCACAAATTTTATCTTCTCCGCATACAAATCCATAATCAACCGGAACATACCTTACTCCGCTACTCCCAAACCAAACTATATTCTTAACACCGCTTGGTGATTTAACAATTCTTCTACATCTCATATCTTACTAACTCCACAAAGCAACATCCCATGTTCTATTATTACTTTCACTATCCCATATACCTAAATTCAAAACGTTTCTAATATAAGTGTGATAAGTAATACCCATCGATTTAATTGTAAACAATCCTGCATAAATCATATCTTTAATATTATTAGACATTACGTTTTCTGTTCCATCTGGATTTTTAGTTGATATATAAACATAAGCTTCCGCTGGATTATTACTTTGAAATAAATATACTGGCATATTTACTCTATCATAAAACTCTCTTGTTGATTCATAAGTACCATCGAAATTATTTTGAATAATTCGAGCTTTTATTAACATTAATAATTCATCATTATTTAAATATAAATCTTTATGATAAAATACTCCGTCTTCATCAACATATTCGACCCCGAACGCTCTCGAAACTCCATATAAATTAGCAATTAAATCTAAAAAAGTATAGTTAAAAGATGTTTTATCGTAACCCATCATAAAAGAACTATACTCTTCATCATATATATTAAAAGCATAACAAATAGTGTCTTCAACATTATCTTGATTAATTAAAAAATTAACCATTATCTTAAAGAACTCTTGTACACCATAAGCATTTAATACATAAAGAGGTATCTTTCTTTCATAATATGTCCAACTCAATAATTTACTTTTTAACATACTTTAATTAATCTTAATTGTAACTTGTCCCCTCGTTTCTTCTTCATCAGATACTTCATAATCAGCCTTTGTATAACCATAATAAGTATCTGGATTAGTATAAATATCACTACCTCCGATAGTAATATTATTAATATCATATGTTTTTGAACCTCTAAATTTAGGATCTGCATATTGAACTATATTCCACAAATCTCTACTTTCAACATTCTCACCTAACAACTTATTATTCATATAGTTAATAACTTTTTGTGCTATTTTTTTAGCAGTAGAATTATCATAAGAAGCAAAATACACATTTGGTGTGATAACTATTTTTATTTCATTATTAGTAGGTGTTGCTTCTTTCCAATAAACGATTTGTTTAATATCAGAATCTATACGTTGACCTAATATTCTTTGTACATATTGATATTCATGTGAAATACCGAATTGTAATTGATCTTGTGATTTTGTGGTAGATATACCAGGTGTCATTTTTTCATAGATGATAGTACCAATAGTCGCGTCTGAAATAGTAATATTAGCTTCTCTTCTTACAATTATATAAACATTATGAGCAACTATTTTTGTTCCATCTTTTGCAGTAATTTCATTCCCAGTATCATTATTATAAATCTTAACGTCTCTTATTCCTGTTAAACTTAATAATGATGAACTTAAACTTTCTAATACTGTAGTTCCGCGACTGCCTAAAGTTTGAGTTCTTCTTTTTCTTAAAGAACTATCGTTTTCCACATTAAATCCTTTATTCGCATCTTGTGATTGCTCTATATTAATAACAACATCATTATTAATTAATCTATCAATAGTTCCTTTTGGTGCTTCGATAGGACCAAGTTGTGAACAAGTAAATATGATTGTTTGTGGAACACCTGGCTCTAAAATAAATCCCTCAATATTTCTAGCAATCCAAATATTTCCATTTATATCTACTAAATCAATTTCATTAGTAATATAATTTTCTGTCTCACTATTATCAAGAGTTAAAACTACCGGACACGTTGAAGCTGTTGCTGATTTACGAGTAACGTTTGTTAAATTACATAAAACATCTAATGCTGCTCCAGTTGCTGTATTAACATTTAAAGACTCATAAAATTTTTTAAAAGAAAGTAATATATTATTAATTATTAAAGCATATGTATTTACAAATACACCATCTGCACTAGCTGAACTTAAATCTATATCGCTTCCCCATATATCTTGAAATTTTTTAACTAACGCTTTATAAATTTCAGCATAAGTAGCAACTACTACTCCATTACCATTAAATTGCAAGAAATTATTCCAATCTATCTCATAACTTGTTAATAATGACATTTTTTTTATCTCCTACTATAATTATAAAATATTTTACTAAATATTTATATATTCAAATTATATTTATTCATAACAGCTACAATGATTCCGTATGAATCTGAATGGTATTTTTGCTCGTCATTTAAATTAGAAAGTTTATTATTTGAACGAGCTTGTTTTAAATTTTGTTTAAAATTTCTATCCATAAACACGACACATACTGTATCATTTACTTCTAATATGTCTATCAAACTCTTCCATTCCCACTCTATACTAACATCTTCTGTACTTCCTCCTAATGCTGGACAATTAACAGTTACTTTTTTAATATCACGATAGAGAGAACAAGTACATTCTATATTTTTTTGAGATTCACTATCAAGAAGAGGAAATGGTTTTACTAATATCTTGTTACTTAATCTATCAACAGTAACTACTTTTGCTAATGTTCCTACATTAATCATTGGTAAAATAGCTTCTCTCATCGCTGTTAAAGTAGTTAAATTAGAAGATTGATTACTACCTAATCCTCCATACTTTTCAACATCTCTCGTAGATGCTTGATTAGTTTTTGTGGTTGATTGAACGTTACTATATTGATTACTTCTATTTACAGTCACTAATCTATTAGTAGTTAATTTCTTTTCTATCATGATTGAGTAGCTCCTTGATATCCTGGTATCGAATTATATAAAGAACGAGCTTTTGTTTTTAGCGAACAACTAAATTCCCCGCTCATATTATCTAACTTATAACTAACTTCATAAACCATATATCTGCCATCAACATCCATCCAAATACTCTTCATAAACTCTTCTCCTTCAATAGAATCAGTTGAAGTATTTATGATAGAGTTATCGAGTTGAATCACATCCCCTGGTATAAAATCAAAAGTCGGTAAACAAGTAATCTCAATTCCTTCACTACTAATTTTAGGATATCCATTAGTTAGAATTAAGTTTTCAGGATTTAAAGTAATTAATCTGTTGTTTGTTTTATAAGCAGATAATACTGTTACATCAGATCCGCTTGTACTATCAACATTAATTATAAGACCGTTAGTATTACAAAAATTATCAATCCAACTTTGAGGACTTTCTTTCATACTTTCTACCTCTTTTATAACTCTATTCTTGAGTGATTCATCTATTTTAACTTTTGTAATACCTTGTCTTCTTAAAATAAATTTAATAGCATCATATAAATTTAATCCTGAATTAAGCGATAAATTCATTCTGTTTTGACCAAAATTAGCAATAAAATTATTACCACATAAAACTATACATCTGTTAGTATTAAATTTAAATTTATCATTCGAAATATAAATTACAGAACCATTAAATATAGTCATTGTATTTGCATTTCTATACCCACATATTATCTCGACTTTATAATATTTTCCATTTATAAGTTGAGACATTTCATTATAAGTTAGATTATATAAGTTAATTGTAAAAGTATCTTTAACGGCAGATAGATATTTAGTTCCTTCTATCTCCATCTCAATATCATCTTCGCCTTTTAAATAGTTTTCACCAAAAATAATAGATTTTTTTAAAGTATCTGAAGTAAATTTAACTTTTAAAACCCTCATCCAACAATCCATCTTACTTTACCCCATATTACTAAATTCTTGTATTCTATCTTGTGGAACTGTTCCACCATTTTGAATTAATTCAGTTAATAAGTCACTAAAGTTTTCAAAATTAATAGTCGATACTAAAATAAAATAATTCGTTAAAATATTTTTACCAGATGATTTAGGATTTCCATCTTCATCCAAATTTGAATACATTAAATAAATACGATATCTATTAGAAGTTTTATATAGATAATTATTATCAGTTAATTTTGAAATATCAGATTTACATTCATTCCAACAAGTACTTTGCTTTATAACTTTTGACGGAGTAGAAAGAGTTAATTGATAACCTTCACTATCTGAAATTTTATTAAATTTAAAAACATAATTATTATCATCAATATAAATTGTCATTTCTTGTTGAGCGTCTGTAGGAATTTTGTAAACAGTTATGTAGTTATCAAGAGTTTTAATATAATCAGCAATTCCGCCTACAAAATTAAAGAAATCTTCTAATTCTTCTTCGTTTCTTTCATCATCACCTTCAAAATATTGAAATTGTTCGTGACCCCATTTTTCTTGAGCAGCTATTAATTCTTGTCTTCTTTGATTTTCGTTAACCATATTACAAATACCCCATATAATTCCTCCAAGGGCTATACCAACAGCTGCTATTATCCAACCAATAGGATTACTTCCTAATGCTGCAGCTACTATCGCACCAACTGCAACTACCGATCCTCCTAAAACACCTCCTGCTACTAAAGCTGCTCCGCTTTCACTAAAAGATAATTCTTGCAATTCATTTTTAAATTCTTCAGTCATCATATTATCTTCGTTTAATAAACTTATGATAAGTGTGTAAATCATATCCCAATCTAAAACTTCTTCAGTAAAAAAAGTAGCTATACCATCTGTAATCTCTGGACCATCTTCATCTTCTTCAGTATAAGGAATGTTTTGTGTTTGTAAGGAAGCAGTTTTTTGTTCAGTAAAAGTTAATGAAAATTCAATCGAAGTTTGATGATGTGTCCATTCAATATTTGTTAAAACCATGTTTTCACGAGTTTTAAATCTCGTACTGCTATTATTTAATAAAGAACGAGTAATAATAGAACATTTATATCCTTTATTTTTTATATTTTCAAAATACTCTTCTACATTTCCTAACTTATCCCAAGGACCTGAAAATTGAACATTTCTATTACTAAATAATCCATATGATCCAGATATAGTAACTTCATTTGGTTCTCTATAAATATGATCAGCAATTATATCACCGTTCATCATCGTATTTTCAGTTAAATTAGAAGATGAGGTTACACTTATACTACTTATTAAATCAAAATTGATAGTTTCTTGATTACCCTCTAAATCTTCAACCACAAGAGCACACATATATCCTGCTCCATTTAAGGAACTTCTTTTATTTCGTTGTAATTCATTATATCTATTTTCATCCATTTTACTTACCTCACGGCTTTAGAATTATAGTATTCAGTGTTTCCTTTATTTATTGACGATTTAATTTCGTTTAATTGTGATTGTGTCATACCATTAAATGTGTAATTAGTAACAGCATGTGAGTCAATGATTTGACTATTATTACTAACTGCTCCAATACTTTCATAAATATCTGATGCTTGTTTTGTAGTTTCTCCTACTGAATGCGGTAATAACCACTTTACTGCACTTAATATTCCTTTTGTTACTTCTAATAAAGAAGGTAATACATCGATTAAAGTATTTAAAGTATCTGTTAGAAGAGTTTTATTATTAGAAAAGAAAGTAATTATTTCTTGTTGAAAATGTTGTTTAAAATCATTCCAGTCTTTTTGAAATTGTTGATATGTGAGAATCATTTCTTCATCAGTTGTTTCATATTCATTTTTAAAATATTCGAACTGTGTTTTAAATTCTTCTAACACTTCAGTCATTCCATAACCTTGTGCCATAAACAAATCTTCAACATCATTCATTCCGACAGATTCTAATGCTTGTTGCATCGCATAAGCATTTGCACCAGTTAATCCCCAGTTTTCAAAATAAGATATAGCAGATTCATTATATCTATTAGTTAATCCAAGATTAAAAGAAGCCATGTTTTCTATTTTTTCAAAAGCTTCTTTAATTATATCTGCTACAAAACTAACAATAGAATCAAGTATGTCTTTAAATCCACCAACAACCGTTTCAGCTAAAGAACTTTTAGGACCAAAAGTATCAAGAGCAGCTGATTTAAGAGATTTACCAAAACTACCTTCATCACCTTTAATAAATTCAGATAAAAAAGATTCTTCTTTTTCACCTGTTCCAATAACCCTCTCTCCTTTTTTAATCTCTCTTTCGCTTAAAACTCCAGCTTCTTTTTGTTTCTCAAATAACTCTGCTAATTCCCTATTAGCCTCGACTATTTGTTCATTTGCTTTAACTCTAGCTTCATCTGATAAATTATTATTTTTTAAAACATCATTTAATTTATCACGAAGTTCTAAAATATTTTGAAACTCTAATTCCCATTTCTTCGTTTGTAAAGCAGCATCACTTAATTGTTTTTTAATAGTATCATCTAAATTAAAATTATTGATCCATTTATCAGTACTTTTTTTAAATTTCTCAAATTGAGAGGTGTTAGTAGTAACATCAACTTGTAAATTAGTATAATAAGTTTCTTTTTGAGCCATATATTACTCCTACCTCCTCTTTTGATTCTTTCTATAATATTCATTTAAAACATTTTTATTATATAAATGAACCAAACACGCTTCGTACATTGCAACTACTTCTTCCAACGTATAATCATCTCGTATTTCTTTATAAGTAGCATAATTGTTTGTTATTAATGTATATATTATATAATGTAAATTCTTACAATTTAATAATAACTTCGCTTCTGGTCCTGTTGAAACACGAGTTAAAGACTCTATACGTTGGATTTCGTAAAAAGTGGTTGTAAATAATCAGTTAAAAATTTAGTTACAAGTGAAGTTAAAAAAGAAATATCTTTTTCAATTCCTACTGGATAATACACATCTCTTCCGGTTTCTTTAAATTGAACCCATTGTCCATTAATATTAACCTCAATATGTTCTAATATAAAATTCATTA
>CASGAB010000005.1 GCA_949299395.1 uncultured bacterium | reverse complement strand
ACTTTTTTTATTTTTTGAGACAACAAAGATTTCGTTAGTTAGAAGAGAGAAAATAAGTCCTTTATCAATCTTGCTTTCTTTTTGATAGACAAGTTTATCTATGTTATTGAAATCCGTTTCAATTTGTTGAACATCTTCTTTTTGAAGCTTTTTATGAAGCATTAATCGGGCGATAAAAGTGTCAGAAAGTATTTCAAATTCTGCCTTTAGGTATTTGTCTGATTGTTTCTCTTCGATGGGGTAAATAGTGTCAATTTCCAGTGAATAATCTTTTAAATAGGCGTAAAGAGAAGTGGAAATTGACAGTATTTGTGACGCCTCGTTTTTACCTATTTTGTATTTTTCAAATGGAGTTGAAGACTGGTAAAGAGAAGAAAGAAAGTAAGACAAATTAAAAATTGCAATAGTTGAAGCAATATTGGCCCCATCAATATCGTTTTTTAACAGCGTGTATTTTTCCATATAAGAGATATCTTGAGTTTGAAGATATTTGACTCTAGCGTTAATTTGCAGGCGTTCAATGTCAGCCGTGTAATCTTTGTTCAAAAGTATCTTAAGGAGCGTTTTAACAGTAAAATGTAAAGGAATTTCCATTGTTTCTGGAAAGCTGAAAAATGATTGATGGGGGTTTAAGAACTGGTGTTGAACAGTTGTTATATTTGTTTTAAACATTACATTTTCTTAAACTCGCTTGGAGTGATTCTTTCTAAGCAATATGAAAAAAACTCGTTAACTTCATCGATTGTGTCGAAATTTGCCATGAGGAAGTAATCTCCCATTCCGTCAGCTAATATTCCAGGATTAACGAAATCCCACTTGTAATTAGGAGCGTAGCGCTTTTTTATTGTTTCTAATGAATGTGCGTATTTACCATCGTTCCTTCTACCGATATATGCGCAGTGATGTTTAGGATAATTAGATACGTGTCTATTTTCGTTAAAGCAGATGGTATCGGCCCAGACTTGGAATATATCAGTACCGTAAGCGAAATCGATCATATCGGGGATATACCCACCTGGAGTCCTCATATTTACTTCAAGTCCGTAAATGTCACCTTTCTTTCCTAAAGAAGAATCTTTCGTCAAACGGAAAAACTCGAAGTGGAAAAAACGTGATTTTGCTTCAAAAGCGTATAAAATAGCTTGAGCGGCATCAAGTAAATCTTGAGGGATGCTCTTTGAAGTGTAAAAGTAAACATCGGTGTATTCAACAACGATATCCATTACAGGTAAGGGGAAAACATGGTGAGATGGAAAAACAATTTTACCAGTATTATCGCAAACGCCATCTAGTGAAATTAGTTCTCCATCGATGAATTCCTCAAGGATATAAAGGTGGTTGGGGAACTCTTTCTGGTGCTTTTCAATGAATGAATCGAGTTGTTCTTTGTTTGACAAGCGAAATGTCGCGCTTGAACCAACTCCATCATCGGGTTTTGCAATGATTGGATATCCGACTTTTTGAACGAAATTATACGCATCTTCAGGGGAGTTCATCAGCTGGTATCTAGCAGTTTTGACTCCGGCGAGAGCGTATTTTTCTTTCATGGCTGACTTGTGTCGGAAATAGCGAATTTGCTCAGTCTGCGGACCGCTTTTAATATTGAAGTCCTCGCGCAATTTAGCATCAGATTCAAGCCAGTATTCATTGTTTGATTCAATGAAATCAATCCTGCCGTATTTAGAAATAAAATAGGCGACAGCGCGGTATTTTTCTTCGTAGTTTTCCAAAGAGTGGACATAGTAATATTCATCTAAAGATTGTTTAACTTTCGGATCAAGTTGATCGTAAGGAACATCATCGATGCCAAAGACTTTACATCCGTTCTTTTTCAATGCCGCACAGAAGCGGTAGTAGTGATCGGGGAAATGCGGAGATATAAAGATAAAGTTCATTTTTAATTACCTCGTAAAATAAAATATCACTTTAAACATATTAATGTAAAAAGGATGATATTAAATACTGAGGATTGAACTAGCCATTACAAAATAAATTATCAAAGCGCAGACATCGACAATAGTAGTAATAATAGGTCCAGACATAATAGCTGGATCAATGTGAATGGCTTTGGCTAATATTGGCAAACTAGCTCCTAGAACTTTTGAAAGGACAACGACGAAGAAAGAAGTCAAAGCAACAAGCATGGCAATTAACCATATAGGATCATTGCTGTTCTCGGCAGGATTATAAGAGATAATTCCAACTGCCAATTCAAAATAAATCCAAAGGAAATTGACTATAGATAGGCAAAAACCAACTATCAAAGAAACTCTGAATTCTTTAAAAAGAACTTTTAAATAAGAGCGTATTGATATTTGCCCTAATGCTAAAGCTCTAGTTACAACCGCGGTAGTTTGCCCACCAGCGTTGCCGCCGGTGTCCATTAGCATCGGTATAAAAACAGTCAAAATAGGTAAAACAGCTAAAGAAGCTTCGAAGCCATTTAAGATAAGTCCAGTGAAAGTTCCGGAGATCATTAAGACTAAAAGCCAAGGTAGTCTTCTTCCAGCTAAAACAAAAACGCTGGTTTTTAAATATGGCTTTTCGCTTTTGTTAGCGGTTATACCTGACATGTGGGCTAAATCTTCGTTTTGTTCTTTTTCAATAACATCAATTACATCGTCAATAGTGATAATGCCTAAAAGGCGCGAATTTTGATCAACAACCGGAATGACAAACAAGTCGTACTTTCTTATTAGTTGGGCGACTTCTTCTTGGTCTGTTGAGCTGATGACAGAAAGGCAGTCAGCGTTCATGAAAGTTTCAATTGTCTCTTCCTTTTCATGAGAAAATATATCTTTAATTGAAACTGAACCTAAAAGCTTTCTGGTTTCGTCAATGACATATACCGTTTCGATTGTTTCCGCTTCTTTGGCGTAGCGGTGAATGTGATTTAAAGCTTGATCAACCGTAAAGCTCTTTTTTAAAGAAACGTATTCGGTTGTCATTATTGAACCGGCGGTGTCCTTTTGATAGTTTAAAAGCTCGTTAATGTGCTCTCTGTCTTCTTTTGAAGTGACTGATAACACTTTATTTACTAAATTTGAAGGAAGCTCAGCAATAAAGTCGGTGACATCATCGTTTGGCATTTTAGAAATAATGTCGGTAAGTTGAGCTTTGGAAAAAGCATTGACAATTTTTGTTTGCTGCTCGTTATCCAAATAAGAGAAGACGAAAGCAGAGTAATCAGAAGGAATAACCTTAAAGAAAAAAACTAGAGAATCATCATCGTCAATATCAATTAAAAACGAAGCTGTATCGATAGGGTCAGTCTCATCGACGAACTTTTTAAGCCCTTCAACATCTTTGTTTTCAATTAGCGTTGACAAAGTAGAGGTGTCTTGTTCATTTTCTTTGTTGTCAGTTTCTAAATCAACATAGATATCAGGTGTTAGTTCCTGAATTTTGTTATCTTTTTCGTTCATAAGTGCAACCTCCCTCCTTTAAGAATTTTACTAGCTTTAATAAAAAAGAGAAGCTTATTTTATAAAATTTTTTGTGTTTTGGCATACATACACATAGAAAAGAGGTGAAATTATGGGTGTCTCTAAGAATCAAAAAGAGCTCAGAAGCAAGTTGCAAAAACTTGCACATAAGTATCAAGTCTGCGCTCAAAAGATCATTGGAGCTGAGGAAGAAGGCAGTAAGCTTTTAATGCTTGGTGACTTTGATAAGTCCGAATACGGAGAATACGTCAAAGTTGAAAAAAACGCCACTCTTTCAGAAGAGAAGCGTTTTATCGCACGCATTAATTCCGTTCTTCTCGCTTTGGGACCAGAGGAAGCCAATATTCTCTATTATGAATATTTCTTTCCGCTCGGTTCAAAGTGGTGGATGAATTATACGTCTTCTCCAGCTTTTTATCGTAACAAGAGATTAGCAGTCCGCCATTTCTGGAGTCTTTATGAGAGCGAAGATAATTTTTAGTCTCATTTTTGGACTTCTATCAACACCATTGATATCCGAAGAAGAGTTTTATCAGTTTGATATTAAGCTTACGTCTTCTGCTTATGTATTTTCGTTTTCATCGGCAGAAATGACCGAGTTTAAAATTAAGCTTGATGGGATTGAGATATTTAATCACACGGGAAAAAGAACTGATTACTTGTTAGATTTTAAAAATCCGGTTTTAAGTTACACCGGATACAAAGATCTAGTGGTCTTTATTGGGGAAGACGAGAAAACATATCAGCTTTCTGGAAGTTACTTTGAAAAAATTAAAGCCGAAAGTGAAGCGGAAATCGTCTTCCTCAAGGAAGACACTAATCCTGTCATTTATTCTAGATACGCCCTTATTGATAGCGAATTATCATACTTTCCAATTGGGGTTGATAGCGATGTAAATTACTGTATCGAAATCGATGCTTTTCAACCGTTAGAAGGTAAATATAGCTTGAATTTAGTTATTGATCAGGCGGTTTATCCTTTAACTTTTAATTCTGACTTTCAAGGCAGCTTAAAAGAGGTTCCTCAAAATGAAGGTTTGTTTGATTGCTTCTATCAATTAAATTATGAGGGTGTTATTAATTTTCAAATTGAGTTTAAATCTAGTATCCAGTTTAAAGAGATATTAGGAGAAAAAGGCTGCTATTTGATTAAGACCGCAATGGAGGAAATAAGATGAATGTTAGATTTCTTTCACTTATCGGCTTATCTTGCCTGTCAATATTAGAGTTTAACAATACTGCTATCTCACAAAAAGAGAAGGAAATATACGAGAAATTCACATTTTTTATAAATAGAAATGCTTTCTTTTTAGAGGAAAAACAAAGCTTAGTCATAAATTACACTTCTTTTATCAAAGACTTTGTCGATTCATCTGAAGAGCTTGAATTTATCGATCTTCAATATGTTCAAGAGAATGACGAGATATTTCCAATCTATGTTTCATCTCTGAAATTAGAGGTCAAATATCAACGTAATTTCACATATAAGCGTTATTTATTAACATTCAACTTGGAGGAAAAACAACATGGATAAACTAACTAAATGCTTAATTGTATCTTGCCTATCTTGTACTTTATCTTCATTTTTAATTTTTAATAACATTATTCTAAAAATCATTGCTTCTATAATCGGTATAACTTGTTATATAACTAGCATTAAACTGATAAAAAATATTCAAAAGAAAAGGGAAAACAGGGAAAAAGACTTGGTTTTTTGTAATGAATTTTTAAAGTGTTACGCAAAAGAAAGGGATGGCAAAAAAGCTTATGAAACTGCTGTAAACTTGAGCGAATGTTCGTTGAAATCTTTAGAGTATCAAACTGTTAAAGATGATTTGTCATACATAGATAGATTAAATTTGGGTTCGTTAAAACCTGTGATTGAAGAAACGATCAGTAAAGAAAAACCGGATATTGAACTTAAGGTGGCTTTAAAGCAAGGTGAAGATAAGCTTTTAGAATTTAAAGAAAATGACTTTTTTTCATCATTGATCAAAGGGAGCGTTGCTGCATCCGTATTGCAAGGTGTGTTTGCCTTGGCCCATCTTTTGCTAGGTAGTGAAATATTTCCCAACAATATCCTCGCTGATTTTTCTTATATTCTTATTTGCTTATTTCCAGGTATTCTGCTTCTTACTGCGTGTTTGATTAAGGAGAAACAAAAATGAAAAAATTTAGTTTACTGAATAAAAATAAGACCAAGAAAAGTAAAAAGAAAATCGATAGTTTTAATATTGTTCTATGTTGCAGTGTCGCATTGGGGATTCTTCTTTGCTTTGTTTGTTACTACATGACTGAGTCTATCGAAATGTCAATATCACTCCTTATTGTGATTGCGATAGTTTGTCTAATAGTTCTCGCTTTTAAGCAAGGTTATTTTAAAGGAATAAAGCAGGATGATTCTGCAATTGTTAAATGTGAGTTTTTAGAGAAGCTTACTGGGAAACTTATAATTGGTATGGAGTTTATGAAGTCTTATGAAATCTCCATAGATGAATTGGCATCTTCACCTGTTAAAGATCAATTGCTTAATGCCTTAAAAGTTGAACAGAAAGTTGGTGCGAATAATCGAAAATACATTCGTAGATACCTTCATCTTGAAAGCGGAGATAAAGAATTTGATGAACTGATTAATTCGGCTTATCAAATATCCAAGAAAAGCGATTTAGAGAATTTTATTCTCTTAAAAGATAAATACCTGGAAAATAACAAAAAGGCTAGCTTGCAAGAAGAGATCTTTTTCAATTATGAAAATATCATCTCGTTTGCAGTTTTAATCGGAGTGATTTGCCTTTTAATTGGTGCAGTTTTATGAAAAGATTGTTCGGCTTAGTATACGTTTGCTTATTTTGCCTTTTATCTCTAGTTTTTTGGAAGTATGGAGAAGTGTCTAATAGACTTGAAGAGTCACAGAGTGAGCTTTACATTTACTATCAATCTGGCCTACCTTTAGAAGATTTTGTCCCTTCTTACGGTTCGTTTTCATATCAAGTAGTTTCTGATTCTTTCAATTACGTCTTAAAAGGCAAGATATTCAATTCAGCTTTCTTCGATATAAGCATTGAAAGAAAAGGAAGTATGTATTATTAATCTCATTAACTTATATTTATTTGTTACAATAATAAATTGTTAAGGAGTTTAAATTATGTTTAATGTTATCGATGATTTAGTTGAAAGAGGAATGCTCGACCAATTTTCTAATCGCGAGCACGTTGAAAAAATGTTGGAGACTAAGCAGACAATTTACGCTGGCTTTGATCCTTCCGCTAGTTCTCTTCAACTCGGTAACTACGTTTGTATGACTGTCTTGCGCCGCTTGCAAAAAGCTGGACATAGAATTATCGCTATCATTGGTGGCGGTACTGGTATGATTGGCGATCCTTCTGGGAAAAAGGCTGAAAGAAAATTCTTGAGCCGCGAAGATGTTCTTCACAATGTCGAATGCATAAAAAAACAACTTTCTAAGTACTTAGATTTTTCATCTCCTGACAAAGGAATTCTGTTAAATAACGGTGACTGGTGGGAAAAAACATCGACTATCGAATTTTTACGAGAATATGGAAAGTGCTTCTCAATTAATTACATGCTCGATAAAGAAATTGTTTCTTCTCGCCTAGAATCTGGTATTTCTTTTGCTGAGTTCTCATATATGATTCTTCAGTCGGCTGACTTTTATCGCTTGTATAAAACTTATGGCTGTAAGTTGCAAGTTGGTGGCGGTGACCAGTGGGGCAATTTGACTGCTTCTATGGAACTTATTCGCAAAAAGGAAGAAAACCCTGAAGTTGAAGTATTTTCCTTTAAGCTTATTACGGATTCAGAAGGTAAAAAGTTTGGTAAATCAGAAAAAGGTGCATTGTATTTAGATCCGAATATGCGTTCTCCTTATGATATTTACCAGTATTTTATCAATGTCTCTGATGCGGATGTAGCTAGATATATGCGCGTCTTCGATGATAGACCTTTAAGCGAAATTCAGCTCGATATCGATGAACATAATGCCCATCCTGAGCTTCGTATAGGTCAAAAGAAACTCGCTTACCGAATCGTTTCAGATTTGCATTCTCCGAAAGTCGCAGAAGACTGCAAGAAGATGTCTGAAGCTCTTTTCAGTGGAGATTTCTCTCAGTTAGAACAAGAGCAGCTTGAAGAGATTGTTAAAGATTTGCCACGCTTCAAAGTTGAAGGCGAATCAATCGGCGTGTTAGATGCCTTAGTTTCATCTACTTTAGCTAAATCAAAAAGAGAAGCTCGTGAGTTTGTTTCTTCCGGATCCATTCGTGTTAACGGAAACAAAGTCGATTCTTTAGATGCTGTATTAAACAAAGAAGACGCTTACTTTAAAAAGATATTTATTATTCGCCGCGGAAAGAAATCTTACGGGGCAATTGAATTTTAACCAAGCTAAAACAAACTAATTTGTAAAAAAGTTAGCACTCAAGTATTGACAGTGCTAAAATTCTCACTATACTTTAATTGTAGGTTTTTAAAGGAGGTGAAATTATGGCACAACAAATGTATACCCAAAAAGTTGTTGAAGTTATTAACAGCGCTAGCAACATTGCTAAAACTCATTCTAATCCCAGCGTTGATGTTCCGCATTTGATGCGTGCAATTTTTGACGTTGAGGGAAGTATGCTTGTTAAAATTTTAACGCGTCTAAATATTGAACCGCGATTAGTTTCTCAAACTATCGATGGCTTTATAAACCAAATTTCTCAAACTTCTTCTGGCGAAGAACCATACTATTCTACTGATTTAAAGAATATTCTTTATAAAGGTACGGAATATCAAAAGCAGATGGGTGATGATTACTTATCAATCGAGCATCTTCTTTTAGCGCAGTTTGATTCTAAAAATACGTTGATTAAAAAGCTTGAAGAGATTCCTTCTTATAACGAAAAAGAATTTAAAAAGATAATTGATCAACTTCGCGGAGGTCAGAAGGTAACTTCTGACAATCCGGAAGCCACTTATGACGTATTGAACAAGTACGGCCGTGACTTAGTCGATGAAGTGGCTAAAGGTCATATTGATCCAGTTATTGGACGCGATCAAGAAATTCGCCGTGTTATTCAAATTCTTTCTCGTAAAACGAAAAACAATCCGATATTGATTGGTGAGCCAGGTGTTGGTAAAACAGCAGTGGTTGAGGGTTTAGCTTGGCGTATTTTCAAAGGTGATGTCCCTTCATCATTGAAAGATAAGACTATTTTCGAACTTGATTTGGGTTCTTTGATTGCCGGGGCAAAATACCGCGGTGAATTCGAAGAGAGAATGAAAGCTACCTTGAAAGAGGTTGAAAAATCCGAAGGTCGAATTATTCTGTTTATCGATGAGATACACATGCTTATTGGAGCAGGTAGAACCGATGGCGCTATGGATGCTGCGAACCTGTTAAAGCCAATGTTAGCTCGTGGCAGCTTGCATTGTATAGGTGCTACAACCTTAGATGAATATCGGAAGTACATTGAAAAAGATGCGGCTTTTGAACGTCGTATGCAAAAGGTGTTAATCGATGAATCAACGGTTGAAGATACAATAACTATCTTAAGAGGTATTAAACAGTCGTATGAGCAGCACCATGGTGTTCAAATTACTGATGATGCTTTGATTGCAGCAGCGACTTTGTCAAAAAGATATATCACTGATCGTCACCTTCCTGATAAGGCCATCGATTTAATTGATGAAGCTTGCGCGAAAGTCAGAATGCAGATTGATTCAATGCCTGATGAGCTCGATGAAGTTAATCGTAAGCTTATGCAATTAGAGATAGAAAAAGTGTCTTTGAAAAACGATGATTCAGAATCAGCTAAGAAGAGAATTGATGATATCTCGAAAGAAATTGCATCTTATAAAGAGAAAAAGGATGCTTTGACTTTGCAATGGGAAAATGAAAAAGACCAGATTGAGAAAGTGAAAGAGTATCAAGTTAAATTGCAACAGACGCGTTTAGCTTTAGATAAAGCTATGAATGATGCTGATTACAATTTAGCTGCCAAATTGCAAAACAGCGATATACCAGCCTTGCAAGAAAAAATTAACGCTTTAAAAGAAAAGGAAGACAAGGATAAAATTCTCGATGAAACAGTAACTGAAGAAACTGTGGCTGGCGTTATTTCTAATTGGACTGGTATACCTATTAGCAAACTTACGCAGTCAGAAACTAGCAAACTTTTGCATCTTAAAGATTTCTTGTCTAAAAGAGTCATAGGCCAAGACGAGGCTTTGGAGTTAGTATCCAATGCTATTTTGCGTTCGAGAGCAGGAGTTAACTCCTCAAATAGACCTTTGGGTTCATTCTTATTCTTAGGTCCTACTGGTGTAGGTAAGACTGAGGTTGCAAAGGCGCTAGCAGAGCAATTGTTCGATTCAGAAGATCAAATTGTTAGAATCGATATGTCTGAATACATGGAGAAGTTTTCAGTCTCCCGCCTTTTAGGAGCTCCTCCGGGGTATGTTGGTTACGATCAAGGCGGACAATTGACTGAAGCTGTCAGGAGAAAGCCTTATTCCATTGTCTTATTAGATGAAATTGAAAAGGCTCATCCGGATGTCTTCGATGTTTTATTGCAAGTGTTGGATGATGGAAGGCTAACTGATTCCCAAGGAAAAATCGTTGATTTTAAGAATACTATTCTCATTATGACTTCGAATATCGGATCTGAATATCTGCTTGATGGAAATACAGAAGAGAACAGGAAAAAAGTCAGCGAACTTTTAAAAGAGAAGTTTAAACCTGAGTTCTTAAACCGTATAGATGAAATTGTAATGTTCAATTCGCTTTCTAAAGATGTAGTTAATAAGATAGTTGTTAAATTCTTGGATTTACTTAAAAACAATCTTAAGCAAACGAAGAATTTAGACTTTAGTTACACTGAAGATGCTGTAAATTTAATTGCGAAAGAAAGTTACGATCCTGTTTATGGTGCCAGACCGATTCGCCGTTATATTCAAAAAGAAGTTGAAACTCCTTTAGCGGTAAAGATCATAGATGGAGAGGCTATAAAACACGCGCACCTTATAGTCAAAGACAACGTTCTCACCTTTAAATGTGACTAACTAGTGTTAACCTCTTTACATTTACCTCAGCCAAGTATTAGAATATCAAAGCGCCTTAAGCGCTTTTATGTGGCGGCTGTGGTGAAGAGGTTAACACAACCGGCTGTGAACCGGTCACTCGAGGGTTCGATTCCCTTCTGCCGCCCGTTATCTCGAAAAATAGTTTGATACATTTCTATGAATTAAATAGAGTTTAGTTCGCTAGGAGTGTTCAAACTTTTTTTATGCGATAAATAGGCGTTTTTTAAAATTACGCCGTGTAGTAACTTCTTATGGATAAGTGAAGACAATTTATCATTTTTTAGAGCTAAGTTTACACGGCGTAAGGCTTTTGAAGAAGTCCTTTTCACACCCCTAGAAAAGTAGGATATTGAAACAATAGGATTGATACAGTAAATATTGCTTATCAAGCCTTTTTTTGTGTCAAAATTAGCAAAATTTAATGGATATTTAACATAAATTAAGCATAGTGTCTAAATTTGCTTATCTCATTTTAAAGACGATCAAGAGCTCGATTTTGCACTAGAAACTTTTTATTGCACAAGAAACTTTTTATACCACAAGAAACTTTTTGTCGCACAAGAAACTTTTTGTCCTTTCCTGAGTAAAAAGCTCACAAAAGTTAAGGATTTCTATCGTAATATTATCGGTTTTGTGTTAAAATAGTGTTAACGATTTTGAGGTGAACCTATGTTTGATTATGCGAAAAAGATTAGAGAGTATCGTGAAAGAAAGTTCTTAACTCAACACGAGTTAGCTAAAATATTAAATGTTAGTTATGTTTCCATATGCAGATAGGAAACAGGAAGATTTGAACCAAACATGGAAACCAAAAAGAAACTTGTCGCTCTCTTCAATGAGATTGGCATGAAATTAGATGATTAATAATGAGGTAAAAATAGTTTTATTGAAGGATTTAATCAAAAACGATGAGAACAATCTCCCTGAAAAATTGTTTAGCAAAGCTGACTAACGACTATGAATGAACAAAAATTGGCCAATTGCCATTTAACCATTTGCTTAGATATGTATGGATGCCCGAATAGATGCAAACATTGCTGGTTAGGCACATTGCCTAACCAGCCATTAAAAGATGGGTATGACGAATTTATCGTTAATGGGTTTAGGCGCCATTTCAAAAAGATAACTTTTTATAGTTGGCTTCGAGAACCTGATTTTTGCCCTGACTACAAAAATAGGTGGATCAAGGATAATGCTCTATCTTCTGTCAAACCATTAAGATTCGAATTGGCTAGCTTTTATAAAATCGCGAGGGACCCAAAATATGTTGGATGGCTGAAAGAAATCGGCACTAAAAAGGTCCAGTTGACCTTTTTTGGATTAGAGGCGACAACTGATGAATTCGTTGGCAGGAAAGGAGCGTATAACGAACTGATCAAAGCCAGCGAGATATTGAAAGAAAACGGAATAGAGCCAAGATGGCAGATCTTTATTTATGAAAGCAACAAAGACGAAATAATCGAGCTTTTGAAAATTGCCGACATTATGCATATTAAAGAGATTTTCGTTCACGAGGGAAGTTGCGATGGCAATAACAGGAATCTTTACAATATCAGGATTAACAAAAATGGTATTCCAGGTCAAATTTGGCCTTATTATTTGAATTTTCCTAATATCTTGAGTGAAAGGGAATGCATCGAAAAGCTAATAGGCGATGAATCGCATTACCTTCCTCGCATCGGCGAAGAAGTAACTCTTTATGTCACGAGCGATTTGAATGTTTATTTCAATTTCACCAATCCTTCGCCAGCTTGGAAAATAGGTAACGTGAAGGATGATGGAATTGATGCTATTCTCTCGAAAATAGTCGAAAAAGACATCCCGGCTTTAAGACTGGCGAAAACAATAACTTTTAAAGAGTTGGTTAAGAGGTATGGGGACAATAATTCGGATAAAGTCTTTTCATTAGATGACTATAAAATGTACTTATTGAACAACTATCTTGCCGAGAGCTTTATATAAGCATTAGGTTACTCTTTTGTTTCCGAGCCTTTATTTCCAAAAGTCAAAACGCCTTTGAGATAATGCTTACTCGATGTGTCGCGATTTATTGCATTGTGATGTATGGGTGCTTTAACATTCCGGTATTCGTCGAGACTGGCTCGAATGTTGTGTTTCTCGATCCCTGTGCATTAGATTTTAGAAGTCAGCCATAAGCTTTTCAGCCTCCTTCCATTCCCTTACGCCACTTCCGAAAGACATCGCCGTTAGACATTCGGCCAACAAGCGTTGCCTACAAGAGCTTCCTCGGATACAAGAAGGTAGACGGAAAAATAGTTATTGATGAGGATGAGGCTGCAATCGTGAGGCTCATCTACCAAGACTTCCTAGTCAAGGGAAAATCATGTACCGGGATAGCCAATTACCTGAACAAGCTCCACGTTCCAAACAAAAACAACTCCTCTGGTGTTAGAGGAGTCCATTACGATAAGACCAGAAAGCTATGGGTCGCTCAGATTATGTTTCAAAGGAAAGCCCATTTGATAGGCAGATTCAAGACAAAAAGAGAAGCGGTTAGAGCAAGATTAACGGGCGAAGAAGAATATTACGGAAAGTACCGATAAAACCTCAACTTTATGTAGGGGTCGCAAAGTTGGCAATGGGGTTGCACTTTATAACTAGGGGTCGCAACCGCATTAAAATAGGTATTCTTGTCCATTAAGGACAATGAATGTGACATAGAAATGTGTCACATTTTTTTTATAAAATAGTTGGATAATAAATGTTAAGCTTTAATTTTAGTAAAATTTCCAGTTGAATTAGAAAAAATACTGATATGCAATATTGGCGGTGATTAACTATGATTAATAGAACAATAAAAAAAGATATTATTAACAGCATTAATAGTAAGCCAATAACTTTAATTACTGGTGCTAGACAAGTTGGTAAATCAACTTTATGTTATCAATTAAAAAAAGAATTAGGTTATGAATACATATCACTAGATGATATAAGAAATAGGCAACAAGCTCTTAGTGATCCTGAACTTTTTTTAAAACTTCACAAGGCTCCACTAATCATGAAATTACCCACAAAAGTTGCCCAAAACCTACAAATTGAGTTTAACCTTTTTGTGTGGAATGGTTATCCAATTGATGAATATTTATCTTTTAAAGGTTATAAGGTAGATGCTATAGATATTTCAAAAAATACGATTATTGAAGCAAAAAAATAAATTTAAAAAATGTTATTTTTTTAATATTGATTTTTTAAGATTTAAGACAGAAAAAAATATGATTTTATCATTGCTTTTGATTCTTTTTGGTATCTACCAAAAGATAGTTTAATTAAAGCATATAAAAAAGTAGCTTCTTTACTTAATAAAGATGTTTATTTTCTTTTTACTAGTGGATTAGTTAATGGCGAAGAAGTTAATGAAATGATGGGAAGTAAATTTTATTATTCGTCATTAGATTTTTCTTTTTTAAAGAAAATATTAAAAGAAAACGGACTAAAAATCGTAAAAAGTAAAAAACATTTAAAAGAAAAATATACTGGTTTAAGAGATTTATTAATGATTGTTAAAAAGATAGATTAATTCTTTTTCTATTAATTACTAAATTTCTAAAAAATGATATTATTTACAAGATTTAATATTTAAAAGTTTTGTTATGGTTTTTATTAAAGAATTGAGTAATGAAAATAAAAAAGAGATAGAATCAGTGTTTTTTGAAACGTTTAGTAAATCACCATGGAATGATAATTGGGATAAAGAGCAATTGGATCAATATATGAATGATTTAATTGCTCCATTTAATTCTTTATCTTTTGGTTTATTCTTTAATAACGAATTAATCGGTATTTCTTTAGGTAGAATAGCTCATTTCTATGATGGAAACCAATATCGAGTAGATGAATTTTGCATTTTAACTTCTTATCAAGGACAAAAGTTTGGTTCGAAATTTATCGAATTATTAAGTTATGAAGCTTTAAAAAGAAATATTAAATATATAATCTTAAATACTGAAAGAATTTTTCCAGCATATAAATTCTATTTAAAAAATGGTTTTGAAGAAGAAAAAAACAATGTAATGTTAGCTAAAAAAATATATTAAATAAATTGAAAGGGATAAAAATTATGGATTTATTAAAACGCTTTATAAAATACTATAAACCACATAAAAAAATCTTTATTTTAGATATGACTGCAGCTTTTTTAGTTGCAATTATTGGTATGGGTTATCCAATTATTACCCGTTTTATGCTTAATGATTTTATTCCTAATAAAAAGCTAGATTTAGTAATAATTTGTTCACTTTCTTTATTGGTTATTTATATTATCAGAATGTTTTTAAGATATTTTATTCAATATTATGGACACATTATGGGTGTAAGAATGCAATCTGAGATGAGAAGCGACATGTTTAATAAATTAGAAAGACTTCCTTACACTTATTATGATGAACATGAAACTGGAAATTTAATGTCGAGAATGACTAATGATCTTTTTGATATTAGTGAAGTTGCTCATCATGGTCCAGAAAATTTATTTATTGCGGGCTTTACTTTAATCGCAAGTTTTATCTATCTATGTATCATAAATTGGATTTTAGCTTTAATTATTTTTGCTTGCGTTCCACTTTTAATTGTTGTTACTGCTCATTTTAGACATCAAATGAGAACTGCAATGAGAGAATCAAAAATTGCGATGGCTGAAATTAATACATCTTTAGAATCGTCAATTTCAGGAATTAGAGTTACAAAAGCTTTTACAAATACTAAAAAAGAACAAGAAAAGTTCGAAAAATCTAATGAAAGTTTTGTTAAAGCAAGGAGTTCAGCATTTAATGCAATGGGAAAATTCTTTGCATCTTCTCAATTTATTACTGATGTTTTTAATATCATCGTTCTTTTAGCAGGTGGTATTTTCCTTTATAACGATATAATCGATATTGCTGATTATTCTACATTTATTATTTCAGTAAATATGTTTATTACTCCAATCAATCAACTTATTAATTTTGTTGAACAATTTCAAAATGGAACAACTGGATTTAAAAGATTTATCGAAATTATGGATGAAGAGGAAGAAAATTTACATGAAGGAAGTAAAATTTGTCCTAAATTAAGCGGCGATATTAGTTTTAGTCATGTTGATTTCCACTATAAATCATCAAAAGGAATTTTAAATGATATTTCATTTAATATTCCTCATGGCAAAAAGATTGCTTTAGTTGGTCCTTCAGGAGGAGGAAAAACAACAATTTGCCATCTTATTCCTAGATTTTATGATGTTACAAATGGCGAAATTAAAATCGATGGTGAAAATATTAATGATTTCACCTTAGAGTCTTTAAGACAACAAATCGGTATTGTTCAACAAGATGTTTTCCTTTTTGGCGGAACAATTAAAGATAATATTTTATATGGCAATTTAGATGCTAATGATGAAGAAGTTATTGAAGCAGCTAAAAAAGCGAATATTTATGAATATATTCAATCTTTACCTCATGGATTTGATACCGACATTGGTGAAAGAGGTATTAAATTATCAGGTGGACAAAAACAAAGATTATCAATTGCTAGAATTTTCTTAAAAAACCCTTCAATTATTATTTTAGATGAAGCAACAAGTGCTCTTGATAATACGACCGAACTTTTAATTCAAAAAGCATTAGATGAATTATGTAAAGGAAGAACTTCAATAGTTGTTGCTCATAGATTATCAACTATTAGAAATGCCGATGGAATCATCGTTATTTCAGATGGAAAGATTAAAGAAGCTGGAACTCATGATGAATTAATCGAACAAAACGGTGTTTATAAATTACTTTATGATCTTCAATTTAAAGAAAGTGATGAACATCAAGAAATTAAACTTCAACAAGAATTACAAATTACGGGCTAATTTTATATAAAAAACAAGCAATTTTAGTGTAAAATATGGTTTGTATGGATTTCATAAAAGAAACCGAAATAATTAACACAAAATATGGCGATTTAAAAGGATTAGAGTTTTCTAATATCCGTAAATTTTTAGGTATCCCTTTTGCTAAACCTCCCGTTGGAGAATTAACTTTTAAGCATCCTCAAAAATTAGAAAAATGGGATGGAGTTTATGAAGCTTTTAGAGGAAAGAAAAACCCAATTCAAGGAAGCGGAATTTTAAATGCCGGAAACAACGATTTAGATTGTTTATATTTAAATATTTTTGCTCCAAATGTCGATAATAATCATAAACTTCCAGTTTTAGTTTGGATTTTTGGGGGTTCTTTTAAAAGCGGCGGAACTGGTGAAATTGATGAAGAAACTCATGAATTAAAATATGACGCAACAAAGCTTGCTATTGATACTAATTCAATTGTTGTTACTTTTAATTATCGATTAAGTGTTTATGGTTTTTTAAATCTTAATTCATTAGATAAAAAGTTTGATTCGAATAACGGATTATATGATCAAATCGAAGCTTTAACTTTTATTAAAGAAAACATCTCTTCTTTTGGTGGAGATGAAAATAACATTACTTTAATTGGTCAATCTGCAGGAGCTGCTTCAATTGTTGCACTTTTATCAATAGAAAAAGCAAAAAATCTATTTGATAAAGCAATAATTATGTCACCAGTTATTAATCACTTTTTCTCTTATAAAGAAGGAACTAAAATTGCAAAAAAGTATTTAAAATATGTTAATGTTAAGGAAAACGAATTAGATAAATTATTTAAATTAGATCCAGATTTAGTTAGAGAAGCAAACGGAAAATTAAAAATGTATGTTCTTAAAAAAGGTGATAATCGATGTGCTTTTTCACCAATTGTTGATAATAAACTTTTACTTGATTTTCCTAAAAATTTAGCGATAAAATCCGATAAAACTATATTTATTGGTAATGTTATTAATGAATCAAATTTATTTATTTTTGATTTACCTCCATTTCTTTTACCAATTCTAGCAAAGTTTATGGGCTTTAGTTTTAAAAATAAAAAAGGAACTTTAAAAGAAAAATGTTATCAAGGTTTAACGGAATGTATTTATAAAAAACCAATCATGAATTTATTAAATAACTATGAAGGAAAAGGCTATAAATACGAATATCAATATGTTTCACCTTCATGTAAAGAAAAAGGTATTGATACATTCCATGCTGCAGATGTTCCAGTTTTATTTGGTTTTAATACTTATTATGAAAATGTTGATGATAGTGAAACTATTGAAGCGGCAAAAAGCTTAAGATCCATTTTTAAAAAGTTTATTTATGATGAATTTAATGAATTTGAAGAATGGAAAGTTAATAAAAAAGAAATAATTATTAAATAAATATGCTTACTTTTAAAATAATTAAAAATGAATTACCTCTTGAAGCAAGATTTATAAGAGAAGAAGTTTTTGTTAAAGAACAAGGGTTTAAAGAAGAATTTGATAGTATCGATAATTTTGCAACTCATATTCTAGCTTTTAAGGATAATAAAGCGGTTGGAACTGCTAGATTTTTTCATAGCGTAAAAGAAAATAAATATTTAATTGGAAGACTTGCCGTTTTAAAAGAATATCGTAAACAAAATATTGGAAAAGAAATTTTAAAAGTTATTGAAGAAGAACTTAAAAAAGTATCGATAAATAAGGTATATTTGGCTTCCCAAAAAAGAGCAGTAATATTTTATGAAAAGTGTGGATATATTAAAGAAGGCGATTATTTTTTAGATGAACATTATCCGCATATTTGGATGTATAAAAACTTATAAATCATAGTTAAATATAAATAAAATTTATATTTGTTGACCTTATCTTTTATTATGTTTTAGTTTAACTATAATTAATAAAAAGATGTAAAAAGTATATGAAAAAACAAACTGCAGGAAGAGATGGATTAGGCGATTTGGCTCCTAAATTTGCTGAACTTAATGATGATGTTTTATTTGGAGAAATTTGGAGTAGAGAAGATAAATTATCAACTCGAGATCGTTCACTTTTAACAGTCACCGCTTTAATGGCAAAAGGAATTTTTGATAATTCTTTTAAATATCATGTTAGTAATGCTAAAAATCATGGAGTTAGAAAAGTAGAAGTGGTTAAGCAATTACTCATTTAGCTTTTTATATTGGTTGGTCAAATGCTTGGGCTACTTTTCCGATTGTTAGAGAAGTTTATCAAGATGATGAATTAGTTGAAGGCGATTCTTTATTTGGAAAGAGCGAAGAAAATATCGCTTATAGTAAATATTTTATTGGTAAATCTTATTTAAACCTTTATTTATTGGCTCGTCTTTAAATATTGCAAACGTTACTTTTGAGCCTGGTTGTCGAAATAATTGGCATATTCATCATTCTAGTAAAAATGGTGGACAAATCTTACTTTGCACTGATGGGGAAGGATGGTATCAAGAAGAAAAAAAGAAGTTAGAAGTTTAAAAGCAGGAGATGTTGTTATTATTCCTTCTAATGTTAAACATTGGCATGGAGCTAAAAAATCTTCCTATTTTACTCATATTGCAATTGAAGTTCCAGGAGATGAAACATCTACTGAATGGTGTGAAGAAGTAGATGATGAAACTTATTTAAATTTAGAATATTAAAATAGCAGCGAATATCGCTGCTATTTTAACGTTTAATAATGATATTTATCATTATTTATGATAAACTCTTTTCTTGTTATGGACTGGCAAACTATATTACAAGTTATTACTTTAGGTGTTGCATTATCAATGGATGCTTTTTGTGTATCGATTTGTGATGGGCTTTGTTACAAAAATATTAAAAGAGGAAAACAATTATTTATTGCTGCTGATTTTGGCTTAATGCAAGGTTTAATGCCTTTAATTGGCTATTTTATCGCATATTTTTTCAGTGAATATGTTGATATAACTTCAATTGTTCCATGGATTGCTTTTGTTTTACTTCTTTTAATTAGTGGAAAAATGATAATTGATGGAATAAAAGGAATAAGAAATCCTAAAAATAAATGTCCAATTGATGGAAAACCTTTTACTATAGGAGTAATATTAATTTCGGGAGTTGCAACAAGTATTGATGCTTTAGCAACTGGAGTTAGTATGATTCCTATTTCTACTCCAACAACTATCTTTTTACATTGCTCAATAATTACCATAATTACCTTTATTTTCTGTATTATTGGTTTAATTTTTGGCCAAGGAATCAATAAATTACTTAAAGGTAAATATGAAGTTGCAAATATAATTGGTGGATGTGTTTTAGTTTTACTTGGATGCTGGATTTTAATTGAAGGCCTTCTTGGTTTATAAATTTATGATTAATTTATTTTTAGTTAGACATGGCGAAACAATTTGGAATAAAAAAGCGATTTGTCAGGGAAGAATTGATTTAGAACTTGATGAAACTGGAATTAGTGAAGCAAAAGAAGTAGCAAGACTTTTAAAAGAAAATAATTATAAATTTGATCTTTTTGTTTCTTCCCCTTTAAAAAGAGCAGTTAAAACTTGTGAAATTTTAAAAGAAGAACTTGATAATAAAAAAGAAATTTTAAAAATAGATGAGTTTATTGAAAGAGATTTTGGCTCTTTTGAAGGGCAGGATAATTCTTGTTTTAGAAATGCATATATTAATAATGATTTAGAAAAATATTATTCAACTGGTTTAGAAAGTGAAGAAGTTTTAATAAAAAGAATTGTAAAAGGTATTAACTATTTAATTTCTAATTTTGATAATAAAAATATTATTGTCGTAACTCACTCAAATGTTATTAGAGGATTTTTAGTTTATATCGATAAAAATAAATATAATTTTCTCACAAAAATGCCTAATTTAGCGATTTCTGAGTATAAAATTAACTCAATAAATGATATTGAAATTAAGTCTTTATCAATCTTTGAAAATCATTACGAAGATAAGACAACCGAATAGTTATTATTTTTCTTATTTTTAGAGTTTAACTCGTGCTAAAATAAGAAAGATGATTATTGTTTATAAAGAAATTGATAAAACTTTAGATAAAAAAGTTTACGAAAATATTGATGATGTAAAACTTGAAGAAGGTAGCTGGATTCATATCAGTGAACCTACTCAAGTAATTTTAGAAAAACTCGCTTTAATTACATCGATTCCAAGCGATTTTCTTTTAAGTGCTCTTGATGAAGAAGAAAGTGCACGTATTGATGTTGAAGACGATAATGCTTTGATCGTTTTAGATACACCATTTGTTACTGATGAAGAAAAGAAGTTATATTCAACAGCTCCATTTGTTATTGCATATAATTCAAAATATTATGTAACAATTGAAAGACATAATTTTGAACTTTTAGATGAACTTTTTAAACGTGTTAGATTAATCGAACCACATAAACATGTTCGTTTAACTTTAAATATTATTTATCGACTTGCAACTTTATTTATTACATATTTAAAAAGAATTAACGCTTATACCGATGAAATTGAAAAAACATTAAGAAATTCAACAAAAAATAAAGAAGTTATTGAATTAATGGATATTAATAAATCCCTTATTTATTTTTCAACTGCTTTAAATGCTAATAAAAATGTTTTAGCTAAATTATTGAAATCTCCAAATTACACTCGTTTTGAATCTGATTTTGATTTAATGGAAGATGCTCAAGTTGAAATTAACCAAGCTGTTGAAATGTGTACTATTTTAAGAGATGTCTTAACCGGAATGATGGATGCTTTTGCTTCGGTTATTAATAATAATATGAATTTAATCATGAAATCATTAACCGTTGTTACTATTGTTATTTCAATTCCAACGTTAGTTGCATCATTTTTTGGAATGAATGTTGATGATTTACCTTTAGCTCATAGTGATCACGGATTCTATATTATTTTTGGTGTTTCACTTGCTTTATCAATTATCGTTGCAATTTGTTTAATTCTTTTTGCAAATCGTAAAAAAACTAAATAATTTTATGGAATATATAAAAGCAACTCCTAAAGACGTTAAGGAGTGTATCGAACTTAAAAAGAATGTTTATCAAAGACTTTTAGGTTTATCTTTAGATTATTGGAGTGAAAAATATCCTTCTGATGAATTAATCGAAGAAGATGTTTTAAGTAGTAATGCTCGTGTTATTAAAGAAAACGGTGAAATTATAGCTTTCACTGTTTTTTATGATGTAAAAGAAGAACGGGGAGAAAATGATTATCCTTTTAAAACACCAGATTTATATTGTTTTTCACGTTTAATGGTTAAAACTGGATATGAAAATAAACATGTAGGATATTTTTTAGTTAAAAACATTATTAATGAATTAAAAGATAAAGGTGTAAAAGGCATTGGAATTATGGTTGATCCTCGAAATGAGAACGCCCTTCATTTATATTCAAAATTTAATTTTAAGTTTGTAGAAACTAAAGAATATATTTATGGAATTTATTCTACCTATGAACTCCTTTTTAAATAAAGTAGATAACTAGTAAATATTTAGTAATTAATTATTTTATATAGTATTAATTACTACTTATTATTGTTTATATAACTTACTCAAAGTGTTAAAATATTTATTGATATGGAAGATAATTTTAAGAATTTAAAAGAATATATTAAAGATTTAGAAGATTATAAATTACCTGATTATAAGGAACTTTCTTCTATTCCTTTATATATGGAACAAGTTGTAAGTTATATTCAAGGTGTTTTAACCCCTGCTTTAAAAGAAGATAAAACAGTAATTACACCTTTTATGATTAATAATTATGTTAAAGCAAAAATTGTTAATCCACCTGAAAATAAAAAATATGATAAAGATCATATCGGTTATTTAATTGCGATTTCTTTACTTAAACAATCAGTTTCAATGAGAGATTTAGCAACTTTAATCGAAATGGATAAATATTTAACTAACGATAAACAAAAACTTTATACTCTTTTTAAAGAAATGCATGATGAAGTTTTAAAAAATCAAACTCATCGTACAAAATTAAGAATCGATGCTTTAGAAAAAAATAAGAAAAAGAAAGATAAAGACGCTGAAAATTTAGATTTAGCATATATTGCTTTAAGACTTTATATTGAAAGTGAAACTTCTAAACTTATCGCTGATTCAATTATGAATAAAATAAGTAAAGATGTTTTACCAGAAACTGCTTTAGAAACTTCTAAATCAGCAAATAAATTTGAAAATAAAAAAGAACATAAAGAAGCTAAAAAACTTTCTCAAAGAAAGCAAAAATAAAATCTTATTTTTAAAAGGAGGAATTTATGAGAGTTTTAGTTACTGGTGGATTAGGATTTATTGGATCACACACTGTTGTTGCTTTATTAGAAAATGGATTTGATGTTATAGTTATTGATAATCTTTATAACTCAAAAGAAGTTGTTAAGGATCGTATTAAAACTATTACTAATAAAGAATTTAAAACAGTTATTGCTGATGTTCAAAATGAAGTTGAATTAGAAAAAATCTTTAAAGAAGATAAAATCGATGCAATTATTCATTTTGCTGGTTATAAAGCAGTTGGAGAAAGTGTTTCTAAACCACTTGAATATTATGATAATAATTTAAATTCTACTTTCTCGCTTTTAAAAATGATGAAAAAATATGGAACTAAAAATTTAGTCTTCTCATCAAGTGCTACAGTTTATGGTGAACCAGAAAGAGTTCCAATGTTTGAAACTGATTTAGTTACTGAAGCAACTTCTCCATATGGCGAAACTAAGGTAATGATCGAAAGAATTTTAAAAGATGTTGCTAAAGTTAATCATGATTATAATATTGCTTTACTTAGATATTTTAATCCAATTGGTGCTCATAAGAGTGGCTTACTTGGAGAAGATCCAAACGGCATTCCAAATAATTTACTCCCATATATTGCAAAAGTTGCAACTGGTCAATTAGCTCAAGTTAATGTTTTTGGAAATGATTATGATACACCTGATGGAACTGGTGTTAGAGATTATATCCACGTCGTTGATTTAGCTAAAGGTCATGTTTTAGCTCTTAAAAAACTCGCTACAAATTCAGGTTTAGTTATTTATAACTTAGGTACAGGTAAAGGAACTTCAGTTTTAGAAATGATTCATGCTTATGAAGAAGCTTGTGGTCATAAGATTCCTTATGAAATTAAAGAAAGAAGACCTGGTGATATTGCTACTTCTTATGCAAACTGCGATAAAGCAAAAGAAGAACTTGGTTTTACATGCGATTATACCGTTTTAGATGCTTGTAAAGATGGTTATCATTTCCAAGTAGAAGAAGAAAAAAGAAAAACTGAAGGTAAATAGTTTATTAAGATATTTTTAATATAAAAACCTCCTATTAAAGAGTAGGAGGTTTTTATTTATTGGCGAGTAGACAAGCGGTGAAGTCATAGGTCTCTGAAACCTACATACATTGGTTCGAATCCAATCTCGCCAGCCATATTACTTATTTTGTGGACAACTGAAAATAATCATGATAATGTTAAGATATGATTAAACATTCAATAAGATATTTTAATAATAAGCCAATAAGAGCGGTTTGGGATAATGATAAATCGATGTGGTGGTATTCTGCTATTGATTTTATTGATGCTTTAGCTCAACCAAATTCAGCACGTAGGTATTGGTATAATATAAAAACAAGAAATCAAGAGTTGTCCAAATTCTGTGGACAACTGAAATTATACGCCAAAGATGGAAAAAAATATCTTTCTGATGTAATTAATGAAGAAGGAGTAAGAGAATTATTGACCGTTATTCCTTCAAAATACAAAAAGATTTTTCAAGATTGGATTAAAGGTAGGCTTGATCCACTTGATGAACAAAGTAAAAGAAAAGCTTATGAATTATATAAAACCGAACTTATTAATAATGATGAAGTTGGTAAAACTATTTCTTTACAAAAAATCCATGCTTATTTATTTGAAGGCTTGTATCCTTTTAGCGGAAAAATAAGAACTAAAACAATCTCAAAAGGTGGTTTTACATTTGCTAATGAAGATTTTTTACCACAAATTTTAAATGAAATTGACAAAATGAAAGATAATTCTATTGATGAAATAATTGATAAATATGTAGAAATGAATATTGCTCATCCATTCTTAGAGGGAAATGGTAGGGCTACTCGTATATGGTTAGATTTAATATTTATTAATCGATTAAAAATATGTGTTGATTGGTCAAAAATTGATAAAAATGATTATTTGGACGCGATGAAAACTAGTCCTTCGAGTAGTGAAAAAATTAAGAATTTACTTAAAGCTGCCTTAACTAATAATATTAATGATAGAGAATTATATATGAAGGGAATTGATTATTCATATTATTATGAAGAGGAATAAAAAAATAGATCTAGATTAATTACTAGATCTATTTTTTTATAATGTTTAATTACTGATTTTCTTGATTATTATCAGTATTTTCTGTAGTTATTGTTTCGTTATTTTCGCTATTAATTGGTTTACTATTTTCTTCATTAATAGTTTCAATAGGAGCACCTTCAGTAACTGATTCTTCATTGTTTTTCTTATTTAATTTTGGTGCATTAATTTTCATTGCGATAAAGAAGATAATTCCACCAATTAAAACTAAAACTGAAAGTGGAATAATACCAAAGTTAGATGAATGATCTTTAATAAATGAATCACTTGAAGTAGAAGCAGCGCCATTAATTAAACCATAAAGAAGTGTTCCTAAAAAAGCTGCACCTTTTCCGAATGTATCATAAAGTGAGAACCATTCACCGCTATCTTTTTTATCAATAATCTTCGTTAGATAGCTTCTAGACATTGATTGAATTCCACCTTGGAAGAAACCAACACAAACCGCTAAAACCCAGAACATCCAGTTAGCAGTAATAAAGATTGCAAAGATCGAAATAAATAAATACCCACCAATACAAGCAAGAATTAAATAATCAGTTCTTACTTTTTTAGAAAGTTTAGCGATAACTAAACATGCTGGGAAAGCGATAAATTGAACAGCAACTAAAGCGATTAAAGCTTGAACTTGATCAACGCCTAAAGAAGTTGAGATTTTCATTGCTAAATCAATGATTGAATAAACCGCATCAATATAGAAGAAGAATGCTAATAAGAATAATAAAATTCCTTTATTTTCTCTTCCTTTTTTAAATGTTCTACCAATTCTTTTATAAGATTCAACGATTGTACGGCCAACATTATGTTCTCTTTCTAAGCCATATTTTTGTTTATAGTCTTTAAATAAAGGAATTGTAAATGTTAACCACCATAATGCATTAATAATAAAACAAATTAAATATCCCCAAGGAACAGTTAATGAATGAGCCATTCCAGCTTCTTCACCTGGTCCTAAATTGAAATTTGTAAATCCAAAAGCAACGATAGCGACGCCAATTAAGAAAGGAACACAGCTCCCGATATATCCTAATGCATATCCAAATGTTGAGACTTCATCAACTTTATCTTCTGTTGTAACATCAACTAACATTGAATCATAAATCATTAAAGCGCCATTATATACGAGTTTAGCGACAACTAAGATTACTAGCCAAATAATGTAATGCATTTCTAGACCAAGTGCAATACAAGTTACAACACCAGTTAAAGAAAAGATTAAGAATAATGGTTTTCTATTGCCTTTAAAATCTGATAAAGTACCAAATAAAGGCTCTAAAATAACCGATAATAATGTAATTAATGAAGTTACAAGAGCATAGATTGAGTTACCATAAGCAGTTGCTTCATTGCTAGCTCCCATAGCATTATTAACTAAGTTTTGGAAAAAGATTGCAAAAAGTGAACACGCAATCATTGTAAAGGCACTATTACCAACATCGTAAAGTACCCATCTTATCGCAGTTCTGTTTTCTTTTTTGTTTTTAAAGAAAGCTCTAAAACCGTGAGAAGATTGTTTTTTTGTAACTTTTGTTTCTTCCATTTTTAAAAATTCCTTATCCTTCGTATGTTTTATTTAAAGCATCCTCTTTTAAAGGTGTGTTATTTTTAACAAATTCATAGTAATCGATAATGATATTTTTACCTTCTTCAACGCAGTTATACATTGCTTCAGTAATTTTTTCATCGCTTTCTTTACATTTTAAGTTATCGGTAAATGGAACTAAGATATGTTTAAATTTTTCTGCACCTAATTTTTTAAGTAAGTTTTCAACTAAATCTCTTTCCCGTTTTCTAGGAAGTCTAATAATTTTTCCTAACTTTTTCATTGTTTTAATCGATATTTTTGCTTCTTTTTTATCTATTTCAAAATATTTTGCAACAATATCTCTTACATCTTTTTTATATTTAAAGTGCTTTGTTAAATCGGTTCTTAAAGGATCTTTATTATCTTTAATAAGTAAATGTCTATCTAAAGAAGATTCAACTTCAAAATGAGTAGCATCTTCTATTTTCATATATTCTTCGACTAATGGATGACAATTACTATCTAAAGTGTAGTGACATAAAAAACCTAAAAGATAAGATAATTCTTTATCGCTTTTTAAATCATCTTTAAGATAAATTTCTTTTGATTTAATAAAAAAAGAACGAGCAACAACATCATGCATATTATTGCCTAATGTATTGATATCATTCTTTTTAAATGGAGAATTATAAAATAAGACATCAGGACCATGAAGTCCGAGTTCAAATTCATTTAAATTAGAGTTAATTAAAGAAATTATTTTGTTATTTTCTTTTAAAGCTTCTTTAATTAATTCTCCATAATGATAGTGTGCATAATTAGCAGGCATATATTTATTTCCTTAATAATTTAAATTCCAATAATAATTATAAAGGAATAAGGTAGTAATAACCTAAATAAAATTTGTAGAAATTTAAAACTTTTACAAATGCTTAACATTTTGTCGATTGATTTAAATTAAGATATAAATAAGATATATTTCGATAAATAAGGTAAATATAGTAAAATAATAGAGGTTGTAAACATCCTAATTGTTTGCAATTTTTATTTTTGACTTAAAAAAGAGAAAGAAAAGAAGAGTTATGGTTGATACAACTTTTTTTGAAAAAGCTAGTATTCGTAAATTATTTTTTAAGATAGCTATTCCTGGTGCAATAGGGATGCTTTTTAGTGCTGTTTACGTAATCATTGATGGATTTTTTGTTTCTTATTATTTAGGTCAAACAGCTTTTAGTGCTGTTAATATTGTTTGGCCTTTTATCTATATCATGTTTGCTTTTAGCGATATGGTTGGAGTTGGAAGTAGCGTTATCATGTCGATAAGGCTAGGAGAAAAAAGAAAAGAAGAAGCTAATCAAATATTTACTTTTGCAACTCTTTTTATCTTGGCTTTTTCATTTACTTTATCGATTATTTCTTATTTCAGTGCTCCTTTATTACTTGATTTAATGGGTGCAACTGGAGAATTAAAAACTTTAGGAGTTGAATATCTTCAAACATATGTAATATTTTTACCATTCTCATCGATTATTTTTGCTGTTGATAATTTTTTAAGAGTTTGTGGTAAAACGAAAACATCGATGAGTATTAATATTGCAATGTCTTTAACGATTGTTTTATTAGAATATCTATTTTTAGGTGTTTTTAAATGGGGAATTTTTGCTAGTGCATTGGCTTCTTCATTAGCGTTTATGATTTATTCAACTATTGCTTATCTTCCTTTTTTATTAAAAAAGTTAGAAATTCAATTTTCTTTCCCTTCAATTACTAAAAAAGATATAAAGTTAATTTTTAAAAACGGTTTACCAATTTTATTAAATAATATTGCTGGAAAACTTCCTGGAATATTCTTTAATATTCTTCTTTTAGAAATGGTTGGAGAAAAGGGTGTTAGTGCTTATGGTACGTTAATGTATATTGAATGTTTAATCATTCCGGTTTTATATGGAATGTGTGATTCACTTCAACCAGCGATAGGTTATAACTATGGTGCAAATAGAATGGATAGAGTTAAAAAAATCGAAATTTTCTGTTTAACTGCAGCATTTTTTGTTTGTTTATTATCTTTCTTTATTCTGTTTTTCTTCCCAGAACCATTAGCCTTAATTTTTACTGATGAAACTTTAGTTGAAACCGTAAAAGTGACTTCATTAGCAATTGTTGTTTATTCCTTTACTTATTTAACAAGATGGATTTCATTTGCTTTACAATCATTTTTTGCGGCAACATCTCGACCAATTGAAGCAACATTTATTTCTTTAACAATTTCATGTTTCTCACCATTAGTTTTAATTGGAGTTTTCTATACATTATCAGATTTAGGAATATGGCTTAATTTCCCTGTTTCTAGTTTAATAACTGCAATCGTTGCTTTATTAATTGCTTTAGTAAAATGGAAAAAGAAAACTTTATTTTTAGAAAATAAAGACAATAAAAATTCTTAATATATTTTTGATATAATTTTAAAGATTAAAAAGGATAGAAAATATGGATATTATTACTCAAATTTCTGAAGAATTAGGTTTAAAAGCAAGACAAGTTGAAGCAGCAATTTATCTTTTAGATGAAGGAAATACTGTTCCTTATATTGCTCGATATAAAAAAGATGTTACAGGTAATTTAACTGATAAAGATTTAAGAAACATCGAAGAAAGACTTTCTTATTTAAGAAATTTAAATGATCGAAAAGAAAGTGTTATTAAATTAATCGATGAAAAAGGTAAATTAACTGAAGAATTAAAAAATGGTATTTTAAATGCAAAAACTTTAGCTGAGGTCGAAGATTTATATCGTCCATATAAAGAAAAAAGAAAAACAAGAGGCGTCAAAGCTAAAGAAAAAGGTTTAGATCAAATCACAAATCTTATTTATTTAAATAAAAAAGTCGATGATTTTGATAAATATTTAGAGTCGTTTATTGATCCAGAAAAAGAATTAAATAATAAAGAAGATGTTTATAGTGGAGTTATCGATATTTTAAGCGAAGATATTGGAGATAACCCAAAATATCGTAAATATATTAAAAACTTTATTTTTAATCACGGAAAAATTGTTTCAAAAGAAAAGAAAAAAGATGAAAAAGATACATATGGAACATATGCGGCTTTCGAAATTGAAATAAAAAGAATTAAACCTTATCAATATTTAGCAATTTCTAGAGGCGAAAAAGAAGAATGTTTAAAGGTTTCTTTTGATTATGATAAAGAATTAATCAAAGAACATTTATTAAAAGATTTTTCTGATTCAAATTATTTAGATGTATTTAAAGATGCAATTAATGATTCTTTAAAAAGAATAATTTTACCTTCTGTAGAAAATGAAATTAATAGCGAAGTAAAAGAAAAATGCGAAGATAAATCTATCGAAGTTTTTAAGAAAAATTTAGAGGCTTTACTTTTATATCCACCACTTAAAAATAAAAAAATATTAGGTTTTGATCCTGGTTTTAAAAGTGGATGTAAATATGCTTATGTTGATGAATCTTCTATTCCTCATGAAATAGGAGTAGTTCATGTAACAAGCGCATCAAAAGAAATGATAGAAAAAGGCAAAAAAGAAATGGCTGCCTTAATTAAAAAATATAATATCGATTATATTGCTTTAGGTAATGGAACCGCTTCTAGAGAAAGTGAAGTAGTTTTAAATGAAATGATTAAAGAATATAAACTCGATAATACTAAAATTTTTATCGTAAATGAAAGCGGAGCAAGTGTTTATAGCGCTTCTAAACTTGCTGAAAAAGAATTTCCAGAATTAACCGTTGAAAAAAGAAGTGCTATTTCTTTAGCAAGAAGAATTATTGATCCGCTTGCTGAATTAGTAAAAATTGAACCTAAAGCAATTGGAGTTGGGCAATATCAACATGATATGAACCAAGTAAAATTAAACGATGCTTTAACTAAAATTGTTGAAGATTCAGTTAATAAAGTTGGTGTAAAACTTAATACAGCAAGTGTTTCTTTACTTTCTTATGTCGCTGGAATTTCTTCAACTTTAGCAAATAATATCTATGAATATCGAAAAGAAAATGGTGATTTTAAATCTAGAAAAGAATTATTAAAAGTTAAAGGATTAAAAGAAAAAACCTTTAAACAATGTGCAGGTTTTTTAAGAATCGAAGATAGTGAAGAAATTTTGGATAACACTTCAATCCATCCAGACAACTATGTTGAAGCAAAAGAAATCTTAAAAGAAACCGGAATCGATGTAATTAAAGATGAATTAGAAGTAAAAGAATTAAAATTATCTAAATTTAATACTTCAAAATTCTTAAAAGAACACCCATCTTTAGGTGAAGAAACCTTAAAAGACATCTTAGATGAAATCAAAAATCCAGGTAGAGATATCCGTGAAGCTTTAGAAATTGTTGAACTTAATAACGAAGCAAAAACAATTGAAGACTTAAAAGTTGGAATGGTTTTAAACGGAACCGTCAGAAATATCATGGATTTTGGCATGTTTGTTGATATCAACGTTCACCAAGATGGTTTAGTTCATATTAGCGAAGTTTCTGATTCTTTCGTTAAAGATATTTCTTCACTTTTTACTATCAATCAAATTGTTAAAGTCAAAGTTATTTCTGTTGATGTTGCTAAAAAAAGAATCGGTTTATCAATTAAACAAGCTAAATAATTCATTAATTTTAGGTCTATAATATTAATATATAGGACTTAAAGGAGCTAAATCATGTATCAAGAATTAAGTTTTAAAAATAAATATAATGATGTTTTATATGGACACAAATGGTTAGTTGAAGATAATAACAAAGGAACAGCTTTGAAAGGTAGTGTTTTAATTGTTACTGGAATGGCTGAACATTCACTTAGATATGACCATTTCGCGTTATTTTTAAATTCACTTGGATATGATGTTTATTCTCTTGATCATTATGGACAAGGAGAAAAAAATGGTGAATTAATGAATCCACCTGATGATTATTTCTTTAAAATGATTGAAACTTTAAAAGATTTTAATAAAGCATTAAAAAGCACAAATAAAAATTTGCCTTTAATTAATATCGCTCATTCAATGGGTTCATTTATCATGCAAGGATATATTGAAAAATATAGCGAAACTATCGATAAATGTATTTTAATTGGATCTAATGGAAAAAATCCACTCGTTAAAATGGGTCATTTCTTAACAAAAATTTTAATTAACAAGAAGAACGAAAACGAAAAAGCAAAACTATTCCACAATCTTTCAATTGGAGCATATGAAAAATCTGTTAAAAATAAAAAAAGTGATTCAAGAAATGAATGGCTTTCTTATAATTTAGAAAATGTTAAAAGATATGATGAAGACCCATTGAGTGGAGTTACTCCATCTAATAAATTTTATAAAAACTTCTTAAAAGGACTTTCTTCTATTCAAAAATCAAAAAATATTGAAAATATTTCTATAGATCTTCCTATTTTTATTATCGGAGGAAAAGAAGACCCTGTTGGAAATAATGGAAAAGGATTAGAAAATCTAACTAAAATTTATAAAAACCATAATTTAAATGTCATACTTAAACTTTATGACAATATGCGTCATGAAATTTTAAATGAAGATGATAATTTAACTGTTTATAACGATATCAAAGAATTTATCGAAAAATAAATAAAATATAATTTTATTCATTTCCATCTTTCTTTTTTATATAATGTTATTGCTCTTTAAAAAAGCTTATTTTTTTAATTTTCTTTATTTAGAAAAAAGTAAAGAGGAAGAAGGGGAAAGAAACTTATGATTAAAGATATTATTATTTTCTCATTATCTTCTAATATTGCTTTAACTAATGAAGTCTGTAAGCAACTTAATATTGATCCAGGAATTTCTGAAGTTAAACATTTCGCTGATGGAGAATGTATTGCTTATTCAAAAAGTGATGTTAGAGGTAAAAAGGTTTATATTATTCAATCAACCTGTAAACCAGTAAATGACAGGATAATGGAAACATTAATATTTATTGATGCAATTAAAAGAGCTAATGCTAGAGAAATCACTTTGATTATGCCTTATTATGGCTATGCCCGCCAAGATAGAATTGCTTCTAAAAATGAACCAATTACTGCGAGAATGGTCGCTGATTTATTTACTAATAGTGGTATAAAAAGAGTTATTACAGTTGATTTACATACTCCTCAAATTCAAGGTTTCTTTGGAGTTCCAGTTGATAACACAACTCCATCAATGCTTTTTGCAGATTATTTAAAAACTAGACTTAAAGATGATCCTTCTTTTACAGGTAAAAATATTGCAATTGTTGCTCCAGATCATGGTGCAATGCATCGAGCAAGAGATTTAGCAGCATTTATTCCTAATACTAATATTGTTGTTATCGATAAAAGAAGACCTAAACCAAATGTCGCTGAAATTACTAATGTCGTTGGTGATATCAATGGAAAGGTTTGTGTTATGATCGATGATATTATTGATACCGGTGGAACTATTTTAGCTGGAGCAAAAGTTTTAAAAGAAAAAGGTGCAAGAGAAGTTTTCCTTTGTTGTTCTCATGCTTTATTTAATGGCGAAGCAAAAGAAAGAATGGAAAATGCTGATTATGTTACAGAATGTATTTGTACAGATACTATTGAACATGAAGAATTTAAAGATTGTAAACGTATTAAAGTAATTTCAATTGCTAAAATGATTGCGGATATTATTCGTTCTCATGAATCTCATGAAGATATTAGAATTGAATACGCTAAATTTAGATAATATTTATTAGTTAACATTATTTTTGCTTTATTAAAAAATATATAAAGATGGAAGAAATGTAAATTTTCCATCTTTTTAATTTACAAAAATTAATACTAGTTTATGATTTTATCTATTAGGTATTTTTATTTATTTATCTATTTAAAAAAGGATGTGATTAGTTATGAAAAATAAAAATAAGTTATTAATGTTATTTTCTATTCCATTATTATCATTATTAATAGGAAGTAGTATTTCAAATAAATATAGTAATTTTAATAGTTTAAATATCAAAGATAAGGAAGTTATCGTCTATTTTAATGACGGTTATTCTTTATCTGATTTTAATAATGAATTAAATAAATTAACAGATAATAAGAATAATTATTTAATTAAAGATGTTTATGAAGGAATAGTTAATGGTGTTTTACTTGACGTTAATTATTCTTTATTATCAAGTATTGAATCGTTTAATAGTGTAAGTGGAGTTTATGAAAATAGGACTTATTATGTTAATAGTTTAAATAATGAAAATACAACCTATATACCTAATAAGGTTTATAATACCCCATTAGAAAATAATTCTTTGGAAGAAATGAACACACCTAAAGATAGTAACGGAGGAGAAGGAACTTTAATTGCAGTATTGGATTCCTCTTTTAATCTTGATCATAAAGCTTTTAAAGATTTAAGTAGTAATGTAGAAGTTAAATTAACTGAAAATGATGTTAAAAAGGTAGTAACTTCTTTGGATGCGCAAAATCAAACAGATTTTTATCATAATAGAAAAATACCTTTTTACCATGATTATGGTGGAGCTATTTCAAACCCTAACACATTAGATAGAACTGAAGATGATGATGTTAATACTGCTAATTCTTATCATGGAATGCATGTATCTTCTATTGCTTCTGCTAATGGAGACTTTACCGGGGTTGCTCCAAATTCTCAATTAGCTTTCATGAAAGTTTTTGGCGATTATCAAACTGAACAAATTTGCGTTGATTCAATGATTTTACCTGCTTTAAATGACTGCTATAAATTAGGTGTTGATGTTATCAACATGTCTTTAGGTTTAGGAATTAATGAATTTGAAACTGAAAGTGCATCTTATAAAGCTATCGAAAAATTAATTGAAAATGGAGTAACTGTTTCAGTTTCAGCAGGTAATGATGGAAAAGGAAATTGGAAAACCGGAAGTACTTATAGCTATGATACTTTAGAAACTTTGGAAGAAGGTACAATAGGCACATATAATAACGCTCCTGGAGTTATAAGGGTTGCTAGTTTAAATGTAAAAGACGATGATTCCGTTTACGCAGAGTTAAGTGTGAATGGTGTTACTTTATCAGGAAAAGATCAACTTGGAGCACGGGGAGATCTTGATAGAGATGATAAGGATGACAATATTTATGGTATTATGCCTTTTACTAGTTTAATTAAAGAGGGCGAAGAGACTTCCCTATATGAATATGTAATTGTCCCAGGCGTAGGTTCAATCAACGATAAAAATGCTGAAACTGGTGAAGAATTAGGTGATGACTACGAAGATATAGATGTAAAAGGAAAAATCGCTGTTGTTAAAAGAGGCGAAAATACTTTTATAGAAAAAATTAAACACGCAAAAGAAAAAGGTGCTGTTGGAATTATAATTGCTAACCAAGAAGGACTTGGACCTATTGGAACTTTCAATATGAAAGGTTCTAAACCAGATGAATTGATACCTGCTTACTCTATTAGTGCTGAAGATTATGATACTCTTTCTAATGCTAGCGAAAAAGTAATTTCGATTGCAAGAAGTAGTATTTCAGATTTTTCGACTAATGGCGTAACAGCAGATTTAGGAATGAAAATTGAAATTAGTGCACCTGGGCAAAATATTGCTGGTGCAATAAACGTTGATAATGACGTTAAAACTAATAGTTCTTATGTTTATATTAGTGGAACTTCTATGGCTTCCCCAAATTATGCTGGTGCAGTGTCATTAATTTTAGGTGAACAAGACTTTAGAAACGAAACCGAAGAATTAGAATTTAAAAAGACAATTAAAGCTAGAGCAATGTCTACAGCTAATGTTTTATATCAAGCAAACGGTGCGGCTATTTCTCCAAGAAAACAAGGGGCTGGTTTAGTTGATATAACAAACGCTACAACTTCCTCATTTTATTTAACTGGCGAATCAGAAGAAATTAATTCCGGAGCTAAAGTCGAACTTAAAAATAATGAAGATATTATGAATGGAAAGATCGATTTTGATGTCAACATTCATAATGAAGAAGGATTAAAAGGAAGCTATGATGCAAAACTTTTAGTTCAAGTTCCCGAAACAAAATTAGCAGATGGAGAAGTTTCACCAGAATTTAAAGGTAAAACTTTTAAAACTAGCAACGACGTTCTGATTGAAAAAGTAAATTTTGAAGTAGAATTAAATGGTTCAAAAGAACAAGTTGTCAATATTTTTTACGAATTAAATGAAGAAACTAAAAATGAGCTTAATAATACTTTTGCAAATGGTACTTATATTGAAGGTTTCGTTTTATTCGAAGACGAAACACGTAAATTGCCAGATTTATCAATTCCTTATTTAGGATTCTTTGGTGATTATTCGAAAGGCGACGCTGTTGAAGATTTTAAATTTGAAAGAGAAGAAGGTAAGGTTTACCAATCCGATCTTTTAAATGAAGCTTCAAAAAAGACTTTAGGAAAACCAAATGCTAACTTCAGTTCAATGATTGGTGTTACTACCGGTGGTTTAGACGGAATCGATATGGAAAGAATCAGAACTAATTCACAAGATCCCGGGAAAGCGTTTTTACCAATTATTTGCGAATATAATAATGAAGATCAAAAATATCATCTTTATGCCGGTGCAATCGGAAGCGCTGATACTTTATACATTCAACAATTTGTTAATCGTCAAGTACTTGATAACACTATTACTTTAACAAATAGTGAAGGAGAAGTTGTTTTAACTGATCATATGTTCTCACTTTTACATAGTTCAGGAAGTGATTATAAATTATGGAAAACAATTCCTACTGGAGAACTTTATATTAATGCCGATACTCTTGCTGATAGAGCTTATACAATTATTCCTTTAAAAGACGAAAAGAATAAAAGTTATTATCCTGATGGAGAATATTCTTTAAAATTTGAATATCAACTTTTAAGCGGATATACACAAGTTAAAGAATATGTTCTTCATATTAGTGAAACTACCGAAGATATTGGTGTTAACAGTGTAAATTTTGATGGTGAAGAATTAATTCTTTATTTTGATAAAGAGATGGCTTTAGTAAGTGTTGAAGGCATTAATATTTCTGGTACTTTAACTGATAAAAATCTTTATGAATATAAATTTAATATTAAAGAGAATAAATTAGATTTTAATAATGATATTTATATTCACGCAATTGATAGATCTTATAATCAAGTTAACGGAGTAATTGCTAGGGAAGGAAACTCTATTTTATGGAATAAAAATATTGTTAAAGGATATTCATTCTCTTTAAATAATTTAGGGAATAACGATTTAAATGTGCCTAATGCTACTAAATATAGCGTTTCTTTATATGGACCAAATGGAAACAAGGTTCCATTTGTAGGTAATTCTTATATTACTTTATTTGGAGATTATAAAAATAGTCAAGCTAAATGTTATGGAGATACTATTTTAGGGGAAGCTATCTTAAAAGAGTTAGATAGTGTTAAAACTGATACTTCTTTAACAATTAGTTTAGAAAATAGTGATACTTTTATTGTTTCTGATAATGTCATTAGTAACATAAACATAATAACGATTGTTAGTATTATTATCGCAGTTGTTTTAGTTTTACTAATTGTGGTAACATTAACAATCATTATTCTTAAAAAACACAAAAATAAAACTGAGTAATTATGAGAGATGATAGAAAATTCAATATACATGAAATGTTTAATGTTCCTAATTTATTAAGGTTTATAGTTTCTTTAGTTATATTAACTTTAGTTTTTATACTTATTGCATGGAGCTATGAATGGAAAGCGGTTGCAATTATTGATGGAACTTTTGTTTCTGGAGCAATAGGAATAGGCATAGGAATCTTATCTTTTGTAACAAATCAAGGAACATTCGATGTTTTTACTGTTGGATTTGCTAATTTAGCTTCTGTTATGAAAAAAGATGGCCGAAAGAGATACGATGGTCTTTTTGAATATAGAAATATTAAAGAAAGCAAAAGAAAAACCGGCAGATTTAATGCTTTAGTTTATTTTACTGCCGGTTTGATTTATATGATATTAGCGATAATTTTGTATTTTTCTTTGTATCAAGGATAGCAAACAATTACAGATATTAAGATAATATTAAGATTAGTTAATATAAGGAAACAAAAAGTCAATATACATTAAAATGATAGCATTATTTTGTTTAAAGCTTATTTTTAAGTGATTTAACGATATAAATTCTTGATTAAGGAGGATATTATGAAAAGAATTAATAAAAGCAGAAGTGCAGTTTTACTTGCATTAAGTGCATTAACTTTAACTGCTTTAGTTGGTTGTAATCCAACTGATAAACCTGGTCCAGGTCCCGATCCAGATCCAGTAGTCGATCCAGATAAACCTGAACAAGCAGTTACTTTAGGCACAAACTATGTTGTTACAAACAGAGACTCAACTTATTTCTCACCACATCTCGTCAGTAGTGTTAGTGACGAAGGACCAGAATATGTCTCAGCAAAATCTGCTGCTTTAGTTGAAAGCGGTGAAACAGATTATTTATATGCTTATGGTGTTCCAGAAGGCTATTCTTTAGGTGTAACTGTTCTTGATGAAACAGGTAATGTCGTCGATGGAATTGTCGATGGTTCTGGTAGAGTTACTGCTCCTTCAGTTACTGAAGAAACTAACTATAAAATTTATTTATTTGGTGTTTCTGCAGATGAAACAACAACAATTAAGAAAGCATTAGATTATACAGTCGTTCCTTCCGGAACAATTGCTAAAGGTGAATATTTTGATTATTCAGGTTTAGATGGTGTTCAAAGAAGTAAAATGGCTGGTATTGAAGAATCTTTTTTATTTAATAACGGCGTAGCACAAATCAACTACATGCAAGACGCAAGTTATTCATTGTATTCTGAAAGACTTCACTCACCATTCTTAGATAAGAACTACTATGTTCCAGGTTATGGTTATGGTGTTCTTGATTATGGTACAATTGATGCTCCAATGACAGGCGAACTTACTGAAAGATTCCAATATTATTTACACAGTCAATTTGATGCAAGCCAAGAACAAGGTACATTTAACTACTTAGCTTCAAATAACAATTCAGTTTCAACTTTATATAGTTATATTTCATCAACATACTTCAACCAATATGTTAACGAAGATGAAACTGGTGCTAGTTACCAAAGTGGTCTTTCAAGATTACCTGCTCCAGAAGCAGTCAATCCTGATGAAAATGGTGCTTCAACAACTTGGAAAATCTATTTAAGAGTTGGTGGTGCTACAGCTAATGAAGCAACTGGTGTTACACCAGGTTTAAATTATAGAATTAATACTAATGATTCTGTTTTAAAAGAATTTAACAATAGACCAATTCAATTAAAAGACTATTTAACTCCATTCAAGTTATTAGCTACTCAAAAAATCGGTTGGTTCAGAGGAAGTGAGCAAGCTGCTGAAGAAACAGTCAATAGACAAATTAAAGGTTTCTCTGAATTCTACGCATCAACAGCAGAGGCAACAGATCTTGTTAGCGATGAAGAATTCATGAGCAAAGTTGGTGTCAAGATCGATTCTACTGATAACTCATTAACTATTGAATTCAATGGTAAAGTCTCACCAGATTATGCTGAATATCAATTAAATGGTATTTGGGCTAACCCAATGAGCGAAGAATTTATTAGAGCTTTAGGTGGAGGCGATGTCATTGCTGGCGCAGCAATTTATGGTGCATCATCATCCGATGGTAAGAGCCCACAAGATACAACTCTTTCTGTTGGACCATATTATTTAGATTATTATGAATCAAAGAAAACAATTGCTTATACTAAAAATGAATCTTGGCCATTAACAAAAGATGATTATGGAAGAGATTTATATCAAATCCCAGGTATTCACCTTAATATTAACTCTAGCCTAAATACTAATCCAAATGCTACTATTGAAATGTTTGAAGCTGGTCTTACAGACTCTTCGAATATTCCTGATGAATATTGGGATAAATACTTAACTTCTCCATTGAGAAGACAAGAAGAAGGTACTTCAACATACCCAATGTATATCAATACATGGGACAAAGCTTGGTGGGATGAAAGATTCGGACCTCTTAATGAAAAAGGTTGGGAAGTCAAACCTATCTTATCAAATAATAATTTCTATAAAGGATTATTTGTTGGCTTAGACAGATTAGGCGTTTCAGATTACTATCACTATAGTCCAACTGTAGATCTTATGGATCCACACGCAAAAGTTTCACCAAAAGCTGAAACTACATATAATTCTAGCGAAGATCACCAAAATGCATTAGAAAGTGCTTTCGGTAATAGTTTAGATGACTTAAGCTTATTCAAGAATAATGCTGCTGAATATTTCGAAGTAGCAATTCAAGAAGAACTTGATGCAGGTCACTATAAATTAGGTACTGAAGAATCACCAACTAATATTAAGATTCAATTTGCAAGTGCTGATACAACAAATACTATTTATAGAGAAAACTTAATGTTTGCTGGATGGTCAGAAGCATTTAATCTTGCTGTTACATCACATGTTAACAGTGAAGGTGTTAACGATTGGGTTGGTCCAACTGGTAAACCATTAATCACGCTTTCATTCGAAGCAGAACGTTATAGTTCAGCAGATTCTACTGCAATGAATACTGGTATCTTAGATAATGGTGTTAAGATTGGTAAATATGATGGTCAAGGTGTTTGGGGTGTTATTGGCAATCCATATGATGTCTTAAATAATCTTAGCAGATATAAATCTGATGATTCATCTACATTTACTTATGGATTCGGTTTAGATACATCAATTCCAAGTAAATTCGTTAAATATAACGATAAATACTGGTCATTCGATTCATTATGGCAAGCAGCTAATGGTGGTGTCTTACTTGATGAAGACGGAAAACAAGTTCCATTCTTTACAACTGACTTCCCTAATGTTATTTCAGAAACTGGTAATGCTGATGAAGGATTCTCATGGGTAATTAATGCTACATATAATCCAGATTATGTTTCTAATATCGTATTCTCATTAAGATTAAAACAAAGCGATGGTTCAGTTAAATTTGAACCAGTCGATGTTGTATTTAATGGCGATGGTACTGCTACACTTTCTGTACCAGCTGGTAAATTACCTACTTTAGCAGATGCTGGTTATACTGGTGATGGCTATTATGTCGAAATGAGTGTCACTTATGATGTAACCGTTAGTGGACAAACATCATCTAAATCCGCAGCATACGGTCCATATGGATGGTCATTCTAATAAAAAATAATTAAGTTATTTATGCCATTATGGTATGATAACCCTATACACTATGTGTATAGGGTTATCTTTTTGAAAAAAGAAAGGAGTAGATATGACAAAATATGTTATAAAGAGAATATTACTTGTCTTTTTAACAGCCTTCATAGTCTTATCTTTGACCTATATATTATTAGCTTGTCTTAAAACAGAAAAAGTTAATTTACCTTCTCAAGGACAAGAATTTGCGTATTATATGGATCAAGTTAATAGGGGATTCTTAGTAAGAACTGAATTACCTTCAGATCAATTAGGAGCTCTATTAGATACAATCACTATGACAGGTGAAGGTGGTCGACAAGTAACTTACTATTTCTACCAAGCACCAGTTATGACTCGTTATTTTAATTGGATTAGCGATATATTCTTACGTTGGGATTGGGGTACTTCACAAGCTTATGAAGTTGGTAGGTCGACGTTTGATATTTTATTATCACGTTTACCAACAACTATTAGTATTAATGTTATAAGTGTTTTATTCTCTGTTCCTATTGGAATTGGATTAGGAGTTTTATTAGCACTTAAAAAAGGTAGTGCTTTTGATAATGCTTTCCAAATCATTATTATGGTTTTTATTTCAATTCCATCGTTCGTTTTAATTTCATATTTAATTGCATTTGCATATAACGTTGAGTGGTTACCACCATATTGGCCACAAGCAACAGATCCAACTTATCGTAAAGTTTTAGCATATATTATCCCTGTTACTGCTTTAGCAGTTGGTTCTTTATTCGGTTATGCTCGTTTTGTTAGAGCAGAACTTTGTGAAGTTCTAGAGTCTGATTATTTACTTTTAGCAAGAACAAAGGGTTTAACAAGACGTCAAGCAATTATTAAACACGCTTTTAGAAATTCGATGGTACCTGTTTTACCATCAGTCGTTGGTGAATTTATTGCCATTTTAGGTGGATCAATGATTTTAGAAAATTTATATCAAATTCCTGGTGTTGGTCAACTTTATATGTCAGCATTTAATACAAAAGATTATGCACTCTTAATGACTGATATGGCTTTTTATACTATGATTGGTCTTTTAGCTGGTATTGTTGTTGACTTATCTTATGGATTTATCGATCCAAGAATTAGAATGGGGGCTAAGAAATAATATGAGTGAAAAATTAAATTACATTAAAGATGGCTCCGGAAGAGAAGTTGAAATTCTTCCAACAGACGATTTTAAGTTTGTTCAAAATGATAAGAAAATTCACGATTTAAAGTTTAATACTAAAGCGACAACTTTCTTTAGAGATGCTATTAAAAGGTTTACTAGATCTAAAGCTGCTTTAACAGGTGGTATTATTGTTAGCGCTTTAATATTATTAGCAATTATCGTTCCTTTTTGTACGCCTGACATTGGTGTTTATAATGTTTCTGTACAAGGCGGTGGGAATATGGTCGAGGCTCTTTTACCTCCAAAATTATTCCCTGCAGGAACTGGTTTTTGGGATGGTACTGTTAAAAGAACTGATGTTGTTTATGATACTGTTAATGAAAAACCTGCTAATTATAATCCTGGTACATGGTCTAATCTTGAAACATATGAAAAAGTACAAGATAACGTAACCAGTGAATTTGGTACTGGTGGTTTTGTTAATATATTCACTTCATCAAAAACAACAACAGCAAATTTTTTCTCACAAAATTATAATTTTGATTCTACCGCTGAATATAACATTAGTTATGTTATAGAAGATGTTAAGAAGTCTGGATACGAATATGTTGGTTATAATTTAGCTCTAGATGATGGAGAAAATCTTTATTATCTTATAGGCGGTGAAAATTCATTTGTAACAGATGGTGGCAACAGTTTTAATCTTTTCGATAAACTTGAAGAGAACGGCTATAATTTTGAAGAATCTACCAATATTAATGGACGTTTACTTTTTACAGTTAAAAATAGCAATGATCCTAATTTGTTTGGATTCTTACCTTTAAAATCCGTAACTATTGATGCAAATACAGGAAATGAAGAAGTTGATACTATTATTGAGAAAGCATCATTCAAAGACGGAAACGAAGCCATGTTAAGAACAACTCCTGAAGAAGGAATGTGGACCGGAAATATCGGTGGTAGAATTGCAAATCAAGTCACTATTACTTATTGTAGTTTTACTTTTGATACATATATGAATGCATACGGTGAAAGAAACGTTACATACGGTTCAAGAGAATTAACTGTTTACGAACTTAATGGAACTTTAAGTGTTGATTTTAAAACAACAGGTTTAGAAGCAACTACTGATCCTGAAATATTAACTCAAAGATTTAAACCAACCGAAGATTGTCCTATTGTTAGAGTTGTTGAACAAGTAGGTGATGCTCAATATAATGCTGCTACAGGTCGATATAGCGGATATTCTGTAAAAGCAGTAGTTATGAACTATAAAATTATTGGACATGACTCAATGCCTTCATTTATTTTTGGCACAAATAAAGAAGCAAAAGATTATCTTAAATTAATGTTTACAGGACTAAGATTCTCCTTTATTTTAGCTTTCGCAGTTAGTGCTGTTAACATTACTATTGGTCTTATTTGGGGATCAATTTCAGGTTATTTTGGTGGTTGGACAGACATCATGATGGAAAGATTCTGTGATATTTTAGCTGGATTACCATCAACGGTTATTATTACTTTGTGTATCTTGTACGGTAATGAGTTTAACCGGGGTTCTGCATCTGATGTTCTGGCCTTGATGTTAGCGTTATTTATGACGGGATGGATGGGTGTAGCGCATCAAACGAGAACGCAATTCTATAGATATAAAGGTAGAGAGTATGTTTTAGCTTCTAGAACCTTAGGCGCTAAAGATAGAAGACTTATTTTTAGACATATTTTACCTAATGCTGCAGGTACAATTATTACAGGTTCTGTTTTAATTATTCCTAGTGTTATTTACACCGAAGCCTCAATTGCATATTTAGGTTTAGGTTTACAAAACCAAGTATTATTTGGTGTTATCTTATCAAGTGCTAACCAATATTACCGTGGCGATAATTCCTTCTTACTTTATATACCAACGTTTGTTATGATGCTCTTACTTGTCTCGTTTAACCTCTTTGGTAATGGACTCAGAGATGCATTTAACCCTCAATTGAAAGGAAGTGAATAATATGACAGAAAATAGAGAAAAAGTATTATCTGTAAAAGATTTAGTTATCTCTTTTAAAACAGATAGAGGTATTGTTCACGCAGTTAGAGGTGTTTCCTTCGATCTTTATAAAGGTGAAACTTTATGCATTGTCGGTGAATCAGGTTCAGGAAAATCTGTTACTAATAAAGCAATCATGGGAATTAGTGCGAAAAACGCTATTATTGAACATGGTCAAATTATTTATGAAGGTGAAGATTTAGTTAGAGTTTCTGAAGAAGAATTCCATCGTATTAGAGGACATAAAATCGGCATGATTTTCCAAGATCCTTTAAGTGCATTGAATCCAGTCATGAAAATTGGCAAACAAATAACAGAAGCAACTTTAACAAATAAAAATATTTTAAAAAGAAGATATGCTGATTTAATTTCTAAAGAACTAACCGCTTATAGAAATAATGAAGCAAATACAACTTATAATATTTCTCGTTTAGAGAATGAAATTGAAACTAATCTAAAAATGGTTTCAACTTTAAAAGAATTAGATTCAAAAATTATTAAAACAAATGAATCAATCAAAAAAGACGAAGAGAAACTAACTGAAAAAGGCGGAAACAACGAAAGACTTGAAGAAAATATTCAATATTCAAGAAATACTTTAGAAGAATTAACTAAGAAAAAAGAAGATATTTTAAATGAGTATCTTGATTATGTAAATCGTTCAAAAGCCGATAGTTCTGCTGATATTGAGAAGTTTAATAATCGTATTCAAAAATATTCAGAACCTAAAACTTTTGAAAAAGAATATGACCAAAAGATTTATTCAAATAAATTAGAGGTTGCTAAGCATCATTTAGAAGTTGTCTCTAAAGAAGGTTGTGCAACTTTTGACACTTCATCAAATGAAATCAGCATTATTGAAGAATCTTTAAATAAAAGAAACTCATTCTTAAAAGAATTAATATCTTCTTATAAATATGAATATAAGATTTCTAAACCAGCCTTAAAAGAAGCTTTAAAGGAATCTAAAAAAGTCGCTAAGGTTAAGGTTAATAAATATGCTCAAACCATTAAAGAAGCACATTTATCTAATTTAAATAAATTAGGTGAAGAAGAAAATTCTATCAAAAAAGAAATTGAAGAATATGAAGAAAGTTTGGAAGAATCAAAACTTCAAGAAATTAAAGAAGCTATTTCTTATAACGAAGCTTTAAAAAGAAAAGAAGAAAAAGAATCTAAAAAGTTCAAAGAAATTAACGTTTCTAAAACTGAAAAGAAAACTGAAACATATAAAGAAATTCCAGATGAAAAATACGCTTCTTTATATGTTAAACTTCAAGAGATTGCTAAAGCTAGAGTAGAAGAAAATGATGATTACATCAATAAAACTAAAATTACTAAAGCTGAAGCTAAAAAAATGGCTCTTCAAGTTATGAGAGAAGTTGGTATTCCAATGCCAGAAAAACGTTTCAAACAATATCCATTCGAATTTTCTGGTGGTATGAGGCAAAGAATTGTTATTGCTATTGCTTTAACAGCTAATCCAGATATCTTAATTTGTGATGAACCAACGACTGCATTAGACGTTACTATTCAAGCTCAAATTCTTGAACTTATTAACCGTCTTAAAAAAGAAAGAAACTTAAGCTGTATTTTTATTACTCACGATTTAGGTGTCGTTGCTAATATGGCTGATAGAGTCGCTGTAATGTATGCTGGTAAAATTGTTGAATATGGTTTAGCAGATGAAGTATTCTTCGATCCAAAACACCCATATACATGGGCATTACTCTCATCAATTCCTGATGTTGATAGTAAAGAAAAACTTGAAGCAATTCCTGGAACACCTCCAGACATGATTTATCCTCCAAAAGGAGATGCCTTTGCTTTAAGAAGTAAATACGCTATGGCAATTGACTTTAAATATGAACCTCCATACTTTAAAGTTAGTGACACTCACTATGCTGCTACTTGGTTACTTTATCCAGGTGCTCCAGAAGTAGAAATGCCAAAAATTGTTAAAACTCGTATTGAAAATGCATTAAAAGATAGAAAGGAGGGAAGTGAAGATGTCAGATAAAAAATTAGATTCTTCTATGAAATCACTTCTTGCTAAAGACGAAAGCCTTTATCAAGATGCTCAAGAAGCTGAATTAAGTATTTCTAAGCATGATGATGATTCAAATGAACATGAACCTCCACAAGAAGATGAACTTTCTAACGTAGAAAATCGTCAAGAAAAAATCGATGAAATCATGTCTAAATGTAAATTTAAACAAGAATATGTCGATGATAAAGTAATTTTAAGTGTCAATCATTTAAAACAATATTTCTTTTTTGGTGCAGGACCAAATAGATATAAGCTCAAAGCAGTTCACGATGTTTCTTTCCAAGTTAAAGAAGGTGAATGTTTTGGTTTAGTTGGTGAATCAGGTTGTGGCAAAACCACAACTGGTCGTTCGATTATTAGACTTTATAACATTACATCTGGTTCAATTTATTATAAAGGCCATAGAATTGGTGCTGGTACTAGATGGAATGAAAAAGAAATTAAATATACTAAAATTCGTTTAAATAAAAAATTAAAAGAACTTAGTAATGGTTTAAAAGAAGGTAAAATTACGAAAGAAGAACATGATAAAGTTGTAGCTGAAGAAAAAGAAAAAGCAAACAACATTATCAAAGTTCAAAAAGCCAAAATTAAACAAGCAAAATATGATGATTCACACGTTGATCCTCAATTAATGAGAGAAATTCAAATGATCTTCCAAGATCCAATCGATTCCCTCGATCCAAGAATGACTGTTGAAACAATTATTTCTGAAGGTCTTCAAATTCAAGGATTCAAAAATAAAGCAGAAAATCACCAAAGAGTTGTTGAAGCTTTAGAAAGAGTTGGTTTAATTGAGGATTATGCTTCTCGTTATCCACACGAATTCTCTGGTGGTCAAAGACAAAGAATCGGTATTGCTAGAGCACTTGTTATGAATCCAAAATTCTTAATTTGCGATGAACCAATTTCTGCTTTAGACGTTTCAATTCGTGCACAAATTATTAATCTTTTAAATGACTTAAAAGATGAAATGGGTTTATCTTTGCTCTTTATTGCTCATGACTTATCAGTTGTTAAGTATTTCTGTGATCGAATTGCTGTTATGTATTTTGGTGAAATTGTTGAACTTGCAACTAGTGATGAATTATTTAAACATCCACTTCATCCATATACAAAATCACTTTTATCAGCAATTCCTAAACCAAACCCATTAACAGAAAAGAACAGAGTAAGAATTACTTATAACCCTCAAGAATGTCACGATTATAGTGTTGAAAAACCAAAACTTGTTGAAATTTTACCAGGTCACTTTATTTTGGCTAACTCTAGTGAAGTTGAAAAATATCAAGAAGAAATTAAAACTCTTGATGAACAAGCTAAATTTGAATACTAGTAATATAGAAGGAGAAACTCGATTTCTCCTTCTTTTTATTTAGTAAAGTATTTATAATTTATATAGATTTATTGAGGTAAAAAGATATGAAAATTGCGTTAATTGCTCATGATAAAAAGAAAAATGAAATGATTGAACTTGCTAAAGAATATAAAGATACTTTATCTTTACATAAAGTTTATGCAACGGGAACAACCGGAACTTTAGTAAAAGGAGCAACCGGTTTAGATATTATTTGTTTAAAATCAGGTCCGCTAGGCGGAGATCAACAAATTGGAAGCATGATTGCTGATTCTTCTTTAGATTTAGTTATCTTTTTAAGAGATCCATTAACTTCTCAACCTCATGAACCAGATATCTCAGCTTTATTAAGACTTTGTGATGTTACTTCAACTCCTTTAGCAACTAATGTAAGTGGAGCTAAAATTATGTTAGATGCTTTAAAAGATAATAAAATACCTTGTAAAAAGAATAATTAAATAAAAATTTCATAAAAAATGAATAAAATTTCTCCTTCGTTACATTCTTGTATATGAAAGGAGGTTTTTATTAATGGCTTTAAATGAAATCGATAAACATAACTATTTTCTTTATTTAGTCAATAACTCATTCTTTCTAAAAAAATATTGGAATTGATTATAATGTAGATGTAATACATTGTAATACAGAATGGAGGATTGATATGAGTTTTTCAATTAGACTTACTGATGAAGAGAAAAAATTAACTCAAGCTTATGCTAGAATTCATGGAATAAGTGTTGGAGAAGCGATGAAACAAGCTTTATTTGAAAAAATCGAAGATGAATTCGATATTGCGGACTTAGAACTTGCGTTAAAAGATTTTGAAAAAGATCCAACAACTTATACAGTAGAAGAAGCTAAAAAATGTTGGGATTATGAAATATCAGGTAGTTTTGACAAAGAAAGCCCAAAAGTTTTTAGCTGGCTTAGATACTTATACAAAGAAATTACTTTTTCAATTTATTGAAAAAAATTATATGCACTCATAGATCCAAGATCTATCTGAAAACCATTAAGTGGTAACTATAAAGAGTATCGGTGTTATAGAGCCGGAGATTATCGTTTTTTAACAAAAGTTGTTGATGATAAATTAATTATCTGTGTAATTAAAATAGGTCATCGAAGAGATATCTACCAATAACGTTTTCATAAATTAATAATTTCTTAATTTATATATAGCCCTCGATAATGATAAAATAATTATCGAGGGCTATTATTTTATTTATAAAATAATATCTATATAAATAATTAAAATAAGGAAGAATATTTTTATGGACATCAAAAAAAGAAATGGTAGTTATGAAACTTATGATTTAACTAAGATATTTAATGCTATTAAAAAATGTTTTTTAGCATTTCCAAAATATCAAGAATTAGAAAAAAATAATGAATTAGATAATATTATTAATCATTTATCTAAAAGAGTAGAAGAAGAATTAAATAATGAAAATTTAAGTGATTATCTTCTTAACGTTGAAACCATTCAAGATAAAGTTGAAGAAGTTTTAATGAAAGAAAATTATTATAGTGAATCAAAAGCTTATATTCTTTATAGAGAAAAAAGAAATAAAGAAAGAACTTTTAAAAATGAGATTTTATCTCATTTTTATGAATATAAAGATGAACTTGATGTCTTACTTAAAAATATTAATAAAGATTTTAATTATAAGGATGAAAATAGTAATTATTCATTAAACGATTTAATGAATAAATTTTCTTCGTTTTTATATGAAAACATGAAAGAAGAAGAAAAGCTAAATGCTTTAATTAGAGCAAGTGTTGAACTTACTTCAACTTCTTCCCCTAAATGGGAGTTTATCGCTGGAAGAATTTATCTTCTTTCTTTTTACCATAAACTTAAACCAACTTTAGAACAAAGAGGAATCTATACTTTTAAAGATAAATTTTATTATTTAGTTTCTAAAAACCTTTATTTTAAGGAATTAGCCGAGAAATATAATGAAAGTGAAATTGAAGAAATTTCGACATTTATTAATAAAGAACACGATAAATTATTAACTTATTCATCAATAGAACTTTTAATTAAAAGATATTTGGTTAAAGATCATGATTTAACAGTTTTAGAAACTCCCCAAGAAATGTTTTTAATGATTGCAACTCATTTAATGATGAATGAAAAGAGTGATAGATTAGCTAAAATTCATGATTTTTATGATATTTTATCATCGCTTAAAGTCACAATGGCTACTCCAACAATTTTAAATAGTAGAAAACCATATCATCAATTATCATCTTGTTTTATCGATACTGTCCCAGATTCCTTAGATGGTATTTTTAGATCAATTGATAACTTTGCTAAAGTTTCTAAATTTGGTGGAGGAATGGGACTTTATTTAGGTAAGGTTAGAGCAAACGGTGCTCCAATTAGAGGATTTAAAGGCGCAGCTGGCGGAATTATTCGTTGGGTAAGAATTATTAATGATGTTGCTGTTGCTGTTGATCAACTTGGAGTAAGAAACGGAGCTTGTGCATGTTATTTAGATGCATGGCATAAAGATTTACCAGAATTTTTACAAATTAGAACAAATAACGGCGATGAAAGAATGAAAGCTCACGATATTTTCCCAGCTATTTGTTATCCAGATCTTTTCTGGAAAATGTGTAGAGATAACTTAAATTCTTCATGGTATTTATTTGATCCATATGAAATTCATCAAGTTAAAGGATATTTTCTTGAAGATTATTATGGAAAAGAATGGGAAGACAAATATTTTGAATGTGTTGCTGATCCAAATATTTCTAAACGTGAATTTGTTTTAAAAGATTTAGTTAGATTAATTATTAAGAGTGCAGTTGAAACTGGTACACCGTTCGCATTTAATAGAGATATTGTTAATAAATATAATCCTAATAAACACGCTGGAATCATTTATTGTTCAAATCTTTGTACCGAAATTGCTCAAAATATGAGTCCAATTGGTTTAAATAGAGAAGAAATTATTACAAAAGATGGAAAAGTATTTGTCGAAACAGTTACTGAACCAGGAAACTTTGTTGTTTGTAATCTTGCCTCATTAACTTTAGGAAATATTGATGTAAATAATCTTGAAGAACTCGAAAAAATTATCAATGTTACAGTTAGAGCACTTGATAATGTTATCGATTTAAATTTATATCCTCTTCCATATGCTGAAATTACTAACCAAACTTATCGAGCAATTGGTTTAGGAGTTAGTGGCTATCATCATATGCTCACTAATAATAAAATTAGATGGGAATGCGATGAACACTTACATTTTGTTGATAAAGTTTTTGAAAATATTAACTATTTTGCAATTAAAGCTAGTAATGAACTTGCAATAGAAAAAGGAAAATATTCGCTTTTTGAAGGAAGTGACTGGGATAATGGAAATTATTTTGATTTAAGAGGATATAATTCAGAGAGATGGAATGAACTTAGAAATAGTGTTCATGAGCATGGTTTAAGAAATGGTTATTTACTTGCAATCGCTCCAACCGCTTCAACTTCAATTATTAGTGGAACAAGTGCAGGCGTTGATCCAATTATGAAAAAATTCTTCTATGAAGAAAAGAAGGGCGAAATTATTCCTCGTGTTGCACCTTCACTTGATTCATCTAACTTCTTTATTTATAAAGATGCTCACTTAATTGATCAAGAATGGACTGTTAAAGCAGGCGGAGTTAGAAGTCGTCACGTTGATCAAGCAACAAGTATGAATCTTTATATCACAAACGATTTCTCAATGAGACAAGTCTTAGATTTATATATTCATGCTTGGGAAAACGAAGTTAAGTCAATTTATTATGTTAGAAGTAAGGCTTTAGAAGTCGAAGAATGTGAGTCTTGTTCTGCATAATTAATATAAAAAATAATAATTTTATGGAGAAATTAATATGGAAAACAAATCTTTAAGTAGAAAAGCATTATTTAATCCTAACGGCGACATTGAAGTTGCAAATAGAAGAATGATTGGTGGAAATACTACTAATTTAAATGACTTTAATAACATGAAATATTCATGGGTCAGTGATTGGTATCGTCAAGCAATGAATAACTTCTGGATCCCAGAAGAAATCAATCTTTCTCAAGATGTTAAAGATTATAGAAATCTTTTAATTCCTGCAGAAAAAAGAGCTTATGACAAAGTTTTATCGTTCTTAGTTTTCTTAGATTCAATTCAAACAGCAAATTTACCAAATGTTGGTGAATATATTACTGCAAATGAAGTAAATCTTTGTCTTAACATTCAAAATTATCAAGAATCTATCCATTCTCAAGCATATTCTTATATGTTAGATACAATTTGTTCACCAACCGAAAGAGAAGATATTCTTTATCAATGGAAAAATGATGAACATTTATTAAGAAGAAATACATTTATTGGTAATTGTTACAATGAACTTGTTGAACATAAGGATTACCACACACTTTTAAGGGTTATGTGTGCTAACTATATCTTAGAAGGTGTTTATTTTTATAGTGGATTTATGTTTTTCTATAATTTAGGAAGAAATGGAAAAATGCCTGGTAGTGTCCAAGAAATTCGTTATATTAATAGAGATGAAAATACCCATTTATGGCTATTTAGAAACATTATTCATGAACTCCAAAAAGAAGAACCATGGTTATTCACTCCTGAAACAATCGATGAACTTAGAGCGATGATTAAAGAAGGTTGTGAACAAGAAATGGCTTGGGGAAAATATATTATTGGTAATGATATTCCAGGATTAAATGAAACAATGGTCGATGATTATATCAAATATTTAGGTAATTTAAGATGTGCTAACTTAGGATTTGCTCCAATTTATGAAGGACACGATAAAGAACCTGAATCAATGAGCTGGGTTTCAACATATAGTGATGCAAATATGATTAAAACTGACTTCTTTGAAGCAAGAAGTACAGCATATGCTAAATCAAGTGCTTTAAAAGATGACTTATAATACCATAAATTAAAACGCCTAAAATGGCGCTTTTAATTTGGTGAATTTTAAGCATCTTGATTTACAAAAACTGATTGCTAGATTACTCTATTCGATAGAGAGGTATTAATAAAAAATATGAAAAAAAGAAATGCTGCAGTTATTGGGCTAGGATATGTTGGAAAAACGATTGCCTATTCAATAACTAAAGAAAATTTATTCGATGAAATATATTTAATAGATATAAATGACAAGTTAGTTGAAGGAGAAGTAAAAGACTTAAATGATGGATCTTTTTTATCTTATAAAACTAACATTAAGAAAGGAAAATATAGCGATTTAATCGATAATAATGTCGAATTTATTTTTATTGCTGCCGGTCTTGCTCAAGGAGGGTTTAAATCTAGACTTGAACAAACTGATGCCGCTTTAAAAATTTTCGATAGTATTTTAAAAGAAATTCAAAAAGTAAATTATAATGGATTTATCATTGTCGCATCTAATCCAGTCGATATTTTAACTTACTATACAACCAAATATTTATCTTATATAGATAATAAAAAAATAATTGGAACTGGAACTTTATTAGATACGAATCGTTATAAAAATATCTTAGGTGAAAAATTAAATGTTGATCCTAGAGATATTGATGGATTTGTTCTGGGTGAACATGGTGCTGGAGCAGTTCCTTTATTTGATTCAACAAAAATTAAAGGTTTTTTACTTAATGATTATTTAAAGGAAAATTCGATAAATATCGATAGAAATGAAATAGAAGATGAAGTTAAAAAAAGAGGTTTTTATATCCTTCAAGAAAAGGGATCAACCTATTATGGAGTTAGCGAATGTGCTTCATTTATCGTAAAAAATATAATTGACGATAAAAATATTAACTTATCTTTAAGTGTTTTAGCTCCATCAAAAGATTTTGCCTATTCTTATTTAGTTAATTTGAATAAAGAAGGTGCGGTGATTATAGAAAATCAAAATTTATCAGAGGAAGAAACTAAAAAACTAGAATATTCAAAGGATAATCTTGTTAACTTAATTAAAGATAAAAATTATAAAAAATTGATAGTAATTTTGAGTTAATTTTACTAAAAAAATTACTATCTTTTTGTCGTTACAAAAAATAACAAAATAGTTAAAAAAATCTTATCAAAATTAATGCACGAAAAGTCTTCTTCTTGTAAAATAAAAAATATTTACATAACGGAGGAAATTTAATGAAAGGTTATGCAATGTTAAAGATCGGCGAATCAGGCTGGATCGAAAAAGAAGTCCCAGAATGTGGACCATTAGATGCTATTTGTAAACCACTTGCTGTTGCAATTTGTACATCTGATATTCATACATTATGGGAAGGCGCTATTGGCGAAAGACATAACATGATTTTAGGTCATGAATGTTGCGCTGAAGTTGTTAAGGTTGGATCTTTAGTTAAAGATTTCAAACCAGGCGACAAAGTTTTAGTTCCTGCAATTACTCCAGATTGGAACTCACTTGAAGCTCAAGCAGGTTATTCAATGCATTCGGGTGGAATGCTTGCTGGATGGAAATTCTCAAACTTCAAAGATGGTGTTTTCTCAGAATTCTTCCATGTTAATGATGCTGATGGTAACTTAGCACTTTTACCAGACAATATTGATCCAGTTGATGCATGTATGTTATCAGACATGGTTCCTACAGGTTTCCATGGTGTTGAACTCGCTGATGTTCAATTTGGTGATAGTGTCTTAGTTATTGGTATTGGTCCTGTTGGATTAATGTCAGTTGCTGGTGCCGCTTTAAGAGGTGCTAGTAGAATTATTGCTGTTGGTACACGTCCAGTTTGTGTTGAAGCAGCTAAAAAATACGGTGCTACAGATTTCATCTCTTATAAAGATGGTCCTATCGCTGAACAAGTCTTAAAAATGACAGGTGGAAAAGGTGTTGATAAAGTTATTATCGCAGGTGGCGAATGTGAAACATTCGAACAAGCAGTCGATTGTTTAAAACCAGGCGGAAAAATTGGTAACGTCAACTATTTAGGAAGTGGACAATATGTTAACATTCCTCGTACAGAATGGGGTGTTGGTATGGGTCATAAACAAATTAATGGCGGTTTAATGCCAGGCGGAAGATTAAGAATGGAAAAACTTGGTTCATTAGTTTCTGCTGGTAAACTCGATGTCCATCCACTCGTTACACATGTCTTTGATGGTTGGGAACATTTAGAAGAAGCACTCTTCTTAATGAGAGATAAACCAAAAGATTTAATTAAACCAGTCGTTAGAATTAAATAATCTATATCTATATATAAATAAATGGATATTTTAGTTATTTCAGGCTTTTTAGGAGCAGGTAAAACTACATTTATCAAAGAAATAATTAAAAAGACTAAAAGAGATTATTGTATATTAGAAAATGAATATGGAGCTATCAATATTGATAGCTCCTCTTTAAAAGAAAATAATACTGATTTAAAGGTATATGAATTTACCGAAGGATGTATTTGTTGCTCTTCTAAAGGTGAATTTTCTAGCTCGGTATTAACAATTTCTAATACTTTTGATCCAGATTATTTAATAGTTGAACCAACTGGAGTAGGGTATTTATCATCAATTTTAAATAATTTAAAAAAGATTAAATATGAAAGAATTGATATTTTAAATGCGATAACTATCGTTGATGGACTTTATTTATATCAACTATTAAATAATAAAAATTTAAAAAACTTAGATCCTTGTTTAAAAGATCAAATTGAATATGCTTCAATAGTAGTTGTTTCAAAAAACGAAAGATTTAATGATAATGAAAAAGAAAAAATAACGGAATTTATCAAAGAAATTAATCCTCAAGCTAGGGTAATTAACGATAAACATTATTCCTTATATGATGAAATTTTCTTTAAAGAAATCTTTATTAATAAAGAAAAACTTGATGATAGAGAATTAACTAAAAAAATAAAAGAAGTTCCGGTTACTAACTTTTCACTAAAAAGAGAAATAAATTTAACTAGTGAATACGAACTTATTTCGATTTTAGAAGATATTTCTCGTGGATATTACGGCTTAATAAATCGTGCAAAAGGATTTATTAAAATAAAAGATAAGATGTATCATTTTGAAATGGTAAATGGCATTTATACTTTAACTGAATATATTCCTGAAAACATCGATAATAGTGAAGGTATAGTTAAAGAAAGTGAAGTAGTCTTTATTGGTTATTCAATTGAAAAAATGAAGTTAAGAAATCGCTTCGTTTTACCTAAAAATAATATAAGCTAAACCTTCTTGTTCTAGATAATAGATAAGAAGGTTTTTATTTTGAGGAAAATAACCGACAATAAGTTAATTATTTGATTAATTTAATCAAGTATTTTTCAAACTTTGACTGTATAATATGTATATATAAATTTAAATTTTCATAAAGGAGAATAAAATCTATGAAAGTTTTAAAAGCTTTAGGTAGGGTTTTTTGGACAATTGTCCTCGTAGTTTTACTTGTTGGTGGTGTTTTTTGTACGATTGCAATCACTCCAGCATTAAGTTTAGTTGCAACAATTTCAGTTCCTTTAGTTGGTGAAACAACTATGACTGCAATTGTTAATGCTCCAGCATTTTTAGGTGTTTTTGGAGGAACAAGCGATCAATTTACAATGATTACCTTTGTTGAAGGTGTCGAAGAAGGAATTGAAAGTGGTCCTTTCTCTCAAACATTAAATTTTGATTACGGAACATTTATTGCACTTTTAGTTGGTTTAGCTGGTGCTTTACTTGTTATTATCTGCTGGAGACATAAAAACCTTTGTTTAATTGGTTCTTTAGTATCATTAGTTGGAACAGTTTTAGTTTCACTTCAAGGAGTTTTCTTCCAAGCAGTTAACGAAGCATTTATTAATGAAAGTGCTAATGTAGGTGATCTTATTTCAATGGAATTCACTTCAGTAGCAGTTCCAATTGGTGGAATTATTTGTGCGATTTGTTTTGGTTTAATCTTTTTAGTTGGATTAATCCATGGAATCGTTGAAAAAGCTCATAAATAAATAATAAATTTATATTAATAATTTAATTTTCCTACCTATAAGTAAAAAGACCCAAATTTTATAATTTATAAGGGTCTTTTATTATACAAATATTGTCTTTTTTTAATAAGTTTTTAAAGTCTTTACTAGTTGGTAAGTATATAATTATAAATGATTTTTATATTTTAATAAGAGAATAAAATCTATAAAAGTTTTAAAAGCCTTAGGCAGAGTATTTTGGACCATTGTTATTGGTGTAATATTCGCAATTGGCGCTTTTTGTATTATTTCAATTTCACCTGCAGTAACATTCACAGAAGTAGGAACTGACCTTTTAGGTAATGAAAAAATTACAACTTTAGCAATTAATGTTCCTGCATTTTTAGGCCTGTTTGGTGGAACAAATGGTGAATTCAGTTCTGAATTATTCTTAAATGGAATCGTTTCTGTTTCAAATTTAGCTTATGTTGCTACACTTAAATTTGATTATGCAACATTTATTGGTGTTGTCTTAGGATTAGTAGGTGTTGTTTTAATTGCTGTTTTCTGGAGAAAGAAAAATCTTTGCTTAATTGGTGCTTTATCAAGTTTAGTTGGTACAGTTTTAGTTGCACTTCAAGGGGTTTTCTTCTTTGCAATTAATGATACTTTTGTTCAAGATACTGTTGGATCAGGTGCTACTATTTCATTTGAAGATTTAAAAGTTGATATCCCAGTTGGTGGAATTATTTGTGCAGTTTGTTTTGCATTAATCTTCTTAGTTAGGTTGATTCATGGTATTGTTCAAAAAAATACACCTAAAGAAGAAAATAATTAATTTATATTATTTATTCTTATTTATAATTAAAAATTAGAGGTTCACCTCTAATTTTTTTATTTATTTATCTTTTCTCTTTTTAATAGACTAATATTAATTAAAATACTTAGTTAAATAAGGTATAATTTTTAAGGTTATGAGTGAAAATATTAATGGTGCGGCTACTTTAGAAAACAAAGCTGTTTTAGATAGCGAAAGAAGTAAGAAAAAAAGAGTTTGGGAAATCGATTTTGTTAGAGGCTTTGCTATTCTTTTAATGGTTTTAGATCATTTAATGTGGAATATTGCTGATTTTTCTTATACTCTTTTTGATGTTTCAATTAGATATAATCCGGGTCATTTTTATACATGTCCTTTCCCTAATAGTAATGGTGTTTTTGTTCCAGATTGGCTATTACATTATATGAATGCTGGAAGTTGGTATTATTATTGGGATCTAAGAATTTCTTTTAGACTTGTCGTATTAATTTTATTTTTTACAATTAGTGGTATTTCTTTTAAATTTAGTAAAAACAATTTAAAAAGAGGAATTGTTTTATTAGGTGCTGGCTTATTAATTACAATTTTAACTATAATTGGATGGAGTATAGGAATGCTTTCTCCATATAATATTATTCCTTTTGGAGTTTTAAGTTGTTATGGAGTAATTGTTTTAATTGTTTATTTTGCTAAATGGTTAACTTTAAAATTATCAAAAAATAATATTAAAACTTGGTATTTTGTTTCCTTTTTAATGGGAATTATTTCAATTTTTATTACTTTATATTTTAAACAAGCACACATTAATATTTGTCCTGGTCCAAATTTTGATAGTCTTGGCGAAGGATTAGTTGGAGTTCTTGGAGCAATATTTGGTTTTTCTATTTGGGGAGGAGATTTTTTCCCAATCTTCCCATATTTAACATTCTTTTTAATTGGAGAATTTATTGGTTCAACAGTTTATAAAGATAAAGAATCTTTATTTAAAAGAGAAAGTATTGTTACAAAACCTATCACATTTATAGGAAGACATACTATTTGGCTTTATCTTTTACATATTCCAGTCATTACACTTTTCCATTGTTTCTTATATCGGGGAGCAGGATTCCATTTATGTTTTTAAGAGGTTAAAAGATAAAAAAAGTTATGACAGATATCAACGCTTTAGATACAAGAACGCTTTATGAAAGCGTTCTTCTTTCAAGGAAAGAATATCCTTCTAGAAAAGCTTTATATTATAAAGGTCGTTATTATACATATAAATATTTAATCGATAAAATCAATACTTTTAGCTATAAATTAAAAGAACTTGGTTATAAAGAAAATGATGTAATTACAATTTGTTTACCAAATATTCCTGAAGCAATTTATCTTTTTTATGCGATAAATCAAATTGGAGCAATCGCTAATGTAATTCATCCATTAATGAAAGAAGAACAACTTGAAGAAATCTTAAAAAGATGTAATTCAAAAATTCTTTTTGTATTAGATACTCGTTATAACGAATTTAAAAAATTAAATAAAGAAGGTATTCGAGTTTATAGTGTTTGTCCAACTCATGAATGCAATAAAATTATTAATTTTGCATATCATAAATTAAATCAAAAAAGTTTATCTTATTTAGATAGTGATGAAGAATTTTATACTCTTGATGAATTTTATGAATGTAAAGAAAAGATTACTGATTTTGATAAAAATATCGAAAAAGATTCATTTTATCTTCATAGTAGCGGAACAATGGGTGAACCAAAAACAGTCGCTTTATCAAATAGAGCAATTCAACATGTTTGTAAATCGTGTTTTTATGTTTTAGATTATAAAAATGGTGAAGAAACTTATTGTTTATCGGTTTTACCAATGTTTCATGGTTATGGTTTAGCAATTTGTATTCATATTGAACTCGCTTTTGGTGGATGCGATATGTTAATGCCTAAATTTTCAGCTAGAGATGTAGTTTCACTTCTTAAAAAAGGAAGAATTAATTTTATTATTGGTGTTCCAATTCTTTTTGAAGGATTATTAAGAAATAAGAATTTTAAAGGTAATAAATTAAGACATTTAAGAAACTGCTTTGTCGGTGGAGATTTTGTTAGTGACTCTTTAATTGATCGCTTTGATTCTAGAATTATTGAAGCTGGTGGAACTTGTCGACTTGGAGTTGGATATGGATTAACTGAAACAGTCGCTGTTTTAGCAGTTAATTCTTTAACCGAAACTAAAAAAGGAACAGTTGGGAAACCTTTAAGAGATGTTAAAGTAAAAATCGTCGATGAAAATAATAATCGTTTGCCAGTTAATAGTAGTGGTGAAATTGTTGTTGCAGGTCCTACTTTAATGAATGGATATCGTTTTTCTACCAACAATAATAGTGATGATGTTTTTATTGAAATTGATGGTGAAAAATATTTAAAAACTGGTGATTACGGTTTTTTAGATGAAGAAAATTATATTCATTTTGAACAACGTATTAAGAGATTAATTAAAGTTAAAGGTGTTAATATCTTCCCTAGTGAAGTTGAAAATATTGTTAATTCTCTTCCTTTTGTTTTCCAAAGTGCAGCAATTGGAGTTGAAGATGAAAAATTTGGAACATTAATTAAATTATTTGTTGCTTTAGATCGTGCTTTTTCTAATAAAGATATCGAAAAATATAAAGAAGAAATTAATCAAACTATTATTGATAAAGCTTCAATTTATGCTAAACCAAAAGAAATTGTTTTTATTGATAAATTACCCAAAACATTGATTGGAAAAATTGACGTTAAGCAACTTCATTAATTATCCTTTTTTCTAAAAATAGTTTAGAATATTAAGGTATGAATGAAAGAAAACAAAAAGTTTTAAATATAACTTTATCTTCCTTATATGGGATTTTCTATACATTAATGATTTTTACGATACCTATCGTATTTATTTTACTTTGTAGATCCTTTTATTTTTCTCAAATAAGCTATTTAAATATCTTAGATTATTTATCATATTATGGCTTTGATTACACCTATTTAGATGTAAAAGAAGCTTATAATGCTTTACTTGATTCATTAATTTATGGTTATCCATTTAGTGAAGGAGTTTTTTATTATAGCGAAGAAGGAATGGCTCACTTTTTAGACTGTATTCCTTTATTTAATTTAGCAATTTATAACTGTTTAATTTCTTCTATTGGATTTATAACATTACATATTTTAAAAAAGGTTAAAGTTTTTACTAATTTAAAAGTAAAAGGGCTATCATCTTTATCTTTAACCCCATTAGTTTTTGTTTTTATAATTATTGTTTTTGTTTTTATCGCTTTAATTGATTTTAATACAGCATTTACTATATTTCATTCAATCTTTTTCCCTGGAAAAACAAATTGGATTTTTCAATTTGAAAATGATCCTATTATTTTGATTTTTCCAGCTGAATTTTTTATGAATTGTGCGATATTTATCGCTATATTCTTTATTATTTTTGCTTTTACACCATTAATAAAAGAAATAGTTAAATTAATAAAAGAAAAGAGAAAATCAAAAGATTTGCAAGATAATATAAACTCATAATATAAAGATTTAAAAATCGATCAATTTTAATAAATCTTTCTCTTATAACTAAAATATCTGAAATAAAATAGATTAAAAAACCAAACATCAACATTATAAAATAGATTGATATTGTTTCATTTAAAACAATCAAATTAGTTAAAGTATAACTAGCTATAAATAATAAAATTGAAAGATAAAAAATGGCTCCATAAATAAAAGAAGCCATTTTTTTATGCATAAAAATAAAGAATAATATCGAAAAAACTACAATTATTATTAAACTAACTATTAAAGAAATAAGGTTATATTCTAAAATTTTAAAATAGAATAAATAAAATAAAATTAAGACATGACCTAAACAAAAAGAAACTGCTCCAATAAAAAACATCTTTTTATTCATGCTTAAAAGTAAAAGATCCCCGAAAGCATATAAAAAAGCTATAATAGCTGGAATATATAATCCTTTATAGTTATAGGAAAATAAAAATATCGATATTAAAAATAACGGAAATACTTTAAAAATCTTTCTAAACTTTTCTTTTTCTAATGCTAAAAAAAGAAGTTCTAAAAAGATAAAAATGAAAATAAGAATTATTAATATGAGAAGAAATATCTGCATACTAATATTTTCTTATTTTTATCGATTAAAATCTATATATTTTTAAAAAGTAATAATGAATTCACTACCTTCGTTAAGGTTAGAATTAACTTCAATTTTGTAGTTATATTTAATTAAAACATGTTTAACAATCGCTAAACCTAATCCAGTTCCTTCACTATTAACTTTAATTGCTTCATCGCTTCTTTTAAAACGAGTGAAAATATTAGGAATATCTTCTTTTTTAATACCGATTCCATTATCTTTAATAATAAATTTATCGTTAGTTATCGTAATGTCGATAACTCCAGTATCTTTATAAACATAATTTAAGGCATTTAAAAATAAGTTTCTAAATAAGATGTCAGCATCATTTTCTTCAATATTTAAGACTTTTTCTTCTTTAACATTTAAATTAACTTTGACATTCTTATCTTTAATTTTAAATTTATTATCATCGATAATTTTATTTATTAAATTAGATAAAGAAATATCAATCTTTTCTTTTTTATGGACGTTATTTTCTAAAGAAGAAAGATAAAGCATATTTTGAATTAATTCTTTCATCTTTTTAGCACTAGCTAAAATTCGTTCATTAGCATCTTTATATTCTTCATCACTTTTAAGTAAATCATTATTAATTAATTCACTATAAGCGATGATAGTAGTTAAAGGTGATTTAAGTTCATGAGAAGAATTTTGGAAGAATTCTTTTTTCATTTCGACAGTTTCATTAATAAAAGTAATATCATTAATTAAAATTGTATAAATGATATTATTTTCGATTTCGTTTTTAATCTTTGAAAAAGAAAAAGCATAATCTCGATTATTTATTTTCATAACTAAATCAATATGATCTTTTTCATCTAATTCTTTGATTTTTTCTTCAAAAGAAGGAGGGAAAAGCATGAATTTATACGATTTATTTATTACATTTTCTTTTTTAGTTTCTAAGATTTTAAGCGAGAAATTATTAATTAAAATTACTTCTTTAGAAGAATTTAAAACAATAATTCCTTCCTCTAAAACATTAATAATATATTCAATTTTTTCTTTTTCAAAAGTTAAAGCATCTAAATTAGAAATAATTAATTTTCTGGTATCATCAATTAAAGTAGATAAAACTTCAAAACCATCTTCTTCATATAAAAATGGATCGGTTGTAACTAAATCAGAAAGTTTATTGACTTCATTTTTAAGCATTTTAAAGTTCTTTTTATAAAGTTTATAAAGATAAACATAATAAACTGTGTTAATTGAAATTACTAAAATGCTTCCAATTAAAAGAACATATAAAGAAGTATCAACAATTTCACTTCTAAGTTGACCAACTCTAATTAAATAGCCATTATTATTTTCAGTTACATAATAAAGAACATCACTTTTTAAAGTAAGTGAAGATTTATAATAAAATTTATCGATATTATTTTTAAATTCATCTAAACGATTTTCTTCGAAGGTTATCGAATTATCAATATTATTAATATCTAAAATAACATGATTAGAATCTTCTTTTAAAATTGTGATTCTTAAATCTAAAACATTTTCAAAACTTAATAATAATTCCTCATTATTATTTTCATCTTTATAAATACTAGAAATATTATCAGCATAAGTTTTAAGTGACGTTTTAGCTTCATTTTCACTTACAAAATAGTTTGAAACAAAACAGGTTATTAAAACCACTAATGAAATAAATAAAGAAATAAGTGCCTGGATAATAACTTGTTTTTTATTCATTCTTTAATTTATAGCCTTCTCCATAAATCGTTACGATATATCTATCTTTATTAGATGGATCAAGTTTAGTTCTAATTCCTTTAATATGAACATCAATTACTCTTGATTCGAAATTAGCCATATTTTCACCCCAATAAGCTTTAAAAAGTTCATCACGGTTAATAATTCTTTCTTTATTTTTAATCATATAATAAAGAATTTTAAATTCGTTAGTTGTTAAATCGATTTTTTCCCCAAGACGATAAACTTCATATTTTAAAGGATAAATTGTTAAATCTTGATAAGATAAAATTTCTTCAGCATGTCTTCTTTTTTTAGCATTAACTCTTGAAATAAGTTCTAAAACTTCAAAAGGTTTAGCAATATAATCATCTGCTCCTAAATCAAGCATATCAACTTTAGAAACAACTGAATTTTTAGCGCTTAAAATGATTACTTCAATATCTTTATTAGCTTTATCTTCTCTGATTTTTCTTAAAACATCTTCACCTTTCATATCAGGAAGCATTAAATCTAAAATAACCATGTTTGGTTTTAAAGCGTTAAATGCTTTAAAAAAAGAAGCAGCGTCATAAAAAGAGATAACTTCGTTATCGTTTTTAGTTAATATAAGATTAATAACTCTTGAGATTTCTTTATCATCTTCAAGAGAATAAATAATGTAACTCATAACGTTTACCTATTAATTTTAAATGATATAACGGTCTTTATAATAGCCATTTTTAATATAAATTGCCCATTCAGCAACATTTGAAGCGTGATCTGCAATTCTTTCGACGTATTTTACTAAAAGAGTAGTAAAAATAATAAATTCATCATCTAAATTATTATCTTCTTTTAAAGATGGTAAAAGAGAAAGAATTTCAAGATAAAGTTTATCGATTTCATCGTCATTATTGATGATTTTTTTAGCTTCTTCTTCATCAAAATTAATTAAAGAATCGATTGATTTATTAACCATATTTAAAGTTTTTTCAATCATTTCATCAAGTTTAGGAAGACGGATTAATTCTTTATACTTTTTAAGATTTGAATTTACCCAATAAATATCTTCGGCATGATCTCCAAGTCTTTCTAAATCTTCACAAACTTTAAAGTAACCTGTTAATTTTCTTAATTCGGTCGCAAAAGGTCTTTCTTTTAAGATATTTAAAAGACAGAAATTTTCGATTTTTCTTTCATATTCATTTATAGATTGATCATTAATTACATTTTCAAAACTTGAATTAGGATCAAAATAGAATGAAAATGCAAAATTTAATGATTCTTTAACTCTTTTTGACATTTCAACAACGTCGATTTCAACACTTGTTAAGTCCATAACTACCCTCACTTTTATTATAATTTGTTATCAAAAAAATTATTAACTAAATTTACCAGTGATATAATCTTCACTCTTTTTATTTTTAGGATGAGCAAAGAAATCTTCTGTTTTATTAAATTCAGCTAATTCACCAAGCATGAAGAAGGCAGTGTAATCACTAATTCTTGCAGCTTGTTGCATATTATGAGTAACAATAATAATTGTATATTTTTCTTTTAATTTTCTGATTAATTCTTCAATTTTTAATGTTGCGATTGGATCTAAAGCAGATGTAGGTTCATCCATTAAGATAACATCTGGAGCCATTGCAATACATCTAGCAATACAAAGTCTTTGTTGTTGACCGCCGGAAAGAGAAGTACCAGAATGAGTGATTTGTTCTTTAACTTCATCGTATAAACCAACATCAACTAAAGAATTATATACGATTTTATCGAGTTCTTTTTTACTTCTTAGACCTTGACACTTTGGTCCGTAAGAAATGTTATTATAAATGCTCATTGTGAATGGATTAGGTTGTTGAAAAACCATACCAACCTTACTTCTTAATTGAATTGTATTTAAGGTATCAATTTGAGTGTTTTTATATAAAATTTCACCTTCTTTTTTATTTCCATCAATAAGATCATTCATTCTATTAAAGCATCTTAAAAGAGTAGATTTACCACAACCAGAAGGACCGATAAATGCTGTAACTTTATTTTTGAAAATTTCTAAATTGATATTTTTTAAAGCGTGTTTTTCGCCATTATCATAGTAAAATTCGAAATCTTTAACTTTAAAAATTACTTCTTCATCAGGATATTCTTCACTCTTTGGTAATTCTAAATCGTTATTAAAAATATCATCACTTACAATTTCTTTTTTTATTTTGAATGGATTTTTCATAATTATCTGCTCCTTTTCTTTTTAAATAAGTAGTTAATTAACTTTGTTGATAAAGAAAGTATGATAACTACAGCGAAAATCATAATTGATATAGCACAAGCTTGTTCATAAGCAGGATATTCACCAGCTAAGATGTACCAAATATGAACAGCAAGAGTAGTGTTTCCACTTAAGAATCCAGGAGCCGCAGTAATAAATGTACCTAAAGCAAATACGAGTGCAGCAGATTCTCCAATTGTTCTACCAATTCCTAAGATTGCAGCATTTAAGATACCATCAAGTGAATTAGGTAAAATGATTTTAAAAATAGTTTCTGCATTTGAAGCCCCTAATGCTAAAGAAGCTGAAATCATACTTTTTGGAATAGTTTCTATTGATTCTTCAACAGTTTTAACGATTGTAGGAAGTAAAATTAAAGTCATTGTTAATGCACCAGTAAAAATATTTCCTCCACTTGCTCCAGTCATACTACCAATTAAAGGAATAAATATAGCGGCGCCAACAAGACCAAAAATAATTGAAGGGATGCCACTAGACATATCAACTAAAGCTCTAATTATTCGAGTAACTTTATTATCTTTTGCATAATATCCTAAATAAATTGCACCACCAATTCCTAATGGAAGCGAGAATAATAAAGTAAATAAAATAAGATAGCAAGTAGTAATTAATGAAGCAGAAATGCCACCACCTAAAGTTAAGAAGTTTGAATCGTAAATAGCTATTCCGTTATCAAGAGTGGTGACAAAATTTTCAATTCCATCATCTCCATAAGCTGTTTCATACATTCCATCTTTTGTTTCAACAATTATATAAGATAAATACATATCAGTTGGAACATCAAATCTTGTTGAATCATCTTTTCTAATTAATTCATGGAATGGTGAATTTTCACTCATTTGAACTAAATAAATAACATCATTTTGATTATTATCTTTTCCAAGTTGGAAACCAACACCCCATTTTTCAGAATAAGTAACATCATCAAATCTTTCTAAATCGCTATAATCGTAATTATTTTCATCAAGATTAAAACCTTTTTCAGTTCTTAAAGCGACAGATGTTTGTGAGTAATTGCTTGTAATAAATCCAGGAGTTAAATAACTTAGTCCAGTAAAAAGAACATAGCAAATAACTAAAAATAATATTGCAACACAAAGAAGTGAAAAAACTAATGTTGATCCATTAGTTAAGACATCTTTATATTTTCTTTGTTTAATATTTCTTTCAATTAATTTAGTAAAATTAGTTGGATTTTTTTCTTTCATATTTATTTAAAACCTCCCTAATTTTCTTAATAAATTTTCTGACGGTACCATCTTTATCACGGTTATAGTTTTTAATTGCATTTAAAATTAAGTTTGTAATAACGATAACTGCCATTAAGACAATACCTAAAGAGAAACGGACATCATAACCAAATCCACTTGCTTCATTAATTCCTGAAAGCATTGCAGAAGCAATTGTTGAACCAGGAGCAAAAATATTCCAGAAATTTAAACCGTTTGAACTGTTACCAATGACCATTTGAATAGCAGTTGCTTCGCCTAAAGCTCTACCAATACCCAAAATAATTCCAGCAAAAATACCGGATTTAGCACTTTTTACAATTATTTTCATATTAGTTTGAGCAGTAGAAGCACCTAAAGCTAACGAGCCATTAATTAATGATTGATCAACAGCATTAATTGCTGAAATTGATAAAGTAGTCATTGTTGGAATAGACATAATTGCAATAATTAAAGCTCCACTTAAAATTGAAGATCCAGCAAATGATTGAATGCCTAAAGCTTCACAAATTCCATAAACAAATGGATTAATTATACCTTTACCAAAAAGACCAAAAATAACAGAAGGGATTGCTGCTAATAAATCAATAGCAGTACGAATGACTTGCTTTACACCATTTGGTGAAATTTTTGCGATAAATAAAGCAGTAAAAATAGAAGTTGGAACACTAATAATTAAAGATAAAGCAACAACATAAACAGTTGTTAAAACTAAAAACATTGCTCCACCTTTTCCATCATATGTCCATCTAGAATTAGTAAAAAATGATGCTAAATCTTGGTTAACAAAATTAGCATCAGTACCATAATTATAAATAAAAGGTTGAACACCTTTGATTAAGATAAAAATAACCGAAACAATGATAATACTCGCACAGATTACAACAAGAAAAAATAATAGTAGATGTATTATTTTATCTACTATTATTTTTCTTTTGTTTCGACTATTTTTGGTTTTAACAGCACTTTCCATAAATAATCGATATTATTTTAAGCAGATAATTCTGCCCAAGTTGTTTTTTCTCCTTTATAGATGGAAGTTAATGTTTCGCCATTGATATCCATAATTGCTGTATTTTCTGCATTTACAATTGCAACAACAGCATCAACACACATAACTCCATGAATATTTTCTTCATTTAATATTGCTAATTCATCAGCACTAATTTCTCTTGATAAGAAACCGATGTCTGCTAATGTTCCACTATTTCCTGTTGTAATACCTGTAACTGCAGCACCAGATCCTGTTTGTGATGGGCTAATTGTAATATTTTTATTCGGGATATTACTTGTAAAGTAAGCAATTGATGCATTTAAAACTTTTTCAACTGAAGTAGAACCGCAGGTATAAAGTTGAACTGTATCACTTCCTGCTAAAACTGGATATTTTTCAACTAATTGTTCTAATGTAGTTGAAGCAGTAGAAGTAAGAATACCACCAGCTGATTTAATTTGAGTTTGACCTTCAATTGTTGAGAAGAATTCAATGAATGCGTGAGCAACAGCGCTTCTTGCTTCGCTATTTTCAACTGCACCATCTGTATAATCTCTAATTACATAATTGAAGTTTCTTTGTAATTTATATTCTCCACTAACGACAGTGTCTTCTTCAGGAACGACGCCATCAAAAGATAATGCTTTAATTGATGTATTTGAACCGATTCCATCGAGTGAACAATAACCAATTCCATATGGATCTGAACCAATTTGGCTCATCATATCACCATTTGAAGTAACTGCTGAATAATCGACACCTTCATTCCAATTGTCTTCTTTTGCTAAATCGCCATATCCGATTCCTTCAAAGAAACATTCTCTTGTGCCTGAACCAGCTTCTCTAGTATATAAATTGATTTTTCTTGAAGTATCAAATGAAGAAGTTGAATTTCCTCCACAACTTGCTACAAGTCCAACAGTAGCCAATAATGAACAAATGAATAAAACTTTTTTCATAACAAATATAATTTTTCTCCCGTTATTTTTATAACGACAATATGATAAAAAGTCTTAGATGATATTTAAATCAAGGTAATGTAAAGAATTGTTAAGCAATTGTAAAGAAAAGAAATTTATAAAAAGTGAATAAAAAATCCTCTTGAAAGCATTCTTGTATATAAAGGAGGTTTTACTTAAATATGAATTTTTATAAAAACCGCGAAACAATTGAAAAAGACATTTATATCGAAGAATTTATTAATAAAAGAGGATCAAAAGATAATTCAAAGATTTTCCATAGATATTATATTAATAATAATGATAGGAAAAATAAGTACAAAAAAGAAAAAAATAATGACTTATAAAAATAAAAAAAACGCGATAATAATCGCGAAATTTTGAATTTACCCCAATTAGTTGCACATAATTATTTCAAACCAACACCATTGGTAAATACCTATAGTTCTTTCTAAATTTAGTTGGCGAAGTTTTAA